>JAQBXY010000008.1 GCA_027623325.1 Gemmatimonadota bacterium
CGTTCTTGGCATCGTGGACTCCTTGCTCTCTTAGAGATCAGGTGTCCACCGAATCGGGGCAACTCCAGTTCAGGAAATACTCGAATTCCGCTGAATAGGGTTGTACCGCGTTCAGGGAGAGGGCGGGTGGCTCTTGAGCAAAGGCCGATATCGTGCCAACGATGGTCGACAGCATCAGCAGCAGTATTGTGCATCCCCTGCTCGCAAATTCTTGTGAGTGCATAATGTTTGACCTCCAGAAGAGCAGAGAAATGAGAAAGAGCGAAAGGGGTCACTCTTTGATTATTGACTCCTAACAATGCCGCTACTCGTAGAATAGCGCAGTCCAAAATATTCCCCCAACTCCTTACGCGAGTATAGACTGCGAACCAGAGTTCAAACTCCTCTCGCTGCGGCAGACCCGCGGCCGGCAACAACGGCAACGCTGGCTTCAAAAATCATAGACCTGACCCCAGACCTGCGTGGCGGTGGGTACGGATAGTGAAGTTCCAGTGGGGGCGGGTTCGGAAGGCCGGCTGGGTGAGGCGACATGGCCTTCGGCGGGTTTCGGGAATCACGGAGTCACTCAGTACCCCGCCCGGTGGACGATCCGGATCCCTTCAGTGGGACTGGAACTCGACGTCCGCCCACTCCTCGCAGACCAGGAGCTACGAGTGGCGTTCCGCTACTAGGAGGGGGCGGTGAGTGTGAATGGCACCGGTCCGAACGGCCCATTTTCCGGGCTGGGATATGTGGAACTGACCGGGTATGGCGCGTCCGGGCAGGGTTGGCGCTGACGCCATACTTGCCGCCTCACCCCCGGATCACACGTTCAAGGAGGGGCCGGAGGACGAAGGCTACCGGAAGTCGATGACAGGCTCAGTGTCCCTGAGGCCCAACGAACACCTGGTGGTGCAAGGCACCTATCAGCGGAATCGACTGACCTTGGGCGGGCAACCGATCGACGCGAATCTCATCCAAGGCCGGCTCAGCTACGGATTCCGATCGCCGCTTGACCGGACTCCCCGGAGGCGAACGCAGCGTGCTAGATCAGGGAATCACGACAAAAGTGACGCGTCTCTTGCAGTTCTAGTCCGCTCCCACGGCCACCGGTCCCTCGCTCGGCAGGCCCCCAGCCGGCTCAGCATTCCCCGCCCAAGCCTTCAGATCCTCCAGGATCATGTACAGACTGGGCACGACCAGCAGCGCAATGACGGTCACGAACAACGCGCCAAAGCCCAAGCTGATCGCCATGGGCACCAAGAAGCGCGCAGCCGACGACTGCTCCAGGATCATGGGCGCCAAACCAAAGAACGTGGTGAGCGACGTCAGTAGGATCGGGCGCAGACGCCTCGCACTCCCCGCGACCACAGCCGCGAAGAGCTCCATTCCCTCCTCCCGGAAGCGGTTTACAGAGTCCACGAGCACCAGCGAGTCGTTCACCACGATCCCCGACAGTGCAATGATGCCGAAGCCGCTCACCATGCTCAGCTCGTACCCCATAATGAGGTGTCCGAGCACCGCGCCCACGATTCCGAACGGCACGGTGGCCATAACAACAAAGGGCTGTAGATAGCTGCCGAACGGGATGGCGATCATGGAGAACATGAGCAGCAAGGCCACGAGATACATGGGGCCCAACGAGCTGAGACTCTCGTTCAACTCCTGTTGCTGTCCGGAGAATCGCATCTCTAGGCCGGGGAACTGCTCCCGGAGTTCTGGGAAGACGCGCTGCGATAGGGACGCGATCACGGGCCGGGACGACGACGCCCCGGGCGCGAGCTCACCGGCCACGGTTACGGTGCGCCGGCCCTCTTCCCGCGTGATCTCCGTGGGCGACCGACCGCGCGTCACATCAGCTACATAGGCCAGCGGCACGGTGCCACCCTGCGGTAGCCCGACCAGAAGTTGCTCCAGATCGTTTTCACTCGAGCGCTGCTCCTCAGGAAGGCGGACCATGACCTTGATCTCGTTACGGCCGCGCTGCTCCCGGAGCGCCTCTGCCCCGAAGAACGATGACCGGATGGCACGCGCCACGTCCGAGCTGGTCAGGCCCCAAGCACGCGCCTCGTCACGCAGCCGGAAGTCGAGCTGCGGTTTCCCATCGGTGTAGCTGTTGTCGACGTTCACCAATGACGGGAACTCGCGGAGGCTACTCGCGAGCACCTGTGAGGCCTCGGCGAGTTGCTCATTGTCCGAGTGACTCAGTTGTACGCTGACCGCGGAGCCGGCGCTCGGCCCCTGCGTGGACGTACCGCTGATCTTCACCACCTCGACCCCCGGGAGCGGTGGCAGCGCCCCCCTCCACCATGATTCGAAATCCACAGCGTCGAAGTCGCGCTCCCCTGAAGGAATGAGCGCGACCTCCACCGAGACCAGGTGGCTACCCTGACTCTGGGCACTCTGCCCGCCGGAAGCCGAGCCGAGTCGTGTCATGACACCCCGGATGACTTCCGAGCCTCCCGCCTGTTCGACGGCGGCTTCCAGCCCGCGCTCCAGCTCGGCTTGGACCGCGCGCGTGTTCGCGATGTTCGTGCCGTAAGGCAGCCGGGCACTGGCCGACACGACGTCGCCAGGGATGGGTGGGAAGAAGTTGAATGGCACGTAACCTGCACCCACGGTGCCGACCGTCAGGATCAGGAAGGCCGTAGCCACGGCTAGGGTGACGTACCGTGCATTCACCGCTCGCTTCAGCGCGGGGATGTAGCGGTGCTCGGTGAAGTCTGCGAGCCAACCGCTGACCCGCGCCTGGACCCGATCAATCGGTCCGAACAGGCGATCGAAGCGACCGCTCTTCCCTTCCTTACGGTGCGCGAGGTGGGCCGGGAGTATGAAGAACGACTCGATCAACGAGAAGAAGAGCACTGCGATGACGACGAGCGGGATGAGCCGGAAGATCTTCCCGGTCACGCCCGGCACAAAAAGCAGCGGCGCGAAAGCGATCATCGTCGTGAGTACGGAGAAGGTCACGGGCACGACCATCTCTCGAGCCCCTCGAATGGACGCTGTCATGGGGTCCATACCCTTGGATCGATACGCGTGCACGTTCTCGCCCACGACGATGGCGTCGTCCACGACGAGCCCGAGCGTCACGATGAGCGCGAACAGCGTGATGACGTTGATCGACAAATCCGCGGGGACCATGCCCAGGAACGCACCGAGGAACGAGATCGGGATGCCGAGCGCGACCCAAGCGGCGAGTCCATGGTTCAGGAAGAGCCCCAGCAGCACCAGGACGAGGACCAAGCCGAGGGCGGCGTTCCGAAAGAGGAGATCGATTCGTGCTCGGAGCGTCTCCGAGTCGTCGTTCCAAGTCGATACCGAAATCTGCTCCGGGACCCTGACCGCGAGCTCCTCTGCGTAGGCGTTCACTGTATTGGCGATCGCGGTCGGCGTCTGATTGCCGACGCGCGACACGATCAGCTGGACCGCAGGTTGGCCGTTGTAGAATAATGACTGATCCGTGTCCTGGAAGCCGTCGTGGACAACGGCGATGTCACCGACGCGAAGGTCGGCGCCGTTGGGTTCGGCGCGAACCACGATGTCCTCGAAGCCTTCGGACCGCTTGCGACGATCCGCCACGCGCACGAGGACTTCGCCACCAGCGGTTTCGATCTCACCCCCCGGCAGATCGACGGATGCCTGCCGGATCTGCTGCGCGATCTCCTCGAGCGTGAGGTCGTACGCCTCGAGTTGCTCACGCCGTACCTCGATGCTGAATTCGAGCGGGCGCACACCCGACACGTCGACCTGCGTGATTCCACCCAGGCCGAGTAGCTCGGTGCGAGCGGACTCGGCGAGCGGCTGCAGTGTCTCGAGGTCTTGATCACCCGAAAGGATGAGGGAGATCACGGGCTGCCGGCGTCCGGCCGCCGCAATCGTGGGTCGCTCCGCTTCGCCAGGGAACGAGGTGATCCGGTCCACGGCGTTGGTGACGTCCGCTAGGACGCGATCTGTGTCAGCGCCGAGCAGGAGTTCCACCGAAACAGAGCCCGAACCTTCACGCGCAACGGACGTCACACGCTTCACGCCCTCGACGCCGATTACCGCTTCTTCGACCGCGAGGATGATGCCCTGCTCAACCTCCACCGGGCTCGCGCCCGGGTAAGGTACGGACACGCTGATCAAGTCGAGGTCGAACGCGGGGAACACTTCCTGCTTCAACCCGAGCGTGGAGAGCAACCCACCGAGCAGAATCACGAACATCAGCAAGTTTGCAGCTACTGGGTTCCGCGCCATCCATCGAATGGGCCCCGGGCGGTCCTCCGACTGCGGGGTCGTCATTGGCTGTCTCCGGCTACCCGAACTCGTGAGCCCTCCACGGGAGAACTCAATGGACTGGTGACCAGTTCGTCACCGTCCACTAACCCCGCGCGCACGAAGAGTGCGTCATCGTCCGCCCACACGGCTTCGAGCGTGCGCTTCTCCAGCACTTGTCCGGAGGCGACCACCCAGACCGTGTTTCCGTCGTATACCGCGGCGCGAGGGACACGCACTACCGACTCGAGCACTCGGCCCTGGATCTCTCCCTCCACAGCCGAGCCCGGGAGCAGAGGCAACCCTTTGCTCTTGGCCAGTGGATCATCCACCGTCACGACGATCTCGGCGCGGCGGGTTTGAGGGTCCAGCCGATCGACCAGGCCAACGACGTGGCCGGTCCGCTGGACCTGCTCTCCTGTCCTGAGACGCTGGCGGATGGCCACGAGGCTTCCGCGTTGCTCGCCGTCCGGTAGCTCGATGAGCGCCAGGTCCTCCACCCGAACCGAGAGTGTCACCCGCAGTTGATCGGTGCCGACGAGGCGCGCGATCGTCGTCTGCGGGCCCACCACCTGACCCACGTCGACGGACTCTTCCACGACGGACGCGTTGAAGGGCGCCCGAATCACGGTCCGCTCGAGGTCCAGTTCGGCGCGCGCCAGAGTGCTGCGACTCGACGTCAGGTTCATCTCGGCGGCAGCGCGTTGACCCTCACGCATCACGAGAGGCGAAGGTTCCCCGCCCGTCCCGAGAATGCTCCACTCTTCGCGGGCGTTTTGCTGCCGGGCAGCCTCCAGCTCGACCTCGAGTTCGGCGCTCCGGACCTGTCCCCGCTGCTGTTCTACTGCGAGTTCGTAGTTACGCGGGTCGATCTGAACGAGGACGTCACCAGCCTTGATGACACCACCCGGAACGAGCGCGGGCGACATTGATACGATGCGCCCGGACACCTCCGGAATGAGCGTGATCTCACGCGCAGGCGAGGCGATGCCGCTCACTACGACGGCTGCGCGCACGGACTCGCTCACTGTGATGACCGTCACGACGTTGGGAAGTGCCCGCTCCGGCACGACGGCTTCCGTCTCGGGCGCCATGATGACGAGGACGACCGCGGACGCGAGTGCCCCGAACACGATGAGGAGCGGGAGGCCGATAGCACGGCGTTTCGAACTCATGACGACTCCAGGAGGCGGCGGCGTAATCCCTGAGTCCAAGGACCGCCGATGGCTTGTTTGAGCTGGATCCAAGAAGCCAGCACGGTACGTTGTGTGCGAATCACGCCTAGCTCGGCCTGCTGCATCCCGTTCATCGCATTCAACACATCGAGAACGGTGGCGAGGCCGGCCAGGTAGCGACGGCGAGATTCTTCGAAGGCGCGTTCGGACGCATCCAGCTGATCACGAAGTGCGGCCAGCTGAGCTTGCTGCCCCTCCTGCTGGACACGAGCCGAAACGACTTCAGCGAGTGCGTTGAGGCGGAGTTGCTCCATTGAGGAGCGATTGGCCCGGGCGTCCATAGACGCTTCCCGGACACGGGCGGATCGGTCGAACCCGTCCCACACCGGAAGTGACACGGTCATGGACGCACCCCACGTCGACTGCGTGGTCGTTCCCAGGCTCCGGAAGAACTGTGAGCCGGTGCTCGCGGACAGACTCACCGTGGGCAGCACGCTCCACTTGGCCGCGGAAACGCGAGCCTCTGCAGCCTGGAACCGGTCCGCGGCTCCCCGCAGCTCAGGCCGCGCGAGCGGATCGATGGTGCCGGGTTGCCCCGTGGCTTCACCAACCCCGGGCAGTTCGACATCCACCGCCACGGTCTCGCCCGAGGGATCTCTCCCCAGGAGCGACTCGAGCCGCGACTGAGCCAGGCGAAGATCGATCTGGGCCGCGGGCAGCGTCGCACGTGTCGTCGCAAGTTGCTGACGCTGCTGAAGCACCTCGAGTGCAGTAGCCTCCCCGCGCTCGTAGCGAAGCTGCGCGACCTCCGCGAGCTGACCGCCCACTTCGAGCTGGCGCGTGATGACCGCGATCTGCGCCGTGGCAGAGACGACGTCGTAGTAGGTCTGGGCCACCTGCCCGACCAGGCCGAGCGCCACACCATCCTCATCGCCTCGCCGGGCCATGGCTTCCAAGCGCGTCGCCTTCAGCGTCCGGTACTCCGAACCCCACGAACTCAGTCGATAACTCGCGCGTGCCGTAGCGGAACCCGTATAGAAAAGTGAAGGCGCCGGTGTGTTGCCGCCCCCTCCCCGTGGGATCCCACCGAATTGGAACCCAAGTCCATCGAGCGGTCCCGTGCTGCCTTGGGCATCGAGCGAAAGTGAGGGCATGAGCGCGGCACGCGAACGATCCGCCGAGGCCTCGGCTTGGAGCATCCTGGCCACTGCGGCTTCAAGGTCACCATTGGCTTCCATAGCACCACGTAGAAGGCCGGTCAGCGTCTCGTCTCCCAACTCGTCCCACCAGGGTGTCATGGCGACGCCGGTGGCTACCTGCGCCGAGGCCCATGAGGGTGTGACGACGAGGACGAGCAGAAGCGCGCCGAGTCCGAGAACCCGTCGTGTTGTGTCCTTTGAATGCGGCATGGCGGTGAGTGATCGGGGGCAGAACTCTGCCCGTGACTCTGTATAGGTATTTCCTGGACAAGAATTGTACAACACGATCGACACCGGAGCCACCCCGGGACGGCGGCGGCTTGCACGATCCTGAAGCCAAGACATCTTTGCCCATGAAGTTAGCGATATAACGGCTAGACCCACTGCCGATTCGCACTAGCATCCGGAAACCCGCGACGACCGCGCCCTGACGGGGCGAGGTAGCCCCGTAGCTCGGCGAAATCAGGGAAGGGCTCCTCATAACTCCACGCGGCCATGCGGGGTGGGCGAGGGAAATCCCAAACGGACTCCTGCCCCGGACCTGGAGTCTCGGCGAAAGGCGGCCGCTCCGAGCCGTTCCAGCGCCAGGCGCCACGCCCCCGCCTGGCCCACTCAGGTAAGTGCACGCTGCGGCTTCCTCCTTAGGGCGCGTCCTGGTGTTCGTCGTCGGTGTAGAGCTGGTTCTCGTGATGCAGGGCTGAGCCCACGAAACGCACGAAGTGGAGACGTACACATGAAGGTCCTTCTGAAGGGGGCCGCGGCCGCGATGGCAGTCACACTTCTTGTGGCGACCTCGGGCCAGGCACAGTTGACGTCGGGCCAGCCTCCGGTTTGCACCGCTTGGTTGAGTGCGCTCTACACCGATTGTTCCGGAGCATGGGCGGGGAACGACGCGAATCAGTTCAACGCGGTGAGGGACGAGATTCTCGCTCAGAACTGGCTTGGGGACCCGATCGCCCTTCTTGGCGGAGCCGAGCTCGACAATGAAGCAACGACGGGCACGATACAGTTCGGGTCATTGTACACGAACTTCGTCCTCGCTCTGAAGGCCGGTGATTCCTTCAGCCTCTACTACTTTGAGGGCTCGCTCAGCTCCCTCGACTACAGCACGATCGGCTCGGGCGTGAACGGTACCTCCGTGAATGGGCTTTCGCACTGGAACATCTATGGAGGCAGGACGGTCACCGTCCCAGAGCCGGGCACGCTCCTCCTCGTGGCCAGTGGCCTGCTCGGCATGGCGCTACTCCGCCGTCGAGAGGAATCGGTCCAGGGCTAACGGGGAGGGACGCTCCGCAAACGAACCGGCCTTGGCCGGGAGGGGCCCTGGCTTCGGCCGGGGCCCTTTTTCTATGGTGGCGTTGTCACCCGCGCTGGTCCGAGGCAGCCGACCCTCGCATGTTGCTGCCTTCGGCGGCTCGATACGAAGTCGTCCCTTTGCCCAGTGTCTGGTTGGCTTTGAGCCCCTATGTGATTTGGGAATACACCTTTGTTTGGGTATCTCAACGTTTGGCCTTCTCACTCTACGAGCCTTGGATTTTCCCCCCCATGAGTCTCAGGATGCCGGGGCGGGTCTCCGACGGGGCGTCATGCACGAGATCCGGGTGCGATCGATAGCAAACGCGACAACGGTCTCGCACTACATGCCCCGCATCGGCGTCCTCACGAGGGACGGGCTCACCACCCGCTGAAGCAACGGATCGAGGAGTTGGGTGCCGCGGCTTCCATCAGCCGTAGCGGCCTTCGATGTAGTCCGCCGTCTCCTGCGCCTTGGGCGCCAGGAAGAGGTCGGCAGTGGCGCGATGCTCCACCATCCTTCCCAACAGCATGAAAGCCGTTTCCTCGGAAGCGCGCCGAGCCTGTGCCATGTTGTGCGTGACGATGAGGATCGTGTACTCGCCCTTGAGCTCCCAGATGAGGCGCTCCAGCGCTTCCGTGGCCTTCGGGTCGAGCGCGCTTGTCGGCTCGTCCATAAGGATCACCTTGGGCTTCACAGGCAGGAGTCTGGCGATGCAGAGCTTCTGCTGTTCCTCGAGCGACAGCTTGGTCGCGCGCTGGCCGAGGTGATCCTTCACTTCATCCCATAGAAGCACCTCGCGAAGCGCGCCCTCCACGATCTCGTCTTCCTGGGCGCGCGTGAACTTCTCGTTCGCACGGTGAATTCTGTGCGCGAAGAGCACGTTGTCGCGTACGGACAGCGGGAGCGGGTTCGGTCGCTGAAAGACCATGCCCACTTCTTGCCGGAGCCGCGCGAGCTCCACATGCTCATCGAGCACATTGTGACCGAGCACGTGCACGCTCCCTGACGTGCGCACGTAGCTGCCCAGACGCTCATTGATGCGGTTCACACTGCGCAGCAGGGTCGACTTCCCACACCCAGACGGTCCGATGAGCGCCGTGATTGAACCGCGCTTCACGTTGAGATCGACTTCGTAGAGCGCTTGAAAATCGCCGTACCACAGACCGAGCTTTCTGATCTGGATGGCGAGATCGGCGCCGGAGGGATCAGCCAAAACGACCCTCCACGTAGGCACGGGTCCGGTGGTCCTTCACTGGGCCGGTAAAGAGATCTTCCGTCACGCCGATCTCGACGAGAGATCCGTTGAGGAAGAAGGCTGTCCGGTCCGCCAGGCGCCGAGCCTGCTGGACGAGATTCGTGACCATGATGATGGTGACTTCGTGTTTCAGCTCTCGAAGGACGTCCTCGATGCGCATGGTGGTGACCGGATCCACGGCGATCGAGAACTCGTCGAGCAGCAACAGCTCCGGGTCCTGGGACAGCGCGCGCGCGATCGTGAGTCGCTGCTGCTGCCCACCCGAAAGAAGACTCCCAAGTGCCCTGAGCCGATCCTTCACCTCGTCCCATAGGGCGGCACGCTTCAGACAGCGCTCGACAATCTCGTCCAGCTCGGCCTTCTTCTTGATGCCGCGGAGGCGCGGCGAGAGGGCAACGTTGTCATAGACCGTCAGAGGCAGACCTACGGGTAGTGGAAACACCACGCCGATCTTCTGGCGCAGCGCGTACACATTCCGGACCTCCGCCACGTTCCAGCCGTCGAAGACAACCGAGCCGCTGATGTGCATCTCGTCATTGAACTCCTCCATGCGGTTAAGCGCACGGAGAAAGCTCGTTTTCCCGCTCCCAGCGGGGCCGATGATCCCAAAGATCTCGTTGGCATGCACGTCGAGCGAAATGCCGGACACGGCCACCTCGTCGCCGTACCGGATGTGCAGATCGCGCACGCCGAGCTTCACCGTTGGCGCTACCACTTCTTCCTGCCCCTCAGGTACGTGCGGAACGAAATGGAGATCGCGTTCATGAGCAAAACCAGAGAGATCAGGACCAGCGCGGTGCCGTACTTGAATTCCTCGGAGATCCCGGGGATCTGATTCGAGATCACAAAGAGGTGCATGGACAGCGCCATGGTCTCGTCCAGCACGCCCTGTGGCAGGAACGGCAGGAACATCGCGGCGCCCGTGAACATGATCGGCGCGGTCTCGCCGGCAGTGCGGGAGACCTCCAGGATTACGCCCGTCAGGATCCCGCTCACCGAATTGGGCAGCACCACGATACGGATGGTCTGCCAGCGCGTGGCGCCCATGTTCCAGCACGCCTCGCGGAAGGCCATGGGAACCGCCTGCAGCGATTCGCGCGTCGCGACGATGACCACTGGCAGCGTCATTACCGCCAGCGTCAGGCTCGCCGCCAGGATGCTCGCGCCGAAGCCAGCGAAGATCACGAAAGCGCCCACGCCGAATAGCGCGTGCACGATCGAGGGCACGCCCGCCAGATTGATGATGGCCAGGTTGATGCCGCGCGTCAGCCAGTTGTCGGGGGCGTACTCGGACAGGTAGATCGCTGCCGCGACACCAATGGGCACCGACGCGATCAGCGCCACCACGACCAGCCAGATCGTGCCGATGAGCGCGGGCAGGATGCCGCCCTGCGTCATGCCGCTGCGCGGCATGGTGAACAGGAAGTCCCACGAGATCGCCGGCCCGCCCTTCGCGACCAGAACGCCCAGGATCAACACCACCGGGACGATCAGGATGACCGTCATGAGCCCAAATAGGGCAGCGAACAGCCACTGGACCCGGCGGTTTCGTGCGTTGAGTGCGGTCGCCTCGAACATCAGCGCTTATCCCCGCTGCGGACGAAAATGTCCGCGGCCAGGTTGATGATGAACGTGATGCCGAAGAGGAAGATGCCGATGGTGAAAAGGGCCCTGTAGTGCTCTGAGCCCACCGGCGCTTCACCCAGCTCAGCCGCGATCGTCGCTGTGAGCGCCCGCACTGAATCGAAGACGCTGGTTGGCAGATTGATCGAGTGGCCACTGGCCATCAGCACCGCCATTGTCTCACCGAAGCCTCGACCGACGCCGAGGAGTACCGCGGCCATGAGCCCGTTCTTGGCGGCCGGCAGTACCACCTTGAAGATCACTTGCCACTTGGTGGCGCCCATCGCCTCCGCAGCCTCTCGGTAGGCATCTGGGACAGCCTTGAGTGCATCCTCCGCGATGGTCGTCATGATGGGCGCGGCCATGAGCCCCAGAATGATGCCGGAGTTCAGCACGCCGAGTCCGATGGGCACATCGAACGTCTCGATGATCAGTGGATTCATGATGGTCAGGCCGATGAAGCCCCAGACCACAGAGGGAATCGCCGCCAGCATCTCGACCAGCACCTTGAGAGACTCCCGCATCCGGCCCGTCGCGAACTCACCAATGAAGATGGCCGCACCCAGCGAGAACGGCACCGCGATCAGCATGGCCAGGCCTGTGACACTCGCGGTCCCGGCCATGAGCGCCAGGATCCCGTACGTCGGTTCACTCAGGGAGGTCGGGCGCCAGAACGGTGAGGTGAAGAACTCCCACACCTCCATGGGGCCGAACACGAAGCCGACGCCTTCGCGCGTGATGAATACGAAGATCCCGAGGATGAGGACGATCGCGGATATGCCGCCCACAAAGACGAGAACGGACACCGCCTTGTCGACGTACCAGTCGCGCCCGCGGTAGTCGAGATCCGAAGAGGACGTTACCGCCCCTTGGCCCCGGCTATCTGGCATCAGGCCCCGCCAGAGTCGTCATGAGGCCCTGGACGCGAACCGCAACTTCCCTGTAAACCTCCTCCATCGCGTCAGCGCCCACCCCATCTGGAAGATCGAGCTTCCAGTCCAGAACCACGGTCCGGAATGGCACATCCCCGATGTGCTGCCGAACGCCAGGTTCGAGGCAGACAATGACGTGGAAGTGCAGGGATTGATCGTCCACGGACTTCAACTCGGTCGCGGCCGAATTACGTACGTCCAAGCCCTTCGCATCCATGAACGCAATCAGCGCGGGGTCGAGGTGGTCCGCTGGGTGGACGCCCGCGCTCGAATAACTGCCGCTCTCCGGATACGCCTTTCGGGCGTACGCCTCCGCAATCTGACTGGCGCGATCGTTCTTGTGGCCCACGAAGAGCACACGGAAGATTCGTGAGTCACGCGTCTGCCCCGTAAGCCAAAAACCGGTCTGCTCTGCGATGTTCGCCGCCTGACCGGCCACGCGCCGAATGAGGACTGCAACGCGAAGCAGCGCGAAGATGTCGCGCAGCGGATGGTCGCGTCGCTCGCCAACGTCTAACAGCTCACCGAGGACGGCGCGCAAGGTGTGATCGAGTTGACCCTCGAAGCCATAGGTCTTTGTCGCGGCGTCCGGGTCCTCGCTGTGGAATCCGTTGAGCGCCTGAGTGAGCGCCTGCCGGGCCTGCTGACCGAGCAACTCGAAGTCCCGTCGCACGGAGGCGGGTGGCTGACCGGAAAACTGAGCCACCTCCCGTCCAATGGTCCCCGCGTAGTCGCCAATCCGCTCGAGGGATACGTCCAACCTGAGAACCGCGGACGCAAAGCGCAGGTGACCCGCACTTGGCGCATGGCGCACGATGAACGCGTGCACAAGTCGGTCGATGTCGCGGATCCGGCGGTTCACCTGCCGATCGCCAAGCACGACCTTGTTGGCGAGTTCAACGTCACCGGTGAGAAGCGCCTGCACCGCATCGTGCATCTGCGCTTCGACCAGGGCGGAGACCTTACGGATCTTGGCACGGATCTCAGCGAGATCGGCCTCCATCCGCTCTTCGTAGTGGCTTTGGCTGCTCATGCTATGGAAGGTCCTGCGAAGGGTGCCGTCAGGCGCACGTCACCTGGGAGAGAGGGGCGTAACCGAGCCGGAGGATGATGCACTGGCCTTCCGTGCTCTTGATCCAGTTCATGTACTCGGCGATCGCCCCGGTCGGCTCCCCGGCTGTGTACATCAGCAGGGAGCGGGCGATGGGATACGAATGGTCGAGTGCGGACTCCTTAGATGGTGTCACACACGGGCTGCCTTCGTCGCCGGAAACGCACGGCATCTTCACGTGGTCGCTGGCGTACGCCAAGCCAGAGTAGCCGATCGCACAAGGTGTGTTGGCCACCAACTCCACGACTTCCGAGGAACCGTTCATGTCACGCGAACCAAGCTTGAATTCATCCCCGAGCAGCACGGCCTCTTGGAAGTAGGCGTATGTCCCGGAGTTGTTCTGGCGGCTAATCCGGATGATCTCGCCGCTCGAGCACCCCGGCACCGTCACGCCGAGGTCGGTCCAACTCACGAACGAGCCGCCCTCGGCATAGATCTGGGCGAGTTCCGCACGGGAGATGGCGTCGATCGGGTTGGACGGGTGGAGGAACACGGCCAAGGCGTCGAAGCCGACGATGTGCTCGACAGGGCTCACCCCGCGAGCGAGCGCATCCTCGAGCTCACTTTCCCGCATCTCACGGCTGGCATTGGCGATGTCTACGGTGCCGTTGATCATTGCCGCGATTCCCGTCCCCGAACCGCCTCCAGTCACAGCTACCGCAACTGCCGGGTTGACCTCGGCGTACCGTTCGGCCCACGCTTGCGCCACGTTCACCAACGTATCCGAGCCACGGTTCTGGATGACGACCCGGTCCCCGCTACCACCACCACACGCGAGCAGGAAAAGTACGGCCGGCGCAGACTTGAAGAAGCGATTCACACGACTCTCCTTACGATTCGGTTGGGAAGGAGGTCGCCGTGACCCCCGAACTGGGTGCGGAGAATCTACCGCCTTACCGACACCTCGTCACACCCGCTTCCGTGATTCTTCAGCCGACCACGTAGGCGGTGGACCCCTCTTCAGCTGAGCGTTAACGGGCCCGCTGCGCTGTCCCGAACGTCTCACCTCCCAGCGCAATTCTGCGCCCGTAGCCTGTCCACCGGACATCCAGAGCCAGACTCACGTGGCTGCCTCCACACAGAGTATTTGCCCGGCGCTACCACATTCCCGTTCAGCCGGATGGGTCGATCCACCTCCAGCGTCGTGGGGCCGGGATGGACCGGGGGGCGGTAGCCCCGTTGCCTCGAAACCGCTCTTGTCACTCGGGATTTGTGGGTGTAGACTTTACCAAGTCTAGATTCTAGAGTTCGGGGGTGGCGCATGGTGGAGCGCGCGTATCTAGGGGAGTTGGAGCAGGCCGTCTTGTGGGCGGTGCTACGGCTCGATGGCGCCGGATACGGCGCGTCGGTCCTCAAAGAGTTGAACGCCCGCGTGGATCGCCGGGTCAGCCCGGGAGCTCTGTATGCGACGGTCGACCGGTTGGAAGAGAAGGCGATGCTCGAGTCCAGGCTCGCGGACGCGGACGCTGGCCGCGGTGGCCGCCGCAAACGTTATCTGACGGTGACCGCCGCGGGGCGCGAGGCGCTTCAGAGCACGCGGCAGGAATGGCAGCGCCTTTGGGGTGGCCTGGAAGAGGCGATGGGGACCCATGAGCCCTGACCCCCAGCCGACCCCGCCCGCTCCTGCGGAAGCCCTGCTCTCGAGTGCGCTACCTGAGGGAGAAATCCGAGAAGGCGTGCTCGGTGACCTGCACGAGTTGTTTCTCCAGCGTGTGCAGAACCCCAAGCTCGGCTTGAAGGCCGCGCGGCGTTGGTATTGGCTGCAGGCCATTCGACTTGCCGTGAGATTCACCTCGCGCCGACTTCGCGTTCGCTCACAACCGAGCGCCCCAAGTGACGGAGTGGGCGCCTTGCTGAGACAATTGAGGTTTTCGTTTCGATCGCTTCTCCGGAGCCCCGGCTTCAGCGCGCCAGCCCTGTTGATTCTCGCCGTTGGGCTGACGGCGGTCACGACCATGTTCACGGTTGTCGACTCCGTGATCTTCCAACCACTGGACTATCCCGAGTCGGAACGCTTCGTCTTGGTCTGCGAAGACCATGTCAGAATGGGAGGTGCGTGTGTGGCCTCCCCGGGCAACGCGGCGGATCTTCGTGCTCAGTCCCGATCATTCAGTGCGTTGGGCATTGGACGGGGATGGTCCTTTTCGATCACAGACTCAGATGGAAGGCGGGGGCTTCGGGGCGGCCTTGCAACAGGCAGCTTCTTCGAGGCGCTTGGTGTTGTTCCCCAGGTCGGGCGTTTGTTCACGGAGGATGAAGTCGGTGCTGATCGTGATAACGTCCTGATTCTCAGTCACGGTTTTTGGCAGGATCGTTATGGTGCCGATCCTGCGATCCTGGGCTCCACACTGACGGTCGAGGGTGAGCCTGCGGTGGTCATCGGCGTCTTACCACGAGGCTTTGAGGCGCCGCTCGATTTGAACGGCATCGAGGCGTGGCGCCCACCACACATCGATCTCCTCGACCCAGAGTTCCGGGGGTGGCGAGGGTGGCGCACCGTGGGCCGATTGGCGTCGGGCGTTAGCCCTGAGTCGGGGGCCCAAGAGCTAGAGGGGCTTTATTCTCGTTTGGCTGACGTTCATGCCGAAATCGATAACGAGTGGCGAATACAGGTGCGGCCGTTGATCGATGTGGTGGTAGGGGACACACGGCCTGTGTTCTTCGCGTTTCTGGCGGCCGCTGGTCTCCTGATGGTGATCGTGTGCGCGAATGTTACGAACCTCCTCTTGGCCCGCGGCACTGAGCGGCGGCGAGCTCGCAGTGAGGGCGGCCCTGGGTGCCGGGCGCACCCGCCTCGTATTTGAGATTCTGGGAGAGAGCCTGGTATTGACGTTGATCGCCGCCGTCGTGGCTCTGGGGCTGGCCGAATTGTCGACGCGCCTCTTGGTCTCCATGGCTCCACCCGAGGTGCCGCGATTGGATGAGGTGGGACTAGACATCCGGGTCTTGGCGTTCGCCGGCCTGGTTACGGTGGCCACGACCGCGCTCTTTTCACTCCTTCCGGCGCTGCGTGTGACCGCGCTTGATGTAGCCAAGACCGTGAAGTCTGGGGGCGGACAGGACGGGGGCCGTGGCGCCCACCGTCTTCGAGACGGGCTTGTGGTGGCCGAGTTGACGTTGTGCGTTGTTCTCCTTGCCTTTGCAACGTTGCTGACCCGGAACTTCGTCGGCTACCTGGAATGGGATCCTGGCTTTGACCGGTCACGCCTTGTGACTGTCAGCGCATTCGTGCCTCCTGAAAAGTATGCGACCCGTGCCGAGCTCGTGCCGCTTATGCGCGCGGCGGAGGCGAAATTGCTCACGATTCCCGGTGTCGTCGCCGTGTCGTCTGCCTCCGCCGGCCCGATGTTTGGGGGTGGCGACGGCGCGACTCAGTTCGCCCCAGAAGGGTGGCCAGGCACGGACGAGCTCCCGTCAGCCGAGTGGTTCGACATTGGCCCGGGATATTTCCAGGCACTGGGCGTGGAGATCCGGCAGGGTCGGGAGTTCGTCGAGTCGGACGAAATGGGATCGGCGGCCGTCGTTGTGGTGAACGAGGCGCTGGCGGGGCTCGCGGGGCCTGAGGGTGACGCGGTGGGGCGGTCCCTCCGAATTCCCGCCCGCGAACTCAGTCTCGAGATTGTCGGTGTAGTGGCGGACGTGCCTTCCATCGTTCCGGGCCAGCCGCCCGCGCTCGAGATGTATTGGCCCAACCGACAAATGGGTCGGTGGGGGACGCACTTCGTTCTTCGCACTCAGTCGGACCCCGGCTCAGTCGCCGCAAGCGTGGCTCCCGCGCTTCTCACCGTCGATCCTGACCTGGCGGCAGGGACGCCACGCACGCTTGCCTCGCTTGAGGAGCGCGCTCTGGTGGGGCCGCGATTCCAGGCCACGGTCCTTCTCACCTTCGCGCTTGCTGCCCTGCTACTCGCCGCGGGCGGTGTGTATGCGGTCGTTTCGTACGCCGTGACGCGGCGGGCACGGGAGATGGGGATCCGCGTGGCCTTGGGGGCGGCATCGCTTGATGTAATCGCGCTGATTGTCCGTTCAAGCCTGGGGCCCGTGCTCGTCGGTGTGGGATTGGGCTTAGTCCTGGCGCTCAGCACCGGGGCGCTGCTGGAGGAAGTGTTGCATGGAGTCAGCTCTGCGGATCCCCTGAGTCTGGGTGGGGCCGCGCTCCTGCTTCTGCTCGTCGCCGCGGTCGCGGCCCTTCTGCCCGCTTTTCGGGCAACCCGCGTGGACCCGTTGGTGGCGATCAAGGCGGACTAGCGCGTTGGGCGCACTAGTCAGGGCTAGTCAGGGCTATGCAGGACCCAGGCAGGGCGAGGCAGGACCTAGGTAGGAGTGCGGATCGGCGTGCTGAGGGAGAGAAAGGAGAGGCGGGAACAGCTCCTCATCCACTCGAGGTTACTCGACTTGCTGACGAGCGACCTGCATGAGTATGAACCGCTCGGTGCCGCCTGATCGGCCTCGTCTACGTCCCGCAGAACGTGCGGTACGGCCCGAACCCATCCGGTGCCCGACCCTCATACTCGTCGAGTCCTTCGCGTCGATCGAAGGGCCGCTCGAGCACCGTCAGGAGCCGCTGGAACGGTTCGAGGTTCCCCGCCGTCGCAGCGTCGAGCGCCTCCTGCACCTTGTGATTGCGCGGGATGTAGACGGGGTTCACGCGGTCCATCGCGGCGGCGCGCGAGCTGGCGCCTCCGTCTTCACGCTCGAGCCTCGCGAGCCAAGAGGGGAGCCATGCGTCGAAGGCGGTCGGATCGGCGAATAACGCGCGGGCTACAGTCGAGTCGCCGCGGGCGGCGTCGGCCAGTCGGCAAAACAGTACCGTGAAGTCGACGTCCTGGCCGTCCATGGCTCGGAACACTTCGGTCACCAGAGCGAGGTCGTCTGCCTCCGTGCGAGCGAGGCCCAGCTTCGCGCTCATCCTTTCGAGCCAGCACTTCTGATAGATGGCCTCGAACGCCTCGATCTCGGTATTGGCCACGGCGATCGCGTGTTCACCGTCGTCGGGGTCGAGCAGCGGCAGCAACGTCTCGACGAGCCGGGCCAGATTCCACTGCGCGATGGCCGGCTGATTGCCGTACGCGTAGCGCCCCCGATGATCGATCGAGCTGTACACGGCCGCGCGGTCGTAGCCGTCGATGAATGCGCACGGACCGTAGTCGAGCGTCTCGCCGGCGATGGCCATGTTGTCGGTGTTCATGACCCCGTGCACGAATCCGATGGCCATCCACTGTGCTACGAGGTCGGCCTGACGGTCGCGCACCTCCCGAAACATCGCGAGGTACCGGTCGTCTTGGTCGGCCAGCTCCGGGAAGTGACGCCGGATCGCGTAGTCCGCGAGTTGGCGCACCTTCTCGGTTTCCTCGCGAGCCGAGAAGAACTCGAACGTTCCTACGCGGAGGTGACTCGCGGCCACACGCGCGAGGACGGCCCCCGGTTCGAGACCCTCGCGCAGGACCCGGTCACCGGTGGTGACCGCGGCGAGCGCCCGCGTGGTCGGCACGCCCAGCGCGTGCATCGCCTCACCGATCAGGTACTCGCGCAGGACCGGTCCCAGCACCGCCTTCCCATCTCCACCCCTCGAGAAGGGAGTGCGGCCCGAACCCTTGAGCTGTAGGTCGCGACGAACGCCGTGCCTGTCGATCAACTCGCCGATCAACAGCGCACGGCCGTCTCCGAGCTGGGGCGAGAAGCCGCCGAATTGGTGGCCCGCATACGCTTGAGCCAACGGAGCGGCCCCTGCAGGTACGTCGCTGCCCGCGAAGATCGCAGCACCGCCCTCGCCCGCGAGTGCATCGGGGTCCAACAGCAGTTCGGCCGCGAGGTCGCGATTGAGCTGGACGATCCTGGGCTCGGGTGCCTTCGCGCCCTGCCAGGGCACGTAGAAGCCCTCCAGCTCGGCGGCGTAGCTGTTGTCGAATAGGAAGGTGTCGGGACGGATCATGGGAGCATCTACTTCGCGCTCGGGACCTCGGCGTGACGGCGGGGCAGCACCCAGTTCGGCCTCGGAAAGTGGCAGGTGTAGCCGTTCGGCAACTTCTCCAGGTAGTCCTGGTGCTCGGGCTCCGCCTCCCAGAAGTCACCCACAGGCTCGACCTCGGTCACGACCTTGGCGGGCCAGAGTCCCGAGGCGTTCACGTCGGCGATCGTGTCCTCCGCGACGCTCTTCTGGTCGGCGCTCACGTAGTAGATGGCCGACCGGTACGAGAGGCCCAGGTCGTTGCCCTGGCGATTCACGGTGGTCGGGTCATGGATCTGGAAGAAGTACTCCAGAATCCGGCGGTACGAGATCTGGCCTGGATCGAACAGAATCTCGAGGCCCTCGGCGTGTGTGCCGTGATTGCGGTACGTGGCATTCGGCACGTCTCCGCCCGTGTACCCGACACGGGTCGCCGCCACACCGGGGAGTTTGCGAATCAGATCCTGCATCCCCCAGAAACAACCGCCTGCGAGGACCGCGCGTTCTTGTGCCACAGCATCAACTCCTAGGTTCAGTCGCCATCGATTCGATCGAGGTACTACACCGCCTTCGGGGGATCGGCCGACGGCCCGCGCCACACGGAGACGGCGTAACCATCCACTTCGGTATCCGCAGAGACGAAGCTCCCCTTGATCTTGTATTTGGAAATGAGATCGGTCGCCATGAAGATCGTGTCGGGGGCGGCGTATTTCTGCATGTGCCCCGCAACGTCGATGGCGTTGTCGCTCATGGCCTCCATCGGCGTTGCGGCATCGTACTGCACCCGCCCGGCGTTGATTCCGCACCGCACCCGGAAGGGCGTGCCCATCATGCGCGAGTCGAGGTTGAACGCGGGCAGTCTTCGGAGCATCCCTTGGGCAGCCCGCACGGCCCGTTCGGGTGAATCGAAGCAGACCATGGCTCCGTCCGGAGTCCAGGCCGACTTGAGCATTCCGAACGCGATCTCGGCTTCCACCATCTTCTTGAACTCTTTGAAATCGTGCTCGATGAACGCGGGGTCTTCCCCGAGCTTCATGTTCGTCGACTCCACGACATCGAGGGCGAGAAACGCGACATCCCGGGTCATCGCGTCGAGCTGCCGCTTGGCCTCGACCATGAGCCGCACCAGTTCTTCGCGGCTCTTCTTGTCCCCCGGCGTCCGCTCCCCTTTTCGCCGATCGACCTTGGGCTGTGCAGGGTGGGCCGGTTGGGTAGCCGCTTTTCGGCGCTTCTTGAGCCAATGCCAGAGCCTCTTCCCCCGGCCGGCCCTCCGCCGTGCGCCCGGCTTGGCGGTCAGGGCGGCAAGCTGGTTGGCCCCGAGGTCGATCCCCATCCCCGTGAACATCACCGCCATCGCGAGGAAGGCCCGGGCAAAGTCGAGTTGGCCGAGCACCGTAGGCACAACCGAGCGGATCCCTGCCATGAGCGCCGTATCGAACGCGATGACGCGGGCGACCCAGGGATACGAACCGGATCCCTCGAAGAAGGGCAGCAGCGCAATGAGTAGCACGAGCCCCACGGCCCAGAACATGGCCGTGGCGAGAACGCGCAGGACGGGAACGACGGCTTTCAACAGGAACAAAGGCCAACCTCACGCGGGACCAATCGGGCGCAGTCAGCCTCCAAGGTACTGGAGACCGGATGATCGGAGCCAGCGCACGGGCGTGACTTCAGTCGCCATCCAACTGGTCGAGGTGGTCGCCATGCCCCTGCGTTTCCATGCCGGTGGCGGCCCCCGTGTTGGGAGCGCACCTCCGCGCGAATCATTCCGAGCGTGCGATCCCGTACTTCGCGCACCTGGCCGTGGTCGATGGGCTTGAGGCTGGGACCGGCGACGCCGAGCTTCTGTACGATGAGGTGCCGGTTGCGCACGGTTTCTGGAGCCCGGACGGTGCGTGGCTCGTGCTACGCCGGGCCGGGGGAATCGATATCGGTGAGGGCTATCGAAATATCTTGGCGGTGCCTGCTGACGTGATGGTCACGCCATTCCGTTGGTCGCCGACACGGTCCATGTGGAGGAGGGTCCCGCCCTCTCCCCGGACGGACGCTGGCTCGCGTATAGCTCCGACGAGACCGGCAGTGCGGAAGTCTACGTGGTTCCCTTCCCAGATGTCGCCTCGGGCAAATGGCAGGTGTCGAGCGATGGTGGATTCACACCGGTCTGGGCGAAAAACGGCAGAGAGCTCTTCCGTGAGGAACTTCTTCGAGATCATTCGCGAGCGGAGAGGGAGTAACTGAGGCGCTAGGTCCTTCGGCGCCGCCAAAGCGGGCCCGTGTTATCCCCCTCGGCGTCCCACATGAGCAGCACCGACGCGGGGGCCGTGCGATCCTGCTCGCCTCTACGGGACACCTCGGCGTCGACGCGGGCGTGCACACCAGCGTCTGATTCCTGCGACTCGAGCACCGACGGCTTGTACGCGCGGCGGCAGAAGCCGCACTGAACGAACTCCTCTTCACCCGCCAGCGGTACTACGGGCACGAAGAGGAAGACGAGGAAACGGCGGATGCGCCGATGAGCGTAGGCTCGTGAAGCATCACATCGCGGGCAGCGAAACAGGCCGCGCGTATGCGTCTTCACGACGCCGCGTGATCCAATGAACACCAAGGGTCCGACACCGATCTGGGGGGGCATATCGGGCCGCGCACGGCCCTGTTCAACGCAACAACCGGGCCCCCCGCTCGTGCAAGGAAAATCTTTTCGCCGAGTGCGACTCCGATGCGGCGGCCCCCTGGGCAGCCGCTTGCGAAACCGTGGATCCGGTCCAAATTGGCCCGTCACGGGTTCGGCGACCCCACCTGCCGGATCGAGGAATCGAGCCTCAACCCCATCAAACGTGAACACAGACCTGAAGATCGCCCAGAGTGCAGAGCTGCGCCCGATCAGTGAAATCGCGGCAAAGCTCGGACTCGCGCCTACCGACATCGTGCCTTACGGGCATCACAAGGCGAAGATCCCGCTGGAGGTGGTGAAGGCCAAGGGTGGGGAGACCGGCCACTTGGTTCTCGTCACCGGAATCAGCCCGACGCCGGCCGGTGAGGGTAAGTCGACCGTCGCCGTCGGCTTGGCCGATGCTCTGACGCTCAGGCGTCGCAATCCGGTCCTCTGCCTACGCGAGCCGAGCTTGGGCCCTGTGTTCGGCATGAAGGGGGGAGCGACCGGGGGCGGGTACAGCCAGGTGGTACCGATGGAGGAGATCAACCTCCACTTCACCGGAGATTTCCACGCGATCACCTCGGCGCACGCGCTGCTTTCCGCCGTGCTGGACAACCATCTCTTCCGCCCGAATACGCTCAACATCGACCCGACTGCCATTACTTGGCCGCGCGCCATCGACATGAACGACCGGGCGCTGCGGCACATCGAGGTCGGCTTGGGCGGCCCCAAGTCCGGCGTCCCGAGAAAGGACGGCTTCGTGATCACCGCGGCCTCCGAGGTGATGGCAATCTTCTGCCTGGCCGACGGACTCGACGACCTGAAGGCCCGCCTGGACCGGATCATCATCGGATACACGAGCGATGGCGAGCCCATCCGTGCCGAAGGATTGGGCGTGTCTGGAGCGATGACCGCGCTCCTGAAGGACGCAATGGACCCCAACCTCGTGCAGACCCTCGGAGGGACGCCGGCGCTGGTGCACGGCGGGCCGTTCGCGAATATCGCGCACGGTTGCAACTCGCTCGCCGCCACCCGGGCCGGCCTCGCGCTGGGGGACGTGGTGGTCACTGAAGCAGGCTTCGGGGCCGATCTTGGCGCGGAGAAGTTCTTCGACATCAAGTGTCGCTTCGGGAACCTCCGTCCGGGCGCCGCGGTCGTCGTTGCCACCGTGCGTGCCCTCAAGATGAATGGCGGCGTAGCCAAGGAGGATCTGGCCACTGAATCGGTGGAAGCGGTGCAGCGCGGCTTCGCCAACCTCGCGGGCCACGTCCGGAACGTCCGAAAATTCGGTGTCCCTCCGGTCGTCGCGATCAACCGTTTCGCTACCGACACCGAAGCCGAGGTGGCGGCGGTCGTCGAAGGATGCGAGGCGCTCGGCGTCTCGGCGGTGGTGGCCGACCCTTGGGGCGGCGGCGGATCAGGCTGCCTCGATTTGGCGGATGCGGTGTGGGCGATCCTCGAGTCGGGCGAGGCGGATTATCGGCCCTTGTACCCGAACGACCTCAGCCTCACCGCGAAGATCGAGACGATCGCGCGCGAGATCTACGGCGCCGACGGAGTGGACGTGGAGGAGAAGGCTGCGGCAGAGATCGCCCGACTCGAGGCTGCGGGACTCGGCTCCTTTCCGGTCTGCGTGGCCAAAACCCAGTACTCCTTCTCGGACGACGCGTCCCTCCTCGGACGCCCCACGGGTTTCCGCATCTCCGTGCGTGAGGTCACCGCGTCGGCGGGTGCCGGCTTCGTGGTGGCGAAGACCGGCTCCATCATGACCATGCCGGGTCTCGGGCCCGAGCCCTCGGCCATGGACGTGGATGTGCGCGACGGAGTGATTACGGGACTCTTTTGATGGGGCGGTTGTCCTGGTGAGCTGCTGCGGCGGCCCAGCGCTCCTGCTAACGCCCCCCGAAGTGGCTCACAGAATTCAGCTCGGTCCGGCACACCCTCGGCGACCGGCTCGCCGGAACAGGCGGAGACGAGAGCCGTGATGGCGGAAAACACGAGCACTCGAGCGTTCATGGATCGGATCGTGCCCTACGATTCATGATGATGGGGGCGCGCGCTAGGTTCCAGGATGGTTCCTGCCCTCAAAATCGTCCCTGTTCTGGCGCCTTTCGTAGGTGCCGCAGCGGTCCTGGCGTGGCGAGTTCGTGAGACGCGAACGGCAGTGACAGTGAGCAAGATCCTTCTGCCGCCGCTCGGGATGTCCACCGGCCTCTTGATGTTCGTGCGCCCCGAGATGCGGATCCCATGGAGCCTCGCTTTGGGTGCCTTCTTGCTTGGCACACTCGTGCTAGCGACCCCGTTGTCGCGCACTTCGTCGCTCGAGTGGAAGGGCGACCGGGTCATGCTACGCCGCTCGAACGGATTCTTGGGCATCCTGCTCGGCCTCCTCGCTCCATGAGCCCAAGGGGTCTGACACACTTCGCCCGGGCGGCGACTCCTTTGCGGACCCTCGTGATCGCCGTCCTCCTGATCCTCGTAGGAGATCTCCTCGCGTGGGGCATCCAGACGGGTGGCGGACGGATCGACGTCCGGGACGTGAGATGGCATGGGACCGGCGGAACCACGATGAGTGCCCTGCTCTACGTTCCTCCCGGCGCCTCCCCGGATGCGAAGGCACCGGCCATCCTGGCCGTCCACGGATACATCAACTCGCGCGAGACACAGGACGGCTTCGCCATCGAACTGTCGCGCCGCGGCTTCGTCGTCCTGGCCATGGACCAGACCGGGCACGGCTACTCGGATCCGCCCGCGTTCGCCAACAGCTTCGGGGGCTCGGACGGGCTCGCCTACCTTCGGTCGCTCGACTTCGTCGACCGGGACAACATCGGCCTCGAGGGGCACTCGATGGGTGGCTGGGCGGTCCTGATCGCCGCCGCTTCGTCCCCCGACGACTACCGAGCCGTGGTGATCGAGGGTTCCTCCACCGGCACCTCGGGTGCACCCGACGCGACGGCAGAGTATCCGCGGAACCTGGCCGTGGTCTTCTCGAAGTACGACGAATTCTCCGCGCTCATGTGGGGCACATCAGTGCCCGGCGACGTACCCGCAGGAGAGAAGCTGATGGCTGCGTTCGGCACCACGGACCCGGTAGAGCCCGGTCGGCTTTACGGATCCCTGGCCGATGGCACGGCCAGGGTCTTTCATCAGCCGCCCGTGACCCATCCAGCCGACCACTTTTCGCGCGTTGCGATCGGCCACGCCGTGGACTGGTTCCAGACTACGCTTGAGGGTGAGTCTACTCGCGAGCCGGGCGACCAGATCTGGTACTGGAAGGAGCTCGGAACCCTTGTGGCGCTCGTCGGCATGATCGTCCTGCTCTTTGGAGTCGGGGCGACGCTGCTCGCTCAGCCGGTCTTCCAGCCGATCGTCGGCCCTCCGGCTCCGGCGCGGGGCGCTCGTGGGGGCGCATGGTGGGTCGCAGCTCTCCTTTTTGCGATGCTCCCCGCCGTCACGCTCTTTCCCTTCAAAGACATGGGTGCCGCGCTCTCCCCGAGTGCGTTCTTCGCGCAGAGCATCACCAATCAGATCATGGTCTGGGCGCTCCTGAACGGGGCAATCAGCGCGGCCCTCCTCGCCGTGTGGCACCTGACGTCAGGCCGCGCGGCGGGCGCAACGGCGGACGACTACGGCCTGACGTGGGACGGCCGGATCCTCTGGGGTCGGGTAGGCGGCTCGTTCGTTCTCGCTCTTCTCATCACCGCTGCCGCCTACGGCAGCCTATCACTGTCTGCGGCCATCTTCACGACCGACTACCGCTTCTGGGTCTTTGCGGTGAAGCCGATGAGCCTGCTCCACCTGCGTATGGCGCTCGTGTACCTAATCCCGTTCGTCGTCTTCTTCGGCGTCTACGGCGCCGTGCTCTCCGGACAGCTCAGGCGAGACGGGAGCCCAACGGGCACGATGTTGCGAGCCGTGACGGTGTCGACACTCGGCTTCGTGGCCCTGATCACTTGGCAATATGTGCCGCTCTTTCTGGGCGGCACGCTCGCCATCCCCTCCGAGCCGCTGTGGAGCATCATCGCCTTTCAGTTCCTGCCGATCATGACGATTGTGGCCGTGGTCACCGCGTACTTCCACGAGCGCACGGGTCATATCTGGGTGGGGGCGTTTCTCAGCGGGATGCTGGTGGCGTGGATCGTGGTGGCCAGCCAGGCAACGCACTGGACGTTTTGAGGCCGACGCGGTCTACATTCCCACATGCGATACGAAGGGAAAGTCTACCGGCCGCCCTCTGAGGCGCGTTCCTACGTCGTGCAGGCGACCATCGGCTGCTCGCACAACCTGTGCACCTACTGCGACATGTATCGCGGCGTGGACTTCCGCGAGCGGGCGATGGAGGAAGTGCTCGAGGACGTTGCCGTGGCCGGACGCCTGTACGCCGACGTGGAGAAAGTCTTCGTCGCAGATGGGGACGCGCTCGTCATGGGCGTCCAACGCTGGGTGACGCTTCTGGGGGCATTGAAGGACGCGTTTCCGCTTCTACGTCAGGTGGGGTGCTACGCGACCGCGGGCAACGTAATAGCGAAGACCGACGTCGAGTTGACGCTGCTGAGAGAGGCCGGCCTAACCATCCTCTACATTGGCCCAGAGTCCGGAGACGGCGAGACGCTTCGCCGGCTCGTGAAGGGCGGCACGTTCCAGGATCACGTCGATGCCGCGAAGAAAGCGCACGCCGCCGGACTGCAGCTGAGCGTCATCACCTTGCTCGGCGCAGGTGGTGTGGAGCGCAGCCGGGAGCACGCGCGGGAAACCGCTCGTTTGGTGACCGAGATGGATCCCGAGTACCTCGCGTCGCTGACGCTGACCATCATTCCGGGCACGCCACTTCAACGCATGGTCGACAAGGGGCGCTTCGAGCTGCCCGATGTGCCCGGCCTGCTGACCGAGCTGCGGACGATCATCGACGAGGCGCGCCCATCGGCCGCACTCTTCAGGACGAATCACGCCTCGAACTATGTGCCGCTTGGGGGGAGTCTTCCCCAAGACCGGGAGCGCCTGGTGGCGGCGATTGATGCGGCGTTGTCGGGGGAAATTCCGCTGCGGCCGGAGTCGATGCGAGGGTTGTAGGACAGGCTGAGTCGCGCGCCGACCACTTGCGCAGGTGGATAGTAGTGTTGGCGTGAGGGGGGGCATGGGCTTAGCGTGTAAGAGGCGGATGCCTCACGCGGTACGAGAAGACGGACCCTCTACGATGACTCATCCCGGCGGCTCCACCTCAGGCCTGCTGACGGACGGGGTGCTGCGGGTAGCGGGCAACTTCACGTCGTGGTCGAGCGGGGGTGAGAACTTCGCGGCGACGGGCAACCACCGGACGATACTCGACGGGACCGCGGCCCAGACGATCGACACGTACTTCAACGGAGCGGGTCAGAGCCGGTTCTGGGACCTCGAGATCCAGAACGTGGCGGGAGTGGCGATGGTGCGTAACCTGCGAGTATCCAACGACTTCGATATCGCAGCTTCGTTTACCGTGAATGCAGGCCTGACTGCGACGGTCTCCGGCACCTTCACGCTCCAGGTAGCCGGGACTTTGAACAACAGCGGGACCGTGACGGCGGCCGCGTGTTCGTTGCTTGGCACGGTCAACGGCACCGCGCCGATATGTCCCTAGTATCGACACCGTGAGCCGACCGGGCACCCGGCCGCAACACAGCACGTCATCGCGGGCCACGGCGCCCCGCCGCCCCACACTCGTGCGCACCTGGTACCTAGCCGCCGCACTCGCTCCGCTCATGGTGGCCCTTCTCGCGGAACCGCTTGCCGGTCAGCCGATCGTCCGCATCGTCGCCTACAACATCCGACACGGTGAGGGAATGGACGGCAGGGTCGACCTCGAACGGATCGCGGATGTCCTGCGCGCGCTCGACGCCGACGTCATCGCGCTGCAGGAGGTCGACGACCGGGCGGAACGGACCGGGGACGTCGACCAGGTCGCCGTCCTGGCCCGACTGCTAGGCTACGAGGGCTTCCATGGCCCGCACCGAGCCTTCCAAGGCGGATTCTACGGCAACGCGATTCTTTCCCGACTGCCGGTGCTCTCGATGGAGACAGTCCCGGTCCCTCCGGCCGGAGGGAGCGCACTGGCCGTGCTCGAGGTGGTTGTGGACCTAACCCCCTCTGGACCGCCGACCACTCCGCTCGCGATCGTTTCGGTACATCTCGCAGGGTCGATCGAGGAGCGAATGGCTCAGTCCGAGTCCCTCACCAACCGCTACACGACCAGCCCGCACCCCGTGATCCTAGCCGGCGACTTCAACGGTGTGCCGGACGACGCCGTGGTGCGGAGTCTCGCCGGATCGTGGACGGTCCCACCGAAGCGAGAGCCGGTCTTCACGTATCCGTCGGTCGCGCCGAGCCGCGAGATCGACTTTATGATGTGGCGTACGGGCACGGTGACGGGGAACCGGCGCCGTCCCTTCGTGGTCATCGAGCACCGCGTGATCGAGGAGGTGCTCGCATCCGACCATCGGCCGATTCTTGTCGTTATGGAAGTCCGTTAGCGAGAAACCGCCTGAGGCGTCGACGCCATCACGCCTTTGAGGAACGCGTCGTACGCTTGTTTGATCGCGTCGGTTGGCCCCATGAACACGGCGCCACGAAGTCCTCGCCGCGAATGACCGCGCCGATCAGGCATTTCTACGGGATCTCGATGTCCCGCACTTCCTCGACCCCAGCATCCCGCCGATCTCTTCGAATTAGATTCAAGGACGCTAGAGCAACGCCCTGCAGCGCGCCCCACGTCCCTGATGCCGAGAGCCACCCTTTGAAGCTTGCGATTCTTTCCAGAGCACCCCGTTGGTACAGCACGCGCCGCCTACGTGATCCCCAATCCCAAGGGTACGAGGGTCCTCGAGGTCAACGATCGCCTGCTGTGCTTCGGCAAGCTGGATTCGATGCGTGACCTGGTGCCTGCCCGCCGAAACCGGAAGCAACCCAGCTGGTCGAACTGCACACGGATATCGAGTCGAAGGGTGCCGACTAGCATCGAGGTCCGGCAATGAGGGTCCAATTGAACGAGTGCTCGGCCACGGGCGTGCTTGAACCCATCAACCTGCCCGAAGCGTTTCGGGTCGACGGGCTGGTAGTGAACTACGACGCCGACCCCCGGCCCGACCTCGCGAGCATCTGTCAGATCGGACAGCTCATTGAGCTGACGCGGATCTTTCAGTGATATTCTGAGCGATCCGCCTACCTGACCGTACTCGTACTATACCGTACTCGTACTATTGTTGGGTTGCCTCGCACTCGTCCTCTGGGCCGGAAGGCCCAAGGTAAGAGCGGGGCAGCGCTTGACCGCCCCTCCGGAGTAGCCACCATCGCCATCACGATCTGGATTGCGTTCATCGCTCTGATCCTCGGACTGCTCGCACTCGACCTCGGGGTGTTCCACAAAGAACCGAGGGCTCATCGATCCGGAGCGGAACCTGTTCGTGCGACTCGTGCGACGGGTCGTGCCCGTTACGAGCGGTCTTCGCGAAGGGCGCTTCATCGTGTCGGAGGGCGGGAAGCGCGCGGTTACCCCGCTCTTCGTCGCACTGATCATGGTCGAGTCCGCGGATGTTCTCTTCGCGGTGGATTCAGTCCCTGCGATCTTCGCTGTGACCAGCGACCCCTTCCTGGTCTACTCCTCGAACACCTTCGCAATCCTCGGGCTGCGCAGTCTCTACTTCGCGCTGGCGCCCATCCTGGGCTACTTCCGGTTCTTACGTCCGAGCCTCGTGCTGATCCTCGCGTTCATCGGCTTCAAGATGCTGATGCTCAATCACGTACACATCCCCATCGGCCTGTCGCTGCTCGTCGTAATCGGAGCCATCACCGCCGGTGTATTCGCCTCGATCGTCGTTCCTATTCCGCATTCCCTGCCGTCGCCTGTCGAGTCCGAGCGGGAGTCGCTCATGAGAATGACTGTCGGGATCGCAGTCCGGAGCGTCGTCCTCGTGGTTGGTTCCACGGTGATCCTGTTCGGCACCGCGCTGCTCGTTCTCCCCACCGTCGGTATGACCGTGGTCACGCTCGGATTGTCCGTCCTGGGAACGCAGTTCGTGTGGGCTAAGAGGCTGCTCACCCGGGTGTCGAATCGCACCAAGAAGTGAGGGGGCCGGACGGTCGTTGATGCCCAACCCCCCAGTCAGCCACTTCGATCAGATCGGCGGTGAGCCCGCCGTCCGCCGCCTGGTGGATCGCTTCTATGATGTCATGGATGCAGCGCCAGAGGCGGCGGGCATCCGGGCCATGCATCCCGCAGACCTCGACTCGTCGCGGGAGAAGCTCCGGCTGTTTCTGGTAGGTTGGATGGGCGGCCCGGCCCTGTACATGGAACGCTTCGGCCCCCCGATGCTTCGCGCACGGCATCTTCCGTTCCCTATCGGCGAGGTGGAGCGCGATGCGTGGCTCGCTTGCATGGACCTCGCGCTGGACGAGCAGGAGATGTCCACGGTGCTCCGCGAGTTTCTACGCGAGCGCTTCCGGGCGATGGCGGACCACATGCGGAACCGCTAGCGTCCCGCCTCCTTCAGCAGCTGGTCCGCGAAATCGATGAGCTCCCTTTCGAGCTCCTCGTGCACTTCGCCCAACGCGGGTCCGTAGAAGCCCGCCTGCACGCGTCGCACTCGGCCCGACGTGTCGATGAAGATCATCGTGGGGAAGGCGATGGGGCCCTGGAGCTGGGGCTGCGTGTCCCGTGCGGAGTCGTCGTCGTTGACCCCCGCGAGCAACAGCGGATACTCGATGCCGAACTTGTCTGCGAACCGCCGCACGAGGGGGCCATCGACCTCCGGGTCACCCGTCACTTCGTAGGCCAGGCCGACGATCTCCAGGCCGCGGTCACGGAATCGATCGTAGATCTCCCCTAGGGTGGGAGCGGAGTCGTGGCACGTCGGACACCACGTCCCGAAGATCTCCACGATGACCACCTTGTCGCGGAAGCGTTCGTCCTCATTGGTGACGAAGTTGCCGTCCAGATCCGGGAAGTCCCAGGTAAAGGTAGACGTGGTGTCGGCCGAGACGATCTCCGTGGGAGCCTTGAGGTGAGGCGCTCCGGTGGAGCGCACCGCGACGAACGGCCGCTGGGAGGTTAGGCCGGCGTGGAAGGTTCCCCGAAGCGTGTCGCCGTCGAGCGCGCCCGTCAGCATGTACACGAACGACCCGTCGAAGTGGGACATGTCGAAGCGCCCATCCCGCACCCCACCCCAGAACAGGCCCGAGTCACCCGAGTTGGCGATGATCGTGCCCTCCAGGCCCCGCTCGGTCGCACGCAGTTCCAGCACGCGCGGACTCGGGGTCCCGTCCGGCGTGAGGATCGCGTCCCAGCGTCCGGTGAGCTCTGCCGGTGGTGGCTCGGCCGGCCAACTTCCGCGTGACGCCCGGAACGGAATCGTGCGGGGTCCGCGGTTGCCGACGTTCCGGTAAAAGCCCACGAGCGAGTCCGGGGTGACGCTCGCGCGAATCGCCGCGGCGTAGTCGCCGATTTCGAGCAACACGGAGTCCCCCGGCAGCAGCTGGACGGCCGAGAAGGGCTCGCACGTGCCACCGTTGCAAAGAACACCGGATGGCGGACCCTCCGACAACTCGACCTGGAAACGCAGTGGGCCGCCGGCCACATCCACCTGCGCGCGCCAGGATCCGGCCAGCCCGTCCAGAGGTGTGGTCTGCGCATCACCACCGCAACCGGCGACTGCACCGAGGCAAAGGGTTGCGAGAACTCGAAACGAAGCACGTGTCATGGGATCAGTCATTGGCCGTCTTGTACAGTTCGCCGGCCTCCACCCGGACCTGCAGCGTGTTGCCAGGCCAGGGAAGAGGACAGGGGAAACGGGGATTGTACGCGCAGAAGGGATTACGGGAACGGTTCAGGTCCAGCCGATAGCGTCCGCCGCCCAGCGGTAGCAGGACCGCGAATCGCCCCGGAGGATACGTCTCGGCTCCACTGGTGCCGTCCCGGTAGAAGACGGTGACCTCCTCTTCCTCGGAGCCCGGCACCGGAATGCGATAGGCGGTGAGCGACACGTCCTCTGAGAGCACACGGGCAGTGAAGGTCCCGGCAAGAGAGGCCCGGATCTCGACTCCATCGAGGCCCAGTATGGCTCGCTCGTCCGCACGGCTCGGGCGCTTCAATTCGCCGACTACGACGAGGTCCGCCCGGTAGGGAAACCACCCGGGATGATCCACCTCTTCCGTCATGGGAGCGTAGACGGTCACCATGTCGCCACTGGGTACCGGGCTCACCCGCAGCCGCCAGTCGCCCAGCGTGACTTCACGGTTCCGCGGCACCGGCCGGGGACCGCTTTCGGTAACCAGTCCGAGGCCGCGGGCGCCTTGGGAAAGCGTCGCCGCCGGCGCCCGACGTAGCGCCGCCTGAGCGCCCGGCCCGAACACGAGTTCACCGCTCAGCGCCCCGAAGAACACCGCCGCATAAGGGGATGATGGCGACGTCTGCAGCCATTGGGCGTAGTCCGCCCGCTCGGCCTGAACGCCAGGCGGGATCTGGGCGATGAGCGCGCCGGGGACGGCGAGGAGGACGAAGAGTATGCGACGGACCATGAACACACGGGTAGTGGGGAATGGGAGGATGCGCGAGTACCGACGGGTATGCGCACGTCCTCTCCCATGGCCAATACGCTAGCGGCGCGATGGGTTCTGCGGGGGAGGGGGCCGCGAGCGCGGTGGAGCGAAGTCAGCCGCCCCCCGGGCCCCTCCCTCCGGTGCCCGCACCGTCTTGGGCCCGATAGTTGAAGCCACGATTCGGGTAGGCCGGCGGCTGCGGCACGGCCCGCGGGTCCTCCGCGATCTTCTGCTGTAGATACCGAATGGCAGCCTCGAGCTGTGCGTCCTCGCCGTTGAACGTCGCGTGCGGAAGGTTGTCGATCTCGATGTCCGGGATCAGGCCGATCTGCTCGATGAGCCACGCGCCCTCCGGCCCGAACACTCCGGTCTGCGGCGTGCGGGCCAGCCCGTTGTCGCTCGCCCGGGTGTTGTTGGAGAGCCAGATCTCACCACCCCAACTCCGCATGCCGATCACCTCACCCAGGCCGAGCCTGCGGAATCCGTCCGCGAAGACCTCCCCGTCCGACGCGGTGTTCTGGTCGATGAGCACGACCATGTGGCCCCGGAAGGCGTACTGCATATTCCACGAAGTCACCCCCGACCGGCTCTGGAAGTACATCCAAGCCTGACGCATGAGCTTCTCGAGAATGATGCTGTCGATGTTGCCGCCGTTGTTGCGGCGCACATCGAGAATCAGACCCTGCCGATCGAACACGGGATAGAACTGCCGATACCACTCGGTGAGATTCGCGCCTCCCATCGCCTGCAGGTGGACGTACCCGATATCGCCTGCGCCCTCCTGTTCGACTTCCATCCGGCGCGTGTACTCCCAGTCGGCGTAGCGGAGAGCCCTCCCGCGCGTGGTCGGCTGGACCATGACCTCACGAGTCGCTCCTCCCTGCCCACGCACCTCGAGTCGCACTGCACGCGTCTGATTGCGGAGCAGCGCGCCGATGTCGACTTCCTCCAGCACGCTGCGGCCGTTCACGGCAGTGATCACATCTCCCTCGGAGATGCCGAGGTCGGGGTCGGCGAGTGGAGACATCTCGTCCGGATAGTCGGGATCCGTCTGGTAGATGTAGTCGATGCGGTCGCCCAAGGCGGTCCGCACTAGGCGCGCACCCAATGACGGCACGCTGACGCTGTCGTCTCCCGATCTCAGATTGCCGCCGGAGACGCTCGTGTGCAGAGCCGAGAGTTCTCCGACGACCCGCCCGATCACGTCGTTGAGCTCGTCCCGCGTGGTGACGCGCTGCACGAGCGCCATGTACTTGTCGTACACGCCCTCCCAATCCACACCGTGCATGTTCCGGTCGTAGAACCAGTCGCGCTCTTGTCGCCAGAGGTCGCGGTAGATCTCCCGCCAGTCTTCACGCACGTCGAAGGCGAAGGCCCAGTTCGATAGGTCGACCTGATGCTCGGCGAGAGAGCCCGCGGCTGCGGCCCGGGCGTCGATCACGGCGATGTTGCCGGCCTGCTGGACGAGTAGCTTCTCGCCGTTGCCGGAGAGCTCCCACCGTGCGACGCGCTCGGCGACGGTCACGACCTTGGGGTCGTCGTTCGTGATCGCGACGGCTTCGAGGCGGGTGCCGCCCTCGCCGTCCGCGTCACGTCCGGAGAAGAAGAGCACCTTGCCGTTGGTCTCGAGGCCGGAGTAGTTGCCGGCGGGGATAGGGACACGCTTCACCCGGCGGGCGAGTCCGGAGGTCTCGATGGTGATCGGGGCTCCTTCGCTCGCGGCCTCGTCGGTCGTCGCCGCGTCGCCCGTCTCCTCCGAAGAGTTCAGCTCGTCGTCCGGTGAGAATGGCGAGCGCAGCCCTGGCCGCAGAGCGACGTGGTACACCTCCATCTGCTTGTCGAAGACGGGCTCCGGCTGGCGCGGGCCCCACGGGTCCTGGACGAGCGAGACCAGGTTCCGGTCGGACAGGAAGTAGAGGAAATCACCCTCGGGGTCCCAATCGGGAAATACGCTATTCACTCGGTCGCTCGTGACGACCGCCCGTTCCCGGGTCGCGACGTTGTAGAGCTTGAGCTGATAGAACGTGTTGTCGGCTGCTTCAGCGAACGCGAGCCAGCGCGAGTCGGGAGCCCACGAGAAGGTGGTGACCCCGTTCTTCCCCTCGGACACGAGCGTCTTGGCGCCGGTCGCGATATCGACGACCCACAGATCCGCCTCGGTATCGTCGTAGGCGATCCACTTCCCGTCCGGTGACACCGTGCCCGCAGAGTGCTCCGCTTCGGCGCCGGTCGTGACCTGACGTCGCTCTCCGACACCGTCTGCCGGGATCGTCTTCCACTCCATCTCCCCGGAATCGTCCGAGAGCCCGATGAGCGTCTCTCCGTCCGGCATGAACATGACGTGACGGTAGCGTACCCCCTGCGCCGCCGACGCCTGGACGATGCGCCCACCGTGGACCGGCGCCACGAAGGTGCGGCCACGGGCCGTCAGCACCACGCTCTCGCCCTGAGGGTGAAGCCGGGCCGACGACAGGTTCTGCATGGGGTTGTCGTCCCACTTCTCGCGCAGCTGATCGAAGTCCGAGGCGAGGGAGATGGGCACTCGGGCGCTTGATGCGGACGCGATGTTGTAGATCCAGATGTCCGCAGCCGCCTCGTAGACGATCCTGCCGCCTTGGAGGCGGGGGTTGCGCACGTCCCAACCTGAGTGCCGCGTATGCTGCCGCAGGTCACCACCGTTCTCGTCGATCGACCAGAGGTTCATGGTGCCGTCGCGATCGGTCACGTGGTATACGCGGCCCTGCCACGCCATGGGGGAGTGGCTCTCACCGTCGAAGTCGCCCGTGAGTTCGATGGCCTCGTTCATGTCCGTGCCGAACTTCCACACGTCCCGGGCGGTGCCGCCGACGTACCGCTTGGTGACGTTGTTGTGGAACGCGGGCCGCACGAAGAACAGGTCGTCGCCCGTCTCGTCGTAGCTCGCGCTGGTCGCCGTCGCGAGCGGGATGCGCTCCCGAGTGTTCGAGGTCAGGTCCAGGGCCATGAGCTGGTAGTGCGGGAGCGTCGAGTACTCCTGCGTCTCGTAGACAAGGCGGCCGTCCGGCGCCCAGGCGGAGGGGAGCGACGGGCTCGCCTCGTACGTCCGTCGCGTCGGCCTGCCACCCGCGACCGGCATGGTGTAGACCTCGGTCGGGCCTTCGTACTGAGCCGAGAAGGCCAGCGTCGCGCCGTCGGGCGAAATCAGGGGATACCGCTCTTCCGCCGCGTGCGTGGTCAGCCGATGTGCGACGCCACCGCTCGCGGAGACTCGCCAGAGGTCGCCCTCGGCGGCGAAGACCAGCACGTCGTTGTGCAGGGTGGGGAAGCGATAAAAGCCCAACGTGCCGCCGTCTGCGGCGGGCGTCTGAGCGCTGACAGCCAATGGAGCGAGGGCTCCCAGAAGGACGAGAATGCATGTGACGGGGCGGTGCTTCACGAGGCGGCTCCTTCAGGTAGGGGACCAAGGCGCTTACAATGCGCGGCGGCAGGGATCTTTGCCAGCGTCTCTCTGTCGGAGCCGCCGACCCGGCCCCGCGCCTCATTCCCCGTTCCCATCCGTCAACCATGATACCGTCCGAGATCGAGATCGAGTTGGGGCTCGATGAGCCTGACGATGACGACGCCGTGCGCCGAAACGCGGCACGCCGGATCGGCGTCCAGCCGGAGGATCTCCCGGAACTCGCCCTCCGCAAGCGGTCGATCGACGCGCGGCACGGCCGCGTGGTGCTCCGGCTCCTCCTCGAGGTGGCGCCGGAGCCCAGGGAGCGGGGCACTCCCCATCCCGTGGACGTGGATCGATCCAGCCGGGTCATTGTGGTGGGGGACGGGCCTGCGGGCTTGTTCTGCGCCTACGAGCTGGCGCGCCGAGGGATCGGCTGTACCGTTCTGGACCGCGGCAAGACGGTTCAGCCTCGCCGCCGCGACCTGCGGGGGCTGAACCAGTCGGGCGCCGTGGATGGGGACAGCAACTACTGCTTCGGTGAAGGCGGGGCAGGCACGTACAGCGACGGCAAACTCTACACGCGCTCCCACAAGCGCGGTGACTGCCGCGACGTGCTCGAGGTGCTGGCCCTGCACGGGGCGCCGGAGTCGATCCTCACCGACGCACGGCCCCATATCGGCAGCAACAAGCTGCCCAAAGTCATCACCGCGATTCGGGAACGCTTGGAAGGGCACGGCGTGACCTTCCGCTTCGGGACCCGAGTGGTGGCGCTGCTGACGAAGGAGCAGGGAGCCCGGCGCCGTGTGGTCGGAGTACGACTCGCGTCCGGCGAGGAGTTGGGTGCCGACGTCGTAGTGTTGGCGACCGGACATTCGGCGCGTGATGTCTTTCGCATGCTCTTGGAGGCCGGCGTCGCGCTCCAGCCGAAGGCGTTCGCCCTCGGAGTTCGCATCGAACACCCCCAGCCCTTCGTCAATCGCACGCAGTACGGTCGGCACGCGGAGCACCCGAAATTGCCCAATGCGGCCTACAAGCTGGCGTTCACCGAGTCGGGACGGGGGGTCTTCAGCTTCTGCATGTGTCCCGGGGGCTTCATCGTGCCCGCCGCGACGAGTCCGGGCGAACTGGTGCTCAACGGGATGAGCCTGTCCCGGCGCGACTCGCCGTATGCGAATTCGGGGTTGGTGGTCGGTGTCGAGGTCGAGGACACCCTCAAGGCCGGGTTCACCGGACCGCTCGCCGGCGTCGAGCTGCAACGCCGGCTCGAGACGGCGGCCTGGGAGGCGGGGGGCGGGGGCCTGCGGGCTCCGGCGACGCGAGCTACCGATTTCGTGGCCGGTCGGGCGTCGACCACCGTGCCCGAGACGAGTTATCAGCCCGGGTTGGCAGCCGCCGACGTCGGGGAGGTGCTGGATGTGGTCGGACTGGGCTTTGCAGACCGCATCCGACGGGCTCTCGGGGTCTTCGACAAACGTATGCGCGGTTACGTGAGCGAAGAGGCGGTACTCGTCGGCGTCGAGTCACGGACCAGTTCACCCGTCCGGGTGCCTCGCGATCCCGAGAGCCTCACGAGCCCGGACCTCGACGGACTCTACCCCTGTGGCGAAGGCGCCGGTTACGCCGGGGGTATCATGAGTGCCGCCATGGATGGGATCGCCGTGGCACGTGCTGTTGCGGAGGCGGTCGGCGCGCCGGGGCCACGTTGAGGAAGCCACGCTAGCGCGCTCTGTGGCTCGCTTTTCGAGAGAGTGGGCTGAATCACCCCCCAGCGAACAGGGGAACTTTCCTTACACCTAAAAGGCTTTCGCATTAGGGAGTATGTACCAATATTCCTGTGCGCCCGTTTGTATAGCGGGCGACTGGCACCAGACGCATGGAACCAGCCAGGGTGCCTTGCATCAGGGGGTGTGGAATGCGTGACCGGGGTGGATGGTTTGTGGGAGTTCCTGCCTGGCCAATTGGCCGACTCGACACGAAGCCCCGTTGTGCGCGTAGCCCATGGGGGGCTGCGCCGAATCCTCTTCTCACAGACGTGAGGGGGTCAGACGTATGAACATGAGTTTTGTTCGAACCGTCGCCGCCCGCTTCGCCGTGTTCTCCGCGCTGAGCTTCGCTCTCGCGGTGACCCCGGCGGAGTCGCAGGCACAGGCGAGAGGTACCATACGCGGCCAAGTAGTGGACGCGGTAACGATGCGCCCGCTATCCGGTGCGCAAGTGTCCGTTCTCGGCACGGGAGCGGGAGCGCTGGCCAACCAGAGCGGCCAGTTCCTCATTTTGAATGTCACGACCGGGAGTCAGACGGTGCGGGTCGACCTCCTCGGCTACGGAACGTCCGAGCAGCAGGTGACGGTCTCCGCGCAGCAGGTCGCTCAGGTCGAGTTCCGCTTGAGTCAGTCGGCGCTCGAACTCGACGCGATTGTCGTGACGGGCACGCCTGGACAGACTCAGCTCCGGGCCATCGGCAACTCGGTCTCCAAGTTCGAGGCTGGTGGGGTCACCGAGGCGGTTCCGGTAGGGTCCGTACAGGAGCTCCTGCAGGGCCGTGCGCCGGGCCTCACGCTTCTCGCGGACGGTGGTGCAGCGGGTGACGGATCGCAGATCCGCCTCCGTGGTGCTGGTTCGCTCGAGGGTCGTTCCGAGCCCGTCATTTACGTAGATGGTGTCCGGGTCAGCGGCGGCACCGCGAGTTTTGCCAGCCAGTGCGGGTCGGTGACGCACTGCACGGACGCGCTGGACTTCCTCAACCCGAACGACATCGAGTCGGTCGAGATCATCAAAGGCCCTGCGGCGTCGACGCTCTACGGCGCTGAAGCGGCATCCGGCGTGATTCAGATCATCACGAAGAAGGGTCGTTCCGGTCAGCAGGGCATTTCTTGGACCGCGGGCTTTGACGGTGGCCAGTCCGATTGGGCCGTCCAGCGTCCCATCACGTACTGGAACTGCACGGCGGCCAACGTCACGAGCACCGCGTTTCCGGGTTGCACGACCGAGGGGCTGCTATCCTTCGATCCACTGACTGCCCACCCCAATGCGCTGCGGGGCAATGGTGCGAACACGGCGCTTTACCCCGATGTCGTTCCCAGCGACCCGAACGGTGCCCGGACTTTTGGCCGGAACCTGTCCGCGCGTGGCGGCGGTGAACTGTTCAACTTCTTCATCTCGGCCGAGCAGAACGACGAAGAGGGCGTCTACGAGAACAACTTCTCGAACCGCACCGGCGGCCGCGCGAACTTCGGCTTCACTCCCAGCCAGGAGCTGAGCTTCAACGTCAACATGGGCTACGCACGTAACCATGTGCGCATGCCGCTGTCCAACAATTCGTCCAACTCCATCCTTCGCAATGGAATGCGTGGTCGGGCGGGTGCCGTGTACCAGTTCGAGCCGGGCTACCGTAACTACGGTCCGACGCTCGCCAACGAGTGGGACGTCCAGACCCGGACGGAGCGCTACACGCTCGGTACGACGATCAACTACAACCCGACGTCGTGGTTCCAGAATCGACTGGTGCTCGGGCTGGATCAGACCAACCGTCGTGAGACGGATTACACCGAGCCGGGCTCACTGAGCGCGTCGGTCTCGTCCGCACCCCGTAGCATCGGCTACATCGCTTCGTGGACGCCAACCATCCACAACTGGACGGTGGACTATTCCGGCACGGTCACCACCGACATCAACGAGAGTTACAATTCGGCATTCAGCGCGGGTATGCAGCTCAACGCGTCGAAGTCGGAGGCGTTCCGCGCGATCGGTGAGGGCCTCATCAGTGGCAACCTGAACCTGGTCGGTTCGGCCGCCACGACCCGCGCCGACCAGCTGTTCTCGGAGCAGAACTCCCTGGGCTTCTACGTCCAGGAAGTGGTCGGCTACAACAATCGCCTGTTCGCCACGGCGGCCGTCCGCGTCGATGACAACTCGGCGTTCGGTAGGGACTTCTCGTTGGTCGTCTACCCGAAGGCCCAGCTGTCCTACGTCATCAGTGACGAGGACTTCTTCAACTTCAATTCGATTGAGCAGCTGAAGTTGCGGGCCGCGTGGGGCCAGGCGGGTAATCCGCCGAACCCGTTCTCAGCCGATCGGACGTATGCGCCGAACGTGGCGTACGACGATGGCCAGATCGTGAACATCCTGCGGCCCGAGTCGTACGGAAATCCGGACCTCAAGGCCGAGACCGGTTCCGAGATCGAACTCGGACTCGATGCGTCTCTCTTCGCCGGCCGAATGGGAGTCGACTTCACGTGGTACAACCAGAGCACGAAGGACGCCCTGATCGGCGTTCCCGATCCTCCGTCGAGCGGCTTCAGCGGAGAGCACCTTGCGAATGTGGGGGAGATCAGCAATACGGGGTTCGAGATTCTGCTCTCGGGTACGCCCATCTACACCCGCAAGCTTCAGTGGGACGCGACCCTTGCTTTCACCACGAGCAAGAATGAACTCGTTACCTGGGGCGAGGCTCCGCTGACGGAGATCACCTTCGGCGAGTTTGCGAAGACTCAAAAGCACGTTCCGGGCTACCCGATGGGTGGCTTCTGGGGCCGAGATGTGGAGCGGGATGCCGGGGGCGCCCCGATCCTTACCGCGGGTGGTGCTGCTACGGTTGAGGATTACGAGTACGTCGGCCCGTCCGCACCGACGCGAGAGATCGGTTTCACCAACTCGATTACGCTGTTCGACAACTTCCGGATCTTCTCGAATCTCGACTACAAGGGTGGCCACTATCAGTGGTGCGCCATCTGCTCGATTCGGAGCCGGATCGATCTGAACACGTTCACGATCAACCGTCCGGATGCCGATCCGACGGATGTCGCCGTGGTTCGGAGCCTCCAGACGAGGCGCTGGATCAAGGAGGCGGACTTCTTGAAGCTCCGCGAGATTTCCTTGAGCTACCAGGTGCCTGCCTCGGCGATCGAGCGGCTCGGCGTGAGCAGCGCGAGCGTCACGATCTCCGGCCGCAATCTGTGGATGTGGACGAAGTACAAGTTCGACGAGGACGGAGTCGGCCTCGCTTCGGCCGATCCCGAGGTGAACTTCAGCTCCACGGCCGGCGGCGGCTTCAATCGCTCCGACTATGCGTCCATTCCGATGCTGCGGACGTTCTCCGCAGCCGTCCGGTTCTCGTTCTAACCTCCAGGAGATATGACAATGATCAGGACAATGTCTTCGCGGTCGGTACGAGCGACCGTGATAGGACTGGCTTTGGCGGGCCTCGGGGCCTGCTCTTTCAGTGACATTTTGGAAGTGCAAAACCCCGATGAGCTGAACGAAGATCTTCTCCAGGACGACGGGCTCATCGATGTGCTGCTTTCGTCCGTGAAGGGTGACTTCGACGAGGCGTTCGATGACCCCTTCATCTGGCGTGGCAGCATGTTCACCGATGAGTCGCTCACCGGGATCAACTGGGAGCAGACCGCGCGTCTGAACCAGCGGATCGTGCAGTTCGATGAGGGTGACGCCGACTTGATGTTCACGGAGATCAGCGCGGCACTCCAACAGGCGGACTCGATCTCAGGTCGGCTTCGCACGCTGCTGGATACGCCGGGAACGGACGCGCGTTTTGCCCGAACGTTGGCGTACGCGGGTTACTCTTACATTCTCATGGCCGACGCGATGTGTGAGGCTACGGTCGCAGTAGGGGATGTCATCCACCAGCCGCTGGCGCTCTATCAGTTCGCGGTGGACCGGTTCAATGAGGCACTCACAGTGGCGACGGCGGCGAACGATGCCGACCTCGTCAATCTGGCCCGTGTTGGCCTCACGAGAGCACACTTGAACCTGGGCAACATGGCCCAGGTCATCAGTATCGCTGATCAGGTGACGGCCAACTTCAAGTACGAGGCGGAGTACTCGGACCAGAATCCGTCCGTGTACAACGTGCTGCAGGCTCGTGTGACCAGTGCGAACCACTCGCTCGGCGTGCACCCGAAGTTCGTCGCGGGTGGTGTCTTCGGGACACAGGACCTATCACCGGTCATGACGGATCCACGGGTTCAGCATTTTGCGCGCTGGCGTCTCGGGCATAACCAGCTCACGCCGCTGTACACGCTGAACGCGAGCTTGATGATGAGCAACTACAACGGTCAGACTCGGGCCGCCGGTGGCACGCCCGCCCTCATCGAGCGCGGTTCGAGTATCGCGTTCGCGTCGCAACTCGAGGCGCTTCACAATCGGTACGAAGCCCTCGGCGATGACCCGGCGACGTTGGCGTTCGTCAACGCACGGCGGGCGGTCGGGAATCAGGCGCCCGTCGCACTGACGGGCCAGCCCTTGATCGACGAGTTGCGGAACCAGCGCGGCAAGGACTTGTTCCTGGCCGGCTACCGTCTCGGCGACCTGCGCCGTTGGCTGCGTGGTGGGCAGGACCTGTTCCCGTCGGGTCAACACGTCAACGCGCAGTGGGGGGACTACGGCACCGCGACGTGCTTCCCGCTGCCGTTGGAGGAGTACGAGGGCAACCCCAACATCTCGCTGCCGGGCAGCTGATGTAGGGACTTGGTGGGGGTTCGCGGATTCAGGCAGGGTCCGTGAGCCCCTCAAGAGTTGGTCGGCGGGGGCGGTGCGCAAGCGCCGCACCCGCCTTCTCTTTCTGGGGGTTGCTCTACAAGGTGTTGAGAAAACGGAGGATGGTCTCCTGCTGGAGGCGATCCAACGCCGCGAACCGATCCCGTGCGCCCTGGGCCTCACCGCCGTGCAGGAGGATGGCATCCATCACTCGGCTGGCTCGACCGTCATGGAGGTAGAACTGCCGAAAACGGATTCCCATCAGCGGCTCGGTTCGGTACTCGGTCAGCTCGGCGCCCGGTGCGCATGTACCGGTGAAGGCTTCTCCCATGTCGTGGAGAAGGAGGTCGGAGTACAACGCGATCGATTGTTCGGACAGGGCGCGACTCTCGTGGCGGCCGGCTCTCAACGCCGGGACATGGCACGAGGCGCATCCGAGCGAGGTGAAGCGCTCGCGACCCTGCGTGATCTCTGCCTCTTCACGGTCGGCAGGGGCGGGTGGCGCAAGGAAACGCATGAAATCGACAACGAGACTCAGGGCCTCGGCGTCGATCTCGGGGTCGGCCGTGAGGTCACTCCCCGTTGGGACGAGGGGGAGCCCACCCGCCTGTCCGTCGTTGGGATGGGGCGGCGTGGTAAGGCCCATCTCCAAGCGGAAGGCCCCGGCGGTGAAGTCCGCGAGCGTCGCCACGTCCGCTTTGCGCCCAAAGCGGGCGGGCCGTCCTGTCGCGTCGCTCCCGAGGCGGCCCGAGATTCCGTCGTCATCGAGGTCATCCGGGTCGGCGAGCGCTGCGAGGGACTCCTGCGGAATGGCGTCGACGAGGCCGAGCCCGAACACGAAGGGGATCGTGAAGCGAGCAGTGTGCGTCGCGCCCTCGACCGAACGTGCGGGAAGGCCTCCTAGAGTACGCGTGTGTGGGGTGACCTGGATGCGGACATTTTCGCCCCCCTGGGGTACGAGAAGATCACAGCGCCCGTCGTCCGAAAAGCGCGTCGCTTTGGTCACGGAGGTCTCCCCGGTTCCTCCGTCGGCAGGGAACGTGTGACAGGCGTTGCATGCATTTTCGTTGAAGCGAGGCCCGAGCCCCTCATCCGGAGAGAAGGCGTGCCTGAACAATATTTTGCCTTCTTCGAAGCGACGAAGCTCTTGGGCTGTGAGAGAGGGCAGGGGTTCGCCGACATCGGCGAATACCGGTGACGTACGTTGTTCCGGGGTAGTGCAGCCGGCCCAGGACAGGACCACGATGGGTGCGAGGGTGAGGGCCCGCACCCCGAACCGAATGAACCAGCGAGGATTAGAGATCATGACGAGAGATCGAGTCAGGGGTGGGACTTTCGGACTTCTTCTGATAGGACTCCTCAGCGCTGCCGCGTGTTCGTCCGGAACGCAGCCTGACGTTAAGCCGACGTCCGCGAGAGTGCGCGTGGAGGGGACGGCGCCCGTGGCGCTTCAGTTGGTGGTATCCACCGATTTCTACGAGATCCTGAACGATGTCACCTTGGAGCCCCAACAGGTGGTGGAACAGGCTGACACGTTCTTTATCGATCTTCCCTACGATGCCACCATCCCGCTCACGAGCCTCGGTAGCGTCATCGTAGCGCTGACCAATCATGACGCGGTGGCCGCCCAGGTCCGCCTGCGCGTGGAGCTCGACAGCGGGCAACAACCGTACGACCAGGGTGCCACCATGTCACTCGGTGGAACGTTGCGCTACGTCTTCTCGTTCGTCCAGATCGTATTCTGATCCGTGCGGGTCACCCTACTCGTGCAGAGGTCCCTAGCGGAGCTTCCTGAAGAGTCGATCGGCGACGGTCACGGCGAGGGGCACTCCCAGAACAAGGAAGGCGTGGCCGATGTTGTTCACGAGTTGGACATCCCCGCCCGCCGTGGACATCGAAAACGCGTAACCCGGCAAAAGCATCATCCCGGCTCCGACGACGGCCGGGATGATGCGTCCGATCGAACTGTCGGTGCCCCCACCCAATCGAACGCCCCAAGCGCTCCCCAAGGCCGGCATGGCAAAGGCAGCTGCCCCGGCTGCAAAATTGAGTCCGCCCGCACACTCGGTCTGGATCTGTTCGGCCTGGATGGAGATGCACTCACGGGCTAGCGTGAGACCTAGTGCGAGGCCGAGTGCGTTTCCGACCACTGCGCCCACCACGGCCCGGCCCGTGCTGTGACCCGCTGGATCTTGCTCCCAGTCGAAGGTGAGTCGTTCGCGACCCGGGAATGACGAGATCGAACCGTCCCGGTCTGATCCGACCAGCCCCGGTCGCGCGGTTTCAATCAGAATCACCCCGTAGAGCGATCCGGTCCCGTAGCGGGCGCCGGCCGATCCGGGCGGAATGACCTCGATGCGATGAAGGTTCGACAAGCCGATCGAGCCGTAGAGGAAGTTCGGATCGGCGACCTGCACACCATCGACCAGGACCATCGGGTGCGCACAGGCTCGGGCGTTCACGATGGAGATCGTGGCCGCCGCCCTGAATTCCAAGCACACGTCCTGGCCCGCGAATTGGTTCGACTGGCGCATGCGGATGCCGGGCACGGTCTGACGAATCAGATCGCCCACGTGGCGGCTCGTGCCCAAGGCCCGCTCGATTTCCTCGCGGGTTACCTCCCAGATCCCGGCGCCTGTCGTGCGCTGCCGTCGTTCGAGCGTCGATTCTCCTTCGACGACGAGCGCATCCAGCTCGATCGCTTGCGGCGCTAAGCGCACTTCGAGCGTCAGCTGTACGTCCTCGGCGACGGTGATCGAGTGCTCGAACGTCCCGTAGGCAAGGTGGTCTACGTAGAGCGTCCAGACGCCGGGGGGCACTCCGCGGATGATGAAGTTGCCTTCGTCGTCGGTTGCCGCGGAGACGTCTGTGCCGAGGACGTGCAAAATCACATCGGGAATTCCGGCACGGGTCTCGACGTCGATCACGACGCCGTTCAGGTCCAAGGAGGACTGCGCGGCCGCGTCGTCGACCGCCATCGCCGTGCCGGACAGGGCCAGGATCGCCAACGCGGTTCGAACGACCATCCCCAACGACCGATTAGGACCCAATTCACAGCCTCCCTGGCGACTCTGGGCATCTCGTCTATACAATACGCTGAAGCCGCTGTGGTGTGTCCGAGCCCCCGTCCCGGAGACTCGGGTGTGGTGCTTCCTATCGCATTCCCCGGAACATCCTGTCGGCCAGGGAGGTGAGCAGAGGAGTCCCGACCACAAGGAATACCTTCCCGATCGTGTTCATCGTCTGCACACCCTCGCCCACCGTCGAAAGCGAGAAGATATAGCCCGGCAGAACGCCCATGGCCGCCCCCACCATGGCTGGCACGAGCTTCCCCGTGGAGAGCTGAGTCCTCCCGCCAAAATGTGCTCCCATCGCGCTTCCGAGGGCGGGCAGGGCGATCGCCGCGGCACTGACTCCGGCGACACCGGCGTTCCCGCACGAAAACGCGATGTCGAGCGTCCGATCCTCGATGAATACGCATTGCCTCCCGACCGACACCCCCGCGGTCAAGCCGATGGCGTTTCCGATGACGGCCCCCACGAAGGTCCGCGCGAAGGGATGCCCTGCGGGGTCCTGATCCCAGTCGAATGAGCTACGGGCCCGAGAGACGAAGGGCTGACCCGCTCCTGGGACGGGGTTTCCGACTCCCACATCCACCGGCGCCGGTCGAGCCGCCATGAAGCGGGTCTCGATCAGAACCACGCCATTCGGCGCCGAACCAAACCGAGCGCCAGCCTCTGCGGAGGGAATCACCTGAATCCGTCTAATGTCGGCGAGTGCGCTCAGGTCGTAGATCGAGGTGGGGTCCTGCGCCTGGATCCCATCGAGGAAGATGCGGGGATGCAGGCAGCTGAAATCCTCTTCGTCGCCGCCGACGACGAGCGAAGTGCCCGACCGCGCTGAGGAGCCCCGAAATTCGAGGCAAAGCCCGAATCCAACGAAGCCGGCAGCTTCTCGCGACCGGAGGCCCGGCGCGGCGCGCTGAATCAGCTCTCCCAGACTACGCACTGAGCCGATCAGTCGTGCGATCTCCTCCGCTTCGACGACCTGGCCCAGGGTGCGAGCAGGATCCGAACTCGGTGGGGGCATGGGTGCGGCTTCGGGCTCCGCGGTCAAATTGATCTCGACCTCTGCGAAACCGCCCGGCTCGATCTCCATGGCGTACGTCCGCGCCCCGTATCCTTCGAATTCGACTTCGAGCGTCCACGTCCCTGCGGGCACGTCCCTCAGCACGAAGCGGCCGCTCGCGTCGGTCGATACTTGAGTGTCCGATCCCTGGACGCTGACCGTCACTCCAGCAAGGGTGGCGCCGCTTTCAAAATCTCGAACGACACCGGAGACTCGTTCGGCCTGGAATTGCCGCGCGGAAGCGCTCCCCGGTACGGCGAGAAGGAGGATGACTGTGGCGATTCGCCTGAAGGCCAGCGCGCGATTCAAGACTTCATCCGCGTCCGCCCAGCGGGGCGGGAAGTGACCGGGGCGTGGATCAATACCTGCGGCGGGCCGCGGGCAGGGGAACTATAGACTATACGACCCCGTGCGAAGCATTTGCGTTGGCGCGTCCGGGGACGTAGGCCCGCGCCTTACCGAATAACCCGCGTGGGGACCGAACGGCTCACTCGTGTACCGTCGCCCACCTGGCCACTCTGGTTCAGGCCCCAGCAATAGAGGCCGCCGTCGATCGCCGTCGCGCATGTCAGAGCGCCGCCAGCATGGATGTTCGAGAAGGTCATTTCGCTCGTAACGGCCACCGCCTGCGCGCGATTCTGCGTCGTCCCATCGCCGAGCTGACCCTGCAGGTTTTGCCCCCAGCAATAGGCCCGCCCGCCGGCGACCAAGGCGCAGGTGTGCACCGCCCCTGCGGCCAGGTGCGTCGGAGGACCGGGCAACCCTTCGACTTCCACGGGTTGAGACCGATCGTCGGCCGATCCGTCGCCTAACTGACCGAACGAATTGCCGCCCCAGCACAGGACCTGTTCCTGGCTAATGCCACACGTATGCGCGCTGCCGGCCACGAGCGTCTCGACAGCGCCGCGGACCAGTGTCGGGACGAGCCGATCCAAGCGACTCCCGTCTCCGAGCTGGCCTTGGCTGTTCAGTCCCCAGCAGAAGGCGTTCCCGCTAGCAGTGAGCCCGCACGTGTGGTTCCAGCCGGCGGTCAGCCGACGAAACGCGAGGCCTCCGCCGACGGTGCGTGGGACGCACGACTGGGTCAGCAACACGCAGAGGAGCGCGATTCCTGCGAGTCTCCGGGTCCCGACCCGCTGTGCACTCATGCTCAGCGGAACATCAACCGGATCAAGTTGACATCGACCTGGCCGCCCCGGGCAGACATCGTCGGCCCCCCGATCCGCGGCCCTGCGTTTCCTTCCTGGTCGGAGATCGTGGCGGTCTCAGCGCGCCGCCTGCGCGCGCTCAGGAGAGCGTCGATGGCTCCCACTACGGTTACTGCCGCCCCGACGGCTACGCCTTGCCAGAAGTAGGGTCTCTCCGTCAGCTCGGCTACGATGAGGTCCGATGGGCAGCTCGCGCCGATCGCCACGTCCTGTAGGCATAGAGTGGTGATCTTCTTGAAGAACAGCCCCGCGGCGAGAGCTCCGCTCGCCGCAGCCAACGTCAGGGTCCCTCTCGCCGGCCGTCCGATGTAGAAGTGCCCCATGCCCGGTACGATCCCGAGGACCGCCGCGCCGCTGGGACTCGGCGTTGCCACCGAGGCCGCTCCTTCGAGCAATCCGATCCGCTCGGAGACCATGGCCACGATCGGGTCGATCGAACTCGGGGCAAGTGTCAAGTATGCCCGATAGTCGTCGAGACTCGCCCGAATGCGGCCCAGATACTCGTACACGAGTGCGCGGTTGTAGAGTGGGGCACCCCAGTCCGGAGCGGTTTCGATCGCGATCGTGAACGCGGCCGCTGCTTCTTCGAAGGCGCTCGAATCCGCCAGGGTAAGCCCCGACACGAATGCATCGCGCGCCTCGGTGGGGATTCGGGTCCGGACCAGTTCGAACAACGCGTCGAGGCGGCTTTGGACGTCGAAAATCCCGATGGACTCGACTTCCAGATCGAGTGCTCGGCAGAACTCGTCCATGGCGGGCTCGACCTCGCCCAGGTCTTCGAGCACGCGGGCGCTGCGATAGGCCAGGTCGGCGGAGGTCGGGTCCGACTCCACGGCTCGCCCGAGGAGCACCTGTACCCGCTCGAGATCGCCGAGGATCATGGCCTGGTTGGCTTCGGACGCAAGCTGGCCCGCCTGGGCCCTCGCGTCGGGGCCGGGCTCGACGGGCCCGATGGGTGCCGGACACTCGTAGGGCCGCGACCCAGGGTACTCTCGTTGGAGCGGAAGCTCCTGCCCCGCGAGAGGCGATACGGTCCACGCGAGGGCTGAGAGCAACACCCTGCGAAGAAGGCCGGAGCGTCTGTGTTGCACGATCCGAGGGGGCATTGTTTCTACAGTTAACAAACCGGTCCGCGCATCGTGAAGATGCGAGACCGGGCAAGGCAAAAGCTGTCTTATGAAAGCTTCAGGGCCACGAGTTGGGCTGTCAAGCAAAGTCTTGGGTCGCTGAAGTGCCAAAAAGCCCAACAAGATAGCGCCTAACGGCCTGCCACGCTGCCGCGCGGCGGGCTCCGGCCGGTTTCTGGGGAACGATGGTCGGCCGGAAGCGTAGACTGGCTCAGCGGGGCCCGACGCCAGAGGATGGACGGGACGGGTTCCACGACGATATTGGTCGGCACCCGTGGACCTCCCAGGGATCGAGAGACGTGCGCCTCAAACACCTGATTTTCGGCCTGACCTTGCCGGCCGTTCTGGCGCTCGACGTCATCACCAAGCGGTGGGCGCTCGAGGCGCTGGCCGTGCGGAGCAGCGAGATGCTGGGCGGCCTGGTGCCGCTCACGCTCGCCTTCAACAAGGGCGCAGCGTTCGGAATGCGGATCGGCGACGACTCTCGGTGGTTCTTCGTTCCGGTGACGATCGTCGCTCTGATCCTGCTAAGCGTTCTCTACAAGCAGGCCGAGGGCCGCGACTTCCTTCGCATCGGGTCCATCTCCCTGGTCGTCTCAGGCGCCCTCGGCAACCTGTACGACCGGGTCCGCTGGGACCGCGGCGTCGTCGACTTTCTCGGGCCGATCGACCTCGGGTTGTGGGATTTTCCCATCTTCAACGTGGCCGATATGGCGATCACGTGCGGGGCGATTCTGCTCGCGATCTCATTTTGGCTCGAGGAAAGGCAGGAACAGGCGCTAGAAGCCGCCGCCGAGGCGTCGCCAGACCCGTCGGTTGAGTCTGCGGTCAGCCCTTCGCCCTGACCGTTTGCCCGGGGGCCCCGACTACTTGAGTCCGATAAACAGCAGGTAGTCGATTCGTCGACCGGTCATTTGAGTCACGCGCAGGTGGCCGGGCCCTACGGCGACCTCGTCCCCTACGACGGGAATCCGGTTCAGTCGCCCGAACACGAATCCGCCCAGAGTGTCGAAGCCTTCCTCTTCATCCTCGGTCGGGATGAAGCCGAGCTTCTGCGAGGCCTCGCGCAGTGACGTCCCGCCCCAGACCCGGACCCCGGCGGGGAGCGTCTCGAACGAGACGGGTTCGTCACCCTCATGTTCGTCCTGGATCTCGCCGATGATCTCCTCGATGAGATCCTCGAGGGTGACCAAGCCAGCGGTTCCGCCGAATTCGTCGATGACGATCGCCATCTTGGTGAGCTGAGAGCGCATCTCCGGAATCAGATCTTCGATCCGCTTGGAAGAGGGCGCGAAAGGCACGGGTCGGAGCACTGCGGCCAAATCGTCAATGCCGTCACGGTGCGCTCGCCAGATATCGCGTCCGAGCACCACCCCGGTGATGGTATCCAGATTGTCGCGATAGACCGGGAGTCGAAGATGGCCGGTATCGAGCATGATGGTTTGGGCCTCGGCGATCGACGCGGTCGACGGAATGCCCACCATGTCCGTGCGGGGAGTCATGACCTCGCCCACCGTGATCTCGTCCAGCCGAATGACCGCGCTCATCACGGAGAACTCTGAGTCGTCGAGCGTTCCCTCGCGGCGCCCGATTTCGGCCAAGACCTCGAGTTCTGCACGACTCACCGTCGGCGGAGCCTCGGACGGCGTGATCAGCCCCGAAACCCAACTCAACGGAATAAGCAGGGGCTTCATTGCGGTAATCATCGCGCTCAAGACGTAGGCGGCCGGCTTGGCAAGATGCTTCCAGTAGGTCGCCCCGATCGTCTTGGGGACGATTTCCGAGAAGAGAAGCACCGTCAAGGTCATGGCCGCCGAGAACGCGGCTACCCAGGGATCCCCGAAGACCTTCGCAGCGGCCGCTCCACCGAGGGTCGCCCCCATCGTATTCGCGATCGTGTTCAATGTCAGGATCGCCGCGATCGGATCCTCGACGTTCTTCTGGGCGTGTTCGAGCCACGCCCCCGCCCACTCCCCTCGATTCTTGAGGAGGGCGATGTGGGAGTGGGTGACGGAGAGGAAGACCGCTTCGAGAATCGAGCACAGAAACGACGTCGCGAGTGTGATCGCGAGAATGAACAGCAGAGTGGTCATGGTCCGCTAACGGACAAGTCCTCCTACCGGGGGATCAACGGGTACAGAGCCGGAATCCGATCCTTCGACGTCAGGAAATCGGACGGCCCTTGGGCATCACCTTGACGGACCAGAGACCCGAGTTGAAGTCGCTGAAGAAAAGGTTGCCCTTGTACGGCTGCGGGCCCCACGCCATGGGCGCGTTGGCCGCATACCCGTTGGGATCGAAAGCCTTGTATACCGCCACTTCACGTCCCTGCGTCGCGAGGTTGCCCATGAGCTCCCCCGACACGTCGACGGTTCGAACGCCGCCCTCGTAATACGCGACATAGAGCATGTCGTCCTCGACCCAGAGGTTGTGCGTCCCGAATTCCGCGGCCTGATAGCGGGCCACATCAACGGGGTGCTCGGGGTCGGTGAAGTCGATGATGTGAATGTAGCCGCGAGTGACGGACGGAGTACCGCCTTGTTCCGGAATACTGCCGAGTCCGGCGCCGCCCCACGCCTCACCCTCGCGGTTCATGATCTCGTCGCCGAGGAAGAGGTAGAACTTGCCCGTATCTTCCTGATAGTACGGGAACGCGGCGTGCGTAGCGCCGACGGGGTAGGGGACGTTCGTCACATAGACCGGATTGTCGATCGAGCCACCCCAGCGACCATTTCCGACGTCGACTACGACCACGCCGTTGGCCCACTCGGAGGAATATGCGACGCCATCATGCACCCAAACGTCGTGGATTCGGCTGTCCGGGTGGTTGTACTCGCTCACGTAACGGGGATTGGCCAAGTCCGTCACGTCGATGATCACGTATTTGTCGCCACCCGCGAGCGCGAAGAGGTAGTCGTCGGTGGCGAACATGTTGTGCACGCCGCCCGTAACTCCGTTCGTATCGAACGTCGAGGCGATCACCGGATGTGCCGGGTCTGCGAGATCGAGGATCACCGCGCCGTTACGCCGATTGGACGCCCCCTCTCTCGAAATGGCGGCGTACCGTGCGTTCGGCGCGACCTTTACGTCATTGACCGTACGCGCATCGACGTGAATCGAATCGGTCTTCACGATCGCCGCCGGGTTCGTGACGTCCCAGAAGTACGCCCACCCGTTGGCGCCCCACGTACCGGTGACCGCGTAGTCGCGGCCGTCGTTGCCTTCGTAGATCCAGAGATCGGACGTGTGCACGTCGCTCACCGAACCCTGACCCTGCACCTGAACTTCCTGGACCGCTTCCCGTGGGGCGACGTCCACCGTCGTGCGCGCCAGTAAATCTCCCGCCGTCGCGATCACCGTGTACAGCCCAGGTACTTCGCCGACGAACTTGCCACCGTCGATGAGCCCGGCCGCGCCAGGGGCGTTGATCGAGTCGTCTGGTTGGAAGGCCACGGTCCAGGCGATCGGAGCGTCGGCCACGACACCACGCGACCCCGTCAGAACGGCCTGGAAGGTGAGGACGTCACCCTGACGGGCCTGGTCGGCCCCGCCGGTGATCTCGAGTGAAGACGCGGGAAGGGCGGGTACGTCGATCGTCGCCGAGCCGCGGACACCATCGAAAGAAGCTGAGATCGTGACCGATCCAGGAGAGCGAGCCGTGACGTTACCCCGTGCGTTGACGGTAGCCACCGAGGCGTTCGAAGAGGACCAGGAGAAGCTGGGCGAGGCATGCTGGTTGCCGTTCCCGAAGTACGCTTCGGCCCCGTAGCGCACGGACGTTCCGGCGTACAGTCTGTGGCTACTCAGCGCATCGAGCTCGATCCTCGCGACGGCCGGCCAAGTGACCGTGATCGGTACGGTCAACGTGGCGGGTTGCTGAGTGGCGTCGGCCGGGAGGACCACCGACGCGATCAGGGTGGCGGTTCCGCCGACGTCCGAGCTGACCCGACCGCCGTCGTAGTTCACACCACGACCGAATACGCGCACTTCGGCATCCACTGTGGCACCTGATGCGTCGACGGCCCGGATCACGAGCGCAGCGCTCGACCCGGCCTCGAAGGAAACCTCAGTGGGCTCGGCTACGAGGCGCGCGACCCTCAGTCCCGCTTGGAGCGAGGCGTCCTGGGCAGCAGCAGGCGGGGCGATGGCCACTACGGCGGCGAGTGCCCACAAGAAGTCGCGTCTCATCGTCCTGGTTCTCCCTTGATAAGGTCCCATCGGTTCGGCCTATTATTACTTCACGAGCGTGAGAACCTCTCGCGCCCGTGAACCGAAGACCCCAACATTCGTGCCGAAGTGCCGCAGCAGCAACCGACCCGCCGGAACTCCTCAGATCAGGCAACGACACATGCACGTCCGCCTCGCGCTATCCATCGTCTCGACTTCCATACTCGCCGCCTGTGGTGGCCCGGCTCCAGGATCGGCCCCGTCTCCGACCTCGGCCAGCCCTTCCGCGGCCCGCGCGACCTACTACGTATACGTGGGGGCCGAGTCGGCCGACCTGATCCACCGAGTGAAGCTGGATGCCTCGGGGGTCTCGATCGATCAGACCACGCCCGTAGGTGAGATGGCCGTCGAGAATGAGGGCCCGCACGGGCTCAACGTCTCGCCGGATGGAAAGCACCTCTACATGACGACCGCGCATGGTGTGCCGGACGGCAAGCTCTGGAAGTTTGCTGCGGGCCCGGACACGCTGACGGCCGCCCCGATCCTCCTGGGGAACTTCCCGGCGACGCTCGACCTGACTCCCGACGGACTGTACGCGTTCATCGCGAACTTCAATCTCCATGGGGAACACGTCCCGTCCACTGTGTCCGTGGTCTACACTCCGGACATGGTCGAAGTCGATCAGATTCCGACCTGCACGATGCCGCACGGTCTTCGCCTCTCGCCGGACGGTCTCTACGCGTACTCGATGTGTATGATGGACGATCAACTCGTCGAGATCGATACGCGCACGTTCGAGGTTTCGAGGCGGTTCCGGGTGTCGACGGGGATGGAGGCCGCACTCACGGGCTATCAAGTCGGCGAAATCGTGACCGGGCCGAGCGGAATGTCGCGACCGGCCGAATCGTCGGGGATGGCGGGAATGCCTGGAATGGCTGGTATGTCCCATTCCATGGAACCCACCTGTTCACCCACGTGGGTCCAACCGGCGCCGGACAACCAGACGCTTTATGTGGCCTGCAACAAGTCCGACGAGATCCTGGTCATCGATCGAGCGAGCTGGTCACTCGTTCGCAAGTTTCCGGCCGGCCGCGCGCCCTACAACCTCGGCATCACGCCGGACGGCGCGCTTCTGGTCTCGTCGTTGAAGGGCGGCGGACAGGTGCAGTTCTTCGATGCCGCTACGGGAGAGAGCCGCGCCGTGGTCGCCTCTACGACGACGGTTACCCACGGCGTCGCGATCACACCCGATTCCCGGTACGCCTTCGTGAGCGTGGAAGGGAAGGGAGCCGAGCCTGGCAAGGTCGATGTATACGACCTACGGAGCTTCGCGCTCGTAGGATCGGTCGGGGTGGGCCAGCAGGCGGGGGGCATCATCTTCTGGAAGATGGAGCCGTCGAGCTGAGGACACTCGACTAGGACACGGGTCTCCCCTTCGGCTGCAGCTTCGCGGCCCACAGCCCCGAATTGAAGTCACTGAAGAAGACGTGGCCCTTGTAGGGCTGGGGGCCCCAGACGTTCGGTTGATTCGCCATGTATCCGAGGGGATCGAAGGGCTTGAACACCGCGATTTCCCGGCCCTGGCGAGCGAGATTTCCCTTCAGTTCTCCCGATACGTCGACGATGCGCAGCCCACCTTCGTAATAGGCCTGGTAGAGAACGTCGTCTTCGACCCAGAGGTTATGGGTACCGGCTTCGGGCACTTCGTAACGAGCGACGTCCTGCGGATTGTCGGGATCGGTGAAGTCGATGATGTGCACGTAGCCACTCGAGGGTGACTGCACGCCTCCCTGTCCGGTTGCGGGATCGTACGCGTCGTCGCTTCCGAAGCCCTCGAATGCGAGGCCCGCCCGCGTAAGGATTTCGTCGCCGAGGAAGAGGTAGAACTTTCCGGTCGATTCCTGGAAGTACGGAAACGCCGCATGGGTCCGACCTACGGGATAGGGGACGTTGGTTACGAGCACGGGGTTTTCGATGGAGCCGCCCCAGCGCCCGTTTCCTACGTCGACGATCACAACTCCCTTCTGCCACTCCGACGAATACGCGATGCCGTCGTGAACCCACACATCGTGGATTCTGCTGTCCGGGTGGTTGTACTCGCTCACGAACGTCGGTGCGTAGGGATCCCGAACATCGATGATGACGTACTTGTCACCGCCCGCGAGCGCGAACAGGTAGTCGTCGGTCGCGAACAGGTTGTGCACGCCGCCGGTGACCCCATGGGAGTCGAAGGTGCTCGCGATGGTGGGGTGGGCTGGGTCGGCCATATCGAGAATGACCACCCCGTTATTCCGATTGGATGCTCCTTCCCGCGACAAGGCCGCGTACCGCGCACCGGGAGCGACCTTTACGTCGTTGACCGTGCGTGCGTCGATCTGGAGCGAATCGGTCTTGAAAATGGTGGTCGGATCTGTGACATCCCAGAAATACGCCCAGCCCGCGCCACCCCAAGTTCCTGTGATCGCGTAGTCTCGACCATCCACGCCTTCGAAGACCCAGAGGTCCGAGGTGTGCACGTTGCTCACCGAGCCCTGACCTTGAAGTTCGATCTTCTGAACCGACTCTCTCGGGGAAATGCGGACCGTGCGTCTCTCGATGAGGTGACCGGACATCGCCAGGATCGTGTAGCGGCCCGGGACTTCCGCCACGAAGGCGCCCTCGTCCATGATCGCCGGTGCGCCGGGTGCCGCAATCGAGTCGTCCGGGATGAAGATATAAGCCCAGCTGACCGGCAGGTCGTCGAGCGCAGCGCCCCTCGATCCGATTCCAACGGCGGCGAAACGGAGGACGTCGCCTGTGCGCGCGGTTGCCGCACCGCCGTCAATGCGGAGGCCCTCAGCCGGGAACGCCTCGACCGTGTACTCACGGGTCGAGGTCGTGCCCTCCACCGAGGCCGTAACCCTGACCGTCCCCTGGGTATGGGCGGTGACTGTACCGTAGTCGTCGACGCTCGCAACCGACGGGGCCGAACTCGTCCACAGGACCTCGATCTCGGCGCGTCGGGTGCCATCGGCGTGGAAGGCATTCGCCCCGTGCGTCAGCGTCGTTCCCACATAGAGTGCGTCGGTCGGTGCCGTCACGGCGACCCGCTCGATCGCGGGCCAGCGAACGGTTACAGGAATGCGGACGGAGGCAACCGAGCCCTCCTCACCTGCGGGCAGCACGGCGGTCGCGACGATTTCGAACACACCCGCCTGGAGGCCTTGTACGCGCCCGTCACGGACCGTCACCGCGCTGCGAGGAGCGGCCAGCCGAACGGCCATGTCCACGACCGAACCGGACGCGTCTACCACGGTGATCGCCAAGGGCGTCGAGGCCCCGACTGTGACCTCGACGACAGGTGGGTCAGCGACGATGTGCCGGGCGCCCTGCTGGGCTTCGGCGTCGGAAGCGATCGAGACCGCGAAGAGCGGGCTCAACACCAATAACGCCCCTACGTGTCTATACATTACTACCCCAAGGTCGCGAGAGGCTCAGTACCGACCCCAAGGTCGCCGCGGTTGGGCTACCGCAGCAAGTCGGCGATCCGGTGCCGTCCTCCCGTCCATCAGCTTCCTGTTGTGGAGGTGTCGAAGGTCATGCGGAAACGTCTTGTCTCCATCACCCTGACGGTGCTCACCGCGCTTCTCGCAGTGTCACCCCTCAGGGCTCAGAATCGGGTCACGTCGCCGGTCGAACATTTCGGCCACGAAGTCGGAGCCGACTACGTCCTGTTCAATTATGAAGCACTCCATGAGTACTTCATCACTTTGGCGAATGAGTCCGATCGGATGGTGTTGGACACCATCGGCTTCACCGAGGAGGGTCGGCCCCACATCCAGGCGGTGATCACATCGCCGGCGAACCACGCGAACCTCGAGCGATACAAGGAGATCTCGCGTCGCCTGGCCAAAGCCGAGGGACTTAGTCGCGAGGATGCGCAGCGCCTGGCAGACGAGGGGAAGGCCATCATCTGGATCGATGGTGGGCTGCACGCGACCGAAGTCCTCGGTGCGGCACAGCTGACCGAAATGGTCTATCGCCTCAACGAGTATACCGACTCCGAGACGCTCAGGATTCTGGACGACGTCATCATCCTCGCGACCCACGCGAACCCGGACGGGATGACGCTCGTGTCCGACTGGTACATGCGCGTCGACGATCCGATGGCGCGCTCCACCTCGGGAGTTCCGTCGCTCTACAACAAGTACGCCGGACACGACAACAACCGCGACTTCTACATGGCGGCGCTCGCGGAAACGCAGAACATGAATCGCTCCATGTACCTGGAGTGGTTTCCGCAGATCGTGTACAACCACCATCAGACCGGGCCGCAGGGAACCGTCATGTTCGCCCCGCCGTTCCGGGATCCTCCGAATCACTACCTGGATCCGCTGATCATTACTTCGTTGGACCGGGTGGGATCAGGGATGCATCAGCGATTCGTGCTGGAAGGGAAGGGTGGGACGACCATGCGTTCCGGCGCGTCCTACTCCACGTGGTGGAACGGTGGCCTTCGGACGACGCCCTACTTCCACAACATGATCGGTCTCCTCACCGAGACGATCGGGAACCCGACTCCGGTCGAAATTCCGTTCCTTCCGCGCCAACAGATGCCAAGAGCCGACCTACCGCTCCCAATCGAGCCCGGACCGTGGCATTTCCGTCAGTCGGTCGAGTACTCGCAGACGGCGAATTGGGCGGTCCTCGATTATGCGTCGAGAAATGCGGATCACCTGCTGTTCAATATCTGGCAGATGGGCACGAACTCGATCGCGCGTGGTGACACTGATTCCTGGACGACGCTGCCGTTCGAGATCGACGCGGCTGCGGAGGCGATGGAGCGGGGTTCTCGAGCCGATTGGGAGCGGATTCTCCGAGATCCGGCCGACCGGAATCCTCGTGGGTTCATCCTCCCCTCGGATCAGCGCGATTTTCTGACAGCGACCAAGTTCGTGAATACGCTGCTGTACAACGGAGTCGATGTGCACCGAGCCACCTCGGACTTCACGGTGGCGGGCACCGAATATCCTGCTGGTTCGTACGTCGTGAAAGGCGCGCAGGCCTTCCGCCCGCACGTACTCGACATGTTCGAGAAGCAACAGCACCCGAATGACTTCGCCTACCCGGGTGCGCCTCCCACGGCCCCGTACGACAACACGGGCTGGACGCTAGCCTTCCAGATGGGTGTGGATTTCGACCGGATCATGGAAGGCTTCGATGGGCCCTTCGAGTTGATTCCTGACGTCATGGCCGCTCCCCCTGCAGGGAGAATCGCAGGTGTGGCAAACGCGCGTGGTTATCTCGTGGATCATATCAACGACGCGTTCGTTGCGGTGAATCGCGTACTCGCTGGCGGGGACGACGCGTTGTGGTACACGAGCGAAGTGTCGGCCGGCGGCCAGACGTTCGCCGCGGGGGCGTTCTATCTGGAAACGGAGCGAGCGGTGGTCGAGCGGCTCGCCCGTGAGAAGGGGTTGAACTTCATGGGGGTCGCCGAACGTCCCGCCGGCAACACCATGGAGCTTCGACCGGTCAAGATCGGTCTCTGGGACGAGTACGGCGGCTCCATGCCGTCGGGGTGGACTCGGATGATTCTCGAAGACTTCGAGTTCGACTTCGAGGTCGTCTATCCGCCAGACCTCGACACCGGCAACCTCGATCGGTTCGACGTTCTCGTCTTCGAGGACGGCGCGATTCCGGAGCCTGCCACCGCGGGCGGCGAACGGGGCGGTCGTGGTGGTCGGGGAGGCGGGCCGGATGTGTCGACGATCCCACCGGAATTGCGACGACGCATGGGTGACGTTTCGGGTGACCGCACCGTGCCGAGGATCTTGGATTTCGTGCGTGCGGGCGGCACGGCAGTTGCGATCGGGTCCTCCGCTGCTCTCGCGTATCACGCGGGGCTGCCGGTTCAAAACCATCTGGTCGAGAACGGAACGCCGCTGACCCGAGAGCAGTACTTCACGCCGGGGTCGGTCCTGGACATGAAGGTCGATTTGGGGAGTCCGCTGACACACGGCTTCGACGAGCGGACCGATGTGTTGTTCAGTCACAGCCCGACCTTCACGCTAGCGCCGGGGGCCGAGGCGCAAGGCGTGCGCCGTATCGGATGGTATGACAGTCCGAGTCCCCTTCGCAGCGGCTGGTCTTGGGGGGAGCGCTACCTGAAAAACGGAGTCGGAGCCATCGAGGCCGACTACGGTCAGGGCAAGATGTTCCTGTTCGGGCCCAAGATTACGTTCCGGGCCCAGCCCCATGGGACGTTTGGCTTCCTCTTCAACGGGATCTACTACGGGGCCGCCGAGCGCCGTCCGATTTCCCAGGATTAGGGAGGCCCGCGAAGCAGAAAGGGGCACCCGGCGTCCGCCGGGTGCCCCTTCACTTCTTGGGTCTGGGAATCAGGTCGGCTGGTCGGTCGGCCGGACGAGGATTTCGCTTACGGAGACGTGATCGGGAGAAGTCACGGCGAACTCGATGGCACGGGCGACATCCTCGGGTTGCAGGGTTCGACGGCCCTTCCACGCTTCGCTCCACGCGGCTGCCGTCTCGGGGTCGCCGTCGAGCAATTCGGTCGACACGAACCCCGGCTGAATGTCGGTCACTCGAATGCCATGGGCGCTACCAAGCTCCAGGTGCAGTCCCCACGATAGCGCGCGAACCGCGAACTTGGTCGCGGCATATACGCTGCCTCCGGGAAATGGCCGCCGACCCGCGACGGACCCGACGTTCACGATGTGTCCGGAGTGCTGTTCGATCATGTGGGGGAGAACCGCCGACACGAAATGGAGGACACCCTTGATGTTCACGTCAATCATAGAGGTCCACTCCTCGATGCGGACGTCAGCCAGAGGCGCGACGGGCATGATTCCCGCGTTGTTCACCAGAACATCGATTCGCCCGAATTCATCGAGGGTGCGCCGAACGACCTCGCGGGTGTCCGAGAGCGAGACGACGTCGGCGCGGAGCGGCAGCGCTCGACCACCCGCCTCTTCGATCTCGACCGTGAGGGCTTCGAGGCGATCGAGGCGACGGGCCGTGAGCACGACGGACGCACCGGCGAGCGCGAGGGTGCGGGCCGTCGCCGCTCCGATGCCGGCGGAGGCGCCCGTAACGATGGCAACGCGCCCCGAGAGAAGGCGATTTTCGGTCATACGTATCGGGGGCAAGAGAAGGTCGTCGAGCCGCCGCAGGGTAGCGCGTAGAGTCGGGGCGAACAACACGCGAATTCCTGCGCAGATAGGTGGCGCCGAAGCCAGGTTCAGCCCTACATCCGCACTTGGAACCGATTGCCGACCCCTGTATCGTGTACGGACCCTTGGCCTTCGGGTCCGACCGTAGCTTCTCCATCGAGACGAAGTGACCCGCGACCGAGCAGCGCTCCAGGAGTGGTACCGCACGGCGATGCTCCGACGCATCGACGAGTTGCGCGACCTGCGCGCGCCTCTCGCAGCCGGCGCCCCGGAGGCCTATGACGCGGCCCGCAAAGTGGGACAGGCGTTGAGGGGATCCGGAGCGACCTTTGGCTACGCCGACTTGTCAGCAGTTGCCGCCATTGTCGAAACGTCTTCCGACGCCGATGTGCTCCGGCGGGTGGAGGGCTTGATCACCGAACTTCATGCGCTGACCACCACCGGTCAGGGGTCACCCTTCCACGCGGAGTGGTTGCCGCCCGCCGCGGGTCTGGATGCGCTGGCGGTGGCGACCAACGCCGTGGACAATCTTCCCGACATGTGGGACGCGACGGCTCGAGCGGCCGGTTTGAGCGCGGAGGCGCTCGCGGCCAGGGTCGCGGACCGACTCGGACTGGCGGTGGCGGATCTCGCGGGTCGCGGCCGCTCCGCGCTCAGGCTCGTCCCCGAGGCGCTCATGCTCTTCGGCCGAATCGTTCCGCTTTCGGAAGACTCGGAGACGATAACGGTCGCGACCGCCGATCCGACCTCGCTCCCCATGGAAATCGAGTTGACTCGGTTGACGGGTCGTCGCGCCGTGTTTTCGGTCGCCGCACCCGAGGCGATCGAGGTCCTTCTGTCCGCGATCCTCGACGCCCCCTCGGAGCAGGCGCCTACCGACGAGGTGGATGCGACCGATGTGGACTCGGCGCCGACCCTGAGCGAGGCAGAGGAGAGTGCTCCGCCGCTTCGACTCCCCGGGTCCGATCATACGCGTGACAAGGCCGTCCTCGTTGTCGACGACGACACGTCGGCGCGACTGCTCGTGAGGACGCTGCTCGAGAAGCGTGGATACCGTGTCCTCGAAGCGGAGGATGGGCTCAAGGCGCTTGAGGTCATGTCGAGCGATGAGCCCATCGGCCTCGTGGTCGCGGATTTGAACATGCCAAGAATGGACGGTCTCGAACTCATCTGGGAGCTTCGGGACGCGCGTGGATGGGAACAGGTGCCCGTCATTGTGGTGACCGGGGAGATCGACGAGATCCTGGAGACACAGTTGATGGAGGAGGGGGCGGACGACTACATCCGCAAACCGGTCGACCCGCGACTCTTCCTTGCCCGTGTCGAAGCCACCATTCGACGGGCGCAGGCTTGATCCTGCCCTGGCTCGTGTCCTTTCGGAGCCGGTTGATTTTCATGCCGGTTTCGTCGAAGGTTCTAGGCTGTCCCACCACCGATGACACCCGGGTTTCGGGCGTCGTAGGCGCCTGACGCTCCGCAACCGGTAAGTCACTATCGTGGCCGTCCCGATCTTCTCACCCGTCGTAGGCTGGTTCGCCCGTCTCGGGCGTGCGTACCGCCTTACGCTGGAACACTCCGGTGCGCTCGGACTGCTCGTATGGCACACCATCGTCGCCACCGTGCGGCTTCGAGTGCGCTTTCGCGACGTGGTGACCCAGATGCACATCATGGGCATCCAGAGTCTGCCGATCGTCTTCGTGACGGCTTCGCTCGCGGGGATCGTGACGAGTCAGCAGGGCGGCTACCAGTTGATCTCGGCCTCGCCGCGGTACGTCCTGGGCACGTTGGTGGTGCAGAGTATCGTGCTCGAGCTTGGTCCACTCCTTACGGCCATTGTGCTCGTCGGCCGAATCGGGGCGAGGATCACGGCCGAGTTGGGGACGATGGTCGTCTCCGAGCAGATCGACGCCTTCGAATCACTGGGGCGCGATCCCGTGGCCATTCTGGCGGCCCCACGAATCATTGCGGGCATTATCACGATGCCGCTCCTCGTCGCCTTCGCGGACGTTGTGGGAATCTGGGCCGGCATGTTGATGGCCAACTTCGATGCGGAAATCGGGCCGGAAACCTTCCTGTACGGGGCTCGTCTCTTCTGGCACAGTTGGGACCTCTTCTACGGCCTGTCCAAGGCGGTCGTGTTCGGATTCGTGATTCCGGTCATCTCCGTTCACATGGGGTTCCGAACCCGCGGTGGCGCCGAGGGAGTGGGGCTCCAGACGACGCAGGCCGTGATGTTCATGATCCTGACGATCCTGATCCTCGACGCGATGTTCCCACCCCTCATGCTCCAATGACCGGGGAGGCTTCGTGATCCGCTACCGCAACATCCACAAGAGCTTCGATATCCCGGTACTCGAGGGCGTCGATCTTGAAGTGGAGACGGGCGAGATGTTCGCCCTTTTCGGACCGTCCGGGACCGGGAAGAGCGTGCTGTTGAAGACGACACTCGCGCTCGTCATTCCGGATCGCGGGGACGTCGAGATCGATGGCCTGTCGGTGTACTACGGCGGGCCGAAAACATTGGAACAGGTCCGACGAAAGATCGGCTTCGTCTTTCAACACGCGGCCCTCTTCGATTCGCTCAACGTGTTCGACAACGTGGCGATGGGCCTGCCAGAGGCCGAGTTGGCACGGATGCCGAGGCGCGACGTCGCCCGCCGGGTGTGGGACGCACTGGAAACCGTCAACCTCGAGCCGCGTGAGATTCTCGCGAAGATCCCTTCCGAGCTGTCCGGAGGGATGAAGAAGCGAGTGGGAATCGCGAGGGCGGTCGTGGGTCGACCCGAGATCTTGCTGTGGGATGAACCGACGACGGGTCTCGACCCGATCAACTCGGCGGCGGTCGAGCGGCTCATCAAGCGGCTGTCGACCGAGCTGGAGGTAACGTCACTCCTGGTGACGCACGACGTGGAGGGCGGCCTGTCGATGTGTGATCGGGTCGCGATGTTGTACGCCGGATCGCTGAGGTTTTGCGGCACGCCGGATGAGTTCAGAAACAGCCCGGACCACGTGGTTCAGGCATTCGTCGATCGCGCGGCCGCTGAAGCCGCCTTGGACATGGCTTTGGTGTGATATGAGCGACGCGCAAGGCGGTCATCGCCGTCCCACGGACGAAGAGATTGCGGCGGCCACCCCCCGGGGTACCGGCTCGAAGGAGGCTCAGGTGGGGGCCTTTGTCCTCATCGGTCTCATCTCCTTTGTTCTCGTGCTCTTCTGGATGACCGATCCAGCCACGTTACGAGGTCGGTACATGCTCGTCACGGAGGTCGGACACGCCGGCGGGGTCCGTTCTGGCGATCCCATCCAGATGCAGGGCGTCAACGTGGGCCGGGTACACGATTTCGAGATGGTCGACGACAACCGCGTCGTCATCACCATGGAGATCGAGGGGAATTGGCAGATCCCGATGGGCTCCAGCACGATCATGGGGGAAGCTGGACTCTTTGGCGGTCGCGCACTCGAGATCGTCAGAGGGCCGGGCCCCGGGGTCTACGCAGAGGGCGATACGTTGGCGGGTGTGGGCGCCGGGGGAGGGGGTCTACTCTCATCGGTGGATCAACTGAGCGCCCGCGCCGAGTCGGTGCTCGGCTCCATCGATGCGATGCTGAGCGACGAGACCGTCGGATCGGTTCAAGGCACGGCCCGGGAGCTCGAGTCACTCCTCACGGAGTTGTCGGCGATCGCAAAGGAGCAACGCGGTGCGTTGACCGGCCTTACCGAGACGCTGTCCCGGGCCGCCGAAGGCCTGGAAGCCGCTTCGGCCGCGGGGCCTGACATCGCGAGCGCCATGGCGCGAGCCGACTCCGCGATGGTCGTTCTGACCGCCACGGGAGAGAGTCTCGACGTCGCAATGGCGTCGCTCAGCACCGTCCTTGGGCGGATGGAACGCGGCGAAGGGACGCTCGGACGCCTCTCAACGGACGAGACCCTCTACCTGAGTCTCAACTCCGCAGCCGAGAACCTCAGCACCCTGCTCGCGGACTTGCAGGCGAATCCGAAGAAGTACATCAACATCTCGATCTTCTAGGGAAGCTCTGCCTACCAGCCCGGCGCCATCTGGAAGCCCCAATGCCATCCGCGGTCGGTCCTCTGCCACGGGTAGGCGTAGTACGCCTCGAGAATCAGGAAGCCCAGGATGTTGGTCCGGGCCGCGAATCCGGTTGAAACCACCGGGACTCTGGCCGACGGCGATCGACTCCACTCGACCGACGGATCGTCCGTCGGGAAGAGCGGGTTGTCCCACGCCAAGCCTGCGTCTGCGAAGGCCACCAGTTCGGTCGGAAGGAAGGGGAAGTTGATAATTCCGAACTGCTCCACCCCGATGAAGGGAACACGCATTTCGACGCTCCCCACCGCCAACTTGTGCCCGTACAGGCGGTTGATTCCCGGGCAGGAGTTCTGGGCCGTGCGCCCGGCGTCACACACGTTGCTTTCGTAGCTTTCGAACGCGTACCCGCGCACCAAGGTCTCGAAGCCCAGGAAGAGTGGGTTCAGCAGTCCGAATCCATCCTGGGTTTGTTCCGATGCGTCGAGGCCGTAGCGCCCATAGTGCAAGCCACGCACACCGATCGTCAGATTCCTGGTTGGCGAGTAGTACCGGCGGAAGTCACCGACGATCGTCTGGAAGTCCACGGTGCCCTGCGTGTGCTGCAGCTCGAAGCGGTATCGACCCCCTCGAATCGGTGACACGAATCCGAAGAAGGCGTTGTCTCCGACGAGGGCGACCGACGCCTGGACCATGGCGAGCGGATCGGGGGCGTCCAACTTCTCACGCTCGAAGCCGATCAGACTGCCCGGCGCGTAGAACTTGTCCAACTCGATGTCGTAGCTGTAGCGCGTCAGCCCTAGCCCAAACTCCAGGCGCTCGGTCGACGAGAACGGATATTGAACCTGTCCCGCGAGAGAGGTGATGTAGATGCGCAGTCGCGTCAGGCCCAGGAACGTTCCGAGTTCGTCGGCGCCGTACTGATAGCCACCGAGCTGATAGGGAATCCGGCCTCCGCCCGCGCTCCAGTTCCAGCGGCGGCCCAGGTCCGTATAGAAGGCCTGTCCGCCGAGGTCCTTGAGCGTGCCTTGGGCCTGCACGGACACGCCGAGGACCTTGTCGCCCAGCATGTCGCTGAAGAACGCGGAAGTCGCCCCACCGACGTAGTTCCCGTAGCTGTCCGTGCCGACACCGATCGAGGGCTGGCCCAGGTAGTCGAGCGAGAGCCCGGGACTGTATCGCTCAGCGTCTGTGGCGCCCCACGTTCCGGATGGCACGAGTCCCGTACCGGGATCTGCCAGATACGTCGCGATGCGACTGAAGCGATCCGGGTTTGCGGGCGGTAGCCGACGTCCGGGCTGCATCTCCGCGTTCTCCAGAACGGCAACCAGCGGCCCGGCGGCGTCCAGAGTCGTCGTGTAGATGTGAAACTCGAGTTCGTCGAAGACCGTGTAGGCCACGGTCCCATCCGATGCGACCGACATCGCGGGCGAGATATACGTATGCCCGCTGACGCCGGTGGCGACGTTCGTGACGCGTCGAACGTCACCGTTCTGCAAGTCCAGCGCGTAGATGTCGCTCACGCCGTCCTGGTCGGAGAGAAAGATGAGGCGTCCGTCTGCCGCGTATTGCGGGTTGATGTGCTTGACGTTGCCGAACACCGGCAGGACCCGGACTTCACTCGTCGCGACGTTGAGGAGGCTCAGCTGAAACCGGCTGTAGGCCAGAGTCTCGAAGTTCGTCTCGGGGCCGCGGTCCGACGTAAAGGCGATCGTCGAGCCGTCGGGTGACCAGGTCGGCTGAAGATCCGCGTATTTGTCGTTGGTGAGCTGGGTCACGTCCTCGGTCTCGACATCGTAGATGAAGAGATCGGAGATTCCGCCAACCGATCCGGAGAAGGCGATATGCCGTCCGTCGGGCGACCAGGCCGGGTTCGCGATCGCTCCGATTCCGTCGAGCGCGATGCGCTTCTGGACCACTCCGTCATCCGAACTGACGACGACGAGCTGATTGTCACCGTCCGCGACGACGACATAGGCGAAGAGTTCGGAGTCCGGGGACCACGTACCCGACGAGTCGATATACCGAAGAGCTTCGATGTGCGGGTCGGAGTTGGCGCTCGAGAGCTTGCGGATGATCCGACCGGTCGTGGCGTCGGCCATGAACAGATCGACTGAGAACAGGTCCTTCTCGGACAAGAACGCGACATACCGTCCGTCTGGGCTCAACGCGGGCGAGATGTTCACGCTCCCCGACCCCGTGCTGGGCGCGAGAATTCGGTTCCCTGAATCTTCAGGCGCGTCGCGGCCCACCATGAAGGGCAAGTACTCTTCCTCTGCCTGCTCGCGCCACCGAACCGAGAGTGTATCGGTCGACATTCCCAGAACGCCCTGGATCGCTCCCTCAAAGCCCACACGGAGCGACCGCCGGTAGACCTGGACGACCGCATCGTCGCCGTAGGTGCCGCCGATGTATGCCCATAGCGCCTGTCCGAAGCGGTAGGGGAAGAACTTTGAGTCATGCGTCAACTGCCGGATCGTCGGAAGCTCATCGCGTCGGATCGCATCACGGATCCACATGGCGGTGAGCGGATCGTCTCGACCGACCGACAGATACTCGGCCATACCTTCGACGAGCCAGAGCGGCAAGGAACCCAGACCCTGCAGGCCTCCGCCCCGGCGCGACTGCGCGATGTTGTACTGGAAGGCGTGGACGAGCTCGTGTCCGAGCACATGATCGGTGTCCCAATACGAGCCGGTCATCGGCATGATGACGCGGTTCTTGAGGGACTCGGTTACACCGCCGGTGCCCTCGCCGATGAAGCCCGACAGGGTATTCGTCTGCTGGAAGTCGGGGTGGTCGGCGTAGAGGATGATCGGCTTGCGGGCCTCGAACTCGTGCTGAAACGTCCGAGCCAGGCGCTCGTACCAGCGCTCACCCATCCGGACCGCGTCCTGGAAGGCGTCTTCCTCTTCCGGATAGTAGTACCAGTCGAAGTGATCCGTGACCAACAGCTGGAAGTCGAAGTTGTCGAACTGGACCTTGTTTCGGCCGAAATACTGAGCCGATGCAACAGGCGGCATTAGGGCGAGAGCCAGCGCTGCGAGGAGCGCCGTCAACGTGGCCCGGCCGGCCCATGTCTGCGGAAGGGACATCTTCATCACGACCTCATGTATTTGGTTGCCGCCACACGATCTATACCCAGTGACGATTGGCTGCCTCGGAGTTGCACACAATGGACATTCGTCCTGCTTCGCAAACTCATGATGCGCGCCCAGTAGTTCCCCCGCGTTGACCCACGGGGCCTCGGCCACCGACATTGCACGCGACCATCACGTCAAGTAATGACGACAGGAATGGCCGGAAGGTCACGGAACGACTCCCCACTGCTAGGTACTACGCCATGATCCGCAAAACGCTTTCCATCGGGGCCTTCTCGGTGCTGCTCGTGTCTTGCGCGGGTGATGCACCGGCGGGTGATGCATCTGCGGGTGATACACCGCGAGTGCTTGCGGTTTCCATGGAGGCCGTCGCGTCGCCTGCGGGTCCGAAGAGCGGAGAGCCATTCGTGTCCGCATCGGGTGATCACATCTATATGAGTTGGTTGGAGGCGTCTGCGGAAGGGGGCCACGATTTACGCTTCGCCCGCTTCGACGGAACCGATTGGACTCCGGCCGCGACGATCGCCCACAGTGAGAGTTTCTTCGTGAATTGGGCGGACTTCCCGTCGCTCACCCCGTCCCCTGACGGGACCCTGTGGGCGCATTGGCTGCAGCGTGGGCAGGATGGAGGCTACGACTACGGGGTGCGTGTCGCTCGGTCCAGTGACGAAGGCGCGACGTGGTCGGAGCCCTGGACGCCACACGACGACGAGTCGCCGACGGAGCATGGCTTCGTGTCGGCGCTCGCCACCGATGACGGGATGGGCTTCGTGTGGCTCGACGGCCGCACCTATGCGGCCGGCGCCGATGGCTCGGAACCGCGGCGCGAGATGACGCTGCGCTACCGGGTCGCCGGCACGGCCGGGTTGCCAGGACCCGAGACGCTACTCGACGGACGAGTGTGTGACTGCTGCCAGACCGATGCCGCCATGGCCGCATCCGGTCCGGTGGTCGTGTACCGGAACCGAAGCGACGCGGAGATCCGGGACATCTATATCACCAGGATGGTGGACGGCGTGTGGACGGAGGGTGCGCCGGTGCACGGAGACGGCTGGGAGATCGCGGGGTGCCCGGTCAACGGGCCCGCCGTCGTCGCCGAGGGGCGCGAAGTCGCCGTGGCGTGGTTCACTGCGGCTGGAGACGTTCCTCATGTTAAGGTCGCATTCTCAAGCGATGGCGGAGCCACCTTCGGGGCGCCGACCGTCGTCGACGGCGGCAATCCGGCCGGGCGAGTGGATCTCGTTCGCACCCAAACTGGTTCGGTATTGGTCAGCTGGCTCGAGCGCACGGGCGGTGAGAACGCGGAAGTCCGACTGCGCGAGGTCTCCGGCGACGGGACCACTTCTGAGAGCGTGACGTTGACCGGATCTTCGGCGGAACGTGCGAGCGGATTCCCGCGCATGGTCGAGGCGCCGGACGGCACGCTGCTCATGGCTTGGACGGATGTGATCGGCGACGCGCCGCAGGTCCGCGTCACCAGAATCGAACGGGAGAGGTAGCAGTGATGAACAGAGCACGAAGTGGATTCGGACTCCTCGTGGCGCTCGCGGCGAGCACGTGCGTGCCTTCCGACAACGCAGGTCCTCCCCGAATCGGAGCACCGGCGCGTGAATACACGGCCAACACCTTGGCCGGCGAGGAGGTCACGCTCGAGTCGCTGAAGGGCAAGGTCGTACTGCTCAACCTCTGGGCGACTTGGTGTACACCCTGCCGCATGGAGACTCCCTATCTGCAATCGGTGTTCGACGAATACGCGGACCAGGGATTCGAGATCGTCGGGATCTCGATGGATACGGGTGACGCCGCCGAAGACGTGGCCATGTTCGTCGAAGAGTACGACGTGACCTACACCATCCTGCACGATCCGAAGATGAGAGGGATGGAGTTGTATCAGGTGCTCGGTCTTCCGGCGACCTTCCTGATCGATCGGGAAGGTGTCCTGCGCTGGATGCGGTACGGCCCCATCGCCGAGGGTGACCCAGACTTCCTCCGGGCCCTCGCGGACGCCCTCGATTGAGCCCTTCGGAGGCATCGTCGTCTCGGGATCTGCTGCCAGCTTCAGCCGACCCGACGCTCCTCGAGACACCGGTCGGGTACGTCGACCTTCGACGGGTGGCTGCGAATGCAGAGCGTGTCGCGAAGTACGCTTCCGCCCATGGGCTCGGCTGGCGTCCGCACATCAAGACGCACAAGTCGCGGGCCATCGCCCGCATCCAACTCGAGGCGGGGGCGGTTGGACTCACGGTTGCCACCCTTCACGAAGCGGAGGTGATGGCGACGCTTACCGACGATCTGCTTCTTGCCTATCCCCCCGTGGGCGCGCGGAAGCTGGACCGCCTCTTGCGGCTACCGCTCACGCTCGACCTCAAAGTCGCCCTCGATTCGGTGGAAGTCCTCCAGGCTCTGGCCACGGCGGCCGAGGCAGTGGGTAGGACGGTCGGCATCGTCGTGGAGCAGGACGTTGGGATGGGGCGCGTCGGTGTCCAGTCCGGGGATGCCGTCACCGGTTTGGCTTCACGGGCGTCCGATCTGGCGGGTGTTGAATTCCGCGGCATTCTCTTCTATCCGGGGCACATCCGGATGTCCCACGAGGAGCAGGGCGCGCACCTGAAGGATGTGGCGGACCGGGTCCACGAGACGTTGGAGCGATTGGGGGCCGCCGGCCTCGAGCCGGGGATTGTTTCGGGTGGCTCGACCCCGACCCTTTGGCGCAGTCACGAGGTCGCGGGTCTCACCGAGATTCGATCGGGGTCTTGCATCTTCAATGATCGGGAGGCGGTGGACGTCGGCGTCGCTTCTCGCGACGACTTGGCCTACACGGTCCTCGCGACGGTGATCAGCACGGCGGTTCCCGGTAGAGCCGTGGTCGACGCCGGATCGAAGGCGCTCTCCAAGGAAACCCGTGGCAACGGAGGGGGATTCGGGTTCCTCCTGGACCATCCGGAGGTCGTCGTCGCCTCGTTGTCGGAAGAACACGGTGTTCTCGACCTGGGCTCCACCACGTGGCGTCCGGCCATCGGAGAACGCGTGCGGGTTGTCCCCAACCACGTCTGTGTTTCGGTGAACCTGCAGGATCACCTTCTCGCGCGTGACGGAGACCAGCATTCGCTTCTGCCCCTGGAAGGGCGGGGGCGAGGGCCGTGGAAGGGATGACGCCGGAGCGGGCCGAAGAGCTCTTGGAGGCCGCAGGCAGGACCCGGATCCTGGTGGTCGGCGATCTGATGCTCGACCGATACGTGTCGGGCTCGGTCGATCGCATCTCGCCCGAGGCTCCCGTCCCGATCGTCCGGGTCGAAGAAGAGTGGGACGCGCTCGGCGGTGCGGGCAACGTCGCGGCGAACGTGCGCGCGCTCGGAGCCACGTGTGCCCTGGTCGGCTGCGCGGCGGAGGACGAGGCGGGTTTCATCCTCCGTGCAGAACTCGAAGCCGTGGGGGTCGCGACAGATGCTGTCGTGGTCAGCCACGATCGCCCGACGACGGTAAAGACCCGGGTGATGTCCAGACGGAGCCAGATCGCGCGTCTCGATCGGGAGGTCGAGGCGGACGTCGGACCGGAAACCGCCGCGAGGCTTTGCGGGGCCGTGGCGGAGCTGGCGGCTATCTGCGACGCCATCATCATCCAGGACTACAACAAGGGTGTGCTCGTTCCCGCGGTGATCGAATCGGTGTTGACCGCTGCGCGCGTTCACGGAGTTCCGTGTGTCGTCGACCCCAAGCGCCGCAACTTCTTCGCCTACGCCGGCGCCACCGTATTCAAGCCGAACGCGAAGGAACTCGGCGATGCCACGGGGAACGTGGTTCGAGCCGACGACCCGGAGTGGATGGAGGCGATTCGGGCGAAGCTGGACTGTGCCTACCTCTTCCTCACACTCGGGGAGCACGGCGTCGCCTGGGTCGGTCGCGACGCGAGTCTCGCGCGGGTGCCGACCGTGGCCCGCTCCGTATACGATGTGTCGGGAGCCGGTGACACCGTGACGGCCGTCGTCGCGACGGTGCTTGCCGCGGGAGGCAGCGTCGCCGAGGCAGCCGTGCTGGCGAACCACGCTGCGGCCGTCGAGGTGGGCAAGGTCGGGGTCGCCACCGTGACGGCCCAGGAAATCAGGGATCATCTCTGGAGTGCCATGCTCGAACCTTCGGGTCACATCAGGCATTCCCCACACGTTCATCATGAAGAGGCAGGAAGATGAGTGAATTGAAACGGGTACACACCGACCATGCTCCGGCTGCGATCGGCCCCTACTCGCAGGCGATCGTTTCGGACGGATGGGTTTTTTGCTCGGGTCAGATTCCGCTCGATCCGCAGAGCGGGGAACTGCTGACCGGGAGTGTCGCCGACCAGACCCATCTCGTGCTCCGAAACCTCGCTCAGGTGCTCGAGGCGGCGGGCTCATCGATGTCGCGGGTCGTCAAGACCACGGTGTTTCTCTCCGACATGAATACCTTCGCGGAAATGAACGCGGTATACGCCGAACACTTCGGCGAGCATCGCCCGGCCCGCGCGGCGGTGCAGGCGGCGGCCCTGCCCAAGTTCTGTGACGTCGAGATCGAATGCGTGGCGCGCGTTTCTGGTGCTTGAGAGTTGAAGTATGTGCGGGGTCAGCTTTGTTGCGCCTGACTTGGCGGCTCCGTATGTTTGTCCTGAGCCTCTCCCACGTGTGGAAGAGATTCGTTGTTCCCTCGCGAGGGGCGGCCGACACAGCCGGTCCTGCGCGAGGTTTTGGTGCATCCAAACATGCACCCATACGGAGCGAGTCGGCTCCGAGTAGTCCATAAAGGGTGGTTCACTCACAGTCCAATCCCAGCTGGAGGACGAACATGACGTCACAAACGTCCGTACGTCTCCCGTTCGGCATGCTTCGTGGAGGCCTCGTTCTGGCCCTCGCGATGATGCTCGGATGGGCACCGGCACCCCTAACGGCCCAGGCAACTGGTACGCTGGTGGGTACGGTCCGGGACGCTTCTTCACAGCGTCCCCTCGAGGCGGTCCAGGTCTACATCGGCGGTACCGGTATCGGTGCGCTGACGAACGCCGCGGGTCGCTTCCTTCTTCTCAACGTGCCGGCAGGCGAGCATTCGCTCGTGGCCGAGCTCGTCGGGTATCGCGCCGGCGCCACGACCGTAACGGTCGGTGCGGGCCAGTCCGTCGTCGCTGACTTCGGTCTCGACCAGACGGCCATCTCCCTCGACCAGATCGTGGTTACGGGTGCGGGCATCGCGACGGAAAAGCGGAAACTCGGCAACACCATCGCCACCCTGGACGGCGCCTCGCTCGACAATGCGCCGATCACCGACTTCAGCCAGATGCTTGCCGGTCGCGAGCCTGGTGTCGTTTCTCTGCCGTCGTCGGGTTCGACGGGTGAGGGCGGGAAGATCCGGATTCGTGGCTCTGCGAGTCTCTCGCAGCTCAACGAGCCGATCGTCTACGTCGACGGTATCCGTGTCGACAGCCGGTCGGTCGGCCTGAGCGGCACGGGTAACCCGAGCCGCCTCGACGACATCCCCCCGGAGTCGATCGAGCGCGTTGAGATCCTCAAGGGTGCGGCGGCGGCGACGCTGTACGGCACCGAGGCCTCCAATGGCGTAATCCAGATCTTCACCAAGCGCGGTCGTGCCGGCGCGCCCCGTTTCACCGCGCAGGCGGACTGGACGGGCATTTCGGTGCCGACGGACCGGATGCTCCCCCTCGCCGATTACATCGGCAAGGACTGCTCGAATCTGTCGTGTGATGGAGCGACGGACGCGGCGAAGATTGCGGCGATGCAGGGACGCATGCAGGCGCGCTTCGGCGTCACGCCCGATCCGTATGAAGTGTTTACGAGCGACGTGATTCCCGAGTTGCTGGAGACGGGCTTCAGCCAGGTCTACGCGGCGTCGGTTTCCGGCGGCTCCGATGCATTCCAGTACTTCGTCTCCGGCCGTATGACGTCCGAGGACGGTTCGTACGCGCCTGAGAAGAACTTCCCGGTGGAAGAGAGCATCGATGTCGAGGTGGACACGAACCGTCGTGTCGGCTTTACCTCGAACTTCACGGTGATTCCGAACCAGAAGATCCGCATCGGCGTGAGCACGCTGTACTCCGATATGGAGCAGCACACGCCCGACAACGGCAACAACATCTACGGTGTGTTCAGTTCGGCCCTCATGGCGCAGCTGCGTAGGGCCACGCCGCAGGCCGCGGCGGGGACCCCCGGTTCGAACTACTACGGGGCGCCGGCGTTCTCGACGACCCGTGAGATGATGTATCAGCTCAACTTCGCGAACTCGCAGCACTTCGCGGGAAGCACCAACGTCGGCTTCACGCCGACCGACAACTTCCGTCTCGACGGTACGTTCGGGGTGGACTTCACGGCTGACGATCGGGTCGATTTCCGCCCGTACGCCTGGCACCTGGACGGCTTCGGGGCCAACTCGGTCAACGGTGACCGTCGCGTCAGTGAGGACCGGAGCCGCGAGATCACGGCGGACTTGAAGGGCTCGGTGATCACCAACTTCGGTGACAACATCGAGAACACGTTCCTGTTCGGTGGCCAGGGCTTCCTGCGTCAGCGGCAGAGCGCCGGTGGTAGCGGAAACACCTTCCCCGGCCCGGGCCTCGAGACGCTGTCCGCGCTCTCCAATGCGGGCACCTTTGAGAGCTGGACGCGGGTTACGCAGATCGGTGGTTACCTCCAGGACCAGGTCGGCATCGCCGACTGGGTCTTCCTGACAGTCGGTGGCCGCTGGGACGCCAACTCGGCGTTCGGTGAGGACTTCGCGACGGCCTTCTATCCGAAGGTTTCGCTGTCGGTCGTTCCGAGCCAGGGCCTCGACTGGAACAGCGAGCTGCTGTCGACGTTCCGTGTGCGGGGCGCCATCGGCCGCTCCGGCCTCCAGCCGGACGCGTTCGCGAAGTTCACGACGTACACGGGGGCCCCGTCCGCGGATGGCCCGGGGGTACGCCCATCAAACCTCGGCAACAGCGCCCTTCAGCCCGAAGTCTCCACGGAGTGGGAAGTCGGCGCTGAGATGGGGCTGTTCAACGACCGTTGGTCGGTGGACCTGACGTACTGGGATCGTACGGTTACGGACGCGTTGGTCGCCCGTCAGTTCTCGGTCACCGGTGGCTTCACGGCTTCGCAGCTCGTCAACATCGGTGAGCTCACGGGCCAGGGCGTCGAGGTCAGCTTGCGTGGTGCCCTCATTCAGCGTGAGGGACTGTCCCTCAACGTGTTCGCCAACACGGCGTACATGAAGGAAGAGATCACCAGCATGGGTGGCGCACCGCCGCTCAAGACGGGCGGCTCGTACCCGCGGTACCGGAATTACCTCCTCGAGGGGTATGCACCGGGTGCGTTCTTCGGTGCGGTCGTGGCCGACGTAGCGATCCCGTTGAACCTCGACGGATCGTGCACGGAGCCGACGCAGGCCGCGGCGCTGGCGTACTTCGCCGGCCCGAAAAGCCCGAGCTCCTTCAAGCCGCTGGCCGTCGGAAACTCGACGTTCGGTACGCCGAACGGCACCTTTGCGTCACACAACTGCGGCACGGGGCTGCTCGACAGCTTCATGGGCAAGCCCACCCCGGACTTCGCCGGATCGTTCGGCTTCAACCTGGCCTTCGCTTCGAACTTCGAGTTGGCAACGTTGTTCGAGTACAAGTGGGGCCAGCAGGTCCAGGATCTCTCGGGCATGTTCCGTCGGGCGAACGCGGTCATCGGCCGCAACACGCCGCGGGCTGCCGAACTCGGCTCCACCATGCAGAACCCGGCCTCGACCCCGCAGCAGCGTCTCGACGCGGCGATCCAGTGGGCCAGGGAGATGGAAGGTCTCGCTCCGATGAGCGGCATGAACGGCATTTACGATGCAAACGTCATCCGGTTCCGCGAGCTGTCGCTCACGTACCGTATCCCCTCGGACATCGTCGAGGGCTGGGGCCTGGGCACGGCGACCGTCAATCTCGGTGCGCGCAATCTGGCCCTGTTCATGCCGGGTAGCGACTACACCGGAATGGACCCCGAGACGAACGTGACCGGTCGTTGTAACGGCGGTCTCGACTGCAACTTCCTGAACTCCACCGAGGGGTGGGCGATTCCGATTCCGCGGCGGTTCACCCTCTCCACCCGCGTCACCTTCTAAGGAGGATTGATCATGAAGAACGGAATCAAGTCTCCCGCGATGGCCGTCGCGGCGGCGTTCGTCCTGTCGGGCTGCGGTCTGCTCGACGTGGACAACCCGAACGCCCTGGTGGAGGAGTCGATCAAGCTCGAGGCGGCGTCCAATGGCGTGGCCAACGGTTCGCTGAATCGGCTCAGTAGTGCTGTGAGCAGCATCTGGGAGGGCTATCTCGTCACGTCCGATGAGCTGTTCTGGATCGGATCGCGCGACGCATGGGCTCAGCTCGACCAGGGCTTCATCAGCAATCCGGAGAACGAGTTCACGGACGCGGCCTTCCCGTCGCTGGGTACGGGCGTGTGGATGGCGCAGAACGCGGTCGATATTTTGACCGAACACGTGGGCAACAACCCGGGCGTCGCTTCGTTCGGCAAGGACCTCGCGAGAGCGCAGCTCTTCAACGGCATCATCTTGATGGTGACCGGCGAAGTGCAGGAGGACATGACGCTGTCGAACAAGCAGGTCGATGGTGCGCCGATCGGTGAGACGGGCATGATCGTCTTTTTCGATCGCGCCATCACGAACCTCGACGCGGCCGTGACGTCGTTCACCGCTTTGGGTGAGACGACTTTGGCCACCAGAGCCAGAGCGGTCCGCGCGCGTGCGCACATGTCCCGTGCGATCTGGTCGCGTGTCCATCCGAACGCGACCGTGGGTGGCGCGCTGGCCTGGCCGGCAGCCGTGACCGACGCGAACGCCGTGCTCGCGAGTGTCGGTGGCTCCGACTGGAAGTACAACCTCACGTACACCGCGACGATTGGCTCTTGCTCCATGTGCGGGAACGTCAACTCGCGAAAGGAGAACCAGATCGATCAGTCGTTGGTGACGCTGAGCTCGGCGAATAACGTGACCGGCATCGCCATCAATGACCCAGTGTCGGGTGTTGCCGACCTGGCGTTCACTTCCCTGTTGCGTCAGTGGAAGGGTGGCGGTGCGATCACGGCCGCCGGCGATCAGTACTCGCCGTTGACGATCGTTTCCGAGCGGTTGCTTCGGTTGATCGTGGCGGAGGACGCGCTGGCCGGTATGAACGTGGCCGCGTTCGAGGCACAGATCGACGCGATCCGGGACTTGGACAGTGAAGTGGCCTTCAACAGCGGTGGGGCGGGTATGCCCACCGACCTGGCGATGCTGCAGCACACGCGTCGCGTCAACACGTTCATGATGGGACTCCGTCTCGCCGACATGTACCGGTGGGGCCTCACGGACCCGACGTGGGCGCCGACGTCCGACGCGGTCCTGCGGCCGGGTTCCATGCTCCCGATCACGATCGTGGAGATCCGTGCGAACTGCCATCTCAACGGGCAGACCTGCCCGACCGGGTGATCGCACAGGCAGTTGCAGTACGCAGTACGTAGTTAGGCAGTAAGAAGAAGGCGGGCGCATCCGTACCTAGTGCGGATGCGCCTCGCCTTTTTTACCGTTCTGAGATTACCTTCTCCCACTATGAAAACGCTCAAGAACGTCGGCTTGATTGCCGTGCTCGTGGTCGGTTCTTCCGCCTGTGACGTATTTCGGGACCAGGCTCCTGACAACATCTCGTTCCGCATGTCGGGCAGTGACGGTCGGACCGTAACGGCCATCTATTCGACGGAATTCGTCGCCGGTGTCACGGAAATCGGAGTCACACAGGTCCAGATCTTCGGTGCGGACACGGTGGTCCACGTGCTCCCGATCGACACGATCATCAACATCTCGAGGAACCGGCAGTTCTTCGTGGAGATCTATACCGCACCGACGGACACCGTGAACGTGGCCGTTCGAGTGGATGCCGACGATCGGAATCTCCATGACCAGACCGGCGGGATCTTCCCTGCTTCTCCGTGGCAGTTCGTATACCAGTACAATCAGCGACTCACGGACGTCATCGAGGTAGTTTTCTAAGATGAAGCGTATCCGCCCGGTTCTGACGGTTGGCCTGATGTTGACGGCGGTGCTCGCGGGCTGTCACAGCTATCGCCCAGTCGAGACCCCGGCGCTGGGGTCGACCGTGCGGGTTCACATCCCCGTGACGTCGGCGTTGGCCGACCGGAACGCACCACCCGCGTCCATCTCTATCCAGGGACAAGTTCTGTCTTCGGGTGACACCCTGGTGTTGGCGACCACGACGAGGCGGGAATACGGAGCGTTCCGTGAGATCACTCAGTTCGACACCATCCGGCTCGCGCCCGACCAGCGGGTCAGCGTGGAGCTCGAGGAGTTTTCGAAGGGCAAGAGCATCGCCCTCGGAGCCGTTCTCTTCGTGGGTGCAGCGGGGTTGGGAATCGCCGCCTTCGGGGGTGGAGGTAGCTCCCCCCCGGACGGACCTCCCGGAGGAGGGCCTGTCAGCGCAGTCGTGAGCAGTTCCGTTCTCTCCATGTTATGGGGCATCATCCGGCCGTAGCCCCCGGGGGAGGCCCTGACGGGCGCGCTCGCTGGTTTTTTTGCTATCTTTCGGTGTCACGCGCACTTTTGCGCGCCTCCGGGCTGCCCTCCCAGGCCCACGGAATGACCTCGGTCTCAGGTATGGTGAGTCATGCGAACACAGCTACGAATCCCGGCGTATACCGCGCTTTCCCTTCTCGTCGTCGGTCTCGGCTTCGCCCCCGAGGGTCAGGCTCAGCAGTACGACGAGTCCTATTACGATTTTCTGACGTGGAGCAACGTCGGGATCGCCCGCGGGGGACGCTCGACCGCGGTGGCAGGCAGCGATGCCCGACCGCTCGAGTACTACTTCGGAGCCGTCGGGGGTGGCCTCTGGAAGACGACGGACGGTGGTAACAACTGGCGGCCGGTCACGGACGGGCAGATCAATAGCTCCTCCGTGGGAGCGGTCGCGGTGTGTGAAACAGACCCCGACGTGGTCTACATCGGCACGGGTGAGACGCAGCTTCGTGGCAACGTCATGCAGGGTGACGGCGTCTACAAATCGACAGACGCAGGTAGCACGTGGGAGCACCTCGGTCTGGCCGAGTCGCAGAACATTGCTCGGATCAGGGTGCACCCCGACAACTGTGACGTCGCATGGGTGGCCGCCTTCGGACAACATTCGAGTGACAACCCCGAGCGCGGGGTCTACAAGACCACCGACGGCGGCTCCAACTGGGCGCTCACACTGTTCAAGAGCGAGAAAGCCGGTGTAACCGACCTGATCGTGGATCCCAACGATCCAGACGTGCTCTATGCGACGGTCTGGGAGGCTTTCCGCAAGAGTTGGGGGATGAGTTCAGGCGGGTTCGATTCGGGGCTGTGGAAGTCCACGGATGGCGGGGACACGTGGTCGGACATCACGTCCACGCTGGGCCTGGATCCCGCCGGTCCCATCGGCAAGATGGGTGTCACCGTCTCCGGGGCGAACTCGGACCGCGTGTGGGTCATCGTGGAGCACGAGCCCCAGGGTGGCGTCTACCGCTCGGACGACGGCGGCGCGACCTGGGAGCAGGTCAACGACGAACGTAAGCTCCGCCAGCGCGCCTTCTACTACACACGAATCTATGCCGACCCGCAGGATGAAGACGTCGTCTACGCGCTGAATACGGGCTTCTACAAGTCCACGGACGGCGGAGTGACCTTCCCCCGTTCGATCAGTGTTCCGCACGGCGACAACCACGATCTGTGGATCGCGCCCTCCACGCCCGACCGGATGGTCGAGGCGAACGACGGTGGGGCCAACGTCTCCTTCAACGGGGGGACGACGTGGACCGACCAGGAGTACGCGACGGCCCAGTTCTACCGTGTGATCACGACGAACCACGAGCCGTACCACATCTGCGGGGCGCAGCAGGACAATTCAACGGCGTGCACACCGTCCAGTGGATGGAATCACCTGTCTGCGGCAGGAGGGTTCGGTGGCGGATCGAGCTACTACTATTCGGTTGGCGGCTGCGAAAGTGGCTACATCGCCCCTCATCCCGAAGACCTCGACATCTTCTACGCCGGTTGTTACGGCGGATCGCTGTCACGCTACGACCACGGTACGGGCTTCTCGCGATCGATCAACGTCTGGCCCGAGAACCCCATGGGTCAGTCTGCCGAGGACATACGCGAACGGGTGCAGTGGACCTTCCCGATCGTATTCGACAAGCACGACAGTGGAATCCTCTACACGGGTACGCAAAAGGTCTGGAAGACGACGACCGAGGGTCAGAGTTGGGTCGAGATCAGCCCTGACCTGACACGCAACGACCCCGCGACGGTGGGAGCTTCGGGCGGTCCGATCACCAAGGATCAGACCGGAGTGGAGACCTATGCGACGGTCTTTGCCATCGCCCCGTCTCCGCACGACGCCAACGTGATCTGGGCCGGCTCCGATGACGGGTACGTGCACGTCACAAGAAACGCTCGGGCCGCGTCGCCGACGTGGACCAACGTGACACCGTCGGATGCCCCCGACTTCGTTCGCATCAATACGATCGAGGTGTCGCCGAATACACCGGGCAAGGCCTATGTCTCGGGGATCCGGTACCTCGTGGACAACGACCGCAGCCCGTACGTGTGGAAAACCACCAACTACGGAGAGACGTGGACGAAGATCGTCGGCGGGATTCCCAGCGACGACTTCGTGCGGGCCGTCCGTGAGGATCCGGTCCGGCCCGGGATGCTCTATGCTGCGTCCGAACGGACCGTCTACGTGTCGTGGAACGACGGGACGTCGTGGCAGCCTCTCACGATGAATCTGCCTGTGACGCAGGTGTCCGATCTCGTCGTCGAGGATCATGACCTGGTGATTTCGACGCACGGGCGGTCGTTCTGGGTCATGCGCAGCATCGGAGCCCTGAGGCAGATGTACCCGGACGTTGTGGCGGCTGATTTCTGGCTGTTCGACCCGCAGGATCCGGTCCGACTCTTCGACAACGCAGTCGACATCAACTACTACCTCAAGGCCGATGCGGAGAAAGTGACGCTCGAATTCCTCGACCTGAGGGGTGACGTTCTGGCGTCGTACGAGTCTCGCGAAGAAGATGCCGAGGAGCCGGAGGCCGGTGCAGGGGGTGGTGGCGGTTTCGGTTTCGGCGGCGGTGGGAACCTGAGGCCGTCGAAATCCGAGGGAGCCCATCGCTTCCGCTGGAATCAACGACTCGAGGGGTGGACGGACTTCGACGGTCGGATCTTCTGGGCTGCCGGCAATCAGGGCCCGGCGGTTCTCCCAGGTATGTACCGGGTGCGGCTGACCGTCGACGGACAGAGCCAGACCCGCGACTTCGAGATCAAGATGAACCCCCGCGCGCTAGCCGAGGGCGCAACGCTGGCCGACCTTCAGGAGCGTTTCGATTTCGCGATCCGTATTCGGGATCGAGTGACCGACGCCAACGAAGCGGTTCTGCGCATGCGATCGATCAAGAGTCAGATCGATGACCGGCTCGAGCAAAACGACAACGCCGAGCTGGAGACGTTGGGTGCAACGGTGGCGAGCCGCCTGAGCGGTGTCGAAGGGGAGATCTACCAGGTTCAGAATCAATCGAACCAGGATCCTCTCAACTACCCGATCAAGCTGAACAACAAGATCGCGGCGCTTCAGAATGCGGTGGAAGGTTCAGAGACGCGGCCGACGGACCAGTCGTACGAGGTGTTCGACAGTCTTTCGGACAGCCTCGAGAGCGAACTGCGTCAAATGGACCTGATCATCCAGCAGGACCTGGCGCGCCTCAACGAGTTGTTGCGCGAGCTGGGTCTCGAACCCATCGACGCGGGGCGGCTCATCACGTAGCGCACCTCTGCATCAGGCATGCTACCCAGGATCATCACGAAGCTGGTGGGGTGGGCGGTAGCCGTGTTCTACGACGTGGAGAGGGCCGGTCCCAAGGTAGGGGCCGGCCCTGTTCTCGTGGTGGCGAACCACCCGAATGCGCTCGTCGACCCCCTCATCATCTTTCATACGGCGGGCCGCGCTACGCGCCCGCTGGCGAAGGCGCCCCTGTTCGAGCAGGCGCTGCTAGGGACGGTTCTCAAGGGCCTGGGTGGGTTGCCGGTGTACCGGAAGCAGGACGATCCCCAGCTCATGCACCTGAATGACCGCACCTTCGACGCCGCGATCGCGGCCCTCCAGGAAGGTGGGGCCGTTCAGATGTATCCGGAGGGTCAGAGTCACTCGGAGCCGGCCCTCGCGCCGCTCCGGACAGGAGCGGCACGGATCGCCCTCCTGGCCGAGGATCGCGCCGGTTGGACTCTCGGCCTGAGGGTTCAGCCCGTGGGGCTGACCTACACCCGGAAGCACCTCTTTCGAGGCACCGTGATCGCGGTGTTCGGCGATCCCATCGAGGTCGGTGACTACCAGAGCGACTACGCGACGGAGGAGCGAGCCGCTGCCCGACGGCTCACCGAATCGATCCGCGACCGCCTCGAGAAACTCACGCTGAACTTCGATGAAGAGTCCGACCGAGAGCTGGTCGATGTCGCGGAACGCCTCTACGCGCGAGAAAAGGGCCTTGCGCGGCCCCGGGAGCGCGCCGCCATGGCCCAACGACTCCCCCGCATGCAACGGTTCGCGGAGGGGCTCCGGTGGCTCCGCGCGGAGGATCCTGAGGCTCTCGAGGGTCTTCGCCACTCCGTGACTCGGTATCTCCGGCTTCTGACGCTCTTCGGAGCCAGGGACGGGGACGTGCCGAGGCGGTATCCATTGACGCCCGTACTGGTCTATGCCCTCCGACAGATCGTCATGCTCGCCCTGGTATTTCCGGCGGCGATCGCCGGCGCGCTCGTATGGGGCGCGCCGTTTCTGTTTACCCGGTGGGCCGCCCCCCGCTTCCGGCCCGAACTGGACCAGATCGCGACCTACAAGGTCTCGATCGGGATCGTGACGTTCCCGTCGTGGCTTGCAGCCATCGTTGCCGTTACCTGGCTGGTCGCGGGGACCACCACCTCGCTGACCGCGGCCATCATCCTGCCGATCCTTGGCCTCGCGGCGGTGGCTTGGCGTGACCGACAGGCCACCGTCAGGGAGGACGTCCGCGTGTTCTTCCGTGCGCGACGTCGGTCGCAGTCGACGGACCGCCTTGCGGAGCTCCGGGCTCGGCTCGTGGCCGAGTTCGACGACGTCGCAGAGCGGTGGCGGGTGGACCGGACCGTCTGAGGGGCCATGCCCGGGGGAACCACGACCCCTCCGTCTCGGCGATGGCCCCCTTGGCCTCGGAGGGGCGGGGTTCTATCGTCCGGCCCCGATCCGGTGCCACCTCGTGGACTGCGAAGGGGGCGGAGGGAGACTGGTGTCTCCGGCGGTCTTCAAAACCGCGCAGCCCGGCTAGAACCCGGGTGGGTGGGTTCGATTCCCACACGCTCCCGCCAGCCCGTCAGTTCTGCAGGCGCAGGCGCAGCCCGACCTCCATCCGTCCGTCCCCCACGGGTCGGGCGTCGAGTTCGAGTGGTTGGGGAAAGCGGGCCAGGTGGGCGGAGACGTACGCGTCGGCCCCGCTGACGAGCCAGAAGAAGAGGCCGACGGCGACCAGGTCCTGATGCTGGTCCTGCCGGGCGTCGAGAAGCTCCTCGAGTGCGAGGAGATTCTCGTCCTCATCGAGCGTCGTCTGGATGACATCGGCTTCCGTGACCCCCTCCCGCGTCAGACGGGCGCGGATCGACCCCTCATGAAAGCGCATGCGGTCCTGGGCGTCGGAGACGCGCGATCGGGTCCGGAGCAGAGTGTAGAGGGTCGCTGTTTGTGCGGCGAAGTAGAAACCACCTCGCGTATAGGAGCCGATCGCGACATGTCCCCAGCCTGGAACGACGAGGGCTCTCAGGAACGCTCCCCGGGGCGAAACTTCGATGGTGGGCGGCGCGATGCCTGGCACGATCGGCGTCGGGACACGCTCTTGGGCCTCCGCGACGGACGGCATGAGCACGGCGCATGCGAGACACACCGCGAGCCCGCCGGCCCAACGAGAGCGGACTCGGTGTGGCGGGCCGCTGAGGTAGGGCTCGCTGAAGCAGAGCGCGAAGCTCACCCGTTGCGCTCCCGCCAATCATCGAGCCGCGGTGGCTCTCCCTCGCGAAGGGTCACATAACTCTGGTGGAACACCCAATCTCCTGAATTCACGTACCATCGCCCGGGCTCGACTTCCAGAATCATCGGCAGGTGCGTGTGACCCAGAAGTACCAAGTCGAGTTCCGGGTCGGCATGAAGGGACTGTCGGGCCCAGGCCTCGAGCGCGCTGGAGCGTGCGGCTTGTCCCTCTCCCCACTCGGTCCAGCGATCCCGGGTGTTGGATACCCTGGCCGCGATCCCTTCGCCGAGCGCAATCGGGAGGACGCCGAACGCCACACGAGTGAGCGGCGATCGAAGGATACCCTTGGCCACGCGGTACCTCCGGTCGCCGTTGCCGAGTCCGTCCCCGTGCCCGAGGAAGGTGCGCCAGCCCGCGATGGCCCGGACGATCGGGTCCTGAAGGAACTCGACCCCGATCTCGTCGCGGAGGTACGAGCCACCCCACCAGTCATGATTGCCCCCCACGAGGGTGACCGGGGTTCCCGAGCGCACGATCTCGGCGAGCTTCAGGAGGACGTCGTCGTGTCCGGGCGAGGCACCCCAGCGGTACTCGAACCAGAAGTCGAACAGGTCACCGTTGATGATGAGCGCCGCTGCCTCGATCGCTGCATGGTCGAGCCATGAGAGAAACGCCGTCCGGTGGGCCGGCGGAGTAGCTCCCAGATGGACGTCGGAGGCGAGAAACACGGGTTTGGTTGCGGACACGCACGAAGGTAGGCCTGAAACGGCACCGGCTGGAAGGGGTAGCAGCCCCTCGAAGGTTGCTCCTGCCCGCTCCTGTCCAGGTTGCGATTCCGTGATTCCCGTCCGTCTTCGCGGTGCGTGTGCGCTTCCGCTCTGTCTCGCCGTGGCCGTGTCGGTCTCGACGTGTGCGCCCAAGCGGCTCGCGGTCGTCGGCCCCCTCTCCGACCTGTCGGGCGTCGCACGTGGTCTGGAGGTCGGCACCCGAGTCGATCGGCCGGTTCGAGTCGACTTTCGATGGCAGCTGAACGAATCCGGCTCTCGGGTAGAAGGTGCGGGTGTCGCCCGCATCGAGCCCCCATACCGAGCGCGCCTGGATCTCTTTCTCGACAACGGGGAGAGTGTGATCGCCGCTGCCCTCGTCGACGATGACCTTAGGCTGCCCCCGGGCGCCCCCGACGACCTGCTGCCTCCCGTGGATCTCATGTGGGGGGTGTTGGGCGTCTTCCGGCCCATGCGCGGTACGCACCTCGCCGGAGGGGATCGCCTGGAGGGAGGAGCCGAGCGGTTGCGGTATCGCTATGATGACGGCACCGAAGTGCATTACGAGGTCGCCGCGGGGCGCGTGTCCGCGCTCGAGCTTCTGGAGGATGGTTCAATCGTGCAGTGGGTTCGACTTTCCGGCCAACCCGAGGATCGTTATCCGATCTCCGCGACGTATCGGAACCTCGTCGACTTCCGGGAGTTGAAGATCACTCGCGAGTCCATTCAACCGGCTGAGTCGTTCGACCCCGCCATCTGGGATCCGAGGTAGTAGAGATGACCAAGCGGAGCGCGGTCGCTCGTGCGAGTGCGATCACCCTCGTGGGGTTGAGCGTGTTCGTGACCGGGTGCAACTACTCGTTTCGCGCCGGGTCGTTTCCACCGCCTCACATCCGAACGGTCGCGATCGAGCCGTTCGACAACGAAACGGCCCGATTCGAGTTGTCCGCCGAGCTCTACGATCAGATGCTGCGCAATCTCCCGGGTGCTCTGGGTATTCGCACGGCGGGCGCCGACGTGGCAGACGCGATCGTACATGGATCCATCAACCGATACGATGTGGTCGCGCCGAATTACAGGGCGGGACAGCCCGGACAAGCGGCGCAGGTCCTGCAACGTCAGGTCAACATATCGGTCAGCGTGCAGATCATCGATCTCGTGCAAAACGTGATCCTGTGGGAATCCAGCAACGTCACTGCGCTCGGCGAATTTCCTGAGGGCGCGCCCGAGGACGGAGGTCGCGCCCGGGCCATTGAGTTGCTGGTCCAGGCCATTGTGGACGGGGCCCAGTCTAACTGGTAGATTCGGCCTCGCTTCCCCCCGGGGGTCCCGCCAGCCTCCCGATTCCCTGTGACTTTCCTGCTAGGAGTGAGTGTGCTCCGAGTGTTCGGACTGGGCGCGGTACTCTTCGGCTTTTGGCTCCTCTTGTCGGGCCACTACACGCCTTTGCTCTTGAGCTTCGGCGTGGCCTCGTGCGTGTTGGTGGTGTACCTGTCCGCGCGCATGGACGTTGTCGATCACGAGGGTGTCCCATTCCACGTGAGCGCGCGCATGTGGGTCTATTTCCCCTGGCTCATGCAGGAGATCGTGGTCGCGAACCTGGCGGTTGCGAAGATCATTCTCTCGCCGAAGATGGACATCAGTCCCGGCATGGTCGTCTTCCACGGAAGTCAGCAGACGGACCTGGGTCGGGTGATCTACGCGAACTCCATCACGCTGACGCCCGGTACGATCACGACCGGCGTCGAGGGACAGGAATTTCAGATCCACGCGCTGACGGCGGCCGATCTCGATTCGAAAGAGCAGGACGAGATGGATCGTTGGTGCACCTGGGTGGAGCAGGGTTAGGTGTTTCTTACCGCGACGATCGGGATTCTGGTTTCGATGACGCTCGCGCTCGTCCGTGCCCTCCTGGGGCCGACGGTCTACGACCGGGTGCTCGCCGTGAACACCTTTGGGACCAAGACGGTTCTCTTGATCGCGGTGCTGGGATTCCTCACGGATCGTCCGGAGTTCCTCGACCTCGCGCTCGTCTACGCGCTGATCAACTTCATCGGCACCATTGCGGTTCTGAAGTTCTTCGAGTTCGGTGACCTCGGCCTGACCCGTCGGATCCTTCGGGACATCGACTGATGGATCTGGCCTTCGCCGTCGTCAGTTGGGCCTGCATCATGGGCGGTCTCTTCTTCATGATCGTCGGCAGCGTGGGCGTCCTAAGGATGCCTGATGTGTTCACGCGCCTGCACGCGGCCGGTATGACCGACACCCTGGGTGCAGGTCTGATCATTCTCGGCCTGTGTTTCCAGACGGTTTCGGGGATCGTGGACGGCGAGACCAGCTATTGGTTCGTCCTCATCCGCCTCGTACTCGTGGACGCCTTCCTAACCTTCACGAGTCCGATCAGTACCCACGCGTTGGCGCGAGCGGCCATCGCGGGTGGCGTCGAGCCGTGGACCAAAGAAGAAGCGGAGGGAGCGTGACGGGATTCGTCGACGTTGCACTCCTGATTCTATTGGCCGTAACGGGCGTTGCGATCATTCGGCAGCGCAATCTCTTCGCAGCCGTCATGCTGGCCGGTATCTACAGCCTGGTTTCGGCGGGGCTCTTCGTGGTCATGGACGCAGTGGACGTTGCCTTCACCGAGGCAGCCGTCGGCGCTGGAATCTCGACGGTGCTCATGCTCGGCACGTTGGCTCTGGTCGGGTACAAGGAGCACAAGCCTCAGCACACGCCGATTCTCCCGATGTTCGTCGTGCTCGTGACCGGTGGAATTCTGGTCTACGGCACGTCCGAAATGCCGCGGTACGGCGAAGCGGACAACCCGGTGCACCTGCACGTCGCTCCGCACTACCTCGAAGAGTCGGAGCACGAGATCCATATTCCCAACGTCGTCACGTCGGTTCTGGCCTCCTACCGGGGCTACGACACGATGGGGGAGACCGCCGTGATCTTCGCCGCGATGGTGGGCGTGCTGCTGCTCCTGTCCCGGGGACCGCTGCCACTGCGCGTTTTTCACAAGGGCCAGTGGGTCACGCTGCCGCCGGGGGCCCGCCACGAAGACCCGCCGCGCGCGGGGGTGCCCGAGGAGGGAGACGGCGATGGATGATCGCGTGATCCTCCGGATCGGGGCCAAGATCCTCATCCCCTTCATTCTCCTCTTCGCACTCTACGTTCAGTTCCACGGCGATTATGGACCGGGCGGTGGCTTCCAGGCGGGTGTGATCTTCGCCGCGGCGTTTGTGCTTTACGCTCTGGTATTTGGACTCGGCAACGCGGTGAAGGTCCTGCCGCCCCAGGCGGTCTACGTCTGCGGTGCGCTCGGCGTCATGATCTACATGGGCGTCGGCTTCGTGACGATGGCGTTAGGAGGCGCGTTCCTCGACTACAACGTGTTGGCTCCCGATCCGACCCATGGTCAGCACTACGGCATCCTGGCCGTCGAACTCGGCGTGCTCGTCACCGTGTTCGGTGTGATGGTCGCACTCTTCTACGCCTTCGCAGGCCGTCGGAGGCTCGACCTGTGATCGACGTCGGGCTGTTCAACTACTGGGCGGTCATCGTCCTGATGATGGTCGGCTTCTACACGCTGATCGCACGGGGCAACCTCGTGAAGAAGCTGATTGGGCTGAACGTCTTTCAGACGTCGGTCATCATGATGTACGTCACGATGGGCAAGATCGAAGGCGGTACGGCTCCGATCCTCGTCGAATCCGGCGAGCACGTCGTGTACTCCAATCCGATCCCGCACGTGCTGATGCTCACTGCGATCGTGGTCGGTGTAGCCACGCTCGCGCTCGGACTCAGCCTGGTGGTGCGCATCAACGAGGCGTACGGCACCATCGAGGAAGACGCGATCATGGACGAGGCTCTGTGAGTCAGCACTTGCCGGTTCTCCTCGTTGCCGTGCCGCTCTTTTTGGCGCCCGTCGCGGCGCTGGTCGGGCGGTGGAAGCTTGCGTGGGCGGTCGCCGCTGCGGGGTGCTGGTGGGCCTTCGCCGCCTCGATCATGCTTCTGCGACGGGTCATGGACGAGGGGACCATCCACTACGCCATGGGCGGATGGGAGGCACCCTACGGCATCGAATACCGTATCGACCTCGTGAGCGCGTTCGTCGCGCTCATCGTCGCTGCGATCGGGGCCGTCGTGATCCCCTACGCGCGGACCAGCATCGCCAAGGAGGTCAGCGAGGATCGGGGAGCACTCTTCTACTCCGCCTTCCTCCTCTGCCTCTCGGGGCTCCTCGGCATCTCGGTCACGGGGGACGTCTTCAACGTCTTCGTGTTTCTCGAGGTGTCGTCGCTGTCGGCGTATGCCATGATCGCCCTAGGACAGGATCGTCGCGCTCTGACGGCGGCCTTCCAGTACCTCATCATGGGCAGTACCGGCGCGACGTTCATCGTCATCGGGATCGGCCTGCTCTACGTGATGACCGGCACGCTCAATATGGCCGACCTCGCCGAACGTCTGCCTGCAGTGTCCGACAATCGGACGATTCCGGTCGCGTTCACCTTCCTGACGGTCGGCATCACACTCAAGCTCGCGCTCTTTCCGCTGCACCTCTGGCTGCCCAACGCGTACACCTACGCTCCCTCTGCGGTAACGGCCTTCATCGCGTCGACCGCGACCAAGGTGGCGGTCTATCTGCTGCTCCGCTTCTTCTTCACGGTCTTCGGAGCGGCGTTCGCGTTCGAGCAGATGCAGTTGGACATGGTCCTCATGCCCCTCGCGCTCGTCGCGATTCTGGGCATGTCCCTCGTCGCGATCTACCAGGAGAACGTGAAGCGGCTGTTGGCGTTCTCCAGCGTCGCCCAGATCGGATACATGGTCCTCGGCATCAGCTTCGGATCGGTACTCGGCGTCACCTCGGGCATCCTGCATCTCTTCAATCACGCGCTCATGAAAGGCGCGTTGTTCATGGCGATGGGGTGTGTGATGTACAGCGTGGGCTCGGTGCGCATCGAGAAGATGGCCGGGTTGGGTAAAGTGATGCCGTGGACGATGGCCGCCTTCGTCGGCGGGGGACTCAGCCTGATCGGCGTACCGTTCACGGTCGGCTTCGTCAGCAAGTGGTACCTGGTGCAGGCGGCGTTGGAGCAGGGCATGTGGCCGGTGGCTGCCGTGGTCATGGTCGGGTCGCTGATGGCGCTCGTGTACATCTGGAAGGTGGTCGAGGTGGCCTACTTCCAGGCCGCGGATCCCGATCATCAGATTCGCGAGGCCCCGCTCTCCATGCTGGTGCCGACGTGGGTCCTCGTCCTCGCGAGCTTCTACTTCGGAATCGACGCGAGCACCACGGCGAGTATCGCCACGCGTGCCGCCGAGACGCTCCTGGGAGTCGGACTGTGAGCGTGGGCCTCCTGGTCGGCTTTTGCGTCCTGCTACCCGTGCTCGGCGCGGTCCTTGTTCTCGTGCTCCGGAACTACCCGAACGCGCGAGAGGCGGCCACGCTGCTCGTCGGTGCCGCCACGTTCTACCACGTGCTCGGCCTTCTCCATTACATCCGCGAGGGGGCCCGTCCGCGCCTCGACCTTCTCGAGGTCGTGCCCGGGGTACAGCTGGCCTTCGAGGTCGAGCCGCTCGGACTCGTGTTCGCGCTTGTTGCATCGTTTCTCTGGCCGGTCACGACGCTGTATTCCATCGGCTACATGCGGGGACATCACGAGGAGAACCAGACGCGGTTTTTCTTCTTCTTCGCGATCGCGATTGCCGGTGCCCTCGGTGTGGCGTTCAGCGCCAACCTCTTCACCCTCTTCGCTTTCTACGAATTCCTGACGTTCTGCACCTTCCCGCTGGTCACGCACCACCAGACCGAGGAAGCCAAGAAGGCAGGTCGGATCTACCTAGGCATTCTTTTGTCTACGTCGGTCGGATTTCAGCTGATCGCCATCATCTGGACGTGGCAGTTGGCGGGAACCGTAGAGTTCACCGAAGGCGGGATTCTGGCCGGCACGGCCTCGGCCGGTGTCCTGGGCGCGATCCTGATCCTGTTCGTGTTCGGGGTCGGGAAGGCCGCAGTGATGCCGTTCCACCGCTGGCTCCCGGCCGCGATGGTCGCGCCCACTCCCGTGTCCGCTCTCTTGCACGCGGTCGCGGTCGTGAAGGCCGGCGTGTTCACCGTGCTCAAAGTGTCGCTCTACGTCTTCGGCATCGACTTGCTCGCGACGCTGGCTGCGACGGATTGGCTCGCCTGGGCCGCGGGTGCCACGATCATTCTCGGGTCGCTCGTCGCGTTCAAGCAGGACAATCTCAAGGCGCGCCTGGCCTACTCGACCATCAGCCAACTGTCGTACATCGTGCTCGGCGCCTTGCTGGCGAACGAGTGGGGCATCATTGGGGGTGGCATGCACATCGCCATGCACGCCTTCGGCAAGATCACGCTCTTCTTCGCCGCGGGAGCCATCATGGTCGCGGCCCACGAGAAGAAGATCAGCCGCATGCACGGACTGGGCCGGACGATGCCGATCACCTTCGCGGCCTTCTTCGTAGGGTCGCTCAGCATCATCGGCCTACCCCCTGCGGGCGGCTCGTGGAGCAAGTGGTTCCTGGGCATGGGAACGCTCGAAGCCGGACAATACGGACTGCTCGTCGTGCTCATGCTGAGTTCGCTGCTCGGGCTCTACTACCTGCTCGAGGTGCCGGTTAAGGCGTTCTTCTTCGCTCCGCCGGACGATGCGCACCACGGACCCGGCATCAAGGAGGCGCCGCTGCCTTCGCTCATCGCCATCGTCATCACGGCGAGCGCGACGGTCGCGTTCTTCTTCTGGCCCGACCTCTGGCACGAACTCATGACCCTGGCCGTTTCGGGAGGCGCGTCATGAGCCACGACCACGATCACGCGGTGAAGGAACCGATTGGCTGGATGGACAAGCCGGACTTCGTAAAGAGGCTGTTTCTCTTCTTCTATGTGCTGTGCGGACTCCTGATCGTCGCGGAGTTGGTCCTCGGCACCGAGACGGCACATCCCCATCCGATGGAGGAGCGCGTCCGCTTCTTCCTGTACCCGCTGTATGGCTTCGCGTCGTTCTGGTTCCTGGTGTTGATCGCGAAGCCGATGCGGAAGCTGCTGATACGGTCGGAGGACTACTACGATGCTGAGTAGCCTCCCTCCGTTCGTTCTGTTCTTCGTCGGCGCGCTGGCCGTCGCCGTCACGCGCGGAACCCTGCGCAAGGCGCTCGTCCTCGCGATCCCCGTGATCGGGGGACTCAACCTCTGGTTCGGGGTCGAGGCGGGTGTCCACCTGCAGATCGAGCTGCTCGGCTACACGCTGACCCCGTATCGGGCCGACAAGCTGAGCCTGCTGTTCGGCTATCTGTTCCACGTGGCCGCCTTCCTCGGCTTCCTTTATGCGCTCCACCTAGGTGACGGCACGCCGGACGGCGCGGTCGATGGAGTGGACCACACCGGGGGCGACAGGGCAGGGCTGCAGCACGTGTCGGCGATGCTGTATGCCGGCAGTGCGCTGGGTGCGGTCTTCGCCGGCGACTTCATCACGCTCTTCGTGTTCTGGGAGCTGTTGGCCGTAACGTCCGCGTTCCTGATCTGGGCTCGGGCCTCGGAACGGTCCTATGCGACCGGGTTCCGATACCTGATCATCCACGTCGTTTCGGGTGTGCTGCTGCTGTCGGGCGCGCTCATGCTGGCACACGAAACGGGCTCGGTGGCGTTCGAGCACATCGGCCTCGAGAGTGGCTCCCCGGCCGGATGGCTGCTCCTGATCGCGTTCGGCATCAAGGCCGGCTTCCCGCTCGCGCACAACTGGATCACGGAGGCATATCCCGAAAGCACGCCGACGGGCACGGTCTTCCTGAGCGCGTTCACGACCAAGGTCGCCGTGTATGCGCTCGCTCGGGGGTTCGCGGGGGCAGAGCCGCTCATCTACATCGGGACGGCGATGACCTTCTTCCCGATCTTCTATGCGGTGCTCGAGAACGATCTGCGGCGCGTTCTTGGCTATTCGATGATCAACCAGATCGGCTTCATGGTCGCGGGTATCGGCATCGGGACGGGACTCGCGGTGAACGGTGCGGTCGCTCACGCCTTCGCGGATGTCATCTTCAAAGGCCTCCTCTTCATGTCGGTCGGCGCCGTCATGACGATGACCGGACGCACCAAGGGCACCGACCTGGGTGGCCTCTACAAGACCATGCCGTTCACCGCGACGCTGTGTATCGTGGGCGCGATGGCGATTTCGGCCTTCCCGCTGTTCAGCGCCTTCGTGACCAAATCGATGATCATGGTCGCGGCCATCGAGGAGCATCACTACATCGTCTGGGCGTTCATGCTCTTTGCTTCGGCCGGCGTGCTGGAGCATGCGGGAATCAAGATTCCGTTCTTCGCGTTCTTCGCACACGACTCCGGCATCCGGGCCAAGGAACCGCCGAAGAACATGCTCGCCGCGATGTCGATCGGGGCGGTCCTGTGCGTGTTGATCGGTGTGTTCCCGAGCCAGTTCTACTCGCTGCTGCCAATGGACGCCGAGTACCATCCGTACGACACGACCCACGTTTTGACGCAGTTGCAGCTGCTCTGTTTTGGTGCCCTCGGCTTCATCACTCTCATGAAGAGCGGGGTGTATCCGGACGAGAAGCGAGCGGTGCACATCGACGCCGAGATCCTCTACCGCAAGTTGGGTCCCTGGATCGTTCGGACGACGGGGTCTGTCGTGGGTCGCGTCGACGTTTACGTGCGTTCGTCCGTCATGGAGCTGGTGAAATCACTCCTCGCTCTTACCGGGCGTTGGCATGGGAGCATGGGCCCCCTGGCGCGCTCGTGGCCATCGGGTAGCATGGTCTTATGGGTCGCGATCCTATTGGCGGCCTACCTGCTGTTCTACCTCTAATCAGTGTCTGTGCTCGAGACCCCAGTGATCCGGTGACGCAGTGACTGCCAGACTCGCGATTCACTCGGACGTAGTGGCTCGTACGCCGGATGTGTTGCACCGGTTGATCGCCGCTGGTGTCGACGTCGAGTTCGTCGGCGGAGAGGCGGGTACGGCCGAGGGCGCAGCCGATGCACTGCAGGGCGTCCGCGACTCCAGGCTCGACCTCGCCTTGGTGGGCATTCGAGCCCTGCGCGGGAGTGCCGCCGACGATCTCACGACGGTGGCCGTGTTGCCCCGTGAAGAGTTTCGAGACGTCTTGGTGTCGATCGACGGATCGCGGGCGTCTCTCGCCCAGCTGCCGGCGGGGGCCGTCGTCGGCCTCGCCGGACAACGCAGGCTCGCATTCCTGCGGGCCCACAGGCCCGACCTCGAAGCCGTCCTCCTGGACCCCGGGGTACTCGCCGATGCCGCCCGCGTGCCGGTCGGTATCGACGCGATGATCATCAGCGCGATCGACGCGCGCAGGGCAGGGCTGTCGGACGCCGTCGTCGAGGCCCTCGAGCCGAAGTCCTGGCTTCCCGAACCGGGCCAGGGTGCACTCGCCCTCGTCGCCAGACACCCGATCGCTGAAGCGACGGCCCTCGATCACCTCCCCACGCGCACGGCACTTCGCACCGAGCTCGCCCTCCTCGACGCGCTCGATTCGGACGACGGAGCTCCCCTCGGCTGCCTGGCCCAGCCATCGGGCCGGTGGATCCGGCTGTGGGCTGCGGCTGCATCCCCCGATGGACGTCGGCTGGTTCGGTCGGACCTGACCGGTCCCCTGGACGAGCCCGAGGCACTCGGCGACGCCGTCGCACGGCAGCTCGTGGAGCGGGGCATCGGGCTCGTGCTCGAATCCGCTCGGAAATGACCGGTCCACCGTCGAAGAAAATCCACAACGCCGACGGGATCGTCGAACGCTATGGGCGTCCGCGCACCACCACGGTCGTCTTTACGAACGGCGTCTTCGACATCCTCCACGCGGGTCACATAAGCTGCCTGACGGCCGCGCGTTCGCTGGGCGACGCCCTCGTCGTCGGTGTGAACTCGGACGCTTCGGCGAGGCGACTGGGCAAAGGGCTGGGCCGGCCGATCAACGGAGAGGGCGATCGAGCTTTTCTCCTCGCCGCGCTCGAAGCCGTGGACGCCGTGTGTATCTTCGAGGAGGACACACCCGCCACCTTGGTCGCGGCGCTGCTTCCCGACGTGTTGGTGAAAGGCGGGGACTACGACCGCAAAGACATCGTAGGACGCGAGGCCGTCGAGGCGGCGGGAGGTCGCGTCGAAGTCGTCCCCTACGTGGAAGGGTATTCCACGACCTACTTCGTTGAGCGCATCCGGGAGAGCATGGCATGAATCGTCACGATGGACGCAGGCCCGATCAGGGGCGTGCCATCTCGATCGAAACCGACGTGGCGCCTTATGCGGAGGGCTCCTGCCTCATCGCGACCGGCGATACGCGCGTGTTGTGCACGGCATCGGTCGTGGCCGGCGTCCCCAAGTGGCGGGAACGGAGCGGGGCGGGGTGGGTCACGGCCGAATACGCGATGCTGCCGCGCGCCACGCACACGCGCACCGACCGCGAACGCACGGGTCCCAAGGGTCGCACGCAGGAAATCCAGAGACTCATCGGCCGGTCCCTTCGGTCCGTGACCGACATGAAGGCGATGGGGGCGTACACGGTCACCGTCGATTGTGACGTCCTCCAGGCGGACGGCGGTACGCGCACCGCTTCGATTACAGGTGCGTGCGTGGCGCTGTCGCTTGCTGCCGGGTGGATGATTCAGGAGGGTCTCGTTCAACGTAGCCCGATCCGGGAACGGGTCGCGGGCGTCAGCGTGGGGATCGTGGACGGTGTCGCGTGCCTCGATCTCGACTACCGGGAAGACTCCTCCGCGCAGGTCGACATGAACGTCGTCGCCACGGAGAGCGGGGGTATCGTGGAGGTGCAGGGAACGGCGGAAGGTGATCCGTTTCCTCGCCGGGACCTCGACGCGATGCTGGACCTGGGCATGTCCGGCATCGAGACTCTCCTGGCCGCGCAGGCCAGCGCGCTTCGCGGCTGACCGGGCCCGGGGCGAACATGGAACTCCTCGTCGCGACTCGGAGCGCGGGCAAGAGCCGCGAGATCCAGAGGATCCTCGCTGCGGTTCCTGGTCTGATCGTGAAGAATCTCGACGAGGCGGGCATCACCTTCGAAGCGGCGGAGGACGATCTGGAACCGTACGCGACGTTTGAGGAGAACGCCCTGTCCAAGGCGCGCTACTTCTTCGACCGGTCGGGCATGGCAACGGTTGCCGATGACTCCGGAATCGAGGTGGATGCGCTCGCCGGCGCGCCCGGCGTGCGCTCGAAACGGTTCGCCCCGGATCAGGGCCTCGAAGGCCAGAGCCTCGACGACGCCAACAACCGCCATCTCGTGGGACGCCTCGCCGGCGTGGCCACGGAAGCACGTGCGGCGCGCTACGTGTGTGTCGCCGCGCTGTTGTCCGGCAAGGATGAACCGCTCCTCATTCGGGGTGAAGCACCGGGTGTCATTATCGACGAAGCTCGGGGGACGGGAGGGTTCGGATACGACCCCTTCATGCTCGACCCGGAGGTCGGCAAGACGTTCGCCGAGATGGCGCCGTCGGAAAAAGATGCGCGGAGTCACCGGGGGAAGGCTTTTCGTCAACTTGCGCTCGAGCTTCGGGCGCGCCTCCACGGAGACACCAATGGCGCGTGAACTGCGGATCGAACCGGACGAGATCGGACCCACGGAAGACGGCACTCAACTCCGCATCCTCTGGAAAGACGGCGTCGTCGCCATCTACGTCCCCCGATACCTTAGGATCCTGTGCCCCTGCGCGGGGTGCGTCGATGAGATGACGGGAGTGCGCACGCTGACACCCGCGATGGTGAACGACGCCGTCTATCCGATGGCGATTCACTACGTCGGACGGTATGCGATTCAGTTCATGTGGAGCGACGGACATTCGACCGGCATTTACACGTTCGAGTATCTCAGGGAAATCTGGGATACCGAAGGGGAGAAGATAGAGTGAAGATTTTCGCTCGCATGTGGCTGATGCTCCTGGCGGTGACCATTCTCGCGGCCGAGCCCGCGGCTGCGCAGGGCAGGACTACGCATCAGCTTCCGCTGACTCCCGAGAACATTCACTGGGGCTATTACGACGCCTCGCTCGAGCCGGTTCTCACCGTCCGTTCCGGCGATCGGATCTACTTCGAGAACATGCTGGCGAGGGGACTGGAGCGCCTTCGTCTGGCGGGAATCGCCGATGCGCGCTTCCTCCCCTCGATGGTCGCCGTGGAAGAGGCCGAGACGGTGCGGGTCGGGTCCCACCCGCTGAACGGCCCCATCTACGTGGAGGGCGCCGAGCCGGGTGATGTGCTCGAGGTACGCTTCGTGGACATCGGCTTCCTGACGCCCTACGGCGTCAGCGGCTTCCTACCGGGTGGGGGCACACTGCCGACCGACTTCCCTTCGGCAGGACTGCGCGCCTTCGAAATCGACACGATCGCTGGGACGACGACCATGACGGGGGTGCCCGGCATCGTGATCCCGGCGCGGCCCTTCTTCGGTTCGATCGGCGTCGCGCCGCCCCTCCTGGGGGGACGCATCAACAGCACTGCACCCGGCTACCACGTCGGAAATTTGGACAACAAGGACTTGGTCGAAGGCACGACGCTCTTCCTCCCGGTGCACGCAGCCGGTGGGCTTCTGTCGATCGGTGACGGTCACGCGGCCCAAGGAGATGGCGAAGTGAGCGGCACGGCGATCGAGACGTCGCTCTATGGGACGATCGAAGTCGTCCTCCACAAGGATCGGACGCTGGGGTGGCCGCGTGCGGAGACCCCCACGCACTACATCTCGATGGGACTCGATTCGGACCTCGACGAAGCGGCGCGGATCGCGACGCGCGAGATGGTCGAGTTTCTGGTTTCCGAACACGGGCTGGCCGCAGGTGACGCCTACATTCTGTGCTCGGTGGCGCTCGATCTGCGCGTGACTCAACTCGTGGATGGTACGAAGGGCATTCACGGAATGTTGGCCAAGGCGCTGTTCCGCTAACGAGACTCGGCAGCAACGGATAGCGCCCGGCTTCGCGTCAGAACGCTCCGCTCAGGAGGGTCACGAGGAAGCCGATCGCAACGCCTGCGGCGAGTACGGCGCCGACGCCTAGGGCGACATTCCTCGCGATGTCGGCGCCGCCCGAAGCGCCTTTCACGACGGTTTGGTATTCGCCCGTGTGGATCGCCTTCGCGCGCTGAAGAACCTTGCGCACCGTCCGCGCGTCAGGCGGCCGATTGGCCGGATCCTTTTCGAGACACGCGTTGATGACCCAGACCACATCGGGCGGGGTCTCAGGCTGCAGGAGCAAGAGCGGTTCTGGGGCGCCGTGGAGCACCGCGGTCGTCGTGGCGATTCCCGTGCTTTTGTCGAAGGCCTTTTGGCCCGCGAGCATCTCGTAGAGCAGGGCCCCCAGTGCCCATAGGTCCGCCCTGTGGTCCACATCCACTGCTCGGACCTGCTCTGGGCTCGCATACCCGACCGTCCCGAGCGAAACGCCGGTGTGTGTGATCGGCTCACGCGACGAGAGCTTCGCGACGCCGAAGTCCAAGAGCTTGGCTTCACCGCGGTCGGTGATCTGCACGTTCGAAGGCTTGAGGTCCCGGTGGACGATGCCCGCCTCGTGCGCCCGTTCGAGTGCCGACGAGAGCTGAATGCCGAGTTCGAGGCATTCCTCGATGCTGAAGCGCGACTCCTCCATGCGATGCTTGAGCGTGTGACCCTCGTAGTAGGTCATCACGATGAAAAGCTTGCCCTCGGCCGTCTCGCCGATGTCGTGCACGGTGCAGATGTTCGCGTGGTCGAGCGCCGATGCGGCCTGCGCTTCTTGAACGAAGCGCCGCTTCGCGTCCTCGTCGAACACCAGATGGGCCGAGAGCGTCTTGAGCGCGACGAGCCGATCGAGCTTGGTGTCACGGGCACGGAAGATGATCCCCATGCCGCCCTCACCCATCTTCTCGAGGACTTCGTATTGATCTCCTACGATCGTGCCGCTCTGCAAGGGTGCTCCCGTGGTGAAATGGGTCAGCCGCACAAGGTAGGACAGTGCTCGCGGATTCCGCATCCCCGCCGCATCTTGTCCGGATGAACGATCCGATTTCGCGGCTCAATGCCGCCCTGGAAGGCGGCTACCACATCGAGCGCGAACTCGGTGAGGGTGGCATGGCCAGGGTCTATCTCGCCGACGACATCAAGCACGAGCGTAAGGTCGCGCTGAAGGTGCTCAAGCCGGAGCTAGCGGCGGCGTCAGTCCGAACGCAGCGTGATCGCCGGATCCAACCGAGTCGCCCGCCGCGCCGGGACCAGATTCGCCACGAGTCCAACCGCGACCAGGACGAGGGGCACGCCCACGAACGTCAGGGGATCCGTGGGACTGATGCCGACGATCATGCTTTTCAGCATCTGGCTCATTCCCAATGAGAGAAGGAGTCCGATGGCCAGACCCGCGGACAACAGCTTTGCGCCCTGACCCAGGATCATCCAGCGGACTCTGCCTGCTTCGGCCCCCAAGGCCATACGGACGCCGATCTCGTTCCTCCGCTGCGACACGGTGTACGCCATGACCCCGTAGATGCCGACGGCAGCCATGATGAGGGCGAAGACCGCGAAGGTGCCGAAGAGGGAGATCAGCGCGTAGTTGACGGCCATGTTCTCGTAGCGGGCTCGGTCCAGCGTCCGGATCGATCCGATGGGCATGTCTGCATCGAGACTCCAGATGGCCGCCCGGATCGGGAAAGCGATTGTGGCGGCGTCTGCATCCGAGCGCGTGGCGAGGTACATCGCCCGCTCCGGCTGTTGGGCATGAGCGACGTAGATGGCTCGCGGGAGCGGCTCGCTCCCGACGGGCTCTTGTACGTCGCTGACGACCCCGATCACCTGATACCACTCGGCGGTCCCCGCGACGCGCAGTCGACGTCCTACCGGCATCTCATCGGGCCAGAAGCGCTCCGCTGCTGCCCGACTCACAACCGCCACGGGCACGGACGCGGCGTCATCCGAATCGGCGAACGTCCGGCCGGCCTGCAGAGGGAGGCCCGCCATCTCCAAGTACCCACTGGATACTATCGTGAAGTGTGCCGTTGGCGCGGCGCGGTCCACCGGTTGCTCGACACCCTCGACCTCCAGGGGCCGTCGGGTTCCGAATCCTACGGCCGGCAGCGCATCCGTCAGTTCGACGGCACCGAAGCCCGGCACCGCGGCGACCTGCTCTCGAACGCGAGTGTAGAAGTCGAGTACGGCCTCGTCTCCCACGTAGGTGTGCGCCGGGAGATCGAGCCCGATGGTCACGAGGTTGGCCGCGTCGAAGTTCAGGGGGCGAGTCGACCCGTACGAGACGGTACGCGTCAGGAGCGTGGCCACGATCATCAGCGACAAAGCCAGCGAGATCTGAGCCGTCACCAGGACGTTCCGTGCTCGCTTGCTCGACCGGTCGCCGGACGACCCCCGGGCGCGCAACGCGGCCGACCCGCCCGTTCCCGGCGCGCGCAAGGCCGGCAGGAGCCTGAACGCTAAAGGCGCGACGAGGGACACGAAGAGGGTAAACGCGAGCACCGGCCCGTTGATCTCGTTCATGAGAAACGCCTGCTCGGTCCCGGCGGAGATCCACACCAGGGCCTCGTTCAAGAGGCCCGCGACGCCGAGACCGAGCGCACCGGCCGCGAACGAAATGAGCAGACTCTCCGTCATCAACTGACGCACGAGCCGACGGCGACCCGCCCCGAGGGCGGTGCGTACGGCCATCTCCCGGGCTCGGGACGTCGCCCGCGCCAGCAGCATGTTGGCGACATTGGCGCACGCGATCAGGATGACCATGCCGACGGTGAATTGCAGGAGGAGGAGCATGCGCTTGGTGTTGTCGTTGATCAGCGACGCCATCACCGGCGTGGAGGAAAGGCCCCAGCCACGGTTTTGCCCGGGATGATCTTCCGCGAGCTGGCCGCCGATGGCTCGGACCTCTTCCGTCGCCATCGCCTGCGTGACCCCAGGCAGCAACCGACCGGATACGAACAGCTCCCGATCGATCCGGTCCGGCTCTCCGCGATCGAAGATGAGCGGTACGATCACCTGGGCCGTTCGGAATGTTGCGAATTCGAACTTGGGGTGCATGACTCCGACGATGGTGTGCGCGATTCCGTCCAACATCACGGATTCGCCAAGGATGTCCTGTCGACCATCGTGACCATCCTGCCAGAAACCGTGGCTGAGCATCGCGACGGGTTCGGCTCCGGGCTCATCCTCATCTTCGGAGAAGCCGCGCCCCAATGCGGGCGGCAGCCTCCACGAGGAGGTCGTGTTCGCGGTCGCTCGAATGCCCTGAAGCCGGGTCGGCTGCTCGGCACCGGTGAGCACCCACTCGCCGAATCGGAGCGCTGAAAGCGACTCGAAGCTTCGCGCGCGCTCCTGCAGGTCCAGGTAGTCCGCCGCGGACAGGCTGCCCTGTTCAATCCCGAGTTCGGCGTTCACCCCGCGGATCATCGCCACCGTGTCGGAGTCCCGCATGGGGAGGTCGGCGAACATGATTGAGCTCGCCAGACTGAAGATCGAGGTGTTGACGCCGATGGCGAGCGCGAGGGTGACAATGGCCACGACCGCGAAGCCGGGGCTCTTTCGGAGGGAGCGGAACGCGAAGCGAATGTCCTGGCCTATCGTTTCCATGAGCGCTCCATCCATCGTCTACAGAGTGGGTGCCAATCGGATGAGCCTACGGCGGGGTGGAAACGCTGGTTTCAGGGCTCCCTTGTCATCTCCGCTCAAAGAGCACGCGTCCGCCCACGATCGTCATGTCGACCGCGACGTCCATGATGCGCTCCGGGTCGATGGTCAGGAGGTCTTCCGCCAGCACGACCATGTCCGCGAGCATGCCCGGTTCCAACGTCCCCTTCGTGTCCTCCTCGAACGTGAGCCAGGCCGCGTTGGCGGTGTAGCCACGAATCGCTTCTTCCATGGTGAGCGCTTCGTCCGTCGCGTAGACCTGCCCGGACATGCCCTTACGGGTCACCGCCGCATAGAGCCCGACGCGGGGATCGATGGGCAGGATGTCACTGCTGAGCGCCATGAAGATGCCATACTGCATGGGGATCTTGAGAGGGTTGTTGTGGGCTAGGCGATCCCCTTCGAGGTTGGCGGCGTACCGACCTTCCAAGGTGTAGGTGAAGTTCGGCTGCTGGGCGATCGCGATGCCGTGTTCGGCCATCAATTCCATCGTGCGCACGGACGGCGTGACCGTGAAGTGGTTGAGATAGTGGCGATGGTCGACTCGCGGGTTCTTCGTGAGCGCGTCGACGAAGGCATCGACGGTCAACTCGATCGCCGCGTCGCCGATCGCGTGGAAGCCGAGCTGCCATCCGAGCTCGTGTGCCTCGTCGATGAGCTGGCGCAGCTCGGGCTCCGGCACGTTGAGTAGGCCGCGGTAGTCGCCCATACCCGGGTAGGGCTCCGTCGTGTACGCGGCCGGGCCGGTGAAGCCTCCGTCCACGAGCACCTTGATGGCGCCGACCCGGAGCCGGTCGGTTCCGTCACCCGTCCTGCGGCCGAAGGCAGCGAGCTGGTCTGTGCCGACCCAGCGGATCTGCACGGTGGCTCGGGGAAGTTCGGTACCGAGCTCCTCGTAGATGCTTTCCCAACGTCCGAAGTCTTCCGGCGTCTCTCCCGCCTGAATCAGGCTCGTGATGCCCAATGCGAGTTGGTTGCGGAGCACCTGAATCTGCGTTTCGCGCAACTCTGCGGGCGTCGCGTCGGGAGCGAGCCGGCCGACGATGCCCTGGCGCTCTCGGATTACGCCGTTGAGTTCACCTCGCGCGTCGTATTCGATGACACCGCCCTCGGGTTGGGGCGTGGTGCGGTCGACCCCGGCGAGGGTCAGCGCCACCGAGTTCGCGACGCCGCTATGCCCGCCTGCTCGGGTCAGCATGACGGGATTGCGCGGGGCCGCCGCGTCGAGGTCGGCACGTAGGGGGCGGCGACCCTCCGCGAGTTCGTCCTCGCTCCATCCGTAGCCGGTGATCCACTCGCCCTCACCCATTTCGATGATCTTTGCGCGCACGAGGTCCTGGATCTCGACGATCGAGTTCACCCCGGTCAGGTCGATGTACCGCCGCGCGTTGCCGCGTATGTGCGTGTGTGTGTCGTTGAAGCCCGGCACGACGAGGCGGCCCGCGAGGTCGATCGTGCGAGCGGCATCGTAGCGGGACGCTATCTCGGGTCCCCCGACTGCCAGGACGCGACCGTCTCGCACGACGAGCGTAGAGTGGATGGTGAACGCCTCGTCCACGATCGCGATCTTCCCGCCCGTGAGGACGAGGTCGGCGGGCTCCGTCGGGGCACAGGCGGCGAACCCTGCGGCGGTGAGCAGGACGGCCAGGGGCGCGTGGCGCATGGATTCTTCCTATGGAAGGCGAACGGCGGGTTGGATCGCGGTCGGATGAACGTCGTCAGGGTAGGGGATGCTGGGGGAGGCCTCGGCCGGTCGCAAGTGAGCCCCGGGAGCGCTTTGACAGCCGCGGGGGTCGCGGTCTGCCGGCCCGCGGCGCATCTTGCTCGCATGACGACTACTAAGGCGTCCGCCGTCCATCCTTTCACAGGAGGTCCCATGAGTTACGAGTTCAGCGCCACCGAAAACGAGATTATTCGCAAGGCCGGTTCCCGCACCAAGATCTGGGGGATCCTGACGTTGGCCGGGGGCATCCTGACTGCGCTCATGGGCCTTGCCGCCGCGATGAGCGGTGAGACGTTCGGCATCGTGGCGGGAGTCATCTACGCGCTGCTTGCGCTGATCCCGATCATCATCGGTCGAAGCTTCATGGAGGCGGGAAACGCTCTGGGAGCGGCCGTGACCACGGCCGGAAGCGATATCGACCACCTCATGACCGCGCTCACCGGGCTGAGCAAGGCGTTCATCATCCAGATCGTTGCGGCCGCAGTGTGGGGCGGGATCCTGATCCTGGGGATCGTGGCGGCGATCGCCCTGCCGAGTTTTCTGAGCTAGCGTCCCGCATGGCCTGGTCGAGACCCCGGGGGCTGCTCATCGCCGCGGTGGCGTGTGGTCTGGCGGCACCTGGGGCCGCCCAGTCGGTGTCCGGTCGGGCGTCGCTGCCAGGTCCGGGTAGGTCACCGTCGGGTAATAGCCACCCGTCGACTGCCACG
>JAQBXY010000036.1 GCA_027623325.1 Gemmatimonadota bacterium
CAGAAGCTCATCGAAGAGGCGCCGTCCGCCGTGCTCTCGCCGGAAATACGCGCAGCCATGGGCGAGACCGCCGTGCGCGCCGCGCAGGCCGTCTCCTACCGAGGCGCGGGCACGATCGAGTTCCTCTATCAGGACGGAGCCTTCTACTTCCTCGAGATGAACACGCGAATCCAGGTCGAGCACCCCGTCACGGAGCTCGTGACGGGCATCGACCTCGTGGAATGGCAGTTTCGTGTGGCCTCGGGTGAACGGCTCGCCTTCTCGCAGGACGCGGTTGTTGTGGCCGGGCACGCCATCGAATGCCGAATCACTTCGGAGGATCACCTAGGCGGCTTTCTTCCGTCCACCGGCGTGATTTCGCACCTGGAGATCCCATCGGGCCCAGGCGTTCGGTGGGATTCAGGGGTGACTCAGGGCAGCGCAGTCTCGCTCCATTACGATCCGCTACTCGCCAAGCTCATCGTCTACGGAGCGGACCGAGAGGCCGCGATCGCTCGCATGGCCCGGGCTCTCGACGAATTGGTCGTGGCCGGCGTCGAGACGTGCGCCCCCTTTCATCGACGGGTCATGGACGAGCCGGATTTCCGTCGCGGGGATCTGACGATCCGATATCTGGACGAACATCCGGCACTTCTCGAGGGGGACCACCCGGAACAGGAGCTCGTCGCGGCTGCGATCGCGGCTGCGTACCTGGAAGACGAGCACCGCAGCCGACGAGCACCTCGAATCGGCGTTCACGATGGAGCCGCGATGACGGAGTGGCGTCGCTCGGCCCGCCCCTGGAGGGCGAACTAATGGCCTCGAAAAGCGTCGATGTCGTCATTCGGGGGATTGCCTCGGGAGGCGCGGGCGTCGGAGATCTCCCCGATGGCCGTGTGATCTTCGTTCCTCGGACCACTCCGGGTGATCAGGCCCGCGTTCGGATTGAAAAGAGCAAGGCGCGCTGGGCCGTCGGGTCGCTTCAGCGCCTTCTCCAAGCAAGCCCCGATCGCGTTAAGCCCCTATGCGCGTTGTACGAAGCGTGTGGCGGATGTCAGCTTCAGCACCTGCCCTACGAGCGACAGTTGGAAGCAAAGGCGCGCTTCATCTCCGACTCCCTGCAACGTATCGGTGGCCTCGGTGAGGTGGAGCACCCCGAGATCGTGAGTTCACCCCGGACCGAGGGTTATCGGAACCGGGTGACCTATACGCTTCGCCGACTACCCAAAGGGTACGTCGTCGCGGGGTTTCACGCGCTGGCCAAACCGGCGCATGTGATCGATGTCGCAGGACAATGTGTTCTGCCGAGTGAGGGGTTGTCCCGCGTGTGGCTCAAGGTCAGAGCCGGATGGGGTGAAGGAGCGAGGAACCTCCCCGATGCGGGACGCCTGCGTCTGACGCTACGCGAGTCGGTCGGCGGAGTGGAACTCGTCGTCGAGGGTGGCCCGGTGGGGTGGGATCCTAAGCCACTGCGGAATGCGGTTCCGGAGCTCGTGGCGGTTTGGCACGATCCGTCGGAGGAGGGCCAAGCCCCCTCGCTCGTCGGAGGTGAATCCGGGCCTGGCGGAGGCACGGCGTTCGGCCAGGTGAATCCCGAGGCCGCCGACCTCCTCAGGGCGTATGTCATGGAGGTAGCCAACGGTTCGCCCCAGGCGGACGATGGGTCTCCGGGGCGTGCGATCGACGCGTACTGCGGCGTCGGGGAGTATGGCCGCGCACTCGCTTCTTCGGGGTGGATCACTCAGGGGATCGAGGTCGATCCGGCTGCGGTGCGGGAAGCCAATTCCGGCGGCCCGGCCGCCTTCACCGCAGAAATCGGGCGAGTAGAAGAGCGCTTGGGCGGTCTCCTGCCCGCAGACCTCCTGATCCTGAACCCACCACGCAGTGGACTGAACGCCGAGGTCCCACCGATCATCCTTGCCCAGGCCCCTCCGCGCATCGTGTACGTGAGCTGCGACCCCGCGACCCTCGCTCGCGATCTCGGAGCATTGAGCGACGGCTACGAGGTTCACAGTATCCGCGCCTTCGATCTCTTCCCGCACACTTCTCACGTCGAGACCGTCGCGGTTTTGGTGAGGCGTCGAGCGAGCGAATGATCTATCACGTGACCGTGGGCGAGCGGACCTTCGCTGTGGAATTCGGACCGCACGGTGTGTCGGTCGACGGCCGACCCGTGGACACGGACTTTGGGCGAATCGAGGGTGGCCCCATCCGGTCCTTGCTCGTCGACGGCGCTTCCCACCGGATCGCGGCCCGGCGGGTGGGAAAGGAGACATGGGACCTGCACCTGCGAGGCCGGCGCATGCGAGCGGACGTCGTCGACGAACGCACCCGTGTTATTCGAGAGATGACCGGCAGCTCCGGTGCATCCCTCGGCCCGCGTCCCATCGTGGCACCCATGCCCGGCCTGGTGGTTCGCGTGGAGGTCGCACCGGGAGACATCGTGCGGGCGGGACAGGGTCTCATCATCGTGGAAGCGATGAAGATGGAGAACGAACTCAAAGCCGAGGCCGACGGAGTCGTCACCCGCGTGCACGTTGCCGAGGGACAGGCGGTCGAGAAGGATCAGTTGTTGATCGACCTGGCCCCGCTCGAGGAAACGGGGGACTAGATGGCTGAGGCGCGGCGACACACCGACTCGGGTATCGAAGTCGACCCCGTGTATGGGCCCGATGAAGTCGACGGGCTCGCCCCGGAGCAACCCGGTGACTTCCCGTTTACGCGCGGCATCTATCCGGGCGGGTACCGCGGTCGTGTCTGGACCATGCGTCAGTACGCGGGCTTCGGAACGGCTGAGGAGACAAACGAGCGCTTTCGGTATCTGCTCGAACGTGGACAGACGGGTTTGTCGGTCGCTTTCGATTTGCCCACACAGATGGGATATGACTCCGACGCGGTGATGGCGTCGGGTGAGGTCGGTCGGGTGGGTGTCGCCATCGATTCGATCGACGACATGCGGACGCTCTTCTCGGGAATCCGTCTCGACGAGGTATCGACGTCGATGACGATCAATTCGACCGCGGGGATTCTACTCGCCCTGTATGTGGCGCTGGGTGACGAGCAGGGCGTGCCCCGGTCGGAGTTGAGCGGGACGATTCAGAACGACGTGCTGAAGGAATACATCGCGCGGGGCACGTACATCTATCCCGTGGACCAGAGCCTCCGGCTGGTCACCGATATCATGGCGTTTTGTGCGCGGGAAGTGCCGAAGTGGAATACCATCTCGATTTCCGGCTACCACATCCGGGAGGCTGGCTCGACGGCGCCGCAAGAACTGGCGTTCACGTTCGCCAACGGGCTCGAGTACATCGAGCGAGCGCTCGCCACGGGGATGGAGCTGGAATCGTTCGCTCCTCGGCTCTCCTTCTTCTTCGCGGCGCACAACGACCTGTTCGAGGAGGTCGCGAAGTTCAGGGCCGCCCGGCGTTTGTGGAGCACTCTTCTCCGCGACCGCTACGGTGCCTCGGATCGGTCGAGCCAACTACGTTTTCACACACAGACGGGCGGGTCGACGCTCACCGCACAGCAGCCCTTGAACAACGTGGTGCGGGTGGCCATCCAGGCGCTCGCCGCTACGCTGGGGGGCACGCAGTCGCTCCACACGAACGGGTATGACGAAGCCCTGGCTCTCCCGGGGGAGGAGTCGGCTTCGCTCGCGCTTCGCACGCAGCAGATCCTCGCGGCGGAGTCGGGCGTAACACGAACGGCAGACCCTCTGGGTGGGTCCCATTTCGTGGAGGCCCTGACGGACCAAGTGGAGGCGCTGGCGCGAGAATACCTCGAGCGCATCGAAGAGCTGGGAGGGGCGGCGAAGGCGATCGAATACATGCAGGACGAGATCCATCAGGCCGCCTATCGTTTCCAGATGGAAATCGAGTCTGGGGACCGAGCGGTCGTCGGGGTCAACACTCACGTCGAGGACGAGGCCGGCGCGCGATTCAGCCAGCCGGATTACTCGGCCCTCGAGTCGGGCCAGATCGAGAGGCTCACGACCGCCCGCGCGGTTCGTGACGTCGCGCTGGTTCGATCTGCGCTCGCCGGGGTGCGTTCCGTCGCTGCTTCGGATGGCAACCTCATGCCGCAACTCGTCGCGGCCGTGAAAGTTGGGGTCACGCTCGGGGAGATCAGCGACGCGCTTCGCCACGAATGGGGTACGTACGACGGGTAGTAACCGACCTCGGTCGTCGTTAATTTCCTGGGCTTCCGGTCACTTTTACTCCGTCGTAGCACCCCGACCCTCGCCGCCGCTGCCATGCCGACGTACGACTACGAATGCCACAACGGTCACCGGTTCGAGATCTTTCAGAGGATGTCGGACGAGCCCGTGAGCGTGTGCACCGAGTGTGGTGCACCGGCGCAGCGCAAAATCTCCGGGGGGGCTGGCTTTCTTTTCAAGGGCGACGGCTTCTACATCACGGACTATCGCTCGGCCGACTACAAAGAGAAGGCGTCGGCGGATAAGGGTGACGCCCCGGCGAAGAAGCTCGACACAGCCAAGGGGACGTCCGCCGCACCTGCCACCAAGTCGGACACCAAGGGTGGCGACTCTTCCGCCGGTTCGAAGGGCGCGAAGACCTCGTCGGACTCCTGACGGTGGCGCACGACGCCATTCGTGATGCGCTGGCCGTCGTTCTCCGGGACATGGGGGTCCAGAGCCCCGAAATCCAGCTGGAACGACCTCGGGATCCAACCCATGGTGACGTAGCGACCAACGTCGCCCTTTCGCTCGCGCGTCAGCTCAAGCGTCCGCCCCGCGAGATCGCCGAGGAGATCGCGAAACGGCTCGACCCGGTCGCGGCTGGGGTCGAAGCGATCGATGTCGCGGGGCCCGGCTTCCTGAACTTCCGTCTCAACCCCGGTGCGGTCGCATCGGTGGTCGATCAGATTCTCGGCGCCAACGAAAGCTACGGGAGCGGCGACGTTGGGCACGGTCGTCGTGTCATGGTCGAGTTCGTCTCCGCGAACCCGACCGGTCCGCTGCACTTGGGCCACGGTCGACAGGCCGCGCTCGGGGATGCCATCGCGGCGCTGCTCACGTGGACCGGCTGGGCCGTGCACCGAGAGTACTACTACAACGACAGCGGCCGGCAGATGGAATTGCTGGCCGAGAGTGTACGCGCCCGCTATCGCCAGGCCCTCGGCAAAGACGTAGAGATGCCCGCGGAAGGGTACCAGGGCGAGTACGTGAAGGACGTCGCGGACTCGCTCCAGGGCTCGGTCAATGACCGCTATCTCGACGACGACACGAGCGAGGCGCTCGATTCGGTACGCACCCATGCCGTCGCGATGCTGCGCGCGGAGCAGGATCGCGATCTTAACGACTTTCGTGTGTACTTCGACGAGTATTTCCTCGAGTCGTCGCTGTACGACCAGGGGCTCGTCGACGATACGATCCGGGCGTTGGGGGATACGGGGCTCGTATACGAACTCGATGGCGCCACCTGGCTCAGGACCACCGAATTCGGGGATCAAAAGGACAGGGTGATGGTCCGCTCGAACGGACATCCCACCTATTTTCTCCCCGATATCGCATACCACATGAGCAAGTGGGGCCGGGGCTTCGAACGGGTTATCAACGTCCAGGGCGCCGATCATCACGGGACGGTCGACCGTGTCCGTGCCGGGCTTCAGGCACTCGGACGTCCGCCCGGATACCCGGAGTATGTTCTCCACCAGATGGTGCGGGTCGAGAAGGACGGAGAAGAAGTGAAGTTCTCGAAGCGAGCAGGCTCGGGGATGACACTCCGGGAGCTGTATGAGCAGGTGGGCGTCGACGTGACACGGTACTTCTTCCAGATGAGGAAGCCCGATGCGCACCTCCTCTTCGATCTCGATGTGGCGCTCGATCATTCCGACAAGAACCCGGTCTACAAGGTCCAGTACGCGCACGCCCGCATGTGCTCGATCTTCGGCAAGGCCGAGATCGACCTCGAGGCCATCGCGGCCGGTCAGGCCGATCTGACCCTTTTGACGCACGATCTCGAACGTGAATTGGTGAAGCAGTTGGGGGAGTTCCCCGCCACGATCGAACGCGCTGCCGAGCATACCTCTCCGCATATGCTCTGTGACTATTTGGAGCAGACCGCCGGGGCGGCCAATTCGTGGTACCACGCCGGCAATCCGAGCCGGAATCCCGAACTGGCGGTGCTGGTTTCAGACCCGGCCGTGCGCACCGCGCGGCTTGCCCTGGCACGGGCGGTGCAGATCGTCCTGAGAAACGGCCTGACGCTGCTGGGCATCGAAGCTCCTCGCCGTATGATCCGTGAAGTCCCTGACGACCACGAACCAGAGCAGTAAGCCCTGATGTCGATTCTTTGTGTTGGAAGTGTGGCCCTGGATTCGGTCGAGACTCCGTTCGGGCAGGCCGATCGTGTCCTGGGTGGATCGGCCGTCTATTTCTCGGCCGCGGCCACGCTGTTCAGTCCGGTCCAGGTCGTGGGGGTCGTCGGTGACGACTACCCGCTCGCCGAACTCCGATTCCTCGCCGATCGAGGCGCAGACCTGTCGGGCATCGAGCAGCGGAGAGGTGAGAGCTTTTTCTGGGCCGGTCGTTATCACTACGACCTGAACAGCCGAGACACGCTCGAGACGAAACTCGGCGTCTTCGCGGACTTCGAGCCCAAGATTCCGGAGCTGTTTCGGGACGCCAGCCACGTATTCCTCGGCAACATCGATCCCAAGCTTCAACACGACGTGCTCGACCAGGTCACCTCGGCCGACGTCGTGGCCTGCGACACCATGAACTATTGGATCGAGGGGAATCGCGATTCCCTCATCGACTTGTTGGGTCGCGTCCGGATTCTGATGGTCAACGACGAGGAGGTTCGCCAGCTCGCGGGCGAGGTCAATCTGCTCAAGGCGGCCCGATGGGTGCAGTCACGCGGGCCTGAGTTCGTGATCGTGAAGAAGGGTGAGCACGGAGCGATCCTTTTCGCCAAAGACTGGCTCTTCTATGTGCCCGGATTTCCGCTGGAGGAGGTGTTCGATCCCACAGGGGCGGGCGACTCCTTCGCCGGAGGGTTCATGGGGCATCTCGCTCGTTCCGGGTCGATGACTCCCGCGGCGCTTCGCCGGGCCATGGTGTACGGGTCGGCTCTGGGTTCGTTCGCGTGCGAACGGTTCAGTGTCGAGCGGCTCCGAGACGTACGCGCCGACGAGATTCATGATCGTGTCGAAGAGTTCCGGAAGCTCACGGCCTTCGAGGCACACGTCCCAGCGGGGGACCATGTCTGAGGGGATGAGCTACGCCGACGCCGGTGTCGACCTCGACGCCGCCGAGCGTACCAAGGAAGGCTTGAGGGAACTGGTCGCGTCGACGAGAGATCGCTTCACGCTCTCGGAGTTGGGGCAGTTCGGCGGTCTGTATCAGGTGCCCGACGACGTGGATCAACCGGTGCTCGTGTCGAGCGCGGACGGGGTCGGTACCAAACTGAAACTGGCCTTCGCGACCGGTCGCCACGACACGGTCGGGCAGTGCCTCGTGAATCATTGCACCAACGACATCTTGGTCCAGGGCGCGCGTCCGCTCTTCTTCCTCGACTACCTGGCGACGGGAGAGATGGACGAGCAAGTGGTGCAGGATGTGGTCCGAGGCGTGGCGATCGCCTGCCGGGAGAACGCGTGTGCGCTCCTTGGCGGGGAGACGGCGCAGATGCCGGACTTCTACGCAGCGGACGAATACGATCTGGCTGGTTTCATCGTAGGCGCGGTGGCTCGGGATCGGATCATCGACGGCTCCGCGATCCGCGCCGGCGATGCGTTGGTCGGCCTCGCCTCCTCGGGACTACATACCAATGGCTACACCCTGGCCCGGAAGATCGTGTTCGAGGCGATGGGGCTCGGTGTGGACGATGAATTGCCCGGGACGGGCAGGAGCGTGGGTGCGGAGTTGCTCGCGATCCATCGGAGTTATCTGGGCGTACTTCGAGCTCCCCTCGAAGCGCGAGTCGTTCACGGGCTTGCACACGTGACGGGTGGGGGAATCCCAGGCAATCTGCCGCGAGTACTCCCGAAAGATCTGGGCGCATCCGTCGACCGTGCCGCGTGGGAGGTGCCCGCTGTGTACCGGACGCTTCAAGAGGCGGGTGGTGTAGCTCTGGGTGAGATGGACCGGGTCTTCAACATGGGCTTGGGCATGATCGTCGTCTGCGACGCGGTGGACGTTGGGACGGTCATGGCGTCCGCGGAGAGTGGTGGCGTGGAGGCATGGACGATCGGGTCGATCGTGGCGGGGCAGGGAGTTTCGTACCTGTGACCCGCGGCGCACCCTTTCGCAGGCCCGGCCTCCTGCTCGGGGTGCTCACGTTCGTTCTTCTGTGCGGCCGGGCGAGTGCTCAGACCCCCGATGAGTTGGCGGCGATCTGTTCGGGCATCGGAGGGCTCCCCGGAGCATGTGCGGCGACCTCCGTAGCCAGCCAAGCGGTGCTCGGTGGCGTCGGCCTCCTGGCGGGATTCGGGTCCGAGGTCTCGGGTACGGCTTCGAACCTGGGGACCCGCGTCGGGGGAGGTCCTCGCCTGTCGTTTTCGATTCGAGCCGGGGCCGTCCACATGGGTATGCCCGACATTGAGGCCGACCCGAGCGGACTCACCACACGCACGTTCATGGCGCCGGCGGTCCACATGGGTGTGGGCGTCGGACTATTCGACGGCTTTCGGCTCATGCCGACCGTGGGCGGCTTCCTGTCCACGGACGCGTTTGTGCAGACCTCTTTTCTCTCGTTGCCCCAAGGCGAGGGCTTCGTCGGTGGCACACGTTCGTATTCGGTCGGTGTGCGCGTCGGTGTCTTTCGCGAGGGGTTCACGATCCCCGGCGTATCCGTCTCTGTCGCGCGACGATTCTCCGGGGAAGTAGAGTACGGAAGTGACGGTGCCAGCATGGTCCTTGATCCTGTCGTGACGTCGCTTCGGGCTACCATCGGGAAGGACTTGTATGCGGTGGAGTTCCTCGCCGGGGTGGGTTGGGATGAATACACCGGAGACACGGATCTCCGGGTCCCGACTGCATTAGGTGCTTATGTGACCCCCTCGGGCACGATGAGCGGGAGCCGCAGACTCTACTTCGGCAGCGCGGCGATGACGCTCAGCATCGTCCTGACGGTGTCCGTCGAGGGCGGTTGGGGTCAGGGGTTCGATCCGAGCAGCGCCTATTCGGGAGCGTTCGACCCGACGAAGGGGGCACCGTTCGGCAGCTTCTCCCTTCGACTCACGCTGTAGGCGAGCGGTCGTCGTTCGGATGCATGAGCTCGAACTGGCGCCCGACGAGAAGGCGTATCTGGATTGGGCTCGACAGCTCGGGCGGCGCGGGTGGGGGCACGTCCACCCGAACCCGATGGTGGGGTGTGTCCTGGTTCGGGATGGTGCGGTTGTCGGTGAGGGATACCACGAAGTGTTCGGCGGACCCCACGCCGAAATCCTGGCGCTCGAGCGAGCCCTCAGTCGCGCAAACGGGGCCACCGTGTTCGTGAGCCTCGAGCCCTGTAACCATCACGGCAAGACGCCCCCGTGTGCCACGGCCCTGATTCAAGCAGGCGTGTCACGGGTCGTGTACGGAGTCGCCGACCCCGGGCCGGAATCGGGCGGAGGCGCGGCAGCATTGCGCGCGGCCGGTATCGATGTGGTGGGGCCGGTGTGGCCCGAGGCCGTCGGGCGGGCAGAAAACCCGGCGTTCTTCCATAGTTCTCAGACGAACGAGCCGTTCTTGGCCCTGAAGCTGGCGATGAGTCTCGACGCCAAGATCGCCCCGGCTCCGGGCGTTCGTGCGCGGATCACCGGCGTCGAGGCGGAGCGCGAGGTCCATCGACTCCGGACCGGCTTCGACGCGGTCATGGTCGGGAGCGGGACCGTGCGTGCGGACGACCCGAGGCTCACTCCCCGAATGGTGGCGCCGGGGCGGACGCCGATACGGCGGATCGTGCTCTCGTCGCAGGCCGCACTGCCCACCGATGCCGCCCTCTTCGAGGATGTGGGAGTTGCCCCGGTGCACGTCTTCGCTCGCCTCGATGCTCCGGAAACCGCCCTGGAGCGCCTGGAAGCGGCGGGAGCGCACGTGCATCCGGTCCCTTCGATGGGGGACCGACTCGATCTCGACTCGGTGCTCGCGGTGTGCTGGGAGATCGGCGTCCGCGCCATTCTCTGTGAGGGAGGAGCGGAGTTGGCCGCGAATCTTCTTCGCCGCCGGAAGGTCCACCGCCTCTATCTTTTCATTGCGCCCACTACGTTGGGAGATGGCGGAGTGCCAGCCTTTCCGAATGACGCCGCCGCATTGGACTGGGACGATTTCCGGTTGGTGGGTTCGCCCACGGCCTTCGGGTCCGATTCGATGATCGTCCTCGATCGACAGGAGGCCTGATGTTCAGTGGTATCGTCGAGAGCACGGGTCGGATTCACGACATCGTGGACGGAGCGACAACGCGACGGCTTCACGTCGAGGCCGAGGCACGGGGTGCGGGCCTTGCTCTCGGGCAGTCCGTGGCTGTGGACGGCGCGTGTTTGACGATTACGGAGCTGCACGACGGCGGCTTCTCGGTCGACGTGATCGGAACGACCCTGGCTCGGACGATCGCCGGATCGTACGTGGAGGGGAGTCGCGTGAATTTGGAGCGGGCGCGAACACTCGGAGATCGCCTAGACGGTCATCTAGTGCAGGGACACGTAGATGGCATTGGTCATCTCATCCAAATTGTGAAGTCAGGGGAGTTCTGGCTGATGGACTTCGCGCTACCTTTGGACGTGCACGCCCAGACCATCGGCCGGGGTTCGATCACCCTCAACGGCGTGAGTCTGACCGTCAGTGAACTCCTGCCCGAGAGCGGGGTTCGTATCGGCGTGATCCCCTTCACACACGAGCACACCAATTTGGGCGACCTGCTGCCGGGCTCTGTTGTGAATGTGGAAGGTGACCTGATCGGAAAATACGTGGGCAGAATCCTGGCCCACCGCGCGGAATAGGGGTGTTTGATATGAAGTTCGACCGCGTCGAGGACGCCATCGAGGAAATCCGACAGGGTCGGATGATCATCGTCGCGGACGACGAGGACCGCGAAAACGAGGGCGACCTCGTCATGGCGGCTTCTGCGATCACGCCCGATCAGGTCAACTTCATGGCTCAGTATGGCCGTGGCCTCATTTGCGTCGCGTTGACGGGTGAACGAGCCGACGCACTCGAGTTGCCCCTCATGACCGAGCGCAACACGGATCCGCAGGGTACGGCCTTCACGGTCTCGGTGGACGCCCATCGGCGCTTCGGGGTCACGACGGGCATCAGCGCCCAAGACCGCGCGAAGACGATCCAGGTACTCCTGGACCCGGAAACTCAGCCCGCCGACCTGAGGCGGCCCGGCCACGTCTTTCCGCTTCGGGCCAAGGCCGGCGGCGTGTTACGGCGGGTGGGGCAGACGGAGGCGGCTGTGGATTTGGCCCTCCTCGCGGGGCTACCTCCTGTGGGCGTCATCTGTGAGATTCTGAGCGATGACGGTACCATGGCGCGCCGTGCGGAACTCGAAGTCTTCGCGGAGACGCACGGCCTCAAGTTCATCACCGTTGCGCAATTGGTCGCCCATCGGCTCACGCGAACCCGCCTCGTCGAGCGAATCGCAGAAGCCCGAATGCCGACGAAATACGGTGATTTTCGGGTCATAGGCTACACCAGCATCATGGATGGCCGCGAACACATCGCTCTCGTCAAAGGGGATTTGACCGGGAAGGCCAGCGTGCTGGTGCGTATGCACTCGGAGTGCATGACGGGAGATGTGTTCGGATCTCTTCGCTGTGACTGCGGGGAGCAGCTCGCCGCGGCCATGAGGCAGATCGACGAAGAGGGAATGGGGGCCATCGTGTACCTGCGACAGGAAGGTCGGGGCATCGGGCTTGGAAACAAGCTCAAGGCCTATGATTTGCAGGATGAAGGGCTCGATACCGTCGAGGCCAATGCCGAGTTGGGGTTCCAGGCGGACCTCAGGGACTACGGCATTGGGGCGCAGATTCTCCTCGATCTCGAATTGCACTCGATCCGCCTGCTCACGAACAACCCGAAGAAGATCGTCGGCCTCGATGGCTACGACATCGAGATCACCGGACGCGAGGCGCTGCGCGTGGAGCCGGGCGAGCACAATGCCGCGTATCTGGAAACCAAACGATCCAAGATGGGGCACCTATTGTGAGCACCTCGGGTTCCCCCGTGGACCAGAACCGCGGCACGGTGGACGCCACGGGGCTCCACGTGGCTGTTCTGGTCGCCCGCTTCCATGCGGAGATCACGGACCGACTTCTCGCGGGTGCGCTCGAGGCATTCCGTGAACACGGTGCGGCTGATGACGACATCACGGTGCTCCGCGTTCCGGGCGCTTGGGAGCTTCCCCAGACTGCCGCGCGGGCCGTGGAGTCGGGGAATTTCGATGCGATCGTCACGCTGGGGTGTGTGATCCGGGGTGAGACGCCCCACTTCGACTTCGTGTGCCAGGAGGCGACACTCGGACTGGGTGAGGTCGCGCGGGGTTCGGATATTCCCGTGGTATTCGGCGTGCTCACGACCGACGACATTGCACAAGCCTCGGCGCGAGCCCGCGAGGGTCGGGACAATAAAGGGTATGAGGCCGCGATGGCCGCCCTCGAAATGGTCGGGGTCTACCGCGCCTTGGAGGTCGAGTGACCGACACGGCCCGACTCCCCTTGGTGGAACGCATCGATCGCAGTCGTGCCCGGGCCTGGGCCCTCCAGATTCACTATCGATGGGAAAGCGGAGGATCCGAGGGAAGCCTTCGAGACGCCCTCGTCGATACGACGGCCACACGCCGCATCTCACCCCGCCGATTGCCGTATGTGCGTGACCTGCTGACGGCGCTCGACAAGAACATGGGTCCGATCGATGCCGCCCTGCGCGGTGCCTTGGACAACTGGAGCCTCGACCGGGTGTCGAGCATCGATCGTGCGGTACTGCGCATCGGCGCGGTCGAACTCTTGGTGACCGACGACGTGCCGCCCAAGGTTGCGATCCAGGAGGCGATCCGACTCGCAGAGGCGTACGGTGGCGAAGACTCCCCACGTTTCGTGAACGGGGTGCTGGACGCGCTCTACAAGGGCCGTTCGGAACAACGGTGACGCCCGCGCGAGAAGGCGACGGGCACCCCATGCGGATTCTCGTCGTGAACTGGCTCGATCGGGAGAATCCTCAGGCGGGAGGGGCGGAAGAGCACCTGCACGAGGTGTTCGGCCGATTGGCGGAGAAGGGCCACGCGGTCGTCGCGCTCGTCTCGGGTTTCGAGGGATGTGAGCGCACCGTCACGCTCGATGGCATCGAAGTGCACCGCGCCGGTGGCCGCTATTCGTTCTCCTTCGCCGGGCCGCGCTACTATCGAAAGCACCTTTCGAACAGGGACTTCGATGTCGTCGTCGAGGATCTCAACAAGGTCCCGGTGTTCTCGCCGTATTGGGTGCGAGCGCCCGTCGTTCTCCTGGCACATCACCTGTTCGGCGCGACGGCGTTCCAGGCCGGGCCTCCTCCCGTCGCGCTGGCCACGTGCATCCTGGAACGCGCCGTTCCGACGGTCTTTCGACGACGGCCGGTCGTTGCGGTCTCCGAGAGCACACGCGAGGACTTGGTGAAGCGCGGCCTCGCCGGCGGGGACATCGAGGTGATTCCCAACGGCATCGACCTGACGTATTACACCCCCCACTCGGAGGGCGTGAGGACGGACCGTCCGAGCTTGCTGTTCCTGGGACGGCTCAAACGGTACAAGCGAGTCGATCTTATCATCGAGGCGGTCTCCCGACTGGCGAACCAGGGGAGCGAGGTCGAGTTGTTCGTCGGCGGCACGGGCGACCAGTTGGAGGCTCTCCAGTCGTTGGCGCGAAAGCGAGGCGTGGCCGAGCGCGTGCATTTCCTCGGCTTCGTCGCCAACGAACGCAAGCTCCAACTGCTGCGAACGTCGTGGTTGCATGTTCTCACCTCGCCCAAGGAAGGGTGGGGGATTTCCAACCTCGAGGCTGCCGCGTGCGGAACACCCACGGTGGCGAGCGATGCTCCCGGTTTACGAGAGTCCGTCGTCGACGGTGAAACCGGCATCCTCGTCCCTCACGGCGATGTTGAACGGCTGACCGACGCGATCGGGTCGCTGCTTCAGGATGCCGAGCGCCGTGATCTCATGGGGCGGAACGCCCGATCGTTTGCGGAGCGATTCTCATGGGACGCATCGGCCGCCGACTTCGAGGCACTCCTGCATCGGGTGGTCGCAGGGTCCCGACCTGAGTAATTTTCAAGTGACGAACGTCGTTCATCCCTTCTGGGAGGCTGCAGGGTGAGGGTTCAGATTACGGAAAGGCACTGCGAAGTCCCCCAAGCCGTTCTCACACGCACTCAAGCGCAGATCCAGGCGCTCACGAAGTACGAGGAGCGGGCCTCCTCGGCGGACGTAGTCTACACCGAGGAGAAGCACGTTGGAAAAGTCGAAGTCATCATGCATGTGGATGGCGTAGAAAGGGTCGTCGCCCACGGGGAGGGCTCCAACTTTCGCTCCGCACTCGACCATGTCATCGAACGGTTGAGGCGCATGTTGCGCGAGCAACGCGAGCGGCGGCTGGATCATAAGGCTCCGCCTCTGTCGGAGCGGTTGGAAGCCGAGTGATCGAACACACCCGCGTGTCGGTGGCGTGACCGACGCCCCGAAAACGATCTCCGTCCAGGAGATCGTCGACGCCAAACGCGAAACGCTCGCGCTCGAGCTCTTGAACGAAGGCGTGAGTCTCGATCGTCGGGCGGCTGACCCCGATGTGACCTCTCCAGGATTGGCACTGGCCGGCTACACGGCTCGAGTGCCTGAGGGCCGGATGTGGGTGTTCGGCGAAACCGAGATCACCTACCTCACCACGGTCACGGACGAGGAGGGCGAAGCGAGGCTCGATGGGCTCTTCTCCTTCGACGTGCCAGCGGTCTTCGTGTCGAAGGGCCTGCAGGTGCCTGAATACTTCGTGCAGGTGGCGACCCGGCACGGTGTGCCCGTCCTCCGTTCGGAACGGACGACCAAAGACCTGTATCAACTGATCAAGCCGTTTCTGGAGCTTTCGTTGGCGCCCTCGACGACGCTCCACGGCTCGCTTGCGAGCGTGTACGGGGTCGGCCTGCTGTTCATGGGTGTGAGCGGGGTAGGAAAGAGCGAGTGTGTACTCGATCTGGTCGAGCGTGGCCATCGACTCGTTGCCGACGACCTCGTGCTCGTCACCCGCCAGGGAAACGACGTTCTCATCGGCCGCGGACACGAACTCCAGGCGCACCACATGGAAATTCGTGGTGTCGGCATCATCGACATCTCGGCCCTGTTCGGCGTGCGCGCGATTCGTCAGCAGAAAAGAATCGAAGTGATCGTGAATCTCGAGCTATGGAGCCAGGATCGCACGTACTCACGCACGGGTCTGGAGGAGGACTTCGCAGACGTACTGGGTGTCGCAGTTCCCAGAGTGACGGTCCCACTCAACCCGGGGAAGAACATCACGGTCATCTCCGAGGTCGTCGCGATGAACCACCTACTCAAGTTCACCGGGGTGCATTCGGCGGCCGCGTTCGACAAGCGTCTCCGGCAATACCTCGAACAGGACTATGAATAGCCAGCCGCTGGCTCGCGGAGTGGTCGTCGCCCACGGACCGATGGCCCGGGGAATGGTCGAGGCAGTTCGACGCATCGCCGGGGACGCAGCAGACGCTCTGGAGGCTCTGTCCAACGAAGGGAAGAGCCCCGAACAGCTGAAGGTCGAACTCGACGCGGCGGCTGGCGACGATCCGGTGGTGGTCTTCGTCGACATCCAGGCGGGAAGTTGTTGCATGGCCGCACTGTCGTCATGCCGGCAGCGAACGCGACGGGTCGTGGTGTGCGGGGTGAACCTACCCATGCTCCTGGACTTCGTCTTCCATCGCGAGCTCCCGATCGAAGAGCTAGTCCCGCGGATGCTCGAGAAGGGACGCGGGGCGATTACGCAACCGCCTGTTCCTCGCTGAGCGGGTCGAATGGCGATCGTCCTGTTTCGAGTCGACGAGCGGCTGATTCACGGTCAGGTGGTGATCGGATGGGGCCACCAACTGTGGCCCGATCGCTACATCCTGGTCGATGACGAGTTGGCGACCAGCGACTGGGAACAGGAACTCTACCAGCTGGGCGCCGGAGGTGCCGGGGTCGTATTCTCGACGACAGAATCGGCTCGTTCCCGGATCGCAGAGTGGCGCGAGGCCGGCGAGCGGTCCATCCTACTCACGCGCGATATCGATACGATGAGACGACTTGCCGAGGACGGCATCCTTTCGGGGGAACGTGTGAATCTGGGAGGCATCCACCACGGACCCGGCCGAGACGAAGTGCTCAACTATCTCCATCTCACGGCAGCGGACCGAGAGAGCCTGAAGGCGATCGCCGCGGAAGGTGTCGAAGTGAGTGCCCGCGACTTGCCTGATTCCCACCGGGTGAGCCTTCAGACCCTGCTGAAGGGCTGATGGATATTCTGCGAGTCGGCGCGCTGGGTGGCCTGTTAGGCCTGGACGGTACGGCGGTAGGACAATTCATGGTGTCGCGTCCGCTCGTCGCCGGAGTGCTCGCGGGATGGATGCTGGGCGTGCCCGCCCTGGGTGGCCTAATCGGGGGCATTCTGGAAGTGTATCTCCTCGTCTCCTTTCCCACCGGCGGGGCCCGCTTCCCGGAGGGGGCTACGGCCACTGTAGTGGCGGTGGCGGCCGCGGCACCTTTCGATGGTGCAGGGGTCGTTCCGCTCGGTGTCGCGGTCGGACTCGTGTGGGGCCAGATCGGAGGAGCGTCGGTTACCGCCCAACGCCACCTGAATTCGCGACTCGTGCCCGAGTCCGGGGACGTAGCTCACGATGGGAGCCGGGTCGTCGTCGCCCATGTGGCAGCGATCCTGCTGGACTTCGTGCGTGGGACCCTGGTGACGATGTCAGGGGTGATCGTGGGGCGAGTTGCCCTGAGCTGGTTGACCCAACACTGGCCCCTGTCGACCGGGCCGTCCATCGGACTCGTTCTGGTCGGAGGGGCCGTCTCGGCTGGGGTTCTCCTTCACGACCTCGGAGGCTTCCGGAAGCGACGCCTGTGGTTCGTTGCCGGCCTCGCACTAGGCATCGTGGGGACTCGCTTCTTATGAGTCGCGATCTGCCCCGGCGCGTGGTGGCTGCAACATTCGCCCGCTCGTTCTTGATCCAGGGCTCCTGGAACTACCACACCATGCTCGGTTCGGGGTTCGCGTTCGCGATGCTCCCCGGGCTTCGCCGGCTGTTTGGATCGGATCCCGACCAAATGGACGCCGCAGTCGCCCGCCACCTCGAGCATTTCAACGCCCACCCCTACCTGTCAAACCTTGCTCTGGGGGCGGTCCTACGCCTCGAGGCGGATGGAAGCGATCCTGAGGCGATCCGTCGCTTCAAAGTTGCGGTTCGGGGCCCGCTCGGCAGTCTGGGTGACGCCTTGGTTTGGGCGACTTGGCTGCCCGCCGTCGCGGTGCTCGCGCTTTCGCTGTACTGGCTGGGTGCACCCGGGTGGGCGGCTGCGCTGTTCTTCGTGCTCGTGTACAACGTGGGGCATATCGGCCTGCGGGCTTGGAGCTTTCGGCTGGGCCTCGCCGCGGGTCGAGATGTGGGTCGGCACCTCGGCAAGACCGACCTGACGGGATGGACGGCTCGGTTAGAGCCCGTCCTCGTCGGGTCCTTGGGTCTGCTCGTCGGGTCGGCGCTCGCGGGACGAGGAGGGCTCGTTGAGTCCGGCGGCGTGTGGGTTGCCTTGGCCGCCGCAGGCTTCCTTGTGGGAATGTTCGGCGGGCACCGCGTGTGGCGACCTGCCGCCGCGCTGACGGTTGCTGCGATCGGATTGGTAGCGCTGTTCGGAGTATGGCAGTGAAGGGGGGCGAACCGGTGCAGCGCACTGTAGAGATCGTCAATCGTGCTGGAATGCACGCTCGACCCGCCGCCGAGTTGGTGAAGCTTGCCGGTGGGTTCAGCTCCGAGATTCGCATCGAGAAGGACGGGCTCGAAGTGAACGGCAAGAGCATCATGGGGGTGCTCATGCTGGCCGCCGAAATGGGGAGCCAGTTGCGGATACTCGCGCAGGGCGACGACGCGGATGATGCCGTGGCCGCGCTCGCCGACCTCGTGGGTCGAGGATTCGGAGAAATGGAGGCGTGAGCGAGTCCATCGGGGGGCCTGTGAGCCTGGATGGTTCCCCGGCGTCCGAGGGCATCGGAGCCGGAAAGGTATTTCGGCTCGAGTGGGGTGTTCCGGTCGTTCCGCACCGATCCATCTCGGACGACGACACCGAAACGGAGCTGGGGCGCTTCCACGATGCACTCGCGTGGGCGAAAGAGCGGCTGGAGGAGACCAAGGCGGTCACCGAGGAGCGCCTAGGCTCCGTGGAGGCGCGCATCTTCGATCCCCAGATCCTCATGTTGCGCGACTCCGCGGTCGTCGATGGTACGACCCAGTACGTCCGGGAGAACCGCCTCAGCGCGGAACGGGCGTTCGAGCTGCGCATGCTCGAACTGCGGTCCATGTGGAGCCGGACCTCGCATCCGATGGTGCTGGATCGGCTGAACGACCTCGAAGATCTGATGATCCGAGTCCTTCACCGCCTCTTGGGTAAGAACGACCCCACGGATTTGGTGAAGACCGAAGGGGGCGTGATCGTCGTTGCCCCCAACCTGACCCCGAGCCTCACCGTTCAGCTCGAGCTGGGGCAGGTAGTCGGAATCGCGACGGATCACGGGACGCGGACGGCACATTGGGCCATGCTGGCGAGGGCACTACAGATTCCCGCGGTCGTGGGTCTCGGCGATGTGTTCCAGCGTTCGGTCGATGGCCAGGAAGCGATCGTCGACGGCCGAATCGGGCGCGTCGTGCTCAATCCGGGGAGCCGCGAGAAGGCGCACTTCGAGGCACGCCAGCAGCGACACTCGGAATGGGAGCAGGAAATCGGCGCTATTGCCGCGCTCGAGTCGGTGACCCTGGACGGCCAGGTTGTGGAGCTGAGGGCCAACCTGGACCTCCCGGGTGAAGCGGGGCAGGCTCGTGACCATGGCGCGGAGGGGATCGGCCTGTTCCGTACCGAGTTCCTCGTCGTCGGCCGAAACACGATGCCGGGCGAGGAAGAGCAATACGAGGCATATCGCGCGACCGCCGAAGCGTTCCCCGATCGGGCCGTGTACATCCGGACATTCGACTTGGGCGGAGACAAGTTCCCGATGTTCCTGCACATGCCGCAGGAGGCGAACCCATTCCTCGGATGGCGTGCGATCCGTGTCTGTTTGGACCAACCCGAACTCTTCCGAACCCAGCTTCGAGCACTCCTCCGCGCGACGGCCCACGGTGATGTCCGCCTCATGCTCCCCCTCGTCAACGACGTAGAGGAGATTCAACAGGTCCGTGCGCTCCTCGAAGAAGAAGAAGCTCAGTTGGCCCGCGACGGAATCCCGTACAACCGGGGCTACAAACTCGGCGTGATGATCGAGACTCCCGCGGCAGCCCTCCACGCGGCCGAGCTTGCCCGCCATAGCGACTTCTTCTCGATCGGCACCAACGACCTCGTCCAGTACACGCTGGCCGTAGATCGCACGAACACCCGGCTTGCCAAGCTCTACAACCCGTTTCATCCGGCGGTGGTGAAGCAGCTGCATCAGATCGCCCGCGTGGGGCGGGCGGCGGGAATCGAGGTGAGCGTGTGTGGGGAGTTGGCTTCGAGTCCGCTGGGAGCGTTTCTGCTGCTCGGCCTCGATATCACGGCGTTGTCGATGGCGTGGCCGTCCCTGCCTGAAATAAAGAAGTTGGTGAGAGATGTCAGGATGGAAGACGCACGGTCCGCCGCTCGGAAGGCGATCGCCGCGTCGAGCAGCGAGGAGGTCATCCGGTGCCTTCTGGATGGGATCGGTGACGCCGTGGACGTCGAGGTCTTCTCGGGCCGTTGGAGCTTGTCGCTCCCCGATTGATTGGGTAGCGTTCGGTCGATTTTCGGTCGCCTGAAGCCATTTCGGCTCACGCGCCACTTAATACCCGCGTTCGAGGAAATCTCTTGAGTCTGACACTCTTCACCTCCGAGTCCGTCACCGAAGGCCACCCCGACAAGATCGCGGATCAGATTTCTGACGCGGTTCTCGATCACATGCTCGCACAGGATCCGGCCTCTCGGGTGGCGTGCGAAACACTCGTCACGACGGGACTCGCGATGGTCGCCGGAGAGGTGACGACCCGAGGGTACGTGCATCTGCCCGAGATCGTTCGGGGGACGCTGCGGCGCATCGGGTACACGAATGCCTCGTATGGCATCGATGCCACGACGTGTGCGGTCCTGACGAACCTCGACCAGCAGTCTCCCGACATCGCGATGGGTGTCGACACCGGCGGGGCCGGCGATCAGGGAATGATGTTCGGCTATGCGTCGAACGAGACTCCGGAATTCATGCCGCCGACCATCCACTACGCCCATGCGCTCACGAAGCGGCTGGCGGACGTCAGGAAGAACGGTGAGCTGCCCTGGGTACGGCCGGATGGAAAGGCCCAGGTGACCATCGAGTTTGACGGCGACGTTCCGGTCCGTATCCACACCGTGGTGGTGAGCTCCCAACACGATCCGGAGGTCAGTCAGGCCGATCTCGTGGCCGGGATCCGCGAGAAGGTCGTGAAGGCGGTACTTCCGCCGGAGCTCTACGACGAGAACAACTGCGTTCTGCACATCAACCCGACGGGCCGATTCGTCATCGGCGGCCCGCACGGGGATGCGGGACTGACCGGCCGCAAGATCATCGTCGACACGTACGGTGGGGTTGGCCGCCATGGGGGCGGGGCTTTCTCGGGGAAGGACGCGACCAAAGTCGATCGATCTGCGGCCTATGCCGCTCGGTGGGCTGCCAAGAATGTGGTCGCCGCGGGCCTCGCCCAGCGTTGTGAGATCCAACTCGCTTACGCGATCGGTGTCGCCGAACCGGTGTCGGTCCATGTGCGCACGGATGGCACGGGGACGCTGCCGGATGTGGAGCTGTCCAAAGCTGTCCGACAGGTGTTCGACTTCAGCCCCAAGGCGATCATCGAGCGACTCGGTCTTCGTAACGCGATTTTCACTCCGACCGCGGCCTACGGTCACTTCGGACGTATCCCTGAGGTTCGGGTGCCAGATTGCGGGGGGCCGGGACCGGTGCAGTTCTTCTCCTGGGAACTCACCGATCGCGTCGACGACCTCAAGACCGCCGCGGGAGGCTGATCGAAGCGCCGGAGAGAACCCCGGCCCCGCTCGGGAGTATTGGTGGTGGTCCGAGGGTCGGAGCCCCACAGTTTCACCCGTGCGGAGGTTCTCTCCACGTGTTGGTCGAGGTCAAGGTTCAGAGTTTAGCACTGGATCGTACCACGAACACGCCGGTCGTCATCCTGCAGGAAGTCGGGGGCGAACGCGTGCTGCCGATTTGGATCGGACCCGGAGAGGCGAGCGCGATTGCCATGCAGCTCGCCGATATGGAGTTTTCCCGACCTCTGACACACGACCTTCTCTGCTCGGTCCTCAAAGGACTCGGTGGTGACCTTCAAAGGGTCGTGATCACCAAGGTCGAACACAGCACGTACTACGCCGAACTCATCGTGAGGCGCAACGGAGAAGTCATCTCGCTCGACGCGCGCCCCTCCGATTCGATCGCGGTCGCCCTCAGGGTCGACGCGCGGATCTTCGCGGACGGCGACCTCCTCGAGGAAGCAACGATCGAGATTGCCGACGAAGAGACCGCCGCGGAGCTGGATCTCCCACAGTTGAGGGAGCCCGAGGTGATCATGGGTCCGAAGGAACTGCAGGAGCACCTCCGGCGTCTCAATCCAGAGGACTTTGGACGTTTCACGCCCTGAAGCGGGGCGGCTCCCGCTGCTCCTCTGGCTTCTGCTTGCCAGCACGCCCATCGGACTGAGAGCCCAGGTCGAGGAGACAGCCTTCCTGAGGGGGACGGTCTTCGTCGCCGACAGCGCGCTGCGCCGGGGTACGGTCGTATTGCACCACCTCAGCGACGGCGCCCAAGGCGAAATGGACTCGACGAGTGTCGGTGCCGACGGAGGCTTCTCGTTTCGACTACCGAACGTGCCTGACGCAGGTCGGTCCGACGTCTTCTTCGCGTCACTGCGACACCACGGCGTTCTCTACTTCGGTCCCGCGATTACCGCCGCGGTGCAACTGGACTCCGTGTACGAGATTCACGCGTTCGATACGCTCCTGGCGCCGCCAAACGGACTACCGATAGCGCTCGAGTCACGGAGCGTCTTCTTCGAACCAGACTCGGTGGGATGGAGAGTCACCGACCTGTTTCAGCTTCGAAACGACGAAGCGCGCACGATCGTGGCGCGAGCCGATGGCAAGGTCTGGAGTCATCCTCTTCCGGCCGAAGCGCGTCAGGTGGTGGCAGGGGAGGGCGAGGTGAGTTTCGACGCCGCGTCCTACGAAGAGGGCGCGCTCGTGGTTCGAGCGGCGCTCCCCCCAGGTGAGCGTCTGTTCGTGGTTCGCTACCGTGTCGATTCGCCATTCATCGCCATCCCGACCGTAGGGCAAACCGGCGCGTTCGACGTGCTGATCCGGGAGCCGGCGCCCCCGCTCGATGTCGAGGGCCTGGAGTTTCTCGACCGCATCGAACTCGAGGCGGGAACGACGTATCTGCGGTTTGCCGGCGCGGACGTAGGGGGGACGGTCGTTCGCGTGGTGGAGTCGAGCGAACCGGCGCTTCCGCCCGTGCGATGGGTGGCGGTCATCCTGTCGCTTGTCCTCGCGGCTAGTGGCGTCATGGCCCTTACGTCGGGGCCCCGGAGCTCAAGGGTCCCCGTGATCGATCGCGCCTCGTTGCTTCTTCAAGTGGCGCACCTCGATGAAGACTTCGAGCGCAGCGAGGCGACTCCCGCCGATCGGCGCGTGTACGAGAGGCGTCGAGCGGAACTGTTGGCCAGAATCCGATCGGTGCGTTGAGGTGGCTCCCGTCTGCACGCCGGCCGTGCTGCTCCGCGGCCACGACTACGGGGATTCGAGTCGCATCCTGAAGTTCCTGACACGGGACCACGGACTGGTCAGCGTCATGGCTCGTGGTGTACGGGGCAGGAGCGGAAAGGGTACGACGACGGTGGCGAGTTTCGCATCAGGGGAACTCACCGCATTCGTGAAATCCCATCGTGACCTCCACACCATGAAAGACTTTCACTGCACGCGGCTGCGCGAGGGTCTGGCCCGAGACGTACTTCGGTTTGCAGGTGCTTCGGCCGCGGCGGAGTTGGTGCTCGCGCACGCAGAACAGGAACCGCCCTCGGGGCTGTTCGAAGCCGTCGAGCAGGCGCTGAACGGTCTGGAGGAAGCGCCCCGAGAAGATCTGGCGGGTAGGGTGCTTGCCGGATTGTGGACGATCACGGAAGCGTTCGGATTCGCTCCGCAACTCGAGCCGTGCGTCCGTTGCGACGAGCCTTTGGGACCCGACGAAATCGGCCGATTCGATTTCGCCGCGGGTGGCATACGCTGTCTCCGGTGCGGGGAGGACGCCGCAGGGCCGCGCGTCGGGCCAGTGGCGCGCGCTCAGCTCGCGATGCTCCTCGCGGGTGAGGTTCCGACGGGTTTGTCGCACGCGCGACAACACCTGGGTCTGGTCTCCGACTTCGTCGCGTATCACGTCGTCGCGAAGCCGCTGAAGTCGCTCCGTTTCCTCGGCGATGTGCTACCGCTCGATCCGGAGGTGGAGGTTGCCTAGTCTCATTCTCGGGACCGCGGGACACATCGACCATGGCAAGACCGCCCTGGTGCGTGCGCTCACGGGCACCGACACCGATCGTCTCAAGGAAGAGAAGGCCCGCGGGATTACGATCGAACTCGGGTTTGCCGAGCTGGCTTCGGAGGGTCGCCCGCACTTCGGCGTTGTCGATGTACCTGGGCACGAAGCCTTCGTGCGAGCCATGGTTGCGGGTGCAGCAGGAATGGACGTCGTGCTCCTCGTCGTCGCGGCAGACGAGGGTGTCATGCCGCAGACGAGGGAGCACCTGGCGATCGTCCAGATCTTGGCGGTACCGGAGCTCGTCGTCGCGTTGACGAAGTGCGATGCCGTCGACGACGAGTGGCTCGAGCTGGTGGACTCCGATGTGGAGGATCTGCTCGCGAGCACTCCGTATGCCGGCGCGCCCCGTATTCCGACCTCCGCGACTGTCGGGACGGGCCTGGACGCTCTGCTCGACGCAGTGGCCGCCGCCGGGGAACGCGTCAGCGCGGCCGCGCGAGACGATCTGGTCCGGCTTCCCCTCGATCGCGTGTTCACCATCCAGGGGACCGGAACCGTCGTGACCGGCACGCTCTGGAGCGGGGCCCTTGTGGTCGGCGACCGAGTCCGGATTTTGCCTGACGATTTGGGTGCGAGAGTGCGTAGCCTTCAAGTCCACGGTCGGTCCGCCGACAGGGCGCAAGCCGGGGATCGCACGGCGGTCGCGCTCACGGGGGACGGAGCCGACCGCGGCGTTGTTTCGCGCGGAGCCACCCTGGTCACCTCGCCCGATTGGGAGGCGACCTGGATGCTCACGGCGTACGTGAGCCTGCTTCCCGACACTGGCTGGCAACTGAAGCACAACCAACGCGTCCATGTGCACCATGGCACCGCCGAGGTGCTCGCACGTTGCGCACTCCTCGAACCCGAACCCCTCGGTGCCGGCGACAGCGGATGGGTTCAGTTGCGCCTGGAGGAACCGATCCTCGCTCGTGCTCGGGACCGCTTCGTGATCCGGGCCTATTCACCCGTGACCACCATCGGAGGGGGGGTCGTCGCCGAAGCGACCCCAGCGAAGCGAAATCGTTTGGATGCAGAGATACGTGCCGCGCTGGACGTGATCGCGACGGGAAACGAGGCCCGGGACGTCGTGTCCGCGTGTCTCGAGCTCGCCGGGTGGTTCGGAGTTCGTATCAGCGCGCTTCCCCTTCGGTCGGGCCTGCCCGCAGAGGCGATCGAGGTGGCGCTGGAGGCCCTCGCGGAGTCCGGTGCGCTGGTCTCAGAAGGGTACGCCTGGGCATCGATGGTGCGGGCGTCGGCCGAAGATCTCGTTCTCACCGCGGTCGAAGCAGGCCACCGCGAGGATACGTTGCGTGCGGTCGTGCCACTCACCCCCCTGCGGGGTGCGCTGCCCCAATGGTCGCGGCCCGAACTCGCGAAACTCGTGATCGATCGTTTGGTGGCGGGAGGGCGCCTGGAGGCTGCGGAGGGTGGCGTGCGGACGCCCGGATATCGCCCCCAACTCACCGGGGACCAGGAAGTCGCGACCGAGGCGCTACTCGCTGCGTTGACCGCAGAGGGCTTGGCGGCGCCGCTGGTCGAAGAACTGCCGGAAGCCCTGCGGGCCAGGGGTGATTTCTGGTCGCTCGTTCGTCGACTCGAAGGCATGGGCACGATCCGCCCGGTGGCCGACGGGCTCTACGTAGCAACCACAGAGCTCGAAGCCGCGAGTCGACGGGTGACGGAGACTCTGGGCGGCAGAACCTCCCTGGGTCCTGCGGACTTTCGGGATGCTCTGCCCGTGACGCGAAAACACCTCATTCCGCTCCTCAACTACCTGGACGGGCAGGGTACGACGGTCCGTCACGAGGGCGGAAGGGACGTTCCGAGAGGGCCCTGAGGTTGCCTCTACACGTGTAGAGGCAACGAAATCGTGCCGGAGCTGTATCAGAATGATCGTCGTGTGGGGCGTGGGGTTCGTTCCGGGCAGACTTCTTGACCGTTGCGCCGCCGGGCCCATACTATGAGACAGGCATGCGTGCCGCCGAGAAATCACACATGGAGCGCGATTGACGCTTAGCTACTGCACAGTTGTTGTGCGGAGGTACCGATGAGACGCACGATCCGCGTCTTCTCCGTTCTTCTCGCCTTGTTTTGCACCGCCGAAGTCGTTTCCGCTCAGGATATCGGCCGAGGTGTGCCGACCGGGCAAGCGAACGGATTCCAGCTTCAACAGAACTATCCGAACCCGTTCAACCCGGAAACCACGATCCCCTTCTCATTGGGAGAAGACTTGTTCGTGGACGGGCGGCCTGCGGTCGTGTCTGTACGGATCTTCAACATCCTCTCCCAACTCGTCGCGCACCCCGTTGCTCTGGGGCACCCGTCGGGCGAAGGAATCGAGCTCGATCAGATCGAGTACACCCAGCCCGGCAGATACGAGGCCTTCTGGGACGGTACCGATCAGATGGGTCGCCAGGTCGCGTCCGGGATCTATCTCATGCAGATGACCGTCAACGGGGTCAGCGCGACGCGGAAGATGTACGTGATGAAGTAGGCGAGCCACTTCGGTCCCTGACCGGTCCTAGCCGTACCCTGAGGGTGCGGCTTTTTCTATGCTACCACGGGCTGCTAGGGCGCGCGCTCCTCAAGGAGGGCGAGGAACCCGCTGACCGAATCCAGTGCGGCCAGTTTCGTGGGGACGTCGGGGTCCTTGGCGAACTGGGCGATCTTCCCCAGTACCGGCAGGTATTGGTTCGAGACTTCGAGCGGCGGGGCGATGATCAGAAAGAAGTTCTGAACCGGTGCGCCATCGATCGAGTTGAAGTCGACGCCGGAAGACTTTCGTCCGTACGCGAGCTTGAGGTTGTTCACGACGAGGGACCTGCAATGGGGGATCGCGATTCCCTTGCCGATCCCTGTCGATCCCAGGTTCTCTCGCCGCTTCAGGGTCTTGAACAGAATGCCCTTGGCCTTCTCATCGAGATCGAGAAGGCCGACCAGCTCCTTCAGCAACGCGTCCTTGGTATCGGACTCGAGATCGAGCTTCACGACGTCGTTCGTGAAGAGTTCCCGGAGCCTCATATAACCGCCTCCCGGCGTAATATTCGAGTGTGAAACGTGCGTGCGGACTATAGGGCTTTGGTCGGTCCGAAGCACCCCCCGTGATTTCGAGAATCTTCTGCCGATTCCACCCTCGCGGTAGCTTGCACCCATGCCCTTCGACCTCATCCATCTGCTGCGTAACGGGTCCACGCCACTCTACCTCGCGCCCCAGGCGGGCGTGAGTGAATCCCCGTTCAGGCGACTGTGCCGCCGATTCGGCGCCGATGTGCTGGTCAGTGAGTTCGTGAGCGCCGCCGGGATCGTTCTGAAGAGCAAGCGGTCACGTGAATACCTGCGCTTCGATCCAGTCGAGCGGCCCATCGGTATTCAGATCTTCGGGGCTGATCGGGTCATGATGGCTGACGCTGCGGCCTTTGTGGCTGAGGTGTACGGACCCGACTTCATCGACATCAACTTCGGCTGTCCGGTAAAGAAGGTCGTGAAGCGGAATGGTGGATCGGGGTGTCTCCGGGACCTCGACCTCGTCGAGGACATTATCCGCGCGGTCGACGATGCAACGACGCTCCCGACGACCGTGAAGATCCGTAGTGGATTCGATCAGGCGACTCGAGACCCTGTGGCGATCGGGCTTCGTTGTGAGCAAGCGGGCGCCCAGGCCATCTGCCTCCACCCCCGGACTCGTGCCGACATGTATTCGGGGCAGGCCCGATGGTCGGAGATCCGGGATCTGGTGGAGGCCGTTGAGGTTCCTGTCATTGGAAACGGGGACATCGTGTGCGGGGAAGACGCCCGCCGGATGAGGGACGAGACGGGCTGCGCCGCCGTCATGATCGCCCGCGGTTCACACGGGGACCCGTGGATCTTCTCCCAAGCGCGCGCGGCGCTCGATGGCCTGCCGATTCCGCCGGAGCCGGGCGTCGACGAGCGATTCGAGATCTGCCTGGAGCACGCGCGCAACGCGATGGCATTCGAGACCAACCCGGATCGAGCCATCATCGACTTCCGCAAGCACCTGGGATGGTACACGAAGGGGCTCCCCGACGGGCGACGACTCCGGACCGAACTGTTCCTGTCGACGACCCTCGAGGATGTCGAGGGGCTCTTGGAGGGGTACCGCTCCCAGCATCTGTCCGGGGTGTTCGGGTAGCCGTTTGCCGACCTCCGGTGGACCGACAGCCGGTGTTTTGTGTAGAATTGACTAACGATCCATCGGGGGCGTCACGGTTTCGACGTGTTTGGTGAACGTTGGGTAGCGTGCCGAGGTCTCGATCCTCGTAAAAATTCGGGAAAAGTTTTAACTGCCAATACTGACATGGCGATGGCTGCCTAAGGTTCTTCCTTAGCTGTAGCCCGTCTCTTGGATTGCCCGCCCGAGGCGATCCCTGTAGACGTCGATAATTCGGGCTGGTCCCCTGGTCATGCCACCGGGTCGGGGGACGAGAACACAGGTGGCTGGCCACGGAGCGGTTGATCACTGACTGCCCGCGGCGAGAACTCCAGTGATCTACGCACGTAGCGGCTCGACCAGAAGCAGATGCGGACGCGGGTTCGACTCCCGCCGCCTCCATGGGTGGCCCAGGGCCTTTGGCCCTGGGCCGCTTTGTTTTCCCGGCGGGAGGCGAACCCGCGCGTACTCGCCGAAGGCGAGGACGCCCAAGCGGGTTTGAGCCGACGAGCCGGAAAAGCGTTCGAAGACCCTCAGGCCAAACCGAGGAGCCGACGGCGGCCGAAGGCCGTCGTCACTCCCGCCGCCTCCACTAAGTAGACCCGGGGCCCCACAGGGGCCCCGGGTCGTTCTGTTTGTTCGGCGGGAGGCGAACCCGCGCGTACTCGCCGAAGGCGAGGACGCCCAACGCGGGTTTGTGCCGTGCCGAGAATACCGCGGATCTCCTCCACGCGGCTGTCGGGCGCCGGAACACTGAAAAATAGTTTCGCGATCAAGGGGGCAGGTCTGAACCTCCCGCAATTGACCGGGACAACGCAGATTTCTATCTAAAACTCGTCAGCAGGCTGGTTGCCATTTTCCCGCCGGGTGTCGGGTGGACGACTTTGAGAATATAGGGCGCATCCTGCCGCACCCAGTAGCTCCACTGGCTGGCGCGGTCTTCCACCCGCCACGCCTCTAACACCTGTCCCATGACCTCGACCGTTTCCTGTCCGGTGATGTGGAAGGTTTTGCTTATGACTTTTGGCTCGGCCCCGGCTGCGTAGGTACGTACCGTTACTTCACCGGGACTGGCCATAGGCAGGCTCAGCACGAAGACCGCCTGCAAACCGGTTTCCACCACGGGCGCATCCAACTCGGCACTGGAGACCCTGGCCGGCTGGGTCGCATCCCCGACCAGAATCTGGGTGAGCGTCTGCCCATTAAACTCGAGGTGATACACATTGGAGAGCTCGGGGCCAAAGCGTTGCTGAATTCGAACCGGCGCGACGCTTTGCTGATCCACTACCACCGTGCGCAGCAGGTCGACCACCGCGTCATTGGTATAGCGCGTCACCGTGCGGGATAGCTGGCCATCGGCCACGCTCACCCGGTCGGTCCAGCTACCGGCCCTGACCAGCGAGCCCGCGTCGTCGTTTGGAGCTGTCCCGCTTTGGTGGACGGGTGAGTACTTGAGTTTATGACCGTCCCGTGGCCGCTGTACAGC
>JAQBXY010000053.1 GCA_027623325.1 Gemmatimonadota bacterium
CTCGGGGAGCTGAGGCGACAGCGTGACGAGGGTCGCGCCCTTTTGGGTGATCTCGGGCAATGCGGACTGGAGAGCAGACTGCTCAAGGCGACAGTAGGGTCACCACCTGCCCCGAAAGAAGCTGACCACGACAGGCCCCCGCTTCACGAGTGACCGGAGATGCACCGTCGCACCATCGAGGTTGGGTCGAGCGAAGAGTGGCGCCGTCGTGCCCACGCGACGCACACGATCCAGTGCGCCGGAGGCTCGGTGCTCCTCGATCGCGCGGTTCATGATGGCCGTGGCCGCAGGATCGCGGGCGGCTTCCTTCTCCGCGCGAAGTGCGGACAGTTGCTGGTTGAGGGGTCCCATCATTATTCGGCTTCCGGTAACGGTGGTCGACCATACGCGGGGTCAGTATACCACGGAACGACGCTACGTGTTGCGAGCGCCGGCTCGGCCCGGTAGATGAGACGGCATGGACATTCGCGAAGACGACCTCACCGGTGACGCGATCGCTGCCCTCCTTCGGGAACACGTCGAGGAGATGAACGCGATCACACCGAAAGAGAGCGTACACGCCCTCGATCTCGACGCGTTGCGATCGCCCGATATCACGTTCTGGTCCGTGTGGGACGGGGACGCGCTGGTCGGATGCGGCGCCCTGCGTGCCCTCGACCCCACGCACGGCGAGATCAAGTCCATGCGTACCGCGACGGCACATCGTGGGCGAGGCGTCGCGTCGGAGATCCTCGAACACATCACCCGGGAAGCGGAACGTCGAGGCTACGAGCGGCTAAGCCTCGAGACCGGTGCGTTTCCCGCGTTCGCGCCGGCGCGTGCCCTCTACGAACGCTATGGCTTCGACTACTGCGGGCCGTTCGCGTCTTATGCGCATGACCCCAATACGGTGTTCATGACACGGGCTCTACAAGGCGAAGCGCGCGCACTGTAGCGAGTCCACCCCCTGCGACTACGAGTCGGGACTGCCCTCGTCGTCACCCTCGTCCTCGCTCGCTCCCTCTCGATTCGCGCGACTCTGTCGGAAGTAGTGAGGGCTGTACTCGAGTCCGAATCGGGTCGTCGTCCGGTGCGCCACCTTCTCCTTCGCGAATTCATCCTTCATGCGCCGAATCTCTTCCAACTCCTTCTGATTGCACTCGACGAGCTGAACATCTTCGCGGGGCACGAAGTGAACCTGCCCAATCGGCAAGTTGTGGCTTCCCGGAAGACCCTCACCGGGCTGCAGCACGTATCGGAACTCACTGTTGTGTGCATACCAGTCCGTCTCCACGCGAACGACCATCATCGGCGCGATCGGACGATCCACCATGTTGAGCACCGGCGTATAGACCGAGTCCCACCCCGTTGGGGTCTTGAAGTTGTAGGATCCCCTCAACGTGATCGCCCCTGCCGGAGTTCCGAAGTCTTCAGGAACGACGAACGCTCGCGCCATCCTCAGGGCGCCCTCCTCCGTGACCCCAGGATCGGCCATAGCGAACGCGACCTCTTCCCGCATCATCCCGACGGATCCAATCGGCAACGTCCAGGTGACCGAGAAGATGGGGCCCCAGCCCCCGGCCGGATTCGCCACGAAGTATTTGAACTCGTATCGCCCGTCGCCGCGGTGCTCGACGTAGAACGCCTCGTTCTTCTTGAGGGGGGGGTAAACGAGAAAGCCCAAGCCACTTCCCGCCTCTAAGACGGGGCAATGCCGAGCGTGCTGAGGGAGGAGCGGGCGTTGGCTCTCCTGCTTGGGCTTCAGGCCTGCATCCGGGCGACTAGGATTGGGATAGATCCTGACTTCCATGGGCGCGATCGGTGTGAGAGCAGGGGCAATGTCGGTCGGAGCCACAGAAGAAGCTGGCTTGCCGGTCCACGCAAGGGCGTTTACGCCAGCCCCCCGTCGCAGACGAGCGACGCAGCCTACCGGCGCTAGTTGATGGGATGCATGTCGAGCGACAGGGCATCGAAATACGCGATACGGTTCGGCATGGTCGCGAGGATGGTCACCCTGAGTGACTCAGGAATCCGATCCGCTCGGTACCGTATGGCGAAGTAGGGGACGAAGCTCTCTGCAATGTCCTCCCGGAAGGGGAAGTCTCGCGCGTACGTGGAGATGAACGTCGGGTCGGCCCCCTGCGCGGCCAGCCATCCAGCGGACGCGCCGTGGAGCGCATCGAGCGAGGTGTGCGCCGCTTCGTGGATCAGCGTTTCTTCGAGGATCCCGTCCGCGATGTACTGCTCACCTTGGCCGACATGAATCAGGAGGTTGTTGTTACCGCCCCCGAACGGTTGGATCCCGCGATGGATCCAGACGGTCTCCAATGATTCCCGAAGCGCCGTGGGAAGGCGCCCGATCTCTTCGGCGTACTCCTCCGCGACCAACTGGCTCGCTGCGATCGTCGAGAACTCCGGGTTGACCTGAACCTCCGCCGTCCGACCATCATCGAAGGTCGCATCGAACAGGTACGCGTCCACCGAGATCCAACCGTTCACGCGTCGATCGAACATCGTGCGCATGCCCTGCCCTGCGTACGTCAGTCCGGTGAAGGTTGTCGGATCGGCAGCGGTGACGATATCGGGATCGATGAAGATCGTGCCGCCAAAAGGCGGATCGATCGGGGTCGGAAGGAGCGGCCCTGATCCCGGCGGTTCCCCGCCGCAACACTCGAGCACCAGCAGCATCAGAGCGAGTGCGCATGGAACCGTGCGATTCATCGCTCCTCGCTTGGATTCGGCGGCCGGACAGGCGAGTTCCGCAGCTGCTCCTCGAGGCGTCCAAACGCGACTTCCAGGTCGGTCAGCCCCAGTCGAGCCGCGGTCGCCTTGCCATCTCGGATCAGTGTCTCTGCTCGGGCACGTTGACCCAGTTCCAGGAAGACCGATGCTAGATCCGCTTCGATTCGCAGGGCCGACGACGTGAGACCCAGTTCACGGAAGATCAGTCGTGCCCGGGCGAGCGCGAGCGCGCCTTCCTCCTTGTTGTCGCTGGCGAGGTGCGCATTTCCCTCTACCCGAAGGCCCATGGCCGTGCCCCACCAGTCCCCCAAGGGCTCTGCGTGCGCGCGGCATTCCCGACCCCTCTCGAGCGCACGTGAGGCATCCCCCTCGCGGAGCGCACCCGAGCCGTCGCGGCAGGCCCTCTGTCCGGCGCGGAACGAACCCCTCTGCTCCGCGTTCCAACCCGCGAAGCTGTGTACGTAGTCCGTGACTCGGCGACGTCCGGTAGCCTCCAGCGCGGCATTCGATGCGCGGATCGCACGTGCCAGAAGTGCCTCGATCTCCGTGCCTTTCGCATCACCCTCGGCCTCCCATAGCGCGAGGCTCCCTTCGAGGTCGCGATCGATGACGGGAATCGCTGCATCGGGGTTCTCTCGCCAAAGAGCCACCAGTCCCATGTAGTCGTCGGCCGCACTCAGACTGGCGTACCGCTCTTCGACGGTGGGAGTGTCCGAGGAGCTCGGGGCGGCCTGAGCGGTGAGACGCTCAGGGGTGAGTGAGGTGACACCCAGAGCGGCGAATAGGGCGGCAAGGGTACTCCGGCGAACCATTTGATCTCTGGGATGAGGGAGCGCGATACGACTAGCTCAAGTTCTATTGCCTCCGATCTCCCCGCCACCTCGTGTGTTTGATCGCGGTCTAGGCGTCCGCCGATGCGGCCCGTTGTTACCCGCCCGAACTCCTCGTGCCGACCCGTTCGCAGCCAGGCCCCATTGGGCTGGCCGTTTTCTTTGTCGTGGTCCGCGCTCAGTCGCGGTCGGAGTCCCTATCGATCCTTATTGGTGGCATGTACTTTGCGTTACAAAGTGATGTTCAAAGCCGTACGTAATCTGCGTCGGCCCAAGGAAGGGACACTCGAGTGGAGGTCGTAGTGAGCACGTGGGTGAAACGAATCCGGGGCGCGATCGGCATGGGTCTTACATGGGCCACTGCGTGGTTCGCTGCAGGGATGGCCTTGCTCCTCGTGGTCGGTCCTGACGCCGCCGACGTACCCTTCCCCCTTGGCTTTGCTTTCCTCGGCTTTCTCGCCGGGACGACGTTCTCCGGAGTCCTGGGGCTCGTCGAAGGCCGTCGCCGCTTCGACCAGTTGTCCATTCCACGCTTCGCGACGTGGGGGGGCGTCGGGGGTCTTCTCTTCTCCGGAATCTTCGTTGTCGTCGCGGCATTAGGTGTGGACACACTCCTCGTCTTGGCACCCGTCTTTGCCCTGGCGGGCGCCGGCTGCGCCGCGGGAACGCTGGCACTCGCGAGAAAGGCGGAGGACCGAGGCGTACTCGACGCGGGCGCGGAGGTGGACGCGGTCGGGCTCAGTGAGGCCGAGGTGCGCGAGCTACTCGGAAACGGAAGCTGAGGCGCGACTTGGTTTCCTGTTCGTCTTTGCGCGCATAGCCGCTCCCAGGAGCGCCCTCCCTAGATCGGAAAGTTGACCCGGACGGTCGCCTGTAGACAGGTCGGTTCACATCCCGGCCCATTCGGACGGCTCTCGTGGTACTCCGGAAAGAAGTCACGAGTCGTGGCGATGCCGCCTTCCACGATGATCACTTCGACGGAATCCGCGACGATTCCGTACGCGAACACGGTGGCTCCACAGGGGCTCGCGGGCGAGCACTCGACCGTGAACGGTTCGGATCCGAGCGCGCGTACTTCAACGGTGAACACGGCGGG
>JAQBXY010000009.1 GCA_027623325.1 Gemmatimonadota bacterium
GCGCCGGCTCGCCGGCGTCGCGGTCCCGACGCCCCTGCTCGTCTCGCACTCGATTTCAGAGGACGTAGAGGCTCACGTGCGGCTGAAGTGTGAGAACCTACAGCGTGCCGGGTCGTTCAAGATTCGTGGCGCCTTCAACTTCGTGTCGCAGCTCTCGGACGAGCAGGTCGCGAGGGGGATCATCACGTACTCCTCCGGGAACCATGCACAGGCCGTGGCGCTGGCGGGCCGGCTCCGAGGCGTGCGCGTCGTCGTCGTCATGCCCACCACGTCGCCGAAGGTCAAACGTGACGGGGCTGCCCGGCTCGGTGCGGAGGTCGTCTTCGAAGGCACGACGTCCATCGAGCGGAAAGCGCGGGCGGAGGAGATCGCTCGTAGGGAAGGACTGGTGATCGTACCGCCCTTCGATCATCGGCATATCATCGCGGGGCAGGGCACGGTCGGGCTCGAAATTGCCCGCGACTGGCCGGACGTCGACCTGGTGCTCGTGCCGATCGGTGGAGGGGGGCTCGCCAGCGGTGTCGCGGCTGCGGTCAAGCGTATGGTACCGTCGTCGAGAGTGGTCGGGGTCGAGCCGGCCGGCGCTGCCTCGATGCGGCTCGCCCTCGACAACGGATCTCCCGCTCTGCTTCCCGAAATCGATACGATTGCGGACGGGCTCGCACCGGTCATCGCCGGTGAGCTGACCTTCGAACACGCCCGGGACCTCATGGATGACGTCGTCACCGTCGAAGACCACGAGATCCACGCTGCGACGAGCCTCTTGGTCAGTCGCCAGAAATTGATCGTTGAGTTCAGCGGTGCCGCGACGACGGCTGCTCTGCTCTCTGGAAGAGTGAAGGTCGAGGGCCTGCGGGTCGCGGTAGTCATCAGCGGCGGAAATCTCGACCCATCGATTCTCCCTGAATTGGTCTGACGGATCCATGCGGCGAATCATCCTGTTCGACATCGATGGCACGCTCCTGTCCGGCGGGCCGGCGAAGAGCGCGTTCTGCGAAGCCATGGTGGAGACCTACGGTACCGCCGGAGAAACCGAGACGGTCAGCTTCGCAGGTAAGACGGATCCACAGATCGCTCGTGAGCTCTTGGCCACAGCGGGTCTCGCCGATGAGGACATCGACAAGAGCTTCGACCTGCTTTGGACTCGCTACCTCGGCTATCTCGAAGAGCGGTTGCCGGCGGACCCGGTCCGAGTTCTTCCGGGGGTCGGTGCGCTGCTCGACGCGCTCTCGGCACATGGAGACGTGGGCGTGGGGCTACTGACGGGCAACATTGTCGGAGGCGCGCGCCTCAAGCTGGGGTCTGGCGGTCTTTGGGATCGGTTCAGCTTCGGGAGCTATGGTTCCGATCATGAGGAGCGCGACGCGCTGCCCGCGATCGCGGTGGGTCGGGCGCAGGCTCTCTGGGGCGCACTGGTGAACGCGGGGAACGCCATCGTCGTGGGCGATACGCCTCGGGACGTCGCGTGTGGCAAGGCGGGTGGAACGCGCACTCTGGCCGTGGCGACCGGGCACTTCAGCTTCGAAGATCTCCAGGCCACTGGGGCCGACCACGTGCTCCGTGATCTGACGTCAACGACGGATGTGGTAGAAGTACTAACGGGGTGAAGCGGATCTGTTGTCGCTTGTCCGCCTAGCCGGGCGGAAACATCTTCTGTGGTCGCAGCGAATCGGTACTGGTAGAAAACGCGAACGGGAGCACAACGTGTCTAGAGGCGAAGAACGGAGACAGGCCCGCGAGGTCGGATCCGACATGAAGAAGTTCTACTTCCTGTTCGGTGCCGTGGCGGCGATCGGCATCGGGGTGGTCGGATACAAAGTAGGTTCAGGCGTATTCGGAAGCGCGGTTTCTGCTCCGATCGAGCTCGACTTCGAGAACGACGAGGCTCTCGTCGAGATGGCGCAGGGCGTCACCAAGGGTGACCCGGATGCGCCGGTCACAATCGTCGAGTTCGGGGACTATCAGTGCCCTGGTTGCGGCTCCTTCGCGCTTTCCGTGAAGCCGCAGCTGGAACTGACGTTCATCGACTCCGGTCAGGCGAAGTTCGTCTTCTACGACTTCCCCTTGATCTCGATCCACCCGAACGCCTTCATCGCTGCCCGCGCGGCTCGGTGTGCAGCGGACCAGGACAAGTTCTGGGAGTATCACGAGTCGCTGTTCCGGAACCAGGCCAGGTGGTCATCGTCGGCGACGCCGATCGGTACCTTCGAAGCGTACGCGGACGACCTCGGGTTGGACGGGGGGGAGTTCGGCTCCTGCCTCAACAGTGAGAGGTTCGCGGACGTCGTTTCCGCGAACATGGAGCTGGGGGCACGCATGGGCGTGTCCGGAACACCCACGATTCTGGTCAACGCGAACGGGCAACTCCGTCGCGTGAACAACAACGACTATCAGTCGATCGCCAGAGCGATCGAGACCATCATGTCCGAAACCCCAGGCTCGAACTGACAGATCACGTGCACGGGATGAGCGACGCCGAGCGTTCCGTGGCCGGCCCCGGAGGCTCGGGACCGGCCACGAATCGTATGGTGATCACGCTGCTCTCGTTGGTCGGCTTCTTCGTGGCCCTCTACCTTTGGGCCCACAACGCCGGCCTGACGGGGCCCATCGTCTGCGGCATCGGCGATTGCGCGACGGTGCAGTCCAGCGAGTACGCGACCATCGGTCCCGTGCCCGTCTCGGCTATCGGCGTGGTCGGGTATTTAGCCCTGATACTCCTGGCCTTCCTCGGACTGCAGCCGGCACACCGGGAGTCCAAGATCATCGGTGGACTCCTGTTGGCAGGCTCCGCGGGCGCTGTAGTCTTCTCGGCGTACCTGACGTACCTCGAGGCGGCGGTCATCCAAGCATGGTGCCAGTACTGCGTGGTTTCGGCCATTCTCATCACCCTGATTTTTCTGGCGTCCTTGCCCGAAGCCGTACGCCTGAAGGGTCCCCGAGGTAACTCATGAGTGAGCCCAGTGTGAAGGTGCGCCTCCTGTTCGTCGACGACGGGTCGTATCACCACGAGATCGTGGAGATCCCCGCCAGCGCCTTGGACATCTACGACCGACTCATCGACTGTGTCCGCGAGGATCCGGGGGTTCTGAAACGTGTCCACGTCGACATGGGTCGCTTGTGCGCGGCGTACTTGGTCGACGCCGAGTAGCCTTCGTCGATGCACTGTCACGGCCGATCAGAGCGACCGGCTAGGCGATAGCGAGCTGCTCGAGGGTTCGCGCGAGCGTCCACTCCTCGACGATCGAAGGCGGCCATTCGCCACGGGCGGCGAGATCGAGGAGGCGATCGGCCTCTTCCCGCGCTCGGAGACTGATACTCGCCTCGATGTGCCGGTTGCGGACGGCTTCCTCGAACTCGTCTTCGTCGAGCAGACATATCGGGCCCGAAGAGGGCCGCCAGACGTCGAGAAAGAGGTCGGTCGTATGCCAGATCGACCCCGCAATCACGGGCGGCGTGAGGATGTTCGCGTAGAGGCCGCTGAACGATCCGTCCGCCCGGTGGAAGCGTCCGATATCGTGCCAGACACCGGGGAACGTGAACCAAACCGCCAGTGAGCCAGACTCGAGTGCGACTCGACCCCCGATGGTGATCGCGGCTTCCAGCTCCATCGGCTCCGAAAGGGTGACGATCACGTCCTCGCGCTCGAAGGCGACACGTTGGTCGTAGATCCGGAGGCCATCCGGCGGGCGGCAATAGTGAATCTGAACCCGCCGTGCGCTGCTCACCCCGGGCCATCCTCGCCGGCCGAAACGCGCTCGACGAACACGTCCATGATTCCGCCGCACACGGCTGGACTCCACGACAGCAGATCCTCCGTGAGGTCGACCCGGACACGTTCGGCGGCGCCGGTCTGCAACACCCGCCCTGCAGACTCGATGACCTCGGCTTCTCCGCATCCACCCCCGACCGTGCCTACGAGCCCCGTGACCGGGTCGACGATCATGCGCGCCCCGACCTTCCGAGGTGTCGAGCCTCGCGTCGCGACGATGGTGGCAAGGACGCAAGCGCGTCCGGCTTCCCGGGCTGCGCTCAACGCCTCATCGAGCGTGCGATCGTCCTCGTGCGTCATCCGGGGGTCTCCTCGTCCGGTACCTTGAAGAAGCGCTCCGAAACCCGTTCAACATCCTTCAGCGATCGCCCGGTACCCCCGCGGCTCAACATGACCAGTTCGGCGGCGACGGCGACGGCGATCTCCTCGGGTGTCTCCGCCCCGATATCGAGGCCTACAGGCGCGTGGATTCGGTCGATGAGGCTGCGGTCGATCCCCTCGTCCACGAGTTGAACGTAGGTCGCGCGCACCCGTCGTCGGCTGCCGATCATGCCGATATACGCGGGCGCGGGATCGGCCCGAAGGGCCCTGAGTAGGCACTCGTAGTCGTATTTGTGCCCACGAGTCACGAGGAGAAGATGCGATCGTGCATGGAGCGGTACCTCGGCGAACGGATCGGAGAAGTCCACACGAAGAAGCCGGTCGGCGTCGGGAAAACGCTCTCGGGTCGCGAAGTCGGGGCGATCGTCGAGAACCACGACCCGGTAGCCCAGCAGGGCCCCGAGATGCGCCATCGGTTGCGCAACGTGTCCGGCGCCGACGACGATGAGTTCCTGGACGGGTCTCCGCACTTCGAGGTACAGCTCGATCGCACCGGAGTCGGTTTCCACCCTACGCAGACCGTCGTGTGCTCGCGGATCGTCGATGGCGAGATCCATGAGTCCGACGGCCTCTGCGTCGAGCGGCGCAGAGCCGAGGCTCCCGTGAACAATCGACGTCCCCTCCACCCGCACGCGCGCCAGGCGGTGGCCGAGGACCTCGGCATCGGGGGACGCCACGACCGTGACCGCCGCGGCCGTGCCGCCTGCTTCAGCGGTCGAGATCAGCAACGCTGACGTCTCAGCAGCTCTGAGCGTCATGGGGTCCCCCCACGCGCTGCGACGAACGATTGGGCGTCCGCATAGGCTTCAGGCGTGTCGATGTCCCGTACGGCCCCGGAGTCTTCCGAGGGTACCAGCCGCGCGGATTCGAGGTGGCGGTGGACGACCGCGCGGGCTCCTCCTTCCAAGCGGGGGTCGAGGAGTTCGGCAAATAGGCGACGCCGGAAGACGGTCGGGTGGCCGCGCTTTTCGCCCACGACGGGGATCGTGAGATCGGCTCCCGCCTCTGTCGTTGCGTCGAGCAGATCGCGCACGGTCTCCGCTCGGACGAGAGGATGATCGACCGGGAGATACGCGATGCCGTCCACGGAATCGTCGAGCGAGTCGAGCGCGATGCGCAGCGAGGTGATCGGGCCTTCGCCCGGATCAGGATTCACGAGTACGGTGGCGCCACACTTCCGAGCCTCGTCGGCGATGAGGTTCTCTCCGGCACCGGCGACGACCAGCACCGACTCGCACCCACCGTCGGCGAGGGCCCGAATGACGAGCTGAAGGAAGGTCTCGCCGTCGAGCCCCAGGAGCGCCTTGCGTCGGCCCATGCGCAGCGAGGAGCCCGAGGCCGGCACCACGCCGATGATGCGCAGCCGAAGGGGTTCACTCACGCTGCGCTGCGGGGGGTGGGGAAGGCCCGATAGAAGGCCTCGTCCTTCGTGGCGAGGCGCTCGAGAACGGGCGCCGGCTCGAAGCGGTCGCCGTGTGCCTGATGCAAGACACGAACGATGTCGAGCAGCCCGCGCGGGTGCAGTGTATCCGCGAAACGGAGGAGGCCGCCGCGGAACGGTGGGAAGCCCGTACCCATGATCATGGCTAGGTCGACGTCTCGTGCTGAACCGACGATGCCGTCCTCGAGCACGCGCGCAGCTTCGTTGATCATGGCCACGATGAGCCGGTGTCGGATTTCCTTGTCGGTGAACGGACGCAACGGTTGTAGGACGGCCCCGAGCGCAGTATAGATGGACGGATCGATCCCCTTTTCTCGACCTTTCTCGTAGGTGTAGAACCCGACCCCACCCTTTCGGCCGAGACGGCCGGTCTGGGCCAGGGCGAGGAGAGCGGGGGCGGGGGCCAGGCGCGCTCCCAAGCCTTTGTGCAACGACGCCCCGGCGTGGCCCGATACGTCGATCCCCACCTCGTCGATCAACCGGAGGGGTCCCATCGGCATGCCGAAGACCCGGGCGACGCGATCGATGTCGGCAATTGATGCCCCTTCGCCAAGCAGATGACCCGCCTCGTTCATGTACGGGCCGAGGATCCGATTCACGAGGAACCCAGGTCCATCACCGACGACGACGGGCACCTTCCCCAGTCGCAGCGCGAGGGCGTAGATAGTCGCGGTCGTCCGGTCCGTTGTACTTGTTCCCCGGATGACCTCCACCAGCGGCATTCGGTCGACGGGGTTGAAGAAGTGCATGCCACAGAATCGGTCGGGCCGCTCGAGCGCCTCACTCATTTCGGACACCGACAGGGACGACGTATTCGTCGCGAGGACGCAGTCGGCGCTGACGTAGCCTTCGGTCTCACGGAGCACGGCCTTCTTCACGGCCATCTTTTCGACGATTGCTTCGATGACGACGTCGGCGTTCGCGAGGCCATGATAGTCGAGGCCACCCGCGATCCGTTCCATATGCTGAGCAGCCTCGCGCCGCGACATCCTGCGTCGCTTTACCGCCCGATCGAACAGCGAGCGGGCGTGCTTCAGCCCACCCGTCACCGCTTCGTGCTGGATGTCCTTCATATACACGCGGATGTCACGGTGCGCCGCGAGTTGCCCGATGCCTCCACCCATCACTCCAGCGCCCAGGACTCCCAGGGTATCCACCGGGAGCGCCTCGACGTCACCGCTCGCCTGCAGTGGCAGGCCCGTCCCCTTCCGCGCCGCCTCGCGCATGTGGAATACATGCAGGAGGTTCTTGCACACCGGCGACACCACCAACTCTGCCGCCGCCCGTGATTCTGCGAGGAGGCTCTCTTCGACACTCCGCCCGAGGTTTTCTCCGAGCACGTCGAGGATCCTCAGGGGCGCTGGATAGTGGCCCCCGGTCGTCGTCATGACCTTCTTCCGTGCCATGGCCAAGACGACTCGACGGCCGAGACCGGTCCCCCCGAGCAGGCGCTCGCTCAGCTTGGGTCGAGGGCCGGCCCCATGATCTGCATTCTTGGCCAGCGAAAGCGCGAAGGCTCGAACCTTGTCCGTGAAGAGCTCGGCGGGAACTACCTCGGACGCCAGCCCGATGCGGAGAGCCTTCTTCGCGTCGACCCGCTTGCCGGTAAGGAGGAGGTCGAGAGCTGCTCGCAGGCCAATGACGCGCGGCAAGCGGGTGGTCCCGCCCCACGCGGGCAGTATCCCCAACTGGACCTCGGGAAGACTCATCGAAGTCTTGGGCGAGTCCGACAGCACGCGCCGATCACACGCCAAAGACATTTCGACTCCGCCCCCCACGCACAACCCGTGGATCGCCGCGACCGTGGGAACGGGAAGTGCGGCGAGTTGATCGTAGACGGCCTGTCCCATCCGGATCTGGCGCTCCGCCACAACAGGATCTTCAACGCTTCCGATCTGCTCGATGTCGGCGCCCGCAATGAACGACGATGGTTTTCCGCTCCGCACCACGACGACCCGAGCCCTCGCTTCGCGGCAGGCGGTGAGCGCCTCCGTCAGCGCTTCTCCAAACCGGACCATGACGGGCTCGGTAAGAACGTTTACCGGGCGATCGACATCGTCGAAGGTGATCCAGCCGATGCGATCCGAATCGATCTCGAACGTCGGATTCACCTTGGGGGTCATGAGCTGTCGGTCCGATGGGTGAGGGTGGCGCCGGGAGGATACCCTCACAATAGGCGTCGGGGCCACAAAAGGCAGCCGCCCGACCCGCGCGAGGCGGGGCCGGGCGGCCGAGTTCTTCGTGTGAGGCGGGCACCCTGCCGCGGGCGGGCTAGAGCTTGATGCGCTCCTGCGCGTTGGCGCGCGTGAGCTGGACCGTCATCGGCTCACCACCTTCCACCGTGATCATGACGTTCCAGTACATCTCCGTGTAGGCGAGCTGATAGCGAGCATGGACCCAGTACACACCCGGCTTCACCTTGAGATTTCGCCGCGCGATTCCGCTTGCGTCGGTCGTATCGACCACCCAGTCGAGACCCGACGACCGATGAATCGTGGAGAACACGGTCCCGATCTCGGCGAACGCGTCATCTGCCCAGTTGTCCTGGAGGATCCGGACGGAATCGGACGCCCGGATCGTTCCCTGCTGCATCGCGGTGAAGCTCTCGAAATCGCGGTCCATCTGGCGCTCTACGCCACCGAGCTGGCCGTCGAAATCCTGCCATTCACGGAAGAGTGCCACGTAGCGGGCCTCTCCACGAGAGAAGCCCTCCATCGCGGTGTTGAGTTGCTGGAGCGTGTCGCGAATGGTGTTCCATCGTCGAACCGATGCTTCCCACTGGCTCTGTGCCTGTTGAACCTCGGAGCGGCGATCAATCAGCTCCTGGGGGACCGCAGGTTCCGGCGTGCCGTACTCGCGAGTCAGTGAGTCGAAGACCTGATCGCGGTCGAACGGGATCAGCTGAACCTCGATGTCGGAGAGGGCACGATTCACTGTGCCATCGCCGTCGGGGTCCGGGAGATCGATCTCCATCGTCACCACGACCTCGGCCGGGCCGCAGGCTCCCACAGCCAGGATGAGGCTGAGAGCGAACGGGAGGATCCTCTTCATATTAACGCTCCGTCGGTCTTCTTGTTTCGAACATCAGGGCAGTAAGAATAGTGGGGGCAAAAATCGTGATCAACCTCGGCTGCCGGACTCGGCCGGCGGCGAGAGCCGATCAGTTCCGAACGTAGTCGGGCAAGATGAACCGGGATGGGTCCTGCGCCACGCCGTTCACTTTCACTTCGTAGTGCAGATTCGAAGCCGTAGTGACGCCCGTGCTGCCGACCTGGGCGATCACGTCCCCTCGGATGACTTCGTCCCCGACCTGGACTATCACCTTGGAAGCGTGGCCATACAGAGTAGTGAAGCCGTACCCGTGGTCGATCTCGACCGTGAGACCGTACCCGATAATCCACCCAGAGCGAATCACGCGGCCTTTCGCCGCCGCGAGGATGGGAGTTCCTGCCGGGGCGGAGATATCGATCCCCTCGTGAGGGAGCGGTCGGTTGTGCACGGGGTGCATTCGCGACTGGGAGAAACGGCTGCTCAGCCAACCCTTCGTCGGGAAGATCGAGGGCGTCGACTCGAACAGGTTGCGATGGGCCATCACAGAGTCCGTTGCTTCTTCGAGGCTTTCGGACAAGAGGAGCGCGCGGCGCTCCAGCGCACTCAGATCGTAGGATGTCGCGAAAATGGACTTCGTCGTCACTGAATCCGTCGACCAGAGGGGCGAGGACTCGGGGATCCCGAGTCCCGGACCTCCGACTCCGGCCTGGAGGACCTCCGCGTCGATGACCTCTAGCCCTGCCAGACTCCGGAAGTGTGCGTCGTCGAGCGCCACCCGGTCGAGCAAGGCTTCGAGTGTCCGCAACCGATCCTGGAATCCGGCCAACTCCGACTCGAGCGCTTGATTGCGCGCCTCGAGTTGTGCGGCCCTCACTCGAGCGACGCTGTCTGTCCCCAGCACCAGGCCCGTCGCCAATACCATAAATACCGCGAGGCCAACCCCTCCTGACAGGAGACGCAGGGCGCGTTTCGACAACGTGTATTGCTGGACCGGGCCATCCTCGCCTCTCAGGACGAGAAAGGTCCACCTTTCTCCGGCCATGACTCCACCTAGTTTCCGTGAACGTTGTGCTACGGACGTCGTACGCTCATGGGGGGACGTTGAACTCGTTCGTTCAAGTTCAGCGGTAAAAACTACGGGGCTGTCGAACGGGAAGTCAAGCAAGCATCCAATAGTTTGTGAATATTGGTGCAAGCCTCATCCGTCGGAGTTCCCGGCCCACGAGGGTTCGACCCGTGGAAAGAGGGGAAGCCCCTTCTCGACCCGACGACCCCTCACGTCGACCGCCACCGCTTCCTCGAGGGTGGGCACACCCGAGATTCCCAGCCAGGTTGCCAGCTGTTCCATCTTTTCGGGCGTGACGGGTTGAAAGAGGGCGCACAGCACGACGAGTGCCCGCGTGAGCGATGTGAGCGTTTCGTCCAACGCGCCGGGACTGTCGGCGTCTCGGGCCTGAGTCCACGGCTGTCTCTCTTCCACGTATCCGTTGGCGGTCCGAGCCAGATCCATCGCAGCCGCAAAGGCGTCATGCACTTTGAAAGATGCCATGGAGCTACGGACCACCTCGAGCGTTTTCCGGATCTCCTCATCGAGGCCCGCACCCGGCGCATCTGGAACGACGCCGTCCCGGTACTTCACGATCATCGAGGTGACTCGGCTGGCTAGGTTGCCCAGCACGTTCGACAACTCTTCGTACCGGGTCAGAAACCGCTCGGGCGTATAGGATGCGTCGCCACCCGTCGGCATCTCGCGCATGAGGTACCATCGTACCGCGTCGGTACCGAACTCCTCGCGAAGCGACAGCGGGTCGACAACGTTGCCGAGAGACTTGGACATCTTCGTCTCGCCCACGACCCACCAGCCGTGCGATAGGATTCGCTTCGGCACCGGGAGCCCGACCCCCATGAGCAGGGTGGGCCAGTAGACGGCGTGGGTGGTGAGAATGTCCTTGCCGATTACGTGGAGGTCAGCGGGCCACCACGAATCGGATACATCTTCGAAGCCCTGGTGGCCGACGTCGGCCGTCGGGTCGATCGCACGCGATGCCGTGAGGTAGTTGATGAGCGCGTCGACCCAGACGTAGGCGACGTGTTCGCTGTCGAAGGGCAGGGGAATACCCCACGCCACTCGCGACTTCGGCCGCGAGATCGAGAGATCGCCGAGGGGCTGACGCAGGAATCCGAGAATCTCGTTCCGCCGAACCTCCGGCACGATCCAATCCGGGTTGGCCTCTATGTGCGCCACCAGCGCGTCTTGATACGCGCTCATCTTGAAGAAGTAGTTCTTCTCCTCGACGTGGGTGACCGGCTTGCGACAGATCTGGCAGGTCCTTTCTTCGCCGATGTCCTTTTCCGTCCAGTAGCGCTCGTCGGACACGCAGTACCATCCGGAGTACACGCCCTCGTAGATCTGGTCGAGGTCCCAGAGTCGCTGCACGAAGGCGGTCACTACCGCCCTGTGCTCGGCCTCGGTGGTGCGAATGAAGCGATCGTGAGAGATCCCTAGACCATCCCACGCCGACTCGAAGCGTTCGGCCATCGTGTCGCACAGTTCGATCGGCGTCAGTCCGCGTTTCTCGGCCTCGTCCTGGATCTTCTGACCATGCTCGTCGGTGCCGGTCAGAAAGAGGACCTCTCGACCGTTCTGCCGGTGGAAGCGGGCGAGCACATCCGTCAGGATCGTCGTGTAGGCGTGGCCGAGGTGCGGCTCGCCCGAGGCATAGTAAATCGGCGTCGTGAGGTAGGTGCGCGGTCGCTCACTCATGCCGGTGCACCATCTGCTTCGGGTCGCGCAGGAGCAGGCGACCCGACCTCGGCCTTGAGCTCGTCGAGAGAGATGCGGCGCCGATCACCTTCCGTGCTGCGGAGCGTGACCGTGTCGTGCCAGATATCGACTCCGACGACACGCTCCTCTCCCAGCGAAGTCCGTAGCGTACGTCCCTCGCGCGGGAATCGGCGACGCGATTCGACATAGGTGCGGTGTTCGTACATGAGACAGCACATAAGCCGACCGCAGCAGCCGCTGATCTGAGCCGGATTGAGCGAGAGATTCTGGTCCTTGGCGAGCTGGAGCGAGACGGGCTTCAGTTCCGGCAGCCAGGTCGAGCAGCAAAGCTCTCGTCCGCACCGACCGACCCCCCCCAGCATCGCAGCTTCGTCACGCACGCCGATCTGTTTCAGTTCGATCCGGGCCCGGAAGGTGCGCGCGAGATCGCGCACGAGTTCCCGGAAGTCGACGCGTTTTTCCGCCGTGAAGTAGACGGTGAGTTTGTTGCGGTCGAACTGCCACTCGGCCTCGGTGACCTTCATTCTGAGGTTGTGCTGCGTAACGAGCTTTCGAGTTTCCGCTCGGACGCGATCTTCGTCGGCCCTCGTGGCGTGCCAGCGTGACAGCTCGTCTTCGCGAGCCACACGCACGACGGAATGTTGGGGGGTCGGCGTTGCACATCCACCGTTGGATGAAGAGCACTTGCGCTCGGCGATGGTGCCTACGGCCGAGACCTCTCCGAGGTCCTCACCCCGATCGACCTGCACGATGACATGGCTGCCCGGACGCAGGTCCATTTCGGAATAGGAGAAGTAGCCCTTCCGGGTCCCCTTGAAACGGATCTCAGCGAATCCCGGCATCTACCTATTCTTCGCGCCAGGCGCCGATCGCCTCGTACTTGGCCCACCGTTGCGCCAACAACTTCTTGGTCGGGAGCTTCTCGAGTTCGCCGACCACTCGATGTAGGCAGGCGCCCAGATTCTGGGCTGTTTCGTCCCAATCCGCGTGTGCGCCGCCGACGGGTTCGGGCACGATCTCATCACAAATGCCGAAGTCGTGGAGGTCGGTCGCGGTGAGCCGAAGTGCGTTCGCCGCCTTCTCCTTGTGCGCCGCCGAGCGCCACAGGATCGCTGCGCACCCCTCTGGAGAGATCACGGAGTAGATCGAGTGCTCGAGCATGAGGATCTTGTCGGTCACTCCGATGCCGAGCGCTCCACCCGACATGCCTTCGCCGATCACGGCCGATACGATCGGCACCTTCAGACGCGACATCTCGCGCAGGTTGAACGCGATCGCCTCACTGATGCCGCGTTCCTCGGAACCGATTCCCGGGAACGCACCGAGCGTGTCGATGAAGCTGACTACCGGACGCCCGAACTTCTCCGCCTGCCGCATGAGGCGAAGGGCCTTTCGGTACCCCTCGGGGTGCGGCATGCCGAAGTTGCGGCGCAGGTTCTCCTTCATGTCGCGGCCTTTCTGCTGGCCGATGATCATGACGGAACGCCCCTTCAATCTGCCCCAACCCCCGACGATCGCCTCGTCGTCGCGGAAGTTCCGGTCCCCGTGAAGTTCCACCCAATCGGTGAATATCCGCTCGACGTAATCAAGGGTGTAAGGCCGCTGAGGATGGCGCGCGACCTGCACTTGCTCCATCGGCTTCAGGTTGTTGTACGTCCGCAACCTGAGGTCCTCCAGCTTCTCGTGGAGGACCTTCACCTCATCGGACACGTCGATTCCTCTCCGGTCCGCCAGGTCCAGGAGCTTGTTGATCTGATCCTGGATCTCGACGATATCACTCTCGAAATCTAGATGCACGGCGACTGCCAAATGACGTCAGAGTTACTTCAAGTTTTGTGAAAGGGTCGGTAACCTCGCCGAAGGGCTGCCGGCTTCGCAAGCCAGCCCGCCCTCAGGGAGCATTCCGGAGAGTCCCGCTAGCTGCCCCCCTTCAACACCCAGCCATCGGGGTCGAGGACGATGCGGGTCGGCTCCGATGCCATCGGCCCGAGCTCCAGAACAGTCTCCCGCTCGAACAGCTCGACATCGGTGCGAACCTCTCCGTCGGGGCCGATCACGGACACGGTCATCGGAACCCTGAACGTGGGCCAATCCGCGCGCTGCGTCTGGCGGATGACGAGATCGAGCCTGCCGCCGGATCCGGTCGATGCAGCTGTCCAAACTGGCTCTACTTCGAAGGTCGGGTACCCCGGCTCGTAGAACCACTGCTGAAAGAACCAACCGAGATCGCGCCCCGAGACTTCTTCCATGACGACCTGGAAATCCTCGGTCAGCACCGCGGAATGAAGATGGCGGCGGTAGTACTCACGGATCCCGGCGAAGAAGTCCTCGTCACCGACGATCCCTCGAAGCATGTGCAGGAGCCAGCCGCCCTTCGGGTAGTTGTTCGTATTGAGAAGGGCGAAGAGGTCGGTCTCCGACGGGTCATACATCGGACGATCGGCCTCTCCCGGGCCGAGGATTCGTTGCCGACTCGCTTCCATGCGGTCGCGGAAGTTCTCGACACCGTCCGCGGCCTCGAAGAACTGAGCGCCGAAATACGTCGCGAACCCTTCGGACAACCAAAGGTGGTGCCAACTGGCCTCCGTGACGGCGTCACCGAACCACTGGTGAGCGATTTCGTGAGAGACCGTCCCCTCCATGTTTCGGCCGCCGGCGATGGCACCTTCGGAATAGAAGATGGCCGAGGCGTTTTCCATTCCCCCGAATCGTGTGGCCGACTGCACGTTCGCGAGCTTCTCGAAGGGGAAGGGGCCGATCAACTCGCTGAAGTAGTCCACCATCGCGGCTGCCCGACGAAACGACGGCTCGGCCAGGTCGACGTCCTGGGGGTAGACCCAGGTCGTTACCTCGACACATCCGTCCTCACGCCATGTAGCTGGTGCAAGTCCGCAGGCTGCCAGTCCGACGGTCCGGACTTCGAGGTCCGCCGCCCCGATCACCATGTTGTACGGCGAGATCGGGACGCCCACCTCCCAGACCCAGGTGCGGCGGTCTCCGGTAGGTCCGATAGCGGCGGCCGGTGTTGCGGCCGCCTCGGCGACCAGATGTCCGTTGGCGATCACCTTCCACTCCACGGGGGCGTGGACCGTATAACGAACCGTCGCCTTGTCGGCTGGGTGATCCACACTCGGGAGCCAGAATCGTGTGCGGTTGGGCCAATTGTCGACGAAGGCCGACGGTTCGCCGTGGACGTTCTCCCGAATGATCAGGCCGTCGTCCGGAATGCCCTGGTAGTGAACGCTGACCGAGGCGGTGTCCCCCGCCGAGAAACGATCGAGCGGCACGGCGAGAATACCGTTCTCGTACCGGTATGTGGCGGCGGACCCGCCGAGCTCGACGCCAAGGACTTCGAGCCCGGAAAAGTCGAGCGGAAGTGTGGGCCCCTCTTGGCTGACCGCCACGCGCAGCGTTGTGATGCCCTCGAACCAGAGCACTCCCAGGCCGAGCCCGATCTCCACCTCGTAGTGGATGACGTCAACGCCCGGGGCGTAAGCCCCCGGCGGCGGCGCGACCCCTGCCGGAATTGGCGCGGGCTCCTGTGCGAGGGACGGCGCCGCGAGCAGTAGGAGGGCCCCGAGCGTCGAAGGGACGATGCGGGCGAACGCGGAACTGTAACCGGTCATCCTTTGCGCACCTGCTCGAAGGCTTCTACTTCGGTGAAGTCGCGGAAACGGCCCCAATACCGGGCGTATGCCTGCGCCATGCGAGGGCGCAGGTCCACACGAGCGGCCCCGACGGATTGATACGCTGCCAGGGCCTCCATCTTCATGACCATCTGCACACGCACGTCGACGAAGTGGGAGGGTGTAAACTCGAGCCCAGTCGTGGCGGTCTCGTATCCGAAGACGGTCGGCACTTCGGCGGCGGCCGTGCGGCCAATCTGCGACGCCTCGAAGCGGGCGGGGTCACGATCGTCCGGCGCCGGCAGATACACCGTCGTGGGTCTCAACTCGTTGATCGTACGACCGATCAGGTCTCTCTGACCGTTCATGTTGCCGAAGAGCGTGCGGTCGACCCTCAGCTTGATACCGAGAATGCTCGCCGCGATCGAAGCCGCCTTGAGCTCTGTCGACGACATGTCGTCCTCGGTCGCGAGCAACGGAACAATCACCACGGAAGCACCTCGCTCCGCGGCGCGCATCAACGTGCCTCCGCAGCCCATCTCCGCGTCACCCAGTTGACCCTCGATCGCAAGGATGACCTCATCCTTCGTCGGTTCGGGGGCGTCCGCCCGCTCGACCATCGACCAGACTCGACTGACGAAGTCGTTCTGGCTGAGCGGCTTGATCATCACTTGGTCGGCGCCGGCTCGCAGTGCCTGTTCTTCGTAGTGGGCCTGGGTGTAGCCCGTCGTAACGAGCACGGGGACGGTGGGTGCCTTCGCGCGCATCGCACGAATGACCGCAAAGCCGTCGGTCCCCGGCAGGTTCAGATCGGTGACCAGGAGATCCCACGAGTCCGAGGCGATGCGTTTGACCGCCTGATCGCCGTCCTGGGCGTGCGTGACGCTGAAGCCTGGCAACGCGTTAAAGAACGCCTTGACCAGCGCGGCCTGATCGAAGGCGTCCTCTACGAAGAGGACACGAATGGTTTTGGGCGAATCCGAACTCAACGCGGCATCAGCAGGGAGAGAGGTGGGTCAGGGGAGCAAGATAGAAGTCGGTCTACAGAACGATAGGGCCGCCTAGGTCGCTCTCGGATCGGGTTCCGGAATAAAAAACCACACGATTAGGCCCATCAGGAGTACACATACGGCCGCCAGTGCCGTATTCGAGCCATACCCGATGTACGCGAAGAGGGGTCCGGCCACGACACCTCCCAGCGCGAAGCCCATTTGACCGAGCGCCACCGTCAAGCTCATGAGCGACCCCCGCCGTTCGTCGGAAACCAGAGCGGTCAGCAGCGCTGAGAAGGGACTCACGCGCATGGCCACGAGCACCATGGTGAGGAAGAAGAAAACGTAGGCGGTCCACAGGTTCGTGACGACGTGGACCGTCAGGATCATCACGACGGACAGGCCGAGACACGCCATCAGGATGATCCCGCGCCGTCCGATGCGGTCGGAGAGCTTTCCCGCTCGAGGGCCCGTCAGCACGTTGGCCACGCCACCGATGAGGAACATGACGGCGATCTGGTCGGCCTGGATGTTCAGGTCGCGTTCGAGCCAGGTCGGCAGGTAGATGACGAAGACCGAGACGCCCAGGAACATCAGAAAGTATGCTGCGGCAGCCCACGCGATCTCGGGACGTCGGAGCATGTCCACGTAGTCGGCGGCGGCCTTCCCGATCGACAGCCGGTGCGCGGACCGCTTTACGTCCGGCTGAGGGATCTTCGCGATGATCAGCAACACCGTCATCGCCATCGTCCCGGCGAACAGGTAGAAAGGGGCCCGAAAGCCCCAGCGGCTCGCCATCAGAATCCCCAACGGAATGCCGACGATCTGTCCGAAGGCCGCACCGCTCATGACCCAGCCCGTCGCCCACCCTCGTCGTTCGTACGGGAGTGAGTCTCCGATGTACGAGACCGCCGCGCCGCTGAGCATTCCGCCGGCAGCGCCCGCAAAAATGCGCACGGCCAGGAACGAGTAGTAGCCGGTGACGAATGCGTGGAGGGTGAGCGCGACGGTCATCGTCCCGCATCCCATGATGAGAATGCGTCGACGCCCGAACTTATCGGAGATGGGGCCCGAGATGATCGCGAAGATCGCCACCATCATCGAGTACACGGATACCAGCGTGCCGAGCACGGCATCGGAGATGCTCAGCTGGTCGCCGATCATGGGCAGGATCGGCGACAGGATCATCGTCTGGCTCGCCGACGAAAAGACCAGCAGCCAGAGGGTGAACACGATGAGGTACGGCGAAGTTTCGCCGTTCGTCTGGAGCGGTCGGGTCAACCGCTCTTCCGATCCATATATCCCGGGTAACGCTGCACGGTGGGCATGATCACGAGATTGAAGATGTCCACGTGTTCCGGAGCATTCGCGACGTAGATGACCGCATCGGCGATGTCGTCGGCCGTGAGGGGGGTCGTGTCGGAGTACACCGACTTGGCGCGCTCGGCGTCGCCGTCGAAACGGACTTCACTGAATTCGGTCTCGGCCAGGCCCGGATCGACGCTGGACACTCGGATCTTCGTGCCGAGTAGGTCGATGTTCATGGCCTCACTGAGGGCCCGTACCGCGAATTTGGTCGCGTTGTAGACGGCGCCCTTCGGGTAAACCCAGTGCCCTGCGATGCTCCCGATGTGAATCACGTGACCCGAGTTGCGCTCGATCATGTGGGGGAGCACCGCGCGCGTCATATACAGCAGCCCCTTCACGTTGGTGTCGATCATATCGTCCCAATGATCGAGCGATCCGTCCTGCAGCTTGTCGAGACCCTTCGCCTTGCCCGCGTTGTTCAGGAGGATGTCCGGCACCCGTCCGTCCGCCACCAGCCCGTCAACGTAGGCACCGACCGCATGCCGATCCGTGACGTCGAGCGCGTGAGCGTGGGCCTCGACGCCGTACTCCGTCGCGAGCGAGGCTGCGAGTGCCTGGACCCGCTCCACGCGTCGAGCCGACAGAAGGAGATGCGCCCCGCGCTCTGCGAAGTAGCGTGCGCACGCCGCGCCGATCCCGGCGGAAGCGCCGGTAATGAGCACCCATTTTCCAGCGAGTCTGTTCATGAGCGGGGTGGTGAGGATGGGCTCTTGGATGGCCGCTGAGACTCGCCAAGGCGACCGGCAGATGCAACTGGTGCGTACCGGACCGCGCTTCGACGGACCCGACGAGACTTACGGAGGGGTCTTGCAGAGGCTAACGTGGCGCCCGCCCCCCTTACCGGAGACGGGATGGACAAGAAACAAGTCGGAGCATGGGTGCTGTTCGATTTCGCCAACTCCGTGTATCCCGCCGTGATGACGACGGCGGTATTCCCTCTCGTCTATGTTCAGTCGATCGTCGCGGACGATGCCGGGCGGGGGGACTTCTTGTGGGGCCTCGGTCTGTCCGTTTCGGCGTTCATCGTCGCGACCTCGGCGCCCCTTCTCGGAGCGATCGCAGATCGGGGTGGCGCGCGGAAGAAGTTCATGATGGCGTACACCGCGTTGTGTTTGATCGGTGTAGCGTTGATCTCGACAATCGAGGTCGGCATGGCGGTGCGTGGGATTCTCCTTTTCATCGTCGCGAACGTCGGATTCGAGAGTGCCGTCGTGTTCTACAACGCCTACCTGCCCGACATCGTCCCGGCCGACAAACGAGGACAGGTTTCGGGACTCGGATTCGGGGTGGGCTATCTCGGATCGGCTCTCGGTCTGATCCTGGCCCTTCAGTTCGTCGACACGATCGAGGTCGTGTGGCTCATCGTCGCCGCGTTCTTCTTCGTCTTCTCGATCCCCGCCTTCTTGTATCTGCCCGCGGACGAGAAGGGGGAGATGAGCGTCGCCGCCGCCGCGCGGTGGGGACTCACCAATTTCAAGGTGATCGTCGGCGAGGTGTGGGCTCTCAAGGATCTGAGAAACTTCCTCTTCTCCTTCTTCTTCTACATCGACGGGGTCCTGACGATCATCGCCATGGCCGGGGTCGTCGCGGCTGGGACCTTCGGATTCTCTCAGTCGGAGACGATCGTCCTCTTCCTGATCGTCCAATTCTCGGCGCTGTTCGGAGCGTTCGCGCTTGCGAAACCAGCGGACCGGTGGGGTCCGAAGAAGATTCTCAACGGTGTATTGCTGCTGTGGATCACGGCCGGCATCTCCGCGTTCTTCATCCAGGACCGGAGCATCTTCTTCGGGCTCGCGGTCGTCGCCGGATTCGGCCTCGGCTCGGTTCAGTCGTCGAGCCGAGCCTTCATGGCCTCGCTGATTCCGGATGGCAAGGAGTCCGAGATGTTCGGCTTCTATGCGCTGTGCGGAAAATCCTCTTCCATGGTTGGGCCCCTGCTCTTCGGGACGGCGGCGGCTCTCGCCGGGGGAAACCAACGCCCAGGATTCCTGGTGCTGACCGCTCTCTTCGTGATCGGGCTCATTCTGCTCCAGCGCGTGCGGGATCCGCGGGCCCCGGTCACGGCGTAACCGTGAGGCCTCACCGCCCGTGACGTGGAGGTCGGCCGGTGCGGTCGTGGGGATCGGGAATCGAGTATGTCGCCCTCCCGAGCTTCTTCCGGCTGCCTCTCGATCGCACGCCGAACGCTGAGCCGGCCCCCCGCTTCACCGTGATCTCGGCGACGAATCTTCTTGGGCTGTATCTGCAGGGCCGGGATCCTTTCGCGACGTATCGTGATCGGGAGCCGTATCGTGTGCTGGGTCACACCCTCTTCATATACGACGACAGCTGATAGCAGGGCCGAGGCGATCCGCCGAGCCCGTCTCGACGACCTCCGCCTCGCGGTCCGCGCCCTCACTCACGGCGGTGGTGGTGCTCACGCTGGGCGTGTCGATCGGTGTGACGACCGCGGCCGTAGCAGTCGCCATATTCGTGACCGTCGCGATCGGTGCGTGTCTGGTTCCGGCGGCGAGGGCCGCTGGTGTGCTCTCGGCCGTAGCGTCGGGGGGGAGTGAGGGCGGGTCTTGCTTGGGTCAGCTCAGGCCGCGTGCATCCAACAGCAGGAGCGTCTGGAGCAGCACGTTGCTGCCGTTCTCGATGTCGCTCAGCTCCGTCCGTTCGTTCGGTGCGTGGCTGATGCCATCCACCGAGGGGACGAAGATCATGCCGACGGGACAGAGGAGCGCGATGCTCTGAGCGTCGTGCCCTGCTCCGGACGGCATGCGTGAAGCCGAGAGCCGCAGCCCGGAAGCGGCCTCTTCGATCATGTCGCGGATGCGGAGATCGGTGGGGGCTGCCCCGCTCACGTAGAAGCGGTCGAAGGTGTATACCATGCCCGACGCCGCGGCGAGCCGGTCGGACTCCGCGGCAATCGCCTCGTAGACCCGAGCGATGCTATCCATGCTGAGGTCTCGAATCTCGAGCGTCATGCGGACTCTGCCGGGAATGACGTTCGGTACACCGGGCTCGGCGACGAGACGACCCACCGTGGCGACCTGACGGCCCGGCATGGTCGAGGCGATCCGATGTACCGCGCTCACGAATTGGGCCGCGCCAACCATGGCGTCCGCCCTCCGATCCATCGGCGTCGTGCCTGCGTGGTTCGTTCTTCCCTCGACCGTAACGTTCCAACGCATGATGCCGACGATGCCCTCGACGATTCCGATATCAACGTCGTCTTGATCGAGCACCGCGCCCTGCTCGACGTGCAGCTCGAGGAAGCCAGCGAGTGAGCCCGCTTCGCGCCGCGCCTCCATCAGCCGATCCGGATCACCGCCGAGCCGCCGGAGGCCCACCCCGATCGTGTAGCCGGAGGCCGTCTCGAGGTCTAGTTCGAAGGCTTCGACCTCGCCCGCTAGGGCGCGGCTCCCGGTCTTGCCGCCTTCCTCATTCGTGAAGAACGCGACCTCGAGCGGGTGCCGCGTGGTGTGGCCGGCGTCGGCCAAGGTCGCCGCGACCTCGACGGCGCCCATCGACCCCACCTGTCCGTCGTAGTTACCGCCCCCGGGCACCGAGTCGATGTGAGACCCGAACATGATGGCTCGGCGTCCGGCCTCGGATCCTGCTTTGCGAGCGATCAGGTTACCCGCGACATCCGTTTTCGTCGTGAATCCCGCGTTCCCGAGCAGGCCGGCGATCCAGTCAAGGGCCTCGATGTTCGCGTCACTGAAGGCCAGTCGGTCGATGCCTCCGTCGGCGTTGGCGCCGAACGTCGCCAGGGTGCGCATCCTCTCACCGAGTCGGCGTCCGTCGACCGCCAGCGCCTGACGGGGGGGAGCGAACCACTCGCGGGCGTCGCTCGGCCGGGAAGAGTGGCCGGGCCTGGAGGGGTCGCCGAGCCAGGCGCCTGTTGCCCCGAGCACACTCAATCGGCTGAAGTGTCGTCGATCCATGGAGGGCTCGATTCTGAGGAGGAGGTCAGTTCCCGGATGTTCGTCGATAGTCCAACGGAGGGTCTCGGTCACCGACGAACGGCACGTACGACCCGGCTCCGCGGCGCTCCTCGAATTCGGCCCGCGCCGCCGCGACGAGTCCAGGGTCCAAGAAGAAATCGACCGCGCTCCTTGCCACCGTCTTCGCGGCAACGAGCATACCCTTCGTGCCGATGCTCGTACCGGACACGGCCGCAGCCTGCCACGTATGAGAGACGACGCCAGGTACGTACGTGGCCGTATTCAGGCCGGTCGTCGGCACGACCCAACTCACGTCGCCGACGTCGCTGGATGCCATACTCGTCGGGGGTGATGGATCGAACGGCTGGACGATCGCGGCCGACTCGATCGGGAGCACGCCCGCGGGGAGCGTGGCATACATGAGCTCCGCGAAGCGCCGCTCGCTAGCGTCGTACTCAACGCCTCCGACGGTGACGAGGTTGGCGTGCATCACTCGGGCCATGGTCGTATTCGGAAGGATGTTGTAGACGCCGTTCACGATTTCGTGCGTTACCTCCGTGCCCGTGCCCTGGGCCGCCCCCTCCGACGCGGCGATGAGTCTGTCGAGTAGGGTTCGGACGACCGGTGCGTCCGGGTGCCGCAGATAGTAGTAGACCTCTGCGGCATCCGGGACGACGTTCGGGGCCAGGCCACCGTTCGTGATCACATAGTGGATGCGCGTCTCCTGCGGCACGTGTTCACGCATGAGGTTGGCCATGAAGTTCATGGCCTCGACCCCGTCGAGCGCGGACCGACCGCGCTCCGGCGCCCGGGCCGCGTGCGCGCTGACCCCGGTGAACCGGAACTTCACGCTGATGTTGGCGAGGGTCGAACTGGGACTGGCGTCATTGTGGTCGCTTGCGTGCCATTCGAGCATGGCATCGACGTCTGCGAACAGCCCGGCACGCGACATATAGATCTTCCCGCCGCCGCCCTCTTCGGCAGGAGTTCCGAAGAGGCGGATCGTACCGGGGCGTCCTGACTCCTCAAGCCAGGCCTTCACGGCGAGCGCGGCCGCCATCGAGCCGACACCGAAGAGGTTGTGACCGCATGCGTGGCCCGCTGCCTTGCCCGGGATGGGGCTCCGGTTCGGGAATCGATCCTGACCGAGCCCGGGCAGTGCGTCGAACTCGGCCAGAATACCGATCACCGGGTCGCCCGACCCGTAGCTCGCGACGAACGCGGTGGGCATGCCCGCCACCCCGGCATCGACCGAGAAGCCATTCTCCGCCAGGTGTGCCTGGAGGGCGCCGGAACTCTGGTGCTCCTCGTACCCCATCTCTGCCAGGTCCCAGATGTGCATTGCCATCGCTTCGTACGCCGCGGCATGCGCGACGACATTCGCGGTAACGGCCTCCTTGGGGTTCTGTGCTGAGAGGAGGCCCGGCACGACTAATGCGACTGCGACGACGACGGGGGTGCGAAGGACCATCGTTCTTCCGGGATGAGGGTGAAGGTCGGCGGTCACAATAGATCGGAATCGACCCGTGCGCCTCCCCCTGGGACGCTCGTAATTCTGAGCAGCCAACCCTTCACTGGGATGGCGTGGGGCAAGTGGCCCGTACACTTTACGCCTCCTTACCTATTCGCTCGGGAGTTATTTGTGCTGGAATCGCGAAGAGCCCGCTTTCTCGTCCTGATATCGAGTGTTCTGGCCCTGCAGGCGTGCGAGTCCGCTCCTGAGGCCGCCGACCTCGTTCTCACAAATGGGGTCGTCGCAACGGTCGACGAGGCGCTGCCCGACGCGGAGGCGGTAGCGATTCGTGGGGATCGCATCGTGGCGGTCGGGACGACTCAGGAGATCACACGGTTCATCGGTGACGGGACGGAGGTTGTCGATCTGGATGGGCGTTTCGTAATGCCCGGCTTCATCGAGTCGCACGGGCACTATATCCGTCTCGGGCAGACCAAGATGATCCTCGACCTCACGGATACGCGGAGCTGGGACGACGTCGTCGGAGCGGTCAGGGTGGCTGTATCGGAGTCGGCGCCGGGGGCGTGGATCGAAGGCCAGGGCTGGCACCAGGAGAAGTGGGATGCCCCCGCGACGGGGCCGGATGTCGTGGATGGCGTGCCGGCTCATGCGACGCTGAGCGCGATCTCGCCGAACAATCCGGTCATTCTCCAGCACTCGAGCGGGCACGCCGCCTACGCGAACGCGCTCGCCATGGAAATGTCCGATCTCGGGGACGATACGCCGGACCCCCCGGGTGGTACGATCGTGCGTGACGCGTCGGGGCACGCCACCGGCCTGCTCCGCGAGAACGCGGACGCACTCGTCTACGACGTCATGCGGGGCACGATGGCGATCCGCTCAGAGTCCGAGCGGTGGCAGGAGTTCGACCGACAGGTTCAACTCGCGGCGCAGGAGGCACTCTCCAAGGGAGTGACGACCTTTCACGACGCGGGCTCGGACTTCGCGACGATCGATGGCCTCAAGCGACTGGCAGACGAGGGGCGGCTCCCGATTCGCCTGTACGTGATGATCCGGTACGAGACGAATGAGTCGATGGCGGCCAACCTCGGCCGGTATCGAATGATCGGGTACGGCGACAATCACCTCACGGTGCGAGCGATCAAGCGTCAGTTGGATGGTGCGCTCGGCTCACACGGGGCCTGGCTGCTCGAGCCGTACGAAGACATGGGGAGCAGCATCGGGCTCACGGTCGAGACTCCGGAGGAGGTCGAGGGGTCAGCGCGGATCGCGGCTGAACAGGGGTTTCAGCTCAACACGCATGCCATCGGCGATCGAGCCAACCGCGTCGTACTCGACATCTACGAACGTGCTTTCGTCGGTCGCCCCGATGGCGACCAGATGCGGTGGCGCATTGAACACGCACAACATCTTCATCCCGACGACGTGCAGCGCTTCGCGGACCTGGGCATCATCGCCGCCATGCAGGGTGTGCACGCGACCTCCGACGCGCCCTGGATCTACGCGCGCCTCGGGGCGGATCGCGCCGCGAGCGGAGCATATCTGTGGAGATCCCTGATGGACGTAGGGGTGGTCATCGCCAACGGAACCGACGTTCCCGTGGAGGACATCTCACCGGTCGCGTCGTTCTATTCTTCCGTCGTACGACAGGACAAAAGTGGCCGCGACTTCTTCCCCGATCAGCGCATGACGCGGATGGAGGCGCTGAGGAGCTACACAATCAACAACGCCTACGCGGGCTTCGAAGAGGCAGACAAGGGCTCGATCACCGTCGGGAAGCTTGCGGACATCGCAATATTGGATCGGAACCTCATGACGGTTCCCGACGAGGAGCTGCCCGGGGCCCGGGTCGAAATGACGATCGTCGGCGGCCAGATTCTTTACCGTGCCGGAAACTAGGAGAGCAGAATTGAGACACATGAATCGTACGGTGCTCGCGCTGTTCGCCCTTGCTGCGATGTCGGCGTGCACGCTCGAAGAGCGCACCGATCGAGCCGTACCCGTCGTGGAATCCACGCGCCGCCAGATCATTCAGCCGGAGGGTGTCGCCCGCCTCCCGATCTTCTCGAGCGCGGTCCGGAGCGGCGACTTCATCTTCCTGTCGGGGGCGCTCGGGGCTCTGCCGGGCGTCAGCCCCCCGCAGCTCATAGCGGGTGGAATCGGGCCCGAGACACGGCAGACGATGGACAACATCATCGCGGTCCTCGCGGCTGCGGATGCGACGCTCGACGACCTCATCAAGTGTACGGTCTTCCTCGCGGACATCGCCGACTACGCGGCGATGAACGCCGTGTACGCCGAGTACTTTCCCTCGAATCCCCCCGCGCGTTCTGCGTTGGCCGGGAGCGGGCTGGCGCTGGGCGCTCTGGTCGAAATCGAGTGCATTGCGGCGGTCCCAGAGGGGTAGCCCTCAGCCGAGCGGGCGCCCTCCGTCGACCGGAATGACGACCCCGGTCACGAAGGACAGGTGGGTGGCCGCAGCGTAGATCGTCGCGGCCACGTCTTCGGTGGTCCCCAGTCGTCCCAACGGGGTCTGTTCGATCATTCGTGAACGCACGGCAGGGTCCCAACCCTGCGTCAACTGCGTGTCCACGAGGCCCGGCGCGACCGACACGACTCTGATGTCCGGGGCGAGCGCCCTCGCGAGTGATAGGGTCATGTTATCCATCGCCGCCTTCGAGGCGCAGTACGCGACGTTGCTCCCGTTCGCCATCCGCGATGCGAGCGACGACACGTTCACGATCACCCCGCCTCCGTCGGCTGTGAGGAGCCCACGAAAGCAGCGCACGGTAGCGAAGGCTCCACGCACGTTGGTCTGGAAGATCGTGTCGAAGAAGTCGTCGTCCAGGGCGTCGAGATCACCGTGGGGGATGACCCGAGTGGTCGCCGCGTTGTTCACCAGAATGTCGAGTCGTCCCTCGATGGAGGCCACCGAATCTGCAGCCTTCGCGAGCGCCGCGGAGTCCGTGGCCGATGCCTGGATTATTCGGTGCCCCGCTCCGGGAAGGGTGGCCATCGTGGCTTCGGCGCCCGCAGCGCTGTCGCGGTGTGTGATGACGACCCGTGCCCCCGCGTTCGCGAAGATGCGGGCCGTGGCGGCCCCGATCCCGCGACTGCCTCCGGTAACGAGTGCGACCTTACCTTCCAACTCAGGCATCCTGTTGACAATCCGATGTTGGGGTGGCTTGTGGAGCGATCCAAGCTGATGCCGCGGCCGCGCTTATGCGAGCCGCCGCGCTGTCGTCGCCCCTCAGGTTCGAGTTACCTTGCAGCACAGGCGTCTTCCGAGCGCGGGCCGACCGTGTTCCGGTCGCGCTGGGTAGAGGATGGAGGGGTGGATGATGACGAGGATGTCGACGACCCAGCGGGGACTCATGTTCACACGCTGTATGTTCTGCCATAGGCCGTTCCCGGAGAACGAGCAGCTCGCGCATATGTCGCGGGGGCGCAAGATCGCATACGACCCCGCGAACGGTCGCCTGTGGGCGGTGTGCGAGAGTTGTCATCGCTGGAACCTGGCTCCCATCGAGGAGCGGGAAGTCGCCCTCTATGAATTGGAGCGGCTCGCCCGCGACCACGCGCGCCCGATGAGTCACACCGCGAACGTGTCTCTCATGCACGCGGGACCGCTCACATTAGTCCGTGTAGGCTCCGCGGGCCTCGTGGAGCAGGCCTGGTGGCGCTATGGCCGGGAGCTGCGGAAGCGCAAAACGTCGTACGAGAGCAAACGCTCCAAGGTCACCGCCTATACGTTCGGCGCGATGCAATATCTCGGTGACATGGTCGGCTTCTCCGATGGCGACGTCCCGATCGACTGGGAGGACACGCCGGTCGCCGACGTCCTCCGCTGGCGACGCTTCGGTTGGGCCGCGTGGCACGGTCGAGAAACATGTCCGCACTGCAAGAGCACACTCCGCGCGCTTCGTTACGATCTCGGATGGTGGGTATACCCGCTCCGCGGAGCCGACGGGCGCCTCGGGGTGGGCGTCCCGTGCTAACGGTGCGATCCGTGGACTCCTGAGAAGGTCTATCAGCTCCACGGCGACGTGGCCGAGAATGTGCTTCGCCGCCTGCTCGCCTATCAGAACATCGGCGGCGCGAGCGAACGCCGGATCGTCGAGGCGGCCACAGCGATCGAGCGGGCCGGCTCGGCCGGAGAATTCGCACTCGACGTCACGAACCAGCGGCGCTCGCTCTGGAAGATGGTTCAAACCGGAACGATCGGGCTCGAAATCGCTCTGAACGAATCGGTGGAGAAACGAATGCTCGACCTCGAAGTCCGTGCCCTGGAGTTCATCTGGAAGAGGGAAGAGGAGCTCGCCCGCATCATCGATCAGGAGCTTACGCCCCGGCGCATGCTCGAGGCCCATTTGAGGCACCTCCCGATCAAGCTCCGTCCCCGTCTCCCGCGCTTCATCGCGGAGGGGGAGCGGGGGTAAGCGGGGCCTCGTCGTCGCGCCCTGCAGGATCGCGCGCCTCGGCGCTCTCGCTGGCTCGCGAACTCTCGCTACACCACACTAGGTTGTCCGGATCGTTCCTCCCATCCGGACCAATACCGTGTCTGACGAGCTTTCACGCAGGGACTTCGTCTCCACCTCTTCGAAGTTGGCTCTCGGCGGAATGATCGTACCCCGCCACGTGCTGGGCGGGCGCGGCTTCCGGGCCCCGAGTGACGTGCTCAACGTCGCCATGATCGGGGCGGGAGGCATGGGGGCGGAGAACGCCCAGAAACTCGGGAGTGAGAACATCGTCGCCGTGTGTGATCTCGATCACTCGCTCGTGGCCAAGAAAGTTCTCGAACGCATGACCGATCGGGATGGAAGTCCCCGTGAAGAAGGGGTCCGTTGGGCCGAGCAGTACGAGCGAGCGGTCAAGTATACCCGCTTCGACGAAATGCTGGCCCAGCAGTCCGACATCGATGCCGTCGTGATCGCTACGCCGGACCACACGCACGCCGTAATGGCCGCGGCCGCGATGAAGGCCGGGAAGCACGTCTATGTACAGAAGCCGCTCACCTACTCGGTCCACGAGGCGCGGGTTCTCCAGGAGCTGGCGAACACCACCGGAGTGGTGACCCAGATGGGGAACCAAGGCCATTCGTCGGACGAGGCGCGCCTCATCAACGAGTGGATCCAGGCGGGGGTGATCGGCACCGTCCATGAGGTCCACGTGTGGACGAATCGCCCGATCTGGGCGCAGGGCCTTATGCGTCCCGCACCGATGGAGGCGGACTTCGATCCGATGTCGGCCGATCGGTCCTGGTGGCCGGGCTCGGTCGCGGCGGCGCAGGCGTCCGGACTCCATGCAGATTTCCCCGTCCCCGAGGGGTTCGACTGGGACCTCTATCTCGGACCGTGCGTCCGTGAGGTGAAGTACCACCCGATCTATCATCCCTTCCACTGGCGGGGCTGGGTGGACTTCGGTGTCGGCGCCTTGGGCGACATGGGCGCCCACCTCATCGACCACCCGTACTGGGCGCTCGGACTCGGATACCCCACCACGGTCGAAGCCACGTCCACGCCGTGGGGCGGTCCTTCGGATGATCCGGTCTCGTACCCGATGGCGATGAAGGTGCACTACGAGTTTCCCCGTCGCGGACTCATGCCTCCCGTCGATCTCCACTGGTACGACGGGGGCCTCATGCCGAAGCGACCCGATGAGCTTCCCGCCGACGTCGAGCTGGAACGGGGCGGGGGCGTCATCTTCGTGGGTGAGCGCGGGATCCTGATGCACGAGACGTATGGGGAGAATCCGCAGCTTTTCCCGCAGGAGTTGCAGGAGGAGGCCGATGCCCTTCAGTGGAGATTCCCACGGATCGAAGTGAGCCACGAGATGAACTGGGCGAATGCGTGCAAAGGTATCGGCACCGCGACGAGCCCCTTCTCGTATGCGGCTCCCCTGACCGAGGTCATGCTCCTCGGACTCGTCGCGCTACGTGCGGGGCAGGGCTTGAAGATCGAGTATGACGCGGTCAACATGCGCGTCACGAATTCCGAGAAGGCCAACGCCTTCCTGAAGCGAGAGTACCGCGAGGGGTGGTCGTTATGACGCGGCTGCATGCGACCGTTCGGTTGAGCCTGCTGTTCGTTGTCGCGATGGGTAGCGCAGCTTGCGTGGGCGCCCAAGCTCCGAGCGGCGCGGACGGGGCGTCCATGAACACGCTCACCGCGGCGGAGCGTGCCGCGGGCTGGCAACTTCTCTTCGATGGCACATCGCTCACGGGTTGGCAGGCGTACGACGACGCAGGGCCGCCTGAAGGATGGGCGGCTGTCGACGGGACGCTTTCGCGCGTGGGGCGAGGCGGTGACATCATCACCGACCGGGAGTTCGCGAACTTCGAGTTGTCGGTCGAGTGGCGGGTCGAAGCCGCCGGAAACAGCGGGGTCTTCTACCGCGCGGCCACCGGCGAGGAGTGGGTGTATCACAGCGCGCCCGAGATGCAGGTCCTCGACGACGCTGGCCACCGCGATGGCCAGAATCCCCTGACGAGCGCGGGCGCGAACTATGGACTTCACGCGGCGCCGCGCGGTGTAGTGCGAGCCGCGGGGGAGTGGAATCAGGCCCGGATCGTGGTCGAAGGTGATCGGGTCGAACATTGGCTCAACGGGACCCGGGTGGTCGCGTACGTGCTGGGGAGCGCCGAGTGGGAAGCACTCGTGGCCGGCAGCAAGTTCGTGGAGTGGCCCGCGTACGGGCGCGCCGAACGGGGGCACATCGGCCTGCAGGATCACGGCGACCCCGTCTGGTTCCGGAACTTCAAGCTCAGGGAGATCCGATGATCGATCGTCGCGGATTTCTCGCTGCGGTACCCGCGACCGCCTACGCCTCGAAGCGGGCGCTCTCTCAGGGCGGGGCGTCCTTTTCGAGGGACGTAACGCTCCCGATCGATCGAATCGGCGTGCAACTGTATACGGTCCGAAACGAGATGGCGGCCAATGCGGACGCCACGCTCGCCACGATCGCGGAGATCGGGTACGCCGAGGTCGAACTCGCCGGCCTCTACGGGATGACCGCGCGTGAGATGCGCGCGAAACTCGACGCCGTGGGGCTTCGAGCGGCGTCGAGCCACCATGGCATCGACGAAGTCCGCTCCGGCTGGGAGCGCACGCTTGCGGCCGCGCAGGAGCTCGGGCAGAGCCAGGTGGTCGTACCGGGGCTTCCCGGCAACGAACGCTCCGCCGAAGGGCTGAGACGCATCGCGGAAGACTTCAATCGAGCGGCAGAGGCAGCCCGCGCGGCAGGTCTGCGCTTCGGGTACCACAATCACGAATGGGAATTCCGACCGCTCGAAGACGGGAGCGTGCCGATGGAGTTGTTGCTCGATGGGACCGAAGCGGAGCTCGTCGACTGGCAGATGGACATCTTCTGGACGGTCCACGGAGGCGGGGATCCGGCTCGGGCGATCCGGGCCCGGAGCGGTCGCGTGACCAGCGTCCACGTCAAAGACCGCACGGCAGCGGGCGACATGGTCGACGTTGGAGACGGAATCATCGACTTCTCTCGCCTCATCCCGTTGGCGGAGGGACTGGGCCTGAGACACGCCTTCGTCGAGCACGACCAGCCCCAGGATGCACTTGCGAGCGTGCGCCGAAGCTTCCGCCACATGATGCTCAACCCGGGTCGGCCATGAGGCGCAAGGCGCAGGAAGAGTACGATGTCATCATCGTGGGATCCGGCGCGGCCGGCGGCATGTGCGCCTACGTGCTCGCCTGCTCCGGAGTTCGGGTCCTGCTCCTCGAAGCGGGACGCGACTACGATCCGGTCGTCGAGACCCCGATGTTCCAACTCCCGAAGGACGCGCCCATGAGGGCCGCGGGTACGCCCGAGAAACCGTTCGGCTTCTACGATGCCACCGTCGACGGGGGTTGGCGGGTCCCCGGGGAGCCGTATTCGAGCGCCGAAGGCACCGACTTCATGTGGTGGCGGGCGCGCATGCTCGGGGGGCGCACCAACCACTGGGGTCGCATTTCGCTGCGAATGGGACCGTACGACTACAAGCCGTATTCCCGCGATGGCCTCGGATTCGATTGGCCCATGTCGTACGACGATATGGCGCCGTACTACGACAAGACCGAGAAGCTCATCGGCGTGTACGGATCCAACGAAGGTCTCGAGAACACGCCCGATTCTTCGCCAGGGGTGCTCCAGCCTCCGCCGGCACCACGGGCCGAAGAACTCCTGACGCAGAAGGTCTGCCGGGACATCGATATTCCGGTCATTCCGGCGCACCTCGCGATCATGACCCAGAGGCAGGACGCCGATCGCCTGGCCGGTGAACTGTGGCCGAATCATGCGCGTGCGCGGCAGGTAACCGCCGACTCGATGCGGTCGAGGGCGGCTTGTTTCTTCGCGACTCCGTGTGGTCGTGGCTGTTCGATCAAGGCCAACTTCCAGTCGCCTACCGTTCTGCTGCCCCCTGCGCTCGCGATGGGGAATCTCGACATCCTCACCGACGCAATGGTGCGCGAGGTCACGGTCGACCGGACGGGCCGGGCCACAGGCGTTCACTACATCGACAAGCGAACCCGTCTGGATGAGCACGTCTCGGCCCGAGTGGTTGTGGTCGCCGCGAGCGCACTAGAATCTGCGCGTATCTTGCTCAATTCGAAGAGCAACCTCTTTCCCGATGGGCTCGCCAACGGCAGCGGGCTCGTGGGCAAGTACGTGATGGATACGGTAGGCGCAGGCGTCAGCGGGCAGGTCCCGATGCTCGAGAACATGCCGCCGCACAACGCCGATGGGGCGTCGGCCATGCATCTCTACATGCCGTGGTGGCTCTATCAGGAGCAGGCGCGTGGCCAGCTCGACTTCGCCCGTGGATACCACATCGAGTTCGGCGGCGGACGAAAGATGCCGGGTTTCGGTGCGTTCGGAGGGATCGAGCCGCTCACCGGCGGGTCGTACGGCCAACAGTTCAAGGAAGATTGCCGACGCTACTACGGATCGTTTCTCGGCTTCGATGGCCGCGGAGAGATGATCCCGAACGAAGACTCCTACTGCGAGGTGAATCCGGACGAGGTCGACCAGTGGGGCATCCCCACACTTCGCTTCCACTGGAAATGGTCCGAGCACGAGTTGAACCAAGCGCGCCACATGCAGCAGACCTTCGCAGGCATTCTCGAGGAGATGGGTGGACGGGTGCTGAGTACCGTGCAGGCCGACGGCGCCGACGCGATCGCTCGTCCCGGACAGATCATTCACGAGGTTGGAGGTGTGATCATGGGCGACGACCCCTCCCGTTCCGTCCTCAACCAGTTCTGTCAGTCGTGGGAGGTGGACAACCTATTCGTGACCGACGGCGGATGTTTTGTCTCGAACGCGGACAAGAATCCGACGCTCTCGATCATGGCGATCGCTTGGCGGGCCTCGGACTACATCGTCGAGCAGCTTGGCGCGGGGAGTCTCGGATGAGCGAGGACAAAGGCATGTTCCCCATGGACCGGCGACAGGCTCTCAAGGTGATGGCGATTGCCGCCGCGTCTCCCACACTGGCGGCGTGCGCTCCGGAAGACGGGACTGTCGACATCGCTGCGGTCCCTGCACCGACGAGCAATCCGCTAGCGGCCGGCACGGCCTGGGACCCGGATCTCGTGGCTCCTTCGATTCCTTGGGAGCGCACGCTGACGGCGGACGAGCTCGAGTCGCTGGCTGTTTTGTGCGACGTGATCATCCCGGCCGATGAACGGTCGCCCTCGGCGAGCGCGGTCGGTGCCCCTGACTTCATCGACGAGTGGGTTAGCGCGCCCTACCCGGGCAACGAGCGTGATAACGTCGTCGTACGTGGCGGATTGATTTGGCTCGACCGGGAAGCCGCCGAACGATTCGGCCCCGGACTGCGCTTTCGAGACCTCACCGCCGAGCAGCATCGAGTGATCTGTGACGACATCTGCTACCTGCCCGACGCTTCGGAAGGCTTCGAGGCGGCGGCGCGCTTCTTCGACAAGGTCCGTGACCTGACGTCGACCGCGTTCTGGACGACGACGCAGGGCATGCAGGATCTTCAGTATGTCGGCAACGTGCCACTTCCCCGATGGGACCCCCCGCCGCCCGAAGTACTTCGACATATCGGCATCGAGTGACCCCGCCGCACCGACGTCCACCGACTTCCCCTATTGAGCTCACATGACTGAAACTGGATCGTCGACACCCGCGGTCAACACCTCGAGGCTCTTCCTCGGCAGCTGCGTCGCGTTGATCGCGACCTCGGTGGCCTTCGCGACGGTGGGCGCCGTGATGCTGGCGTTGAAGCGCGACTTCGTTCTGACCAACGAAGAGGTGGGGTGGATTGGAGGAGCAGCCCTCTGGGGATTCGCGATATCTCAGCTCGTGTTCGCACCACTCGCAGACTCGCTCGGCATGAGGACGCTGTTGCGCTTCGCTTTCGTCGGGCACCTCGCGGGTTCGTCCATCATGATTTTCGCGGGAGGATTCTCATCCCTGTTCGCGGGTGCACTCGTGATCGCGATGGCGAACGGTCTGGTCGAAGCGGCGTGTAACCCGCTTGTGGCTGCGCTGTACCCGGACAACAAGACGGTGAAGCTGAACCAGTTTCACGTCTGGTTCCCCGGTGGCGTGGTACTCGGGGGACTGGCCGCGTTCGGGCTGGATTTCGTGGGTGTGACAGACTGGCAGATCAAGATCGCCCTCATTCTCGTCCCGACGTTGGCGTACGGATTCCTGATTCTCCGTGAGCCGTTTCCTCCTACCGAGGGTGTCGATGCGGGGGTGAGCATGGGTGAGATGTTCAAGGCCGCGTTCACGACGCCCCTGATGTGGGTCATGCTGGTGGCCATGGCGATGACCGCGTCCGTCGAGCTCGGACCGAACCGCTGGGTTCCGGCCGTGCTCCAAGCGGGCGGCATCGCCGGCATACTGGTGCTCGTGTGGATCAACGGCCTCATGGCCGTGCTGCGGTACCGGGCGGGCGCGGTCGTTCACCGTTTCTCTCCTACGGGGCTGCTGCTCGGCTCGGCGCTCGTGGGCGGCCTCGGCCTCTTCGCTCTGAGCTACGCGCAGGGCACCGCCCTGACCTTTGCTGCAGCGACGGTCTTCGCGGTCGGGGTGTGTTACTTCTGGCCGACCATGCTGGGAGTCGTCTCCGAGCGGATTCCCCGTTCCGGCGCGTTGGGGCTCGGACTCATGGGCACTGTGGGGATGGCGACCGTCGGGCTCATCACGGCGCCACAGATGGGGAGGATCGCGGACGAGTACGCCCATGGCGTGCTGCCAGTCCTGGAGACTGTTCAACTCTTCGATCGTGCCGAACGCCTGCTCAGCGACCGAACGGACGACGATGCCCAGGCCTCGATGGCGGCGATCATGGTGGTGGCGAGGGCGTATCAGACTTCGCCCACCCTTCCATCGCCCGCGACGGCCAATGCGCTGCGGACCCTCATCGCGTCCGACGTCGACGCTTCGCTCGTGGCCGAGGCACAGTCGATCCTGGGACCGGCCGACAACTATGGAGGGAAGATCTCCTTCCTCTATGTCGTCCCTTTGTGCGGGATCCTGCTCCTGATCTTCGGCGGCCTGTATACGCGTGATCGGCAGACCGGAGGATACCGGGTCGAAAGTATCGAGGCGGCCGATTGACCATTCGGTACGGCATGGTGGGTGGTGGGCCCGGAGCCTTCATCGGGGCGGTGCACCGGATGGCGGCGGTGCTCGACGGCCGCTTCCAACTCGTGGCGGGGGCCTTTTCCTCGGATCCGGCCAAGTCCGCCGAGATGGGTCGGGAATTGGGGATCGACCCGGGGCGGGCCTACGCATCGTATCTCGAGATGGTCGATAGGGAAGCAGCCCGGCCGAAGGCCGAACGGATACAGGTGGTCGTCATCGTTACGCCCAACCACCTGCACTATCCGGTCGCCCTCAGTTTCATGGAGGCCGGGTTCCACATCGTCTGTGACAAGCCGCTGACCACGAGCGTCGCCGATGCCGAGTCACTCTGCCGACTCGCCGAGGAGCGTGGCCTCGTCTTCGCGGTTACACACAACTACACCGGGTACCCGATGGTGAAAGAGGCCCGGGAGAGAATCAGGGACGGAGAACTGGGCGCCCTCCGAAAGGTCGTCGTCGAGTACAGCCAGGGGTGGCTATCCACGCTGCTCGAGGCCGAGGGGCAGAAGCAGGCGGAGTGGCGAGCCGACCCAGAACGTGGTGGGGCGTCGGCCGTCCTCGGGGACATCGGCTCTCACGCGCACAGCCTCGTGCGGTACGTGACAGGACTTGAGGTGCAGCGGCTCTTCGCCGATCTCGGTACGGTCGTCGAGGGCCGCCACGTCGATGACGACGCGACCGTGCTGCTCGAATTGGATGGTGGTGTGCGTGGTGTTCTTCTCGCTTCGCAGATCTCTACGGGAGAGCGCAATCACCTGCGACTGCGTGTATACGGAAGGGACGGTGGCCTCGACTGGTGCCAGGAAGATCCGGAGCGGCTCCGGATCCTCTCGCCGGACGGATCCGAGCGCATTCTGTTCCGTGGCGCGGGGACTCGTTCCGGGGCGGCTCTCGGCGCGACGCGAATTCCCGCCGGACATCCAGAGGGCTTCATCGAGGCCTTCGCGAATCTATACCGAAGCGTTGCCGCCGCGGTGCGCGGTCGGGAGTCCGGGGCGCGGACCGGATCGGGTGCGGGTGACGAGTCCTCCGATGCCGGCTTCCCGACCGTCCGAGATGGAGCCCGCGGAGTCCACTTCATTCACCGTGCACTCGAGAGCAACCGCCAGGGCGGCTGGGTCGACGCGGCCTACACGCCACCAGGAAGCTCCTGAGGGCCTGAACTTCATCGGACGAGAACCCGTCATGAGTAGACCCGTCACGTTGTTCACGGGCCAGTGGGCCGACCTGCCCCTTTCGGAGCTCGCCGAGAAGGCGGCACAGTGGGGGTACGACGGACTCGAACTCGCCTGCTGGGGCGATCATTTCGACGTCGTCCGAGCGGCGGAGGACCCGGACTACTGCGTCGCCCAGCGGGAGATGCTGGGTTCATTCGGGCTCGATGTCTTCGCGATCAGCAACCATCTGGTCGGCCAGGCGGTGTGTGATCTGATCGATGGCCGGCATGAGGCCATTCTTCCCCGGCACGTGTGGGGTGACGGTGAGCCGGAAGGGGTGCGGAGCCGGGCGGCCGAAGAGATGAAGCAGACGGCGCGTGCCGCCGCGAATCTCGGGGTGTCCGTGGTCAACGGCTTCACCGGGAGCTCGATCTGGCATCTGCTCTACGGCTTTCCTCCGGTTCCCGAGGCCATGATCGAGGCCGGCTTTGCCGACTTCGCTGCCCGTTGGACCCCGATTCTGGACGTCTTCTCCGAAGTCGACGTGCGCTTCGCTCTCGAGGTCCACCCGACCGAGATCGCCTTTGACATCGTGACCGCAGAACGCGCCCTGGTGGCTGTCGAGCACCATGATGCCTTCGGCTTCAACTACGACCCGAGCCACCTCGCCTATCAGGGCGTCGACTGCGTCGAGTTCATCTCTCGCTTCGGGCCGCGTGTGTACCACACGCACATGAAGGACGTGTGGTGGTCCGACAAGCCGATGCCTTCCGGCGTCTTTGGTGGCCACCTCCCGTTCGGTCACCGGGATCGGTGTTGGGATTTCCGTTCTTTGGGCCGCGGGCACGTGCCCTTCGAGGACATCATCCGGGCGCTCAACCGCGCCGGGTACGAGGGGCCGCTGTCCGTCGAGTGGGAGGACTCCGGCATGGACCGGGAGCACGGGGCGGAGGAAGCGTGCGCTTTCGTTCGGGACCTCGACTTCCCGACTTCCGATTCAGCGTTCGACGCGGCGTTTGCGGAACGCTGACGATGGGCGGCCCGACGGGGCACCCCTGCCCAGCCGGAGCCTACTCAGCCGGCGGCTTCGATTCCGGCTTCTGCCAGGAGCGCCTGCAGCGAATCGGTAAGGGCGTTGTGTTCCTCGATCGTCGCACGGCACGACGTTTCGGCCGTCCGAAGACGACGCTCGCGCCCATCCCAGACTTCCACGGAGTCATTGTAGCTGTCGAAGAGCTCGAGGTATTCGTCGTAACGGCCCGCCGGGACGCCGCGACGGTCCATCGCCTCGAAGCTGTCGACACGATTCTTGAGCGAGTCGATCGTGATACCGAGGACGAGGAGAGAAGACTCGCTGGTCTGCAGTGATCCCTGGCAACGACCCGCACTCACCCGTGCACGGTAGAGCGCGTCACGCAGGCGGTTGATCTCGTCCGAAGTCTGTTGGCGCTCGACGAGGCGCACGACCCCCAGAAGAATGACTCCACCGACGGCTGCGGCGGCGAGCGAGGCGACGACGTTCTTCGCCATCGGGCTCACCGTCCTTCGCCCCCCACCGTGAAGCTGAACATCATGCCCGCGTGAAGGTGCTCCGCGATGTGGCAGTGCACCATCCACTCACCCGGGTTCGACATCTCGATGAGTAGGTCCACCGTCGAGCCGACGGGCACGATCGCGGTGTCCTTCCAGACGAGGTTTTCGTTCTCGACGTCGTCCATCGAAAGGACCAGGAAGCGCTGTCCGTGAACGTGAATCGGATGATTCATCGGATGAAAGGAGTCCGGCGTATTGAAGATGCGGACCTTCACTACATCCCCGACTGCGAAGCGCCAGTCGATATCTTCATTCTCCGCTCCGCTTCTCCGGTCCTTGAGGACCCAGGTGACCTGCTCCGCGGTGGAGAGCCAATTCATCATCGGCATGGCGTCGTTCCACTCCATGGGCGGCACGTAGAGCGTGTCGGCTTCCATGGCGAGGACGATGGACTGCGGCAGGTCGAGGATGCGAACGGTCGTTTCGAGCTCGTAATCCGGGGCCCGCCCGAAGAGTGGCCGGAAGGCGTCGATATCCGAGATGACCGCGTCGTGGGAACGGAGGGTCTCAAACGCAGAAGAAATCGAGGCCTCGGCGGTTTCGTCGGCCACGGTGACCAGCGACAGCGTATCGACGTGCGGGTAGAACTCGCCGCGGAAATGATTGATGGCCTGGATCGTGTTCGAGATCGCGATTTCGCCCGGCTCGTCGAAGCGCACATCGACCACATAACGTTCAGCGGGAGCGATCACGACCGATCCGACCCACTGCTCTCGCTCGAAACGCCCGACGTCCGAAGCGACGACTTTCACTCGAGCCCCGCCGAACGTCACGTTGAACGTCCTCGAATTGGCGACGTTGGTCAGGAAGAAGCGCACCACTTCGCCGCGCTGCACATCGAGTCGGTAGTCCGTCTCGCCATTCACCATCATGACGTTGCCGAAACGACCCATGAGGGCGTGCGTCGGTGCACGGTCGCCCCACGGCAACGCCCCCTGTGCGTCCATGAGGATATCATCGAGGACGAAGACTTCTTCGCGATGTGCGGGACCGTAGTAGTCGGGATCCGGCGAGGTGACGAGCAGGTTGCCGAACAGACCCAGATCCTGCTGAACGTCTTCGCGGACGTGGGGGTGGTACCAGTACATGCCGGCGTCCGGCACGTGGACTTCGTAGGTGAAACTCTCCCCCCGTTCGATGGCGGCCTGGCTCACGCCGGGTACACCGTCGAATCGGTTGTCCAACCGGACGCCGTGCCAGTGGATCGTCGTCGGCATCTCGATTTCGTTCGTGACCCGAATGATCAGCGTCGCATCGCGCGGGGCCTGAATCAGCGGGCCCGGGTACTGCCCGTTGTAGCCGAACATGATCATCTCGTGACCGTCGATGGTCCGGCGTACCGTGGACACCGAGATTTCGAGTGTGTCTCCGTCTGCCATCGAGACGACCTCGGACGGACGGGCCTCCGGGAACATCGATGCGGCCATGCCCTCGCCCGGCATGAAGGGGCCCACCACCGGAACGGCACCCTCGAGCCCCGGAAGCATGGGCATGTTCGCGTCCATGGGGACCATCCTCCAGCCGCCCACAGCTGTCATGCCGTGCATCTCGTGCTGGGCACTCACAGCGGCCGGCAACGATGCGGCGATCGCCACGACCCACCAACTTCCATGCCGCCGCTTCATCGAGATCGACCCCTCCGGTGTCCTAATGCAGAGCTTGCCAGACGCTCAGGCCCTCGAAGGTCGTAGCAGGCCCGCAGTACTGGCAAGCCGATCACCTCCCCATTTCGAGTCATGACACCAGAGCCCGAATTCCCTGTGCGCGACGCCCCTTCCGAAGCGGGATTCCTCCCCGTCCTGATCCTCCTGTTCATTGGGAGTGGGTGCGCGGCTCTGATCTACGAGGTCGTCTGGTTCCAGATGCTCCAGCTCGTCATCGGATCGACGGGCATCTCGTTGGGTGTTCTCCTCGGCGCCTTCATGGCCGGCATGTGCATCGGCAGTCTCGCTTTGCCACGGTTCGTCCCCATCGATCGGCACCCGCTCCGCGTCTACGCCGTCCTCGAGTTGGCGATCGCGGCGGTAGCCATCGCCCTGCTCGGACTGATCCCGTTGGTGGGCGGCGCCTATGTGGCGATCGTCCCCTCGGGGCTGGCCAGTGTGCTCTTCCGAGCCCTACTTGCCGGGCTGCTGCTGCTCCCGCCGACCATTCTGATGGGCGCCACCCTCCCGGCCATCGCACGCTATGTCGAGGCCACGCCGCGCGGCGTCTCGTGGATGGGTTTCTTCTATGGCGGCAACATCGCGGGCGCGGTCGCCGGCTGCCTTTTGGCCGGCTTCTACCTCCTGCGGGAATACGATACGGTGGTCGCGACCTTTGCGGCCGCCGGCATCAATGTCGTCGTGGCGACTTTGGCGGTCGTGTTGGCGACCACCCGGGCTCACCGACCGACGGTGGTCGAGACGGTCGAGGCTCCAACCATCACCAGCGGTCGCCACCGCACGATCTTGATCGCCATAGGTCTTTCTGGCTTCGTTGCGCTCGGATCGGAGGTCGTGTGGACGCGCCTGATGGCCCTCATGCTGGGGGCCACGACGTACACGTTCTCGATCATCCTGGCGGTATTCCTGGCGGCGCTGGGTGTCGGGAGCGCCGTCGGGTCGTACGTATCGAGGCACTCCGCCCGCCCCCGGACACTGTTTGGTCTTTGCCAGGCGGGTGCCGTAGTGGGCGTGGCATGGACCGCCCATGCGATCGCGGAGCAGCTTCCCTTCTGGCCGATCAATCCTTCGATCGCATACGAGCCCGCCTTCGTCTTTCAACTCGACCTTGCCCGCGCGCTCTGGGCACTCGCGCCGGCCCCACTCCTATGGGGCGCGAGTTTCCCGCTCGCGGTCGCGGCTGCGGCCGAGAAGGGGCAGGATCCCGCGGCTTTGCTCGGACGGGTTTATGCAGCCAACACCATCGGGGCGATCTGCGGCGCGATCCTGTTCGGCATTGTGATGGTGTCGTGGTTCGGCACGCAGAATGCACAGCGCGCGTTGATCATCTTCTCCGCGCTGTCCGCGCTTCTCCTCCTCGCGCCTGTCTTGCTGCGCGCGCCGGAAGGGAGAGATGGCTGGCCCGCCCGCGTACGACTACCGGTCGCAGGAGCCGGTGTAGTCGTCGCAATCCTCCTCATTGTGGGAGTTTCGCCGATCCCACCCGTGCTGATCGCGTACGGCCGCTATGCACCCACGTACGACCCGCCGGTCGCCCTCTACGTCGGGGAAGGCCGGAACTCGTCGGTTGCGGTCACCGAGCTTTCGGACGGTACCCGAAACCTCCACATCGGCGGCAAGGTCGTGGCGTCCACAGAGCAGCAGGACATGCGACTCCAGGGCATGCTCGGACACCTGACCGCCCTCCTCCACGATGACCCCAAGTCGGTGCTCGTGGTCGGCTTCGGCGCTGGCGTCACCGCGGGCACCTTTGTGACCCATCCGGGCATCGAACGCATCGTGATCGCGGAGATCGAGCCACTCATCGTGCGGCAGGCCTCGAGCTATTTCACCGAGGCGAACAATGCGGTGCTGGACGATCCGCGCGTCGAGGTCGTCTTCGACGATGCGCGCCACTTTCTTTTGACGACCGACGAGAGGTTCGATCTCATTACCTCCGATCCGATCCATCCGTGGATGAAGGGCGCGGCCGCCCTGTACAGCGAGGAGTATTTCCGTCTCGCGAGTAAACACCTCAACGAGGGCGGCGTGATCACCCAGTGGGTGCCGCTCTACGAGAGCAGCACGGAAGCCGTGAAGAGCGAGATGGCCACGTTCTTCCAGGCGTTCCCCGAGGGGACCGTGTGGGGCAACACCTACGACGGCAGCGGCTACGATGTCGTGATGGCGGCAAAGGCCGGACCCATGGAGATCGACCTGGATCGTTTCGTCGCCCGTCTGCAGTCCCCGGATCACTCGTTGGTCGCCATGGATCTGACCGAGGTAGGCTTTTCCCGGACGATGGATCTCCTGTCCACCTACGCCGCCAACTCGAGCGACCTCGAGGGATGGCTGGCCGATGCCGAGATCAACCGTGATCGCAGTCTGCGGTTGATGTACTTGGCGGGACTCGGTCTCAACAACTACACCGCGGCCTCGATCTACTCGGAGCTGATGGAATTCCGTTCGTTCCCGGCGCGCGTCTTCACGGGAGAGTTGGGTCGGGTCCAGCTACTCAGGGCGTTGATGGGTTTCCGGTAGCGCCTAGCCACGGCGGGCGGCCGTTCGCCTAGTTGCCGTACCCGAACGCGGCGCAGTTCTCCTGCTGGAGCGCACCGTGCCCCACCATCGTGTGCATCATGCCACTTCGCGACATGCCTCGAAACACGACGGGCCCGGTCCACAGGGGGGATGCTGAATCATCGTCCGGCTCGAGCGTGATCACGACGATGAACTTGTTCCACTGGACCGACCCGCGGGCCCTCAGCTGCCCATCGAGCGCTCCGATCCGGACGACCTGAGTCAGGTCCGACGTGGCAACCCACGCCACTAGGTAGCCGCCGCTGGGTGCGCGCATCCGCGCCAGCGAGACTTCGACGTCGTACACGTAGCTGCCGTCCGATGCGAGGGCGACCGCGAACGGCGACGAGCCCGACACGGACACTTCGGCGGAGCCTTTTGCCAGGCCCGTGCCCGGGATGTTCTTCGTCGTGACGAGTTCGAACGCGTAGTACTCGGGGCCCGGGGCCGGCACACATACCGACCCCGGTGAACCGAACGTCGTCAGCAACGCCGCGAGCAGATACATGTCAAAGCGTCGGGGTAGTCAGCGGGCTACCGATCGTTGTCGCTGATCGGGCGCGTGACGACCGGGCGATCCCAGTTCTGTGCCGACGAGATGTTCGGGTAGCCCCAGTCCTCTCCATTCCAGCCCTGGAACCCATCCATCCTCATGGTCCAGAGTCCGGTCGACATGTCGCTGATGACGATGAGCCCGTCTGCGTTGCGGACGTCGACCCCGAACGCGCCATTGAACTGCGAGTAACGGTCGGTGTTCGGTGGGCCGATGTACGTGTCGTAGTAACCGACCGTAACCGGGTTCAACGGGTCCTGGAGGTTGAAGATCTGCAGGCCGTCGAGGTAGCCGGACACGAAGACGTACGGCCAACGCACTTCGTGATTGTGGACGAGGTTGCGCCAGTCGGCGGTGAACGCCGAAATCGGCGAGTTGATGTTCATACGCTCGCCCTCGAGGGCGGGCTGCAGATCGAAGATCCGCAGGGGCGCGTACTGGTACTCCGTCTCGGCGATCACGTAGCGCCCGTCGGGACTCGGGGTGAAGGTGTGCCCGTAGTTGACCCCGCTGACTCCTGTCAGGGTGATGCGTAGCTCGGGGTTCTGCAGGTTCGAGACGTCGTAGATGTAGTACCCGCCGGTCCCGCCGCCGTAGAAGCGGTCTTCGCCCGTGTCCGGATGGTAGCCCACGTAGAAGTCGTGATATCCGCGGCCACCACCGCTGCCTAGCGCACTCTCCGGTACTGGCACCATCCCGACCCGTGCGTTCGCGAGGTTTCCGTCGACGATCATGCCCAAATCGTAGATCAGGGCTCCGGGCGCGTTCGCCGTCGTGAAGAGATAAATCCGGTCGTTGGAGTGTTTGTAGATGAAGATGTTGTGGAAGCCGCCGGGCATCTCTGGCTCGCGGATTCGTGCGACTTCCCGAACCGTCGACGCATCGGGAAGACCCGTGACATCCAGAATGACCGCGCCGAGGTCGGTGTCCGGACCACCCTGCCCGAATTGGAGCGACTGGACCAGGTAGTAGCGGTCGTTCCACTTGAAGTGCTTCACGTCCATGCCGCCGGTCCGCTGGTGGAGGTCCTGATTCTCGATTCTCCACTGGTAGAGCAGCTTGGGGCGCTCGGGATCTTCGATGCTGATGATGTCGGTGCCCTTCGGCCCGTCGAAACCGTAGACCATACGAGCCACGTAAACGAACGGCCGATGCATTTCCTGCTCGACATCCATGTCGGCTACGGAGAGCCGCGGTCCGAGCGGCAGGTGACCGAGCACCTCCACGTTGTCGCTGCCCCGTCGCAGGGGAGACCACGGAACCTGCTGTGCGACGATGGGTGTCGTGACCGCGAGCAGCAGAGCGGCAGCGGCGAAAGAGCGGACGTTCTTCATCTGGACCTCTGAGAAAGCCATGGAAGCGAAGTGACCAAAGTGCGTCGGGCTTAGGTGGAAGAGCAAATGGGCCGGCTTATCGCCGATCGGCCCACCAGTCGTCATTCAAGATCGTGACACGCCGCTCGAAGCTCTGCCCGTCCACGGAGAGAACCAACCGGTAGTCGCCCGCGGGTGCGTCGCTGAACGCGAAGCGCATGCGCTCGGCCGGGGACGGACCGCCGCGCCCGCCGAAGCCGCCACCTCCACCGCCTCGGCCACCACGATCGGCCGCTTCCCGGAGACTCTCGCGTTCGGCCTCGGATCGCTCCAGGCGTCGTTGCATGTCCCACTGCACCGCGTGCACACCGGCCGTTGTCTCTCCTTCGAGCACCGAGATCGGAACTGCACCCTGGTACACGGTGATCGTGACGTCGCCACGCGCATCGTTCCTGAGGTAGTAGTAAAGCGAAGCCCCGGCCGCCTCACTCTCACCGTCGAAGTTCGACGATGAGGAGTTGGTGCGGTTGTCGGCGATCCAGCGAACCTCGGATTCGGGCGTGAAGAAGTACGCGTCCTGCGCCAACACCGCCGGGGTGAGTTCTACGAGGGGCGCGATGTCCGCGACGTAGATGCCACGGCCGTGGGTCCCCACCACGAGGTCGTTATCACGTTCCTGGATCTTCATGTCGTGCACCGGCACCGTCGGCATATCGAGCTTCATGCTCGACCAGCGAGCGCCGCCGGTGTTGGACACCCACACCTGGAACTCCGTGCCGACGAAGAGCAGGGCAGGGTTCTGATGGTGCTCGCGAATGACGTTCACCGGGCCGCTCGGGAGGTTCGACGAGATCGAAGTCCAGCTCGCGCCGAAGTCGGTCGTCTTGTACACGAAGGGACGGAAATCGTCGTTCCGATATCCTGTGTACGAAACGTACGCGGTACCGAGTTCATGGTGAGAAGCCTCGACGCGGCTCACCCAGTAGTTCGGGTTGTTCGGGATGTTGTCGCTGACCAACGTCCAGGTCGCGCCGCCGTCTTGGGTGACCTGAACGTTGCCATCGTCGGTTCCGACCCAAATGAGTCCCGCCTTGATCGGCGACTCGTCCATGGTGGAGATCGTGCCGTACTGGATGTTGCCATCACCACCCTTGCCGGTGGTCAGCGTCGCTGGGTCGTTCTTGCTCAGGTCCGGACTGATGACCTCCCAGCTTTCGCCTCGGAACGCCGAGCGCATGAGCTTGTTGCCTGCGTGGAACACGACATCACAATCGTGTGGAGAAACGAGGATCGGCGCGTTCCAGTTGAAGCGCATGTCAGGGTCGTCGATTCGAATGTTCTTGCGCTCGCCCGTGAGGAGATCGAGTCGACCGATGGGCCCGAACTGTGACTCGTTGTACAGGTAGCGGTTCTCGCACGTCTCGAACTCGTTGTACATGCCGTCGCCGCCGCCCACCCGTTCCCACATCTCGAAGGTGAGCGGGCCGCCGGCCGGGTTGGTGTTGTAGGCCATACTCGACCCGTTGTCCTGCAGCCCTCCCGCGATGCGATACGGACGCGAGTTGTCGAGGCCGATCGAATAGAACTGGGCGAGCGACTGGAAGTCCGGGTGGTACCAGTTCTCACCGCCGTCGTAGCTGATGCCGAGGCCGTGGTCGTAGCCGAGGATCATATGCCGGGAGTCGGCTGGATTGATCCAGAGCGCGTGGTCGTCACCCCCGAATCCGAGCGGCTGCCGTTCCCACGTCTCGCCGCCATCGGTCGTGCCCCATGACGCGGCAGAAAGTACGTGGACCGACTCGGGGTCGTTCGGGTCGATGATGATCTGCCCGTAGTAGTAGGCCGGCCCACCACCGATCGACTGCCCTTCCGGACTCGCACGATCCCAGGTGAGTCCACCGTCATCGGAGCGGTACACCTCGCCCCCGATCATTCCGCTGCTCGACTTGTGGTCCAGGAGTTCCTGGCGCCGATCGGCATCGGACATGTCCTTCTTGTTGGCATTCTCGACTGTCACATAGACAATGCGCGGATCACGTTCGTAGACGTCGACGCCGATGCGACCGAGCATCCCTTCCGGGAGTCCTTGGCCGATCTGGATCCAGTTGCTGCCCCCGTCCGTGGACTTGTAGAGACGGCTGCCCGGTCCTGCCAGGTCGAACGTATACGGGAGTCGCACCTTGTCGTAGCTCGCCGCGTAGAGCGTGTTCGAATCTGTTGGGTCCATGACGACATCGACGACGCCGATTCGTCGACCCTCGACCTGCGGCCCGAGGACGCGGTTCCAGCTCCTGCCCCCGTTCGTCGACTTGTAGAGTCCACGCTCCTCGTTCTCTGAGTACAGGTGCCCGAGCACGGCGACATAGACCGTGTTCGCGTCGGTCGGATGTACGACGATTCTGCCGATGTGATGGGAGTCCGGCAGGCCGACGTTGGTCCAACTCTCGCCTGCGTCCGTCGACTTGTAGACGCCGTCCCCCCAATACGAACTCCGCGAGTTGTTCCCCTCGCCCGAGCCTAGGTAGAGGATATTCGGGTCCGACGGTGCAACCGCGATGGCACCGATCGAGAAGACGCCTTCGTGTTCGAACAAGACGTCGAAGGTGATTCCGTTGTTGTCGGTCTTCCACAGGTGCCCGGAAGCCGTGGCCGCGTAGAACGTGTACGGCTGCTGACTCGGCACCGCGAGGTCGACGAAGCGACCGCTCTGGCGGGTAGGCCCGATCTCGCGGTACGCGAGGTTCGACAGGACCGCCTCGTTGAGATCTTGGGCCGTAACCGGTGCTACTGGAAGGAAGTTTGCACCGAGAACCGCCAGGCAGAGTGCGCTTCGAAGGGACTTCATTGTGAATGACTCCATCGTCGTAGTTCGTGTCAGCTGATGGGGGTGTCGCCGGGCTTGCCCGCGTCGAGGTCGTTCCAGTTCAGGATCGTGTTGAAGCCCAAGAAGAACGTCCCCTGAGTTTGCCACCGCCAGAACGGGCGGATGGCGAACATGACGACGTGGCCATCCCCGACGGCTGCATCGACGACCTGCGCCTTACCGGCCAGCGCTTCGCCGCCGCCGAGTGTGCCAGACAAGAGGATCTGGTTGGCCTGCTGAGGGAAGCGCATGACGACGCGTGGGCGGTTGCCATCATCCCCGCCGAATCCGAACTGGGCCGCAATCGCCCTGAACTCTGCCATTTCGTCCACGGGCGCTGCTCCACCACGGCCACCCCGACCGCCCCGACCCTGCTCCTCAGGAAGCTCGAAGGGCGACAGCTCAGGCCGGTTGGCCATCGGTGTGGTGTTCTGCCACGGGCCACCGCCCCGTCCGAATCCGCCGAACCCTCCCCCCCCGAATCCACTACCTCCGGCAGAAAGCACGAGGTCGTTCTTGAAGAAGACCGGCAACTGGTCACCGCTGTATCCGTAGGCGATCGGGCTGGTCTTGTCGGAGATGATACCGCGGTGAATCGAACCCGGTGCGACGAGGTCCGCGGGACTCTCGACCGTCACTCCGGATGTGAGTCCGTACTCCGGGAAGATCGATGCGGTCGCACCTTCGACGAGGAGCGTACCGCCCTCGCGGACGAAGTTCGCCAACTCGACGAGACCGTCGAAACCCATCCCGCCCCGAATGTCATCACTCTCGTCGATGCCGCCGAGATTCGGCGTCTCCGCGCTCCGTCGGTACGGAAGCGGGAGCTCTCCGGTCATGGCGATCCCGTTGACCTGTGACTGCGCGTCTCCCCCTACGTGGGGATAGATGATGACGTCGTACTTCGCGCGAAGATTGCCCTCACGCAGCTTCTGGTCGGCGAAGTACTCGTAGGGAACTCCGTAGTGATCGAGAGCGCCTCGGACCCAGCCCTCGTCCTGCGTGCGCTGCCACGAATGGACGTAGCCGATGCGCGGCACATCGAGTTCGTGCGTGGCGACATCCGGCATCGTGTTGGTGCCCCACGCCATGAGGCCCAACTCCTCGATGCTTTGCTCCAGTACCCGGCGGTCAGCAGCGGGGATGATGAACGCGCCTGCACGGAACTGATGGCCGTCCATCTCGAAGTCGGCTTCTGCGGCGTGCATGGTCACGCCGGCATGACGAAAGCGGAACGCCATGAGGTTGTTGTCGGTCGTATGATCGATGACGACGATGCTGCCGCCGCCGTCGATGTTCCCGCGGCGGCTCGCCGGTTGGGTGAGCCGCGTCATGTCCGATTGCAGGACGGCGGGGTCCGAAATCTCGTCCAGGTCGACATTGCGCATGAGCTGGAACGTCCAGCCCGTATCGTCGTAGGGGCGCGGGTTGTCGAGCGAGAACTGCTGTAGAGAGAGGTACATGTCGGCGAGGGTACGGAATGGCTGGTCCGCCCGAATGATGTAGTCACCTTCGGCGACGTTGACCCCTCCGACGCTGAAGTCTTCGTCCGCCTGGTGGATTTCGAGGCCCTGACGCATGAGTTCGTTGACCGCGTCCGCTGCGTCCGCCCGACGACGCTGCTCGGCGGGGATGACCCAAGCGTTGATAGGCCCTTCCACGCCTCGACGAACCGAACGCTTGTTCTTGGTCCAGTAGTTTTCGAGGAACAGGGACGCGTGGTCGGCCGTGTACTTCAAGGAGAAGAGCACGCCAGACTGCTGGATGTTCGTGTTGTTGCGGGGTCCCCACGCGATTTCGGGAAGTGGCGGATTGGGTCGGTACCACTCACGGCTGGTTCCCGTGTTTCCGACGCGCAGCGTCCGGTTCTGGGGGCCGTAGCCGGCGACCTCGTAGAAGCGTCCGACCGCGTTGTGGCCATGCGCGATCGTGAACATGTAGTTCGGCGTCCACCCGTCGTAGAAGTTGTAGGTCCAGACGCCGGGCACGTCCCGCTTCGACATCTCGAGGACGTCATTCTCAGCGAGCATCCACCACTCTGTGATGGTGATCGCGTCGAACGCTTCGTTGTAGGGACCCGTGCCGGTCGACGAGTAGAGGTAGTTCTGTGCCTCGTGGAGGTCGTGCATGATCGTCGGAGCCCACTCGAGCTGCAGCGCGTTCACGTTCTTGGTGAGCATGAGCATCTGGCCCATGGCGTCACGGTTGTTGTCATGGGCGACGTACTTGCCCCAGTACATCAGAGGCAGCCGGGCTTCCCCCTCGGGCCGACCCTTATTGAAGTAGTAGGTATCGACCTGCTTTTCCCGGCCATCCACCTCGATGACAGGCGTGATGAACGTGATGATGTTGTCGCGGATGGTGCTGATGAAATCGGAGTCTTGAACGACGAGCCGGTAGGCCAGCTCCTGGAGCATCTCCGGACCGCCGTTCTCCGTCGAATGAATCCCACTCGTGAGCCAGTAGATCGGCTTGGCCATCTCTTCGATGAGCTGCCGCGCGCGATCCTCGGGGGTGCGTCGCGGATCGGTCAGCTCCTGCAGGTAGCCCTTGTACGTTTCGAGACTGGCTATAGTCGCTTCGTCGGCGATCGCCATGACGATCATCTCTCGGCCTTCCTCGGTCTGCCCCATCGACATGACCGTGGCGCGCGGAGATGCGTCCGCGATGGCACGCAGGTACCGGTGAATGTCGGCGGCGTACGTCAGTTCGTCCGGAGTCCCGACGATGCGCCCGTGAAAGTCGAGCGGTGTGGGGACCGTTTCGGAGGCGGGCAGGTGATCGACGAGTTCGGTCGTGATCCGGTCGTCCTGGAGGTGCTCGGCGATGAGACGTGTGTACTCCTCGTCGATGCGCTGGCTTCCTCGGGACGTCTGTGCTGCCGTGACCGTGGGCGTCGCGATTGCGGCGACGAGCATCGTCCAGACGAAGCGACGGACGTTGCGATACATGGTGCCCCCTGGTGTGTCAGGATATTGTGGTGATCGGGTGGCCCGCGGTGATCCCAGGCCATCGGTGTACGTAGGACCCGCGAGCAGGATCAGGTGCTGACGGACTGACTCCGCGGTCACTCGTGGGGAGAGTCAAGCTATGTCTCACAGCGTTCGAAGGCATCTGCGCGTGGACGTCGCTGCATACGATGCGACGATTCGCCGATTCATTCCGGGCTACGTCAGCATGCTCGAGACCGCGGCCGAAGCTGTCGCTGCCGTCAAGCCTGGTCTCGTGGTGGATCTCGGTGCTGGGACCGGAGCGCTTTCCGAAGCGCTTTTGTCCCGTTCCGAAGTCGGGACGGTGGAGCTCCTCGATGTCGACGCCCAGATGATGCACCGGGCGCGTGCGCGCCTCGAAGTCTTCGGCGATCGGGCCCGGTTCACTCTGCGGTCCTTCGACGAGGCCTTCTCCCCCTGTGATGCGTTCGCTGCCTCCCTCTCTCTCCACCACATCCCTACGCTTGAGGCGAAATCGGCACTGTTCGAGAGAGCGTTCCAGGCGTTGAGTCCGGGAGGGGTGTTGGTGAACGCCGACGCGAACATGCCCACAGAACCGCGAGCTCGGGAACGACTCTTCGATATGTGGGCCGCCCACATGGTCGCCTCGGGCATCACGGCGAAGAGGGCCCGTCAGCATTTTGAGCATTGGGCGAACGAGGACACCTACCTACCCGTGGACGCCGAGCTCGCGGAGTTGCGCACGATCGGCTTCGAGGCCGAACGGGTCTGGGAGCGCGGTCCGATCGGCGTCGTGGTCGCTCGGAAACCGGCCTAGGCTCCTAACGGCCGGGCGCGAACAGGGCCTTCGCCCCCGCTCCCGTCAGTTGAGGGACTTGGACGAGGTCGTCGCGCAGCAGTCGCGCGGCCACGGCGGCCATCACCTCTTCGTAGGTCGTGCTCTCGGTTGCGGCCCGTAGTTTTTGAACCAGGTAGGTCGTGAAGGCTCCGTGCTGCGCGGGAATGCCTCCGTCCCCTGTCGGGAATGAGCCCTCGAGCGCCGACTGGTTGGGGGCCGCGCCGGCCAGCTCGACGATCGATGCACCCCCGTCGGCCATCGTCTCGCGATCGAACCGTTGTCGGACGGCTTCGGGTTCGTTGCCGTCCTCCGGGGGCAGGGGGCGTTCGAGCGAACGCGTTCGCATTTCGCTGCCTCGAGTGGCGGTTCCCGAGTGGCAGCTGTCGAGTATGACCACGGCGCTCGCTGGCACCGTCGACAGCCACATCCGGAAGTCGTCGTCGCGAATGTCGTTGGCACTCGAATTGGCCAGGATGTCGGTGGGAGCCAGCGTCTCGTCGAGGCCGTCGGGCTCGTCGCCGTCCAGGTCGAAAGCCTGCGCCCCGTGGCCCGCGAAATAGAAGATGGCCAGGTCGTCGGGTCCCGCCCGGGACGCCAACCACTCCGTGATGGCCAGGTGTATGGCTGCCTTCGTCGCTTCACGGCTCAAGAGTGTGAGCGTGTTCGCCTCGGCCAATCCCCACCGTTCGATGAGCACCTCTCGCATGAGCAGTGCGTCACTCTCCGCACCCTGAAGATCCCTCCCAGGCTCGTCTTCGTACTCCATGTAGTCGTTGATGCCGACGAAGACTGCGTACTTGTCCTGTTCAGCGGCCATCACGCTCGTGGCGGGGAGGCCCCACAGGGCTAGGACGATTCCGATACCCCGAGGGTAGGGAAGGGGGCGACGCGTCGGCACGGTGCCGCCCTACCGCGGCAGGTACTCCTTGGGAAACTTCGCGACCACGGTATAGATCGGGTCCACGATGTTGCCGATCGTGCTCTCGCCCAGCTGACCGACGAGCATGTAGGCGTCCCACTTCCCGAAGCCGTAGTCCTCGACCAGCCACTCCACGAGCTCGACGTGTGCGAGGCGGAAGGCATCGATGAGCGGCCGCGCGCTTCCGGCCACCATGATGTGGGTCTCGTCCTCGAGCCGAGGCCAGGCGATCTGTTTGCCGCGGACGAGGTCGATCTTCAGGGTCACGTCCATGGAGGTCTCGAGTCCGGTACCGTTGACCTCACCCTCACCCTGGCGAGCGTGCCCGTCGCCGAAGTAGAAGTACGCGCCGTCGTTGAAGATGGGCAGGTAGACGACCGTCCCCTCGCGCACTTCGGGCACGTCCATGTTGCCCCCGAAGTTGCCGGGCCACAGGCCGGCGAAGGCCTCCTCGTTGGCCGGGGCCACGGCTACGCGACCCAGCATGGGTTGCAGATCGATCGTGATCTGGCCCATCTCGGAGTCGGGCAGGTCGACCGTACCGGTCATCGCCTGACCATCGAGGCGCCACTCATAGCGTCGGGCCTCGATGGGGTCGTTGAGGAGCCTGAGGCGCGAGTCGGTCGCAAGGCCGCCGAAGTCCGAATAGAGCTGCACGCCGGCCAGGTTGTGGTTGGGGCGCACTCGGATGATCTCGACGCGCAACATGTCGTTCGTCGTCGCGCCCTCCACATAGAAGGGCCCGACTTCACCCGGGAATGCGCCGCCGCCTGGGTTGTAGTAGTCGCCATGCATGGTCCGGGACACGAGCACCGTTCCCGGGGCGATCCTCGCGACGGGTTCCCTCACGGCGAAGGTCGGGTACCCGATCGTGGGCTCGAATCTCAGGGTATCCTGAGCGGACAATGGAATCGCGACGGTCCACATCACGGCGGGCAGAATGAACGAGCGGATCCTCACGTTGCGACCTCCCAGGTGTCGTTGAGTGGTCGGCAATGTGCGCGTTCTGTACCGCGGTCGCGAGCCCTGCCGGCGGCGCGGGGCCGGCCTACGAGTGGAGCACCTGAGGGATCTATCCTCGAGGTGATCCTTCGAGTAGACCCTCGAGCGGCTCCTCACGGGCACCGTTCTCGTCGCACACGGCGAAGGTGGACTCGCCCGAGCCGTACATCGCGACGCCGGCGTACTCCCCGGCCTTGTTCAGAATGAAGAAACGGACGTCGAAGTTGGGTAGGCTCCGCTCGTTCAGGAGACGAGCCTCCACGGTGTTGCCCTTGATGCGCGTGAGTGCCGCCATCCCGGCGTCCTTGGGCGACATCCCCTGCCGCATGAACTCCACGATGAGAAACGAGGCACAGTTGTAGAGGTTCGCCTCTCCGCGACCCGTTGAGCCCGCGGCTCCCACTTCGTTGTCGACGTACTGACCGGCTCCAAGAATCGGCGAGTCGCCGGCGCGTCCCGGGATCTTCCACGACAGGCCGCTCGTCGTCGTGACACCGCAAATATCTCCGGAGGCCGATACGGCCTCGACGCTCGTGGTGCCCCAGTACGAGTCGGGGTCGATGAGGCCGTCATCGACCATTGAAAGCCCGGCCGCCTGCCCGGCTTCGTGGAAGCGCATCAGTCGGCCCGCGTGCTCCTGATCGGGCAGCGGGATGACACCGCCGGGACCCCGGCGTCGGATCGTGTCCGGATCGGTGTCCTCGCCAGGGCGTCCTGAGCCGTTCAGACGCTCCTGTGGGTCGAGCCAGTGCCCAGGGTCGACCCGCCGACGCCATTCCAGCCATAGGCGGCGGGACGCCTCGGTGTTCAGGTCGGCCTCGATCTCGAAGCCGAGCGCCCGAGCGAACTCTCGAGCACCCTCGCCCACGAGGAGGTGATGGTCTGTCAGCTCTGCGACGGCCTTCGCCACGAGCGAGGGGGTACGTACACCTTCGATGCCCGCGACACCTCCGGCCCACCGACGGGGCCCGTGCATGAGGCAGGAGTCGAGTTGAACGACCCCGTCTGCGTTGGGAAGACCACCGTAGCCGATGCCCCGTTCGTCAGGATCCAACTCTGGGATGTTGACGCCGGCCACGAGCGCGTCCAATACGTCCTCTCCGGAGGTGATCCCCCGGAACGCTCGTTCGATTCCCGTCTCCGGCCCACCATTCCTATAGCGAACACTGCTGACGTCCGAGACGCACAGGGGTCGACTCCTCCGGAGGTGCACGGCCGGGGCGCCGATGTTCGGTGTCGCCTGGAGGGCCGAGGGAGTTGCCGCGGCGGCCACGCCAGCCGCAGTGGTCCGAACGAAATCGCGTCTGTCCATCGAGAGGCTCCAGGTTGGACTCACAGTTTGGCTGGACACCATAGCATGGCGCTCGGCAGGTTGCGACGGTCGGGAGAGCACATCCGGATTCAAGGATCGAGCACGTCGGCACCGCTGTCGGGTGTTCTCGCTTCCGGGTCACGCTCCCGCGTGATGATGTTGCCTACCGCCGAATGATGATCCCGAACATGGATCGGTAGGCCGTCCCGAGCGCCCGATGGTTCGGAATCTCCCTAGCGAACCAGCGCTGGGGTGGTAGGGGGTGGCTTCCTGTGGAGTGTAGCCTGCTCGAACGCATAGGCGATCCGGATCAGCACGGGTTCGGACCAAGCCTCACCGTAGATCTGTAAGCCCGCCGGAAGCGTCTCATTCCAGACGAACCCCATCGGCACCGTGATCGCCGGGAAGCCAGTCGGTGGTGAGAGCGTCGCGCTGTTGTTCCCGTGCGGAGAGGTCAGGTCGCCGACGAGGCGAGGAGGGTTGTTCCACGTCGGGTACACAATCGCGTCGACATCGAATGCTTCCATGGCCGCGCGCATGCCGGTGCGGAAGCGTTCCTCCGCCTGTGCGCCCCGGACACATCCCTCGTTCGTTTCGGGCGTGCCTTCGAAGTCGAGGAAACGCCGTACGGTGGGCATGACCGTCACGTGCACCTTCCCACCTTGCTCGATCTCGGCCAGCGTGCGTACCGGAGGCTCGGGGAGCGTCGCCAGGTAGTTCTCGATGTCGTATCGAAAACGGGAGCAGCCGGTTCCGCTCCGCAGGCTATCGAGGTCTGTAACATGGAAATCCCGTACGACCGTGGCTCCGAGGCGTTCGAGATCGTTCAGGGCTTCGGTGAAGCGGACCAAAATCTCGGGGTCAGCCGTTTCGGTGTACGTGATCTGGCCCACGACGCCGATGCGGAGGCCGTCGAGGTCCCGAGTCAGATAGTCCAGGTACGACGCGGGTCGGCGCTGGTCGGCTTCGGCGGTAACGGTATCGGCGGGATCCGTGCCCGCTATGACGTCGAAAATCCGGACCGCGTCTTCGACCGTGCGCGTCATGGGCCCACCGATATCCCGATGTGCAAAGAGCGGAATGATCCCGTCTCGGCTCGTGAGGCCCTGCGTCGACCGGATGCCGACCAACGCGTTGTGACTCGACGGCCCCCGGATGGAATTCCCGGTATCGGTGCCCAGCCCGACGAGGCCGAAGTTGGCGGCGACGCTGGCGGCCGTTCCGCCGGAAGATCCGGCCGTAACCCTGTTCAACTGATAGGGATTGAACGTCCAGCCGGGGAGCATGGAGCCGACGGTCTCGAACGCCGTGAACGCAAATTCCGCCAGGTTGGACTTCGCCAGGACGATCGCTCCTGCTTCGCGGATCTTGCGGATCTGGAAGGCGTCGTCCGAAGGGATCGACCCGGCAAGCGTTGCCGATCCACCCGTGGTTGGCATGTCGTGGGTGTCGTAGTTGTCCTTTACGATGAACGGAATGCCGTGCAGCGGCCCGGTCAGCTGACCCGTACTGCGTAGGGCGGCGTCCAGTTCATCGGCCCGAGCGAGCGCGGCCGGATTCACGGCGATGATCGCGTTGAGAGCCGGGCCGCGCTTGTCATACGCGGCGATCCGATTCAGATACGCCTGCACCAGCTGGCGTGCCGAAAGAGTCCCGGCGAGCATCGCTCGATGCGCTTCGGCCACCGTCAGCTCCATGAGCTCGACGCCGCCGACCGTCTGGGCCCGGAGCGGTGAAGCGAACACGGAAAGCGTAGCGGCCAGGAAGATCCAAGAGCGTTTGTTGTTCATCGCGCCAAGGTAGGTTGCTCGGCTACCGGCCCGCCAACTCACGAGCGCGGATCCAGACGCGGTCGAACATCTCCTCGGTCAATTTGCCCGTGAAGGTGTTCTGCTGGCTCGGATGGTAGGAGCACAGGAGCGTCGGCGCATCGGGCAGAGGCACCTCGGTTGCGTGTCCGAAACGCGGCCTGGGGCGCGGCACGAGAATTCCGCGGTCGCCGAGGACACGAAGCGTTTGTGCGTAGGCAAAGCTCCCAAGGCATACGATTACGCGGAGCTTCCCAAGGAGTTCCAACTCGGCATGCAACCAGTCCGCGCACGTATCTCTCTCCTGCGGCAGCGGTTTGTTCGCCGGGGGCGCGCATCGCACGGCTGCGGTCACGAGCAAGCCATCGAGCCGCAGGGCGTCGTTGGATGTGACCGACTCGGGCTGACTCGCGAAGCCGGCACGGTGGAGCGACCGAAAGAGCCACTCACCTGAGCGGTCACCGGTGAACATTCGACCTGTTCGATTGGCCCCGTGCGCTGCGGGCGCGAGGCCGACGACCAACACCGAGGGATTCGGGTCGCCAAAGGAGGGCACCGGGCGCCCCCAGTAGGTCTCGTGCCGGTACGCCGCTCGTTTGTCCCGTGCGACTTCCTCCCGCCAGGCGACCAGGCGCGGACATCGACGGCAGGAGGTGATCTCGGTCTGGAGCGCTTCGAACTCGATCCGCGCGCCGCGTCCCGGTGAGGTCAGAGGGCGTTCGCGGTTTCGATGATTTCCGAGAGGAGGAGGCCGACTGCTTCGGCCGTCAGGCCCGATCCGACCGAAGACTCTGCGTTCGATTCTTCCGCGCCGGTCCTCCAACTCATGACCCGGACCCCGAAAGAACCTGCGGCCTCCGCATCGATCCGGATTCCGCGCTCGAGCCCTTCCTTGAACCACTCGAGCCTTCGGTGTGCATCGCCCTTGGTCAGGTCCATGCCATTCGCGAGTGCGAAGACGTTGAGTCGGGCGTCGATCGTACCGAACGGTCCGGCGTCTCCGGTTTCCTCATGCTTCTCGTCCATCGTCCCATCCTCCATGCCCAGAGTCCTCGGTCCCCCTGGACCGAAGTCGAAAACTACGCTCCTCCCGGCCCCCCGGGCACGATCATGATGTGCGCTCGGTAGTTCCCGGGAAACATCAGCCACGGCTGACCATTCATGGCCGGATCGGTCGAAAGACCGGTCGACTCTTCGGTCGCCCATGGGATGTATACGGTGTGGAGGCGAGACGCGCCCTCGAAGGTGCCCGCGGTCGGATTCCAGCTCGCGACCGGCCCGGTCAAAGAGTGGAACGCTGCGGGGCTCGCGGGCATTGCGAAGGTACCGTCTGCCGCACCGGCGGCGCGCATGCTGTCACGCTGGGGCTCGACAATGCCGCGGGCCGTGAGCTCGCGCCCATACGCCATCATGGGCTCCAGCGAGTTGTGGTAACAGGCAACGTGATAGGTATCGTTTCCAGGGGCGTCGGCCAGACAAACCATGTCTCCCGAGCCCTGACGAATCACCGTGAGCTCACCTGCGACCCGGTAGCCCATAACCGTGGCACCCGCGCGCTGCGCCTCGGGGAGGGGCAACACGGCTCCGACGATCTGTTGCGGGATTGGGGCTACCTGCGCGGAGACGGCACTTGGTGCGAGGGCCGCGAGAAGTGTGAAGAGTCGAAGGGACTGCGGGCGCATGGCATCCTCAAGAAGCTGCGGTTACGAAGGTCGGGTGGTCGTCTTGGCAAGTCGTGCAGGAATGTACGAGCCGGAGGTGTACTTCGCCTACTCGGACGCCGGCGTATCCCGACGGGCGAGCCCACCGCGGTCCACTTTGCCGAGGTGGGTCCGTGGCAGGTCCGCCAGGAATGCGATCGAGCGCGGATACTTGTACGGCTCCAGGCGGCCCTTCGCCCAATCCTGCAACTCCGTGGCGAGTTGGTCCGAGGCCGCGACGCCATCCTCGAGAACGACGAACGCGCTGGGCTTGACCAGACCGTCCGCGGTCTTCATACCGACGACCACGGCTTCACGGACTCCCGCGTGTTCGAGTAGGCAATTCTCCAGCTCGACAGGAGACAGCCACTTCCCGCTGACCTTCAGCATGTCGTCCGCGCGCCCGCCGTATGAGACGTAGCCCTCGGCGTCGATCCTGATCATATCGCTCGAGACGAACCATCCATCGCGGAAGGCAAGGCGGGTCTTGTCTTCGTCTTGCCAATATCCGAGGGCAAGCGAGTCGCCTCGGACCCACATGACTCCCACTTCGCCGACCCCGACCTCAGTGCCATCCGCCTCGCACGCTCGTACCTCGAATCCAGGCACGACCTTCCCGAGCGTCCCAGGCCGCAGGTCGTCCACTGTGTTGGAGATGAAGATGTGCCACATCTCAGCCGTGCCGAGGCCGTCCAGAAGGGGCACGCCGAAGTGTTCGTTCCACCTTCGGTGTAGCTCCTCGGGCAGCGCTTCGCCGGCTGATGTGGCGAGGCGAAGGGACGAGAAATCCTGCTCGTCGACCGTCTCATGGCCCACCAGGTTGTTCACCATGGTCGGCACGTTCACCAGGACCGTCGGCCGGAAGCGGGCGATCTTCTCGAAGAGTGTCTCGGCCGTGCAGCGCTCGGGAAAAAGCGCGGCCGTCGCGCCCACGGAGAAGGGGAACAGCAAGTTCGTCCCCGTCGCGTAGCCGAAGAAGAGTTTCGGAACCGACAGGGTGACGTCCTCCGCGCGCATCCCGAGGATTCCTTTCCCGTAAAGCTCGGTCGTGTTCGCGAACGATCGGTGGGTCTGGACGACGGCTTTTGGGTCGCCGGTCGTCCCGCCGCTGAAGAGGAAGATCGCGGCGTCATCGGGGCTGCACGGGTAGGTGATCACGTCGGGATCGACGTCGGAGAGACGAGCTTCGAACGCGGGGCCTCCGACCGATACGAGCGTAGGTCCAGGCTGGGCCGCCGCATCCGCCGCCTCGGTGAACGTCGTCATTACATCTTCGTCGACGAGGGCGGCGACCGACCCCGTGTAGTCGAAGAAGTACCGGATCTGATCGCTGGCTAGCTGTGGATTGATCATCACCACCACGCCACCCATGCGAAGGGCGCCGAAGAGAGCGCCCACGTAGTCCGGACCGTCGGGCAACGCGATGACGACCCGATCACCAGGTTGGACGCCAGAATCCAGAAGGATGCGTGAGTACCGGCCCGAGAGGTCGTGCACCTGGGAGTACGACCACTCTCCGGCGTCCGTCAGGAGCGCGCGTCGCGCCCCGGAACCCTCGGCGATCCGGTCTCCGAGAAAGAAATCGAAGACATTAAAGGTCGTGGGTGGCTCGAAAGTCATGGCGGTGGCGGGACGGGGCGGTGGCGACGCTGGTCCGCGCGGCCGGTGGTGCGTGACGACATGTGGGGGCTAGAATGGACATCCCTGGAATGGAGGTCAATCGAAGGCCCCACTCTTCGCCCTCTCCACCGTCCCGAGACACCATGCCCGTCCATCGTTGGGCCGAGATGACATGGGAAGAAGTGCGAGACCAGGATCGTGCCGGCTCTGTGGCGATCCTCCCGGTCGGGGCGGTCGAGGCCCACGGTCCTCACCTCCCTTTGGGGACCGACGTGATCATCGCCGAAGCCATGGCGCGATCGTGTGCCGAGTTGTTGAGCGAGCGCGGCCTCACGGCTTTTGTCCTTCCGCCACTGTGGTATACTGCCGCCGAATTCGCGGATACCTTTCCTGGTACGGTTGGCATCGACGGACGGACGGTGTCCGATCTGATCGTTCAGATCGCGACCTCACTCGAGAGGCATCAGATCACGACCTTGGCGATCGCGAACGCACATCTCGATCCGGCGCACCTCGGCTCGTTGCGGGCCGCATCAGCCGCCGCACCGGCGGGGACGCGGATCGTGTTTCTCGATCTGACACGCCGTCGGGTCGCGGAACGGTTGACCGAGGAGTTCAGGACCGGAGCCTGCCACGCGGGGCGGTTCGAGGGCAGTGTTGTGCTGGCTGAGGCACCGAGCTTGTTTCGCCGCGATATCGCGGCGGAGCTGGAGCCGAATCCTGCGAGTCTTTCGTCGGCGATCCGGGACGGCCACCGTACCTTCGAAGAAGCCGGTGGCTCGAGGGCGTACTTTGGATGGCCCGCCGACGCGACTGCAGAGGAAGGGCGTGAAACGGTGAAGACTCTGGGGATCTTGCTGGCCGACGCTGTTACGACGGAGGGTGCGGAGTGAGCAGTCTCGTTGGATACAATGCCGTCATCACCGGCGGTGGGCGCGGAATTGGGGCCGCGGCCGCCATCGCGCTCGCTGAGGCGGGTGCAAAAGTCGCGGTGGTGGCCCGAAACGAGGGCCAGGTGGTGGAGATCGCTGCTGAACTGCGCTCGAACGGCCACGAAGCGTTCGCTTTCCGTTGCGATGTGGCCGACCCACGTGAGGTCAGGGATCTGGCGCTGTCAGCTCGAGAGGCCATGGGCCGCATCGATATCCTGATCAACAACGCGGGGACCGCCACCTCGAACCCGATTTCCCGGATCACCATTGCCGAGTGGCGGCACATGATGGATGTAAACGCCACCGGCACCTTCCTGTGCACCCAGGCGGTCTACGACAGTATGGCCGAGCGTCGCTGGGGCCGGATCGTGAACATCGCCTCTATCGCCGGGCTCCAGGGCGACAAATACATCAGCGCCTATACCGCAGCGAAGCATGCGGTCGTCGGGTTCACCAGGGCGATGGCCGTCGAGTCCAAAGGGACGGGGATCACCATAAACGCGGTGTGTCCGGGCTACGTCGACACTCCCCTCACCGACGAGACCATCGCGAGAATCATGCATCACACGGGCAAGTCGTGGCAGGAGTCGTTGACCTCCCTGCTGGAACAGGCCGGGCAGCCGCGACTCATTCGAGCTAACGAAGTCGCCGAGGTGATCCTCGATTTTTGTTTGGAAGAAGCGCTTGGGCGCACCGGCGAGATCGTCGTCCTTGATGGGACCGAGACGCGGTGACGTTCGAACGCATCAATCCCGAAGCGCTGGGCCCGCCCCGCGGCTGGACCAACGGCATGTTGGGACCGGCAGGCGGTCGTGTACTCTTCATCGCGGGCCAGGACGCCGCGAACGCTGACGGCGTCGTGACGACAGACGACTTCGTGGAGCAGTTCGACATCGTCTTGGGGAAGATGATGTCGGTCGTCCGTGAGGCAGGCGGAGACGCCGGTTCCATCGGGCGTATCACGTTGTTCGTGACAGACCTCGACGCGTACCGGGCCGCTCGCAAGGAGATCGGAGAAGTCTATCGGGCCCACATGGGTCGACACTTTCCGGCCATGGCGCTCGCGGAAGTGTCACGGCTCGTAGACCCTCGGGGCAGGGTGGAAATCGAGGCGACCGCAGTCATCGCGGCGGATGCGCCGTGATCGACCCGAAGTCTTTCCTCTACGCGGTCGACCCCGCGACCGGCGTGGCGACGCTGACGTTCGATCGCCCCGAGCGACTCAACGCGCTGACCTTCGAGGTCTATGACGAGTTGCGGCGCACGTTCTATGAGTTGCACGACGAAGAGGCGGTTCGTGTTGTGGTGCTGACGGGCTCCGGCCGCGGGTTCTGCTCGGGCGGGGACGTCGAGGACATCATCGGCAGGCTGTTCGAGCGGGATATGCGGGGCCTGCTCGAATTCACGCGTATGACCTGCGACCTGATCCTCTCCATTCGCCGCTGCAGGAAACCGGTCATCGCCGCGTTGAACGGGACGGTCGCCGGAGCGGGGGCGGTCATCGCGACCGCGTGTGACATGCGAGTCGCGGCCGAGTCGGCGAAGATCGCCTACCTCTTCACGCGGGTCGGGCTCTCGGGGGCTGACATGGGCGCGGCCTGGATGCTGCCGCGGATCGTCGGACTCGGGAAGGCGAGTGAACTGCTCATGACCGGCGATTTCATCAGCGCGGAGGAGGCACACCGGATCGGGCTGTACAACCGGATCGTGCCCGACGGCACCGCGCTCGAAGCCGCCACCGAACTGGCCAGGAAGCTCGCTCGAGGCCCGTCGTTCGCTCTGGAGATCACGAAGGACTCGCTAAATCGTGAGGCGAGCATGGACCTGGTCGGGGCATTGGAGGCGGAGGCTCAGATCCAGGCCGCCCTCATGCTGCATCCCGACTTTCGCGAGTCGTACGACGCGTTCGTCGAGAAGCGCGACGCGAAGTTCCTCTGATCGCGATGTCTGACACGCACACGGTACGCGCCTTTCTCGAAGCCGAGCACCATCCGTGGGGTGCGGAAGTCGCGGCGTTCGCCGCTCGCGACCTGATGCCCCGTGCCGAGGCCCACGACGACGAGTCGGGTCGCGTCGAAGCCCGGGCCCTTCTCGCGCTGATGGGCGAGGAGGGCGTGTTCGCACCGATCGGGACTCGTGACCTGCGGGGATGCTGCCTCGCGAGAGAGGTGATCGCGGCTGCGTCGCCCCTGGCCGACGCCGTATGGGCACTTCAGGGACTGGGCATCACACCGCTCTTGCTGGCGGGCACCGACGCACAGCGCGAACAGTGGGCCAAGCCTGCACTCGCCGGCGACCTCATGGCGGCATTCGCGATCACCGAACGGGAGGCGGGCTCGGACGTCGCCGCCATGAAAATGCGGGCGGTGCGCGATGGCGACGACTACGTGCTGGATGGCCACAAGTGGTTCATCAGCAACGCGGGGATCGCCGACTACTACGTCGTGTTCGCATCCACCGATCCCGGCGCCGGGAGTCGCGGCATAACTGCGTTCGTGGTCCCGGCTGATACGGCGGGCCTCCGCTTCGTTGGCGCACAGCTCATGAGCGCCCCGCACCCCCTCGGGGAGCTCTCCTTCGAGGCGTGCCGCGTGCCCGCTTCGAGCCGCGTGGGAGAGGAGGGGCGCGGCTTCATGATCGCGATGGCGACGCTCGACCAACTGCGCCCCACCGTAGGGGCGGCCGCGTGCGGCATGGCGGAGCGCGCCCTCCGGGAGGCTCTCGATCATGCGATCGGGCGTGAGCAGTTCGGTCAGCCGATCGCGGACTTCCAGATCATCCAGGACAAGCTCGGCCGGATGGCGATCGAGCTCACCGCGGCGCGCATGCTCGTGTACCGTGCTGCGTATGAGAAGGACCTCGGGGCCGAGCGCATTACCACAGAGGCCGCGATGGCGAAAGCGTTCGCGACCGAAGCCGCGCAGAGGATCATCGATGATGCCGTTCAGATTCTGGGCGGACGGGGAGTGATGGCGGACCATGCCGTCGATCGGCTGTACCGGTCCATCCGGTCGCTGCGGATCTACGAAGGCACGACCGAGATCCAGCACCTGATCGTCGCGGGGAAAATGATCGCGGAGGCAAAGGCCGAAGCGGCGTCGCGCGGTCGTGGAGCGGAGGCGGCGCCCGAGTGAGGGTCCTCGTGGTCGGAGGGGGCCCGTCGGGCCTCTACTTCGCGATTCTCATGAAGCGGGCGGACGCCGAGCACGAGGTCGTGGTTCTCGAGCGCAACAAGCCTGATGACACGTTCGGTTTCGGGGTGGTCTTCAGCGATGCCACCATCGCCGAAGTGGAAGAGGCCGACGCCGAGACCTACGGCTCGATCACCGAGCACTTCATACGCTGGGACGATATCGACGTCCACTACGGCGGAGAGTTGATCCGTTCCACCGGGCATGGCTTCAGCGGGATGAGTCGCCAGAAGCTGCTGACGGTGCTGCAGCGGCAGGCGATCGCGGTCGGGGTCGATGTGCGTTTCGAAACGGAGTACACGACGCTGGCGGACTACCCCGGCTACGACGTCGTTGTGGGAGCGGACGGAGTGAACTCGGTGGTCCGTGACGAGTTCGCCGAGCGTTTCGGTCCCACCTTCGATTGGCGCCCGAACCGATTCGTCTGGCTCGGCACGACCAAGCCATTTCCGGCCTTTACTTTTTACTTCCGAGAGAACGAACACGGACTCTGGCGGGTGCACGCGTACCAGTACGAGCCCGGTCACTCGACGTTCATCGTGGAGTGTACCGAGGATACCTGGCGTTGCGCCGGCATGGACAAGGCCTCCGAGGAGGCGTCGAGGACCTACTGTCAGGCGCTATTCGCTGACCATCTCGACGGCCATGAGCTGATCGTGAACAAGAGTGTGTGGCGGAGCTTTCCGACGATTCGGTGCGAGCGGTGGTCTGCCGGACCGGTCGTTCTGATGGGGGACGCGGTGCACACCGCGCACTTCTCCATCGGGTCAGGGACGCGCCTGGGGATGCTGGATGCCATCGTGCTTCGGGATGCACTCGTGTCGGAGGCGAGTGTCGAGGCTGCGCTCGCCGTGTACGAGGGTGAGCGGCGTCCGGCCGTCGAGTCTCTTCAAAGGGCGGCGCAGGCGAGCCTGGAATGGTTCGAAGCGACCGAGCGGTACGTGAAGCTCGATCCGCTTCAGTTCACCTTCGCGCTGCTGACGCGCTCGCTCCGAATAACCCACGAAGATCTACGTCAGAGAGACCCGGATTTTCTGGTCGAGGTCGACGCCTGGGTCGCTCGCGAGGCGGAGCGCCAGAGTAGCGTGCGTGTGGGCCGGGACACGCCACCCATGTTCACGCCGTTCCGTCTTCGAGATCTGGTGATTCCCAATCGAATCGTCGTGTCGCCCATGTGTCAGTACACGGCGGTGGAGGGCACCGTCGGCGATTGGCACATGCAGCACCTGGGAAGTCGTGCAGTCGGCGGGGCTGGTCTGGTCTACGCCGAAATGACCGACGTCTCGGAGGAGGCGCGGATTTCACCGGGCTGTGCCGGACTGTATCGACCCGAACATGTGGGAGCATGGAGGCGCATCGTGGACTTCGTGCACGGCCAAACGTCCGCGAAGATCGCCATGCAACTCGGCCACGCGGGGCGAAAGGGGGCGACGAAGAACCTCTGGGAGGGTGACAGCGAACCGATGGAGGCGGGCGCCTGGGATATCGTCTCGGCTTCCCCGATTCCGTACTTCCCCGATCGGAGCCAGACGCCACGCGAGATGACGCGCGCGGACATGGATGCCGTCGTTCGGGATTACATAAGGGCGACAGAGTACGCGGAGGAGGCCGGCTTCGACCTGCTGGAACTCCACATGGCCCATGGTTACCTGATCGCCTCGTTCATCTCACCGCTCACCAATGAACGGACGGACGAGTACGGCGGGACGCTCGAGAACCGAATGCGCTTTCCGCTCGAGGTGTTCGATGCGTGCCGCGCTGCCTGGCCCGCGGAAAAACCGATGGCCGCCCGAGTCAGTGCGGTCGACTGGGCACCGGGGGGTATGGAGCCCGGAGACAGCGTCGAGGTGGCGCGTCTACTGGCAGCTCACCAGTGCGACACGGTCGATGTCTCGGCGGGACAGACCGTACCTTCGCAGCAACCAGTGTACGGCCGTCTCTTTCAGACGCCCTTTGCCGATCGGATTCGGCACGAGGTCGGGATCTCGACGATGGCCGTCGGAAACATCTCGTCGTGGATGGACGTGAACACCATCATCGCCGCTGGACGGGCCGACTTGTGCCTCATCGCGCGGGCGCACCTCTTCGATCCGTATTGGACGCGGCACGCAGCCCATATGTTGGGTTACACGCTGCCGTGGCCCAATCAATACCAATCGGTCCAACAATACACGCCGCGCTTCGAATTCCACTTCGGCGGCGAATAGCACATGGACATCCGCACCAAACTCGTGTTCGCTCTGGTCTCCGTAGCGCTGGCCAGCATGCTCACTCTCGGCTTGATCATGTACACGCAAGTGGAAGCCGAGCTTCGTGTGCAAACGATTGAGCAGCTGGAAGGCCTCGCAGGTTTCAAAGCGGAGGCCGTGGAAGGCATCGTCGCGGGCTGGCACGATCGTGTTCGTCTGGTAGCCAGCCGGACTCAACTCCGGATGAGCATTTCGGAATACAACCGGAACGGGAGCGCGATCGCACGCGAACGTATCGGCCGCATTCTCGGGGATGCCATCGATGCGTCGCCGCTCTTCTTGCAATTGTGGATCCATGACCCCGTCGGGAATGTGCTCGCCCGAGTCGGGGCGGACATGGAGTCGGCGCAGGCGGACCTGGATCTGTTGACCCATGACCCGACTCGAATCGAGACCCGCTACGCCGGCGTCATCTATCACGACAATGGCCCGCCGACCGTGAGTTTCTCCGCGGTCCTCGCTCTGGACGGCGAGCTGCTCGGTTACCTGCACGTCGTGCTCAGCGCCGACGAGATCGCGCGCCTGTCCGAGAACTACCAGGGCCTGGGTGAGACCGGCGAGGCGATGGTCGTGACGGACGATCGTGCGGGCGCTCCGCGTGTGCTGCACCCGGTCCGCTTTCCGCCGGAAGGAGGTGAGGACGTCGACTCTGGCCTCCTTATGGCCCGCGATGGTCCAGCCGCGCGGGCCCTTCGCGGAGAAGAGACCTTTGCCGAAGGTCTCTTCGACTACCGTGGCGAGTCGGTTTGGGCTACGGCCCGCCTCATATCGGAGACGCGGTGGGGAGTGGTCGTGAAGGTCGACGCCGCAGAACAGAATCAACCGATCGTCGACTTCCGTAACGACATGATCCGGCTTGCTGTGACGCTTTCGGCGTTCGCGATCCTAATCGGTACGTTTTTGGGATTTCGATTCGCCGCGCCGATCCACCAACTCGCGGCAGCGGCGAATCGCATCCGCAGCGGTGATCTGAGCGCTCGCTCGGACATCGTCAGGGAAGACGAGGTCGGCCTCCTCGCGCGCACCTTCGACCAGATGGCCGGCGAGTTGGAGGAACAGGTTACGCTGCTCACCGAGTTCCGGAAGTTCTTCGACATGTCGATCGACATGCTGTGCATTGCTTCGACGGACGGGTACTTCAAGCGCGTGAACTCCTCCTTCGTACGAGAGCTCGGTTGGTCGGTCGACGAGTTGCTCAAGCGTCCGTTCGTGTCACTCGTCCACGAAGACGACCGTGGGGCCACAATTGCCGAGATCGAGAAGCTGGCCAGCGGCGTTCCCACGATCTCTTTCGAGAACCGGTTCCTGTGTATGGACGGCACGTACAAACAGCTGTTGTGGAATAGTTATCCCGACGAAGAGACCGGTCACCTGTACGCGATCGCTCGGGTGAGACCCTCGGGGCCCTCGGAGTCGTTCTGACCTACCTCGAACTGGTCGGCGGCTTCATTTACCTCCTGATGGGTGGGGACCTGCTCGTCCGCGGGGCCGTCGCGCTCGCCCGGCACCTCCGGGTTCCGCCGATCGTGGTGGCCGCGACGGTCGTGGGCTTCGGGACGTCACTGCCGGAGCTCGTCGTGTCGTTACGTGCGTCGCTCACCGGGTACCCGAACCTCATCCTCGGGAATGTCGTCGGGAGCAACATCGCGAACGTTCTCCTCGTCGGAGGCGCCGCCGCGGTGGTGTTTCCCCTCGTGCGCGAGGACGATGCAGTCGGGCGCAACGCCGGGATCATGGTCTTCTCCTTGGTCGCTTTTGCTGCCCTCTGCACGCTCGGTGAAATCGGGCCGGTCGCGGGTGCGATTCTGCTGGGGACCTTCCTCGTCATCATGGTTGCGACGGCGCGCTCCACGATCCTCGCCCAGAGGGAAGTCGACACGTCGACACCTCTCGACTGGGTCCTTGGCCTGCCTACGAGCCTGGGTATGATCGCGGGGTTCATCCTCGCCGGGATCGTCATGCTTCCGCTGGGCGCCCAACTGCTCGTGGACTCCGCCGTCGGGATCGCGGAACGTTTTGGAGTCTCGGAGACGTTCATTGGTCTCACGGTCCTCGCCATCGGGACGTCCTTGCCGGAACTGACGACGACCGTGGTCGCCGCGCTCGAGCGCCGCACCGATGTCGCGATCGGAACGATCATCGGAAGCAACACCTTCAACGTGCTCGCGATTATGGGCGTGACCGCGCTCCTGAGCCCCACTCCGATCGAGGTGTCGAATAGGTTCCTGATGATCGACGTCCCGGTGATGATCGTGACCGGCGTCGTCCTCGCGCTCTTCGCCTGGAAGGGTCGGCCGATTGGGCGGGGGGCCGGGATCACGATGCTGTTGGCCTACGTCGTGTATCTCAGCACTCTGTATTTGTTCGGGTGAGTCAACCCGCACCTTTCAACCAAGAATCACCGGAAGCGAAGCCATGTCTGAGGCCGTGAGTTACGGGAAGTACTTGAAGATCGAGGAGTTGCTCTCGCTCCAGCAGCCGCGCGACAAGGTCGAACACGATGAGATGCTCTTCATCGTCATCCACCAGGTGTATGAGCTCTGGTTCAAGGTCGTGATTCACGAGGTGGACTACTGCTGCCGGCTGCTCGCGGCGAGCGATGCGCCCCGGGCGCTCCACACCCTCAAGCGTGTGCTTACGATTCTCAAGGTGCTCGTGGCGCAGCTCGACATTCTCGAAACGATGACCCCGACGGAGTTCCTCACCTTCCGTGAACGACTCGACAGCGCGAGTGGCTTTCAGTCGGACCAATTCCGCGCGCTCGAGTTCGCGCTGGGCAAGAAGTCGCGCGCGTCCGTCGACCGCTTCGGAGAAGGCACGAGAGCACGGACGTCGCTGGAAGCTCGTTGGGAGGGCGCGACGCTGTGGGATGCGGCGATGCGCTACCTCGCCGGGGAGGGGTACGCGGTCCCGGAGCAGACACTCGGAAGGGATGTGACGCAGAACATCGAGGCATCGGGCGAAGTGCAGGCGATGCTGATGGAGGTCTATCGCAACGATCCGCGGAACGCAGAGCTGTGCGAGCGTCTGGTCGATCTCGACGAAGGCATCCAGGAGTGGCGTTACCGCCACGTGAAAATGGTGGAGCGGACGATCGGCATGAAACAGGGAACGGGAGGCTCGGCCGGGTCGGCCTATCTGCGGACGACGTTGAACGCGCCGCTCTTTCCGGACCTGTGGGAAATCCGTTCGCGCCTGTGATTCCGCCGAGGCCTGCATCACCCCAGTCGCTCGAGGCACTCAAGGCCTCCCCGAACGCGCTTGCTGAGTACTACCAGTCGTTCGGCGTGTCCGACCGACTCTTGCTCACCGGGCACTCGCACCAGGCGTGGCCGGACGTCGCGTTCGAAGGGCAGAAGCAAGCGTGGCTCGACGCTGCCGAACACGCCGACGGGAAGTGGGCTGCTGCGGGCGAGAAGGCAGACCGCGTCGCGGAGGGGTTCCGTCGACTCATGGGCGGGTGTGACGGTGACATCACGCTCGATACCAACACCCACGGTCTGATTGTACGATTTCTGTCGGCATTGCCCCTGCGGGAGCGACCGCGCGTCGTGACGACCGACGGGGAGTTTCACTCGATCCGGCGGCAACTCGATCGACTGGCCGAGGAAGGTATCGAGGTGGTGAAGGTGTCAGCCGACCCCGCGCGGGGATTGGCCGAACGCGTTGCTGCCGAGGTCGATGACCGGACGGCGTGCGTGATGATCTCGTCTGTCTTGTTCGGAAGCGGTCTGATCGTGTCGGGTCTATCCGCGGTCGCGGAAGCGTCCTCGAAACATGGAGCTGAGCTGCTCGTCGATGCGTACCACTCGCTCGGTGTCGTCCCGTTTTCGCTCGCCGGATTCGAGCGCGCGTTCGTGGTAGGTGGCGGATACAAGTACCTGCAACTCGGGGAAGGGAACTGTGCGCTCAGGGTTCCGCCGAACTGTACCCTGCGCCCAGTGATCACGGGCTGGTTCGCCGAGTTCGCCGAGCTTGCAGCCGTGCGGAGGCCAGGCGAGGTGCCGTACGGAAAGGGGCCGGCTCGCTTCGCAGGCTCGACCTACGATCCGACCTCGCATTATCGCGGAGCGGTCGTGATGGACTTCTTCGCGGAGCAGGGGCTCACCGGAGAGTTTCTAAGAGCCGTGAGTCAGCACCAGGTTGGGCTGCTGGCCCAGAGCTTCGCGCGGCTGGATTTGGACCCATCGATCGTCAGGCTGGACGGAGAGGTCCGACTAGAGGAGCGAGGGGGCTTCCTCGCGCTCCACGCTCCCGACGCGGAAGGGCTCTGTGCGGCGCTGCTCGAACGCGGTGTGCGCACGGACTCGCGAGGGACGGCTCTGCGCTTTGGGCCGGCACCGTACCTGAGCGACCGTCAGATCGTGGACGCGATGGACATCCTGGCGGAGGTTGCGAGGGGCGAGAAGCGGTCGGCCTAATCCTCGGCAAGGGCGGCCACGTCGCCCACCCGGACGGGGCCGTCGTCGAGCACGACCCCGAAAACCCCTCCGTTCCAGTGCGGGTCCAGCGCGGCCGTCAGCCCCGCGACCTGGGCGTCCATTCGCTCACAGGGGCGCGTCTCGCCCAGGATCCTGATCCGGACCGCACCCAGCGTGAGGACGCGATCGCGGGTCTGTTCCAGTTCGATGCCGCTCACCATGACATTCGCACGCCGCATGGAGGGTTGGACACCGGGAAGCTCCTCCGCGATCGCGTCGAAGGCCTCCTTCGCGATCACGGTGACCTGGCGTTTTCTGCGACCGAAGTTCGCGTCCGTGTCGACTCCCTTCCCTGCGACCAGCGACAGTTGCTCAGCCGGATCCATCACCCCGCGAATCGCCCTCTTGATCCACAGGGCCTCGACCCGGCCACTCACGCGGGTCTCCGCGTCGAGGGGAAGTCGACGATGTTCTCCCACTCCGATGCGTCGGAGCGGGCGACGACGGCGATCACCGGCTCGGTATCGCTGAGGTTGATCACCTCGTGAGGCACCCCCGGTTCGATGAAGATGAAATCGCCGGCCTGATTGTCCATCGACTTCTGGAGTCCTTCGCCGTACTCGTGGCGGACCTTGCCCTGGAGGATGAACAACATCACTTCGAAGTCGACGTGGATATGCGCGTACGCCACGGCGCCGGGGGGCACGGTCGCGACGTTCATCGACAGCTTCTTCGACCCGACGTTCTTGGCAGCCATGCCTGTCTTGTAGCGGATCCCATTCCAGCCGCGATGCGTATCCGGATTCCGGACGCAGAGGATGCCACCGCCGTCTTCCGTCGCGGCCGCGAGATCCGCGGAGTCGTTCGTCGGTCGTGTACTCATCGGACCAAAGCCTCCAGCTCTTCCGGGGTTCTTCCCAGCCCTCGCGTCAGAACCTCGACGCCGCTCTCGGTCACCAGCACGACGTCTTCTACGAAGACCGCGATTTCGAGGTCGTGATTGTAGTACCAAGGCTCCACCGTGAAGACCATGCCGGGCTGAAGCGGCTCGTCCAGCAGCGCGGGGTCTCCGGAGGACAGTCCGATGTGGTGCCCGAAGAAGGACGGCGTCTGCATGTACCGTTCTTCATGGTCGGGAATCGCATCGTACGCGATCTGGGTCAGTTCGCGCAGGGTGACTCCCGGGCGCACGGCCGCGATGATCGCGTCGGCTGCGTTGGTACTGACCATGAGCTTCTCTCGTTGAAGCGCCGTGAACGTCCCGCCCACGGGGAACGTCCGACCCACGTCGCTGATGTACCCGTCGACCTCACACCCAACGTCGAGGATCACCAACTCGTCCTCCTCCATCGGCCGATTGCGCCTGTCGTAATGGGACGCGAGTACACGCCATGGCCACAGACTATTGGGACCCGACTTCACGATGGGAGTGAAGGGGATGGTTTGGGCGCCCAGCGCACGGCAGGTCGCCTCGAATTCCCCCTGGATTGATCGCTCGTCGGCGCCTACGCGAATGAGAGCGGCCGCCGAGCGGATACCCTGTGCGGTCGCGTCGGCCGCGATCCGCATGCGCTGAATCTCCTGTTCGCTCTTGATCATGCGGCCGCGGGCGACCTCCTCGAACGCATTCACGATCCGGGCGTCAGGGTGTGCCGAGGCGATGTTGAGCAGCATCGTCTGCAACGGGCTCAACGCGCCGAACAGGGGAATCTCCGGTGGAGACAACTCGCCGCGAGTCCCGCCGTTGAGGCGTAGCGTGGTGCGGGCCCGCACCCGCTGCGCGAGATAGCGTTCGAAGTCCGCCATGTCCCGATACTCTTCGATACCGGCGATGCTGCGGAGCTGGTAATCGGTGAACAGCGGCCGGCCCGGAAAATCGTTTCTGCGCCCCGGATTCTCGAACCGATAATCCGTCGACGGCAGGAAGAGGATCGACCGGTCGCTGTCGGCGTCCAGGACGAGCATCGAGTTCGGCACTTCGAGGCCGGTGTAGTACCAGAAGTCTTCGAGCTGGCGGAATGTACCCCCGTGAGTCAGTCCGTCGGACGACGGCACCAGGAGAACGCCCCCTCCGCTGGCGCGCAGGAGCTGGATCATGTTGCTCCGGCGAAAGGAGTACTCCTGCGGTCGGAAGTCCAACCGCCGTATCCAGTCGGCGTAGCGCTGCTCGGGAGTTGGCTCGGCGCTCGGCTCGGCGACTTGTGCGCCGGCGGGCGCAGAAAGCGAAAGGAGGGCGGCGGTTACGAACGCTGCGGATAGGTGTCCGCTCGAACGAAACAGGCCCCTCGGGGCCGCAGCAGAGGAGGGCATGTAACAAAAAACCGGGCGATGGGTTAGATGACAGCGGTACGTTGGGTGTGCGGTCGGGCGCCCGCCACCCCCCCCGGTTCGCCGTGCGCCGTGCGGCGAGAAGCGTGTCAGGAGGTGCAACCTGTCCCTCAGGCTACAGATCGAGCTCGTCTACGACCCCGGCTGTCCGAATGTCGATGCCGCTCGGGACGTGCTGACCGCGGCATGCCGCTCGGCGCACGTACCTGCGGTCTGGACGGAATGGAACAGCGAGGACTCTGACTGCCCCGCGCACGCGAGCAATCTCGGGTCCCCCACGATTCTCGTGAACGGGGAAGACGTGGCGCCTGGTCCTCACCCGTGGGCCCAACGTGAACCGGGCGCCGGTCCCCGGTGCCGTGTGTACCGCGACGGCGACGCGATCGTGCGGACTCCGCCGCGGACACGAGTCGATATGGCGATCGAGAGGGCGCTCCAGCCAGAGGTCGGCTGACGCCCTTCAGGGCCCCGGACGTGCGACTCTGCTTGTAGAGTCGGCGGCCACCCGCCACTTTGCTCGACCATGAGCCGCATACGTAACCTCATCGGAGAAATCCACCGACGCTCGGTGTGGCAGGTGCTGGGCATCTACCTGGTCGGGTCGTGGGGCGCGCTCCAAGTCGTCGAAGGCGTGGCGAACTCCGCGGGGCTGCCGGACTGGGTGCCGGCCATGGCGCTCGTGCTGCTCGTGATCGGGCTGCCGATCTGTGTCGCGACGGCCTTCGTTCAGGAAGGTCTGCCAGGTGTCGAAGAGTCGCGAAAGCCCGCTCAGGGGCACGAGACGCCTGTCGAGGCAGCGGCGGTCGTCCCGAACCTCGCCGCGGGCACCGGATCGCTGGATCGACCGACAACGCGACCCACCGCCCGAGCACGGCTGTTCACGTGGCGTCACGCCATCCTCGGAGGGTTAGGCGCGTTCACGCTCCTCGGAATTTCGATTTTCGGCTACTTCGTGATGTGGTCGAGCGGTTTTGGGCCGGTGGGCAGCCTCGCCGCCCAGGGTGTCTTCGCGGAGCGGGAGCCGCTGGTACTCGTCGAGTTCACGACCACGGCGGCGGACCCGGGCATCGGCCGGCTCGTGACCGAGGCTTTGCGTGTCGACCTCGTAGAGTCTTCGGCGCTCAGCGTCGTGCCGGACAGCTACCTAGCGGAAGCCAAACAGCGGATGGGGTTGGCGCCGGACGCGACGGTGACGGCGGAGATCGCTCGCGAGATCGCTCAACGCGATGGGATCAAGGCGATCATCGTGGGTGAGGTCGGTGCGCTAGGCGGTGGCTATGTGCTGACCGCGTCGCTCGTCGAAGCCAGCAGCGGTCGGCCTCTCGCGGCGTTTCGTGAGACGATCCCCGGAGACAACGCTCTGCTCGCCGCCATCGACAAGCTCTCCGAGCGGATCCGGTCGAAGGCCGGCGAATCGCTTCGCGAAATTCGTCAGGGCGAATCGCTCGCCGAGGTGACGACGGCATCGCTCGAGGCGCTAAGGGCCTACACCGAGGCGATCGAGCGGAATTCGAGGGGGGAGGATGCGGAAGCGCTCGCGCTCCTGGAGGCGGCACTCGAACTCGACCCCGACTTCGGAATGGCGTGGCGCAAGCTGAGCGTCCTCATTCGCAACGGGGGCGGTGACCCGGCAGAGGGCGACGCGGCGCTCCAGCGGGCCTACGACCTGAGAGAGGGCACGGGCGAAACAGAGCGCTGGCTGACGGAGGCGTACTACTTCACGAATCTCGATGTCCAGCCGCAGCGTGCCATCCAGGCGTACGAACGGGTGCTCGCCATCAACCCCGACGAACAGACCGCTCTCAACAATCTCGCGCTCCGGCTGTCCCGCGATGACAAGGCTCGGGCCGTCCAACTCCTCGAGCGGGCGGTCTCGTCGCCCGGCGGAGGGGTCTTCGTCGCGAACACGAATCTGCTGAACGGTTATTGGGATACTCGACGGGACGCAGAGGCGCTGGCGTTGAGCGAGCGGATCCTCGAGCGGTACCCTACGAGCGGGGCCGCACATAATGCGGCGATCACCCTTCTCACCGTTCAAGGGAGACTCGCCGAGGCACACGACCAGCGCATGGAGGGCCTGCGCACCGCTTCGATCCCAGAGGGACGCAGAGTCAACTTGCAGTATCAGTTGGCCGCCGAGGATGTCGGGATGGGTCGTTTCGCGGAGGCGCTCGAACACTTTGCTGTGGCGATTCGCCTGGCGACCATTGAGGAGCGTCCCACGTGGGCGGTTGACGCTCACGCGGCGTGGGCCTACAGCGCTGCGATCCTCGGATTGGATGAACGCATGGTTTTGGAGGCGGTTCGGGCGGCTCTGGCCCTGACGCCCGTGGACCGGATGTCGGCAGATGGTCGGGTCGCCGCCAACGTGATTGCAGCCCTCGGGTTCGTGGGCAGAAGCGACCAGGCCCAGGCGCTGCTCTCGGAGTACGAAGCGGCGACGCCGATTCGATCGATGTCGCAGCAGGAGCGTGAGGCCCACCACTACATGCAGTGGGCGGTGGCGATGGGTCAGCGGGATCTCGAAGTCGCGCTCGATAGGATCACTACGCTCCAATTCGAGCACCTCCGCTGTGGTGACTACCGTTGCTGGGGCTGGTGGGAACGCGCGCGGGTGCTGGAGGAGATGGGCAGGCTCGACGAAGCGCAGGAGCTCTTCGCCCGGGCTATCGAGGGTACCTCCATCAGCGAAGTTCGCTGGTTCCCAACACTCCTCGCCGACGCGCTCGAGCGTCACGCCAGGCTTGCAGACGCAGCCGGTGACGTCGAAGACGCGCGCGCCTCGTACTCCCGGCTCATTTCGTTGTGGGCCGACGCCGACGCCGTGCTGCAGCCGCGCGTCACGCACGCCCGAAATCGCCTCGCGGCACTCGGAAGCGGCTGAACCCAGACCGTTGATCGCGGGTGTTGGCGCGGGGCTCCATCCCCTACTTTGGCGGTTGCCCTCCCGATCCGAGACCTCTTCGCGTGACGAGAACCATGTTCCGAAATCCCCTGAGTACAGCGCTCGCCTTCGTCGCGACCGCCCTGGTAACGCTTCCCCTGACGCCCGCGCCTGCTCAGGCCCAGCAGGACGTTACGCTCGATTCCGCCTTCCTGGCGGGTTTCCGGTGGCGCAACATCGGGCCCGATCGAGGAGGTCGCTCGATTGCGTCGAGCGGTGTAGTGGGGCGGCCGAACGAAGCCTACTTCGGCGCCGTCGGAGGCGGGCTTTGGAAGACGACCGACGCCGGTGAGCGATGGGACCCGGTCACCGACTACCAGATCACCGCGGCTTCGGTGGGTGCCGTCGCCGTTAGCGACTCGGACCCGGACCTCGTGTTCATCGGCACGGGCGAGACGTGCATCCGCGGCAACATCATGCCGGGGGACGGCGTGTACCGGAGTCGGGACGCCGGCGAAAACTGGGAGCACGTCGGCTTCCGCGACTCGCACGGCATCTCGAAGATCCGGATCCATCCGACGAACCCCGACATCATCTACGTCGCGTCCTTCGGGAAGTACAGCGCGCCGAGTGAGGAGCGAGGCGTCTTCAAGAGTACGGACGGCGGAGACACGTGGCGGCGGGTTCTCTACCGCAACAACGAGACCGGCGCGATCGACATCGTGATCGACCGCAACAATCCGAACGTCCTGTACGCGTCGCTGTGGGAGGCGTATCGCAAGGAATATCAGATGTCGAGCGGCGGGCCCGGCAGCGGCATGTTCAAGAGCACGGACGGCGGCGAGAGCTGGACCGAAATGACGCGGAATCCGGGAATGCCGCAGGAAGGGCTCGTGGGCCGCATCGGAGTGGCTGTGTCCGGAGCGAACTCGGATCGGGTGTGGGCGCTCTTCGAGAACGACAACGGCGGACTCTTCCGCAGTGACGACGCCGGCGCCACGTGGGATCTCGTCAACGACGATCGGGCCATCCGGCAGCGAGCGTTCTACTACACGCACGTCTTCGCCGACCCGATGGACGAGAATGTGGTGTACATGCAGAACACCTCGTTCTTCCGCTCGGCGGACGGCGGCGAGACCTACGAGACGATCGACAACGGAACACACGGCGACTTCCACGATCTCTGGATCGATCCTAACGACCCTGCGCACCTCGTCGTTGCGAACGACGGCGGCGGTGCGGTCACGGCGAATACCGCCGAGGACTGGACCGATCAGGAGTTCTCGACCGCTCAGTTCTATCACGTGGTCACGACGGCCCACGAGCCGTTCCATGTGTGCGGCTCGCAGCAGGACAACAGCACGCTCTGCCTCCCCGGTAACTGGAATGCGTCGCGCTTCGGCTTTGGCGGCGGCGGGAGAGGGGGCGGCGGCGGTGGCGGCGGCGGCCGAGGTGGGTCGGTCACCGAGGGCTCGATGGGCGTGGCCTATGTCGCAGGGGGCGGTGAGCCCGGCTACATCGCGCCGGATCCACGAGACGTCGACGTCTTCTACTCCGGGACGAACAACGGCTCGTACATCGACAAATTCAACCGCCGACTCGGGACCTCGCGTGAGGTGAACCCGTACCCGTGGTTCTACTCGGGTGAGCCGGCCATCGACATCCGGGAGCGTTGGCAGTGGACCTTCCCCATCATCTTCTCACCCGTCGACCCGACGCGGCTTTACACCTCGTCGCAGCGGCTGTGGATGACGGACGATGGCGGCCGCACGTGGGATCAGCTGAGCGACGACCTGACGCGCGCCGATCCGATGACGCTCCAGCACTCCGGTGGTCCGATCACGGGAGACATGAACGGCCCTGAGGTCTACGCCACGATCTTCGCGGTCGGACCGGGCAAGCTCGATGTGAATGTCATCTGGACGGGATCCGATGACGGGCTCGTGCACGTTACACGCGATAACGGAGCGACCTGGACGAACGTCACGCCGCCGGACATGCCCGATTTCGGTCGGGTGAGCCAGATCGATGCCTCGGCCTTCCACTCGGGTCGGGCCTACGTCTCCGTGCGCCGACCGCTGCTGGACGATTTCGCGCCGCATATCTGGAAGACGAGCGACTACGGTCAGAGTTGGACCAAGATCGTCAGCGGAATTCGTGCCGACGCTTATGTCCACGCCGTCCGCGAGGATCCGAAGCGGCAGGGCCTGCTGTATGCGGCGACACAACACGGCGTGTACATCTCGTACAACGATGGCGCGCGCTGGCAGGAGCTGAACCCGAACCTGCCGGATCTGCCCATTGTGGATCTGATCGTCGAGGACAACGAGCTGGTCATCACGGCCCACGGACGCGGCTTCTGGGTGCTCGACAACATCGCGCCTCTTCGTGAGGCCGCTGGTGGCATGACGGCGCGAGCCAAGCTGTTCACCCCGGCGACGGCGGTTCGCTCGGGGCCGGGTGTCACGCTGAGCTGGTGGCTACCGGCCGCGGCCGGGAGCGCGCGCCTCGAGGTGCTCGATTCCGTCGGGACCGTGCTACGTACGTTTGAACCAGAAGCCGAGGACGAGGCGGACGACGACACACCGGCGGGGCCCGAGGCTCGTTACGCGGGCCCGAGTCTGCCGAACGAGGCGGGCCTCAACTTCCTGCAGTGGGATTTGCGGACGGAGCCGGCGCAGGTGTTTCCTGGGATGGTGCTGTGGGGTGTCCGCAGCTTCAGCCCTGCCATTCCACCGGGTCGGTACACCGTCCGACTGACCGCCGACGGCACAACGATGAACGTGCCGCTCACCGTCGCGCGGAACCCCTGGCTGACCGACGTCTCGGACGCCGATCTCCACGCGCAGTATCAGTTCTCACGCGGTGTGCGTGACAAGGTGAGTGAAGCGAACGAGGCCGTGATCGCGATTCGCAATGTAAAGACCCAACTCGCCGATCGGTACGAGCGGTCCGACGACGGACGTTTGCGCTCCGCCGGCGAACGGCTCTCGACGAACGCTTCGGAAGTCGAAGGCAACGTCTACCAAGTCCGAAATCAGAGCAATCAGGATCCGCTCAACTTCCCCATCAAGGTCAACAACCGACTCGCCAATCTCATGTCGATGGCGGAGCGCGGAGACGGGCGACCGGGCAACAATATGCCGGTCATCTTCGACATCCTCGTCGAGGAGCTCCAGGGGTACACGACCCGACTGAGCGAAATCTGGGCGACGGACCTCGCGGCTGTGAACGCGATCCTGTCCCGCCTCAACCTGCCGGCGATCGATCCGAATTGTGCTCGACCCGAAGGGTGCCTGGTCATGTAGACGAGGCGTCTTTCTGAGACCCTGAGCGAGATCCATCGTCGCTCTGTCTGGCAGGTCCTCGGCCTGTACCTCGCGATGTCGTGGGGGGTGCTCAACGCCGTAGACCGCCTGACCGGCTTTGCCGGCTTGCCGGGCTGGACGCTGCCTAGTTCATCCCCGCCTGCTCCCGTACATACCGCGCCGCATCTTCGTGCGTGCCGAACCAGACGCCGCCCTTGGCCTGCATGTGGTCGATGAGCCCCTCCAGCGCCACGATGCGCGACCGATGTCCGGAGACGTGCGGGTGCATCGTAAGCAGGAACATCGTGCCCTCCTCCCACGCCTTGTCGAACTCGTCGATCCAGACCTGCATGACGTCGCGCGGGTTCATGTAGGAGTTGCCGCGAGGATTGAAGAGCGGCGCGTCGTCCAGGATCCACTCGACGGGTAGCTCGACGACGCCGGTCGGTTCGCCGGCTTGCACCAACTCGTAGGGTCGGTCGTCGGCCATGAGTGAACTCTCGTAGAGGAAGCCGAGCTCACGCACGATAGTCAGCGTGTTCGGGCTGTGGTTCCACGATGGTGCGCGGTAGCCGACCGGACGTTCGCCGGTGATCTCCTCGATCGCGTCGACCGCCTGAATCAGGAGCCTCCGTTCGGTCTGCCCGTCGAGTGAGGTGTTCAATTCGTGGATCCAGCCGTGCACGGCGATCTCGTGGAGGCCGGAAGCCTGGATGAGGCCTGCTTGCTCCGGTGCCAGCTTGAGACTCCAAGCCGGGAAGAAGAACGTTGAGGGGATATTCTCGCGGTCGAGGAGTCGTACGATGCGGGGCAGGGCCACTCGCGATCCGTACTGACCCTGGGACAGCGGGCCGATGCTTACTTCACCCGTGCGCAGCCCCTGAACGGTCTCGTTGTCCACATCGAAGGAGAGCAGCACCGCGACGCGGGCGCCCCCCGGCCAGGAATCCGGATTGAGGTCACGACCCGCGCGAACTTCGTTGACCGCAGCGCGCACGTACTCTTCCGACCAGTCCCAGGGGGCGCTGGCGTCGGCCGCGGATGCGGCCGGCGCATCAGGGGCCTGACACGCCCCTAGTGCGAGCGGGACAGCGGCCAGGGCGAGAGCGAGGTCACGGATTTCGGGGCGAGCGGACAACTTCATGAGACACTCCGTTTCGGGGGTGTCTCAGCCTATCCTCCCCGTCGAGTCCAGACCAGAACCGCACCCGAACCGCCGATCGTGCCGTAGAACGTCGTCGACTGCATCGGCTCCAGGACCGCGATGCTCTCCACCGCGTCCGGGTCGATATCGAGCGCCTGCACACCCGAGATCGGGATCCCGTCCAGCACGACGAGCGCGCAATGCCCGCGGCCCATAGAGCGCGTCCGATAGAGTGAGACGCACAGCCCCATGTCGTCGCTGCCCGGCGCGAGGTTCGCCGGCCGGATGATGAGGATGTTGGACTGAGCGGTCCGCTCCAGGATGGCCCCGATGTCGATCTTGATGGGGATCTCCTCGATTCTCTTCCGATCGATCCAGCGATTGCCGAGTTGATTGGGGCTGAGCCCCATGCTCTGGAGCTCCTCGGACGCTCGTTCCTCGACCGAAACCTCGATCCCTTCCAGCCCGAACGGCTCGGGGGACAGCATCAACTCGAGGGGTGCCTGCCCTTCGACGCCGAGGGAGAGCAGAGGCGAGGTCGTATCCATGTACCCGAAGCGACTGGCGGCGAGGACGTACTCCCCTGCCTCGGGCGGCGTGAGTACGAAGCGTCCGAGTGAATCCGCCAGGACTTTGACGCGCTCCGTACCATCGCGCGTAATCAGGGAGACGATCGCGCCGGCGACCGGGGCCTCGTTCACTTGATCGAGCACTCGGCCCAGGATCGTCTGGCCGGAAACGGCGGAGGCGGTGGAGCTCGCGAGGATCGCGACGAGGCCGAGTACTACGCAGGTCCGCCGCATCATCGGGCCGCGGGGGTCGAAGATGCCGAATCGCCCCGTGTCATCGCGCTCGGGTCGGGAGCGTCTGGAGCAGGACACGAATCGTGTTGCTACCCATGATCTTTGCGATGTCATCGTTCGTGAACCCTTCCTCGAGCAGTGCCTCCACCAGATACACCGTACCCGCCGCATCGATGATCGCGGGCACCGCACCGTCCCAATCTGAACCCAGACCGACGTGGTCGACACCCATCACGTCGACTGCGTGCCGGACCGCCTTCGCCCAGTCCGCCGGTGACTCGCCACAGATCGCCGTAGGCCAGAGCCCGACGCCGACGACCCCACCCGTCGCCGCGATCCGACTCAACCGACCATCATCCAAGTTGCGCCGATTGTCGCACGTGCCTTTCACCCCTGTGTGTGACACGACAACGGGAGCCGTCGCGAGGTCGAGGACGTCGTCGATGAGCGGGAGGGACGCGTGCGCGAGATCGACCACAATGCCCAGCTCCTCCATTCGGACCACAACCGCACGACCGAGGGGCGTGAGGCCGCCCTTGTCGATGCCGTGCGCGGACCCGCCTACCGCGTTGTCGAAGAAGTGAGTCAGGCCCACCATCCGGAAGCCCGCGTCGAAGACCCGTTCCAGATTCGCCGGATCGCCTTCGAGCGCATGGGCGCCTTCGATCCCGAGGAAGGCTGCTGCGAGCGGAGCCGTGCCCGGTGCATCGGCTCGGGCGCGCAGGTATGTGGCCAACTCCTCCCGGGACTCAACCAGAACCAGGCGGCCACCCGACGCCGCAGCGGCGTCGCGCAGCTTGTGCGCCTGATGGAGCGAGCGCTGGAGGAGGCTCGTCCAGGTGCGGGGAGGCCACCCCTGAAGCACCGAAAGCAGATTGATCAGATCGGAGTCGTCGGAGTTGGCCTCGATGTTCAATCCGAAGGGTGCCTTCGTGACGACCGTGAAGGCTTGCAGCGCGATGCGCCCCTCGATCATCCGTGGCAGATCGACGTGTCCGACGCTGTTTCTGCGCAGCAAGGACCGATCCCACAGCAGCGCGTCCCCGTGCAGGTCCACGATCGCGAGCGTCTTGTGGAGGTCTACCGCTCCCGAGGAGGGCACGCGATCCCCCGAGGCGACCGTGCCGACGATCGGGTTCACAATCGGGATCGCGACCCGCGTCACGATAGTGGGACCGAGCAGCACCGCGAAGAGCGCGAGGGCCACGAGAGCGAACGCGACTCGCTTCATCCCGTGTCGGGGACCGTCATCGTCCCTCGGCTCACCGCGACCGCACTGCCTCCGACTCGCACCGTTGTCGTCATCCCGCCAACACGTTCCGCCTCGACGTAGAGCAGACTCGGCCGCCCGATCTCCAGGCCCTGTTCCACGGTCCACGATAGGGATCCGGCCTCGCGTCCGTCGGCCTTCGACAAGTACCCACCGAGCGCCGCCGCCGCAGAACCGGTGGCCGGGTCTTCCGGAACGCCCGACCCGGGGGCATACATGCGCACGTGCACATCGACGCCCTCGCCCTCGGCCTCGAGACATACCAGATACACGTGATGAGCCCAGGCGTCGGCCAGCATGCGCTTCCAAGCACCGGTATCCAGGACCGAACGCCGTGCGGCCTCGACCGTCTTGATGGGGATGATGAAGTACTCCAGCCCGCAGGAGACCATTTCCGGGATGAGGCCCCCGCCTCCGATATCGGCCTCGACGAGCCCGACCATCGCAGCAAGCTCGGCCGGCGTGTACATCGAGGGGCGATGCTCGGGACGGACCGCCGTGGTGAAACGGGCGAAGACCGGGCGGCCCCCCTCGAAGCGGACGACCACGGGGATGGGCCCCACGTTCTCCTCGAGAACGAGGGTTGCCTCACCGCATCCAGCCGCGTCGAGCTGCGCGTCGATCCCCTGAGATGCCAGGAAGATCGCGGAGCCGACGGTGGGGTGCCCCGCGAACGGTACTTCCCGCCCCGGCGTGAAGATGCGGACCCGCGCCGTCCCTCCCGGACCTTCCGGAGGGCCGAGAAAGACCGTTTCCGAGAGGTTCATCTCGAGCGCGATGCGTTGCATGAGGTCCGTCGGCAGATGAGCCGCGTCCGGAAAGACCCCCAACGGATTGCCCCCGAACGTGGTGTCCGTGAAAACGTCCAACGTGTGGTAGGGAAGGTCCATTTCTCGGATCGGCCTGCTGGAGGTTGTCGAATCGATAGGGGTACGCCCGTCGCGGCCGAGGGCGCCGTTGCAACGTGCCGAGTGAAGTAGGCCGTCGGCAACCTCTCTAAGGTCAACGCGGCAGCTTCGCCACCGCTTCCGACCAGAGGGCCAAGTCTTGTCGTCCCTTGGGTGACAGCTCGTAGTGGCCGGTCCTCACCCGCTCGAACCAGCCGTAGTGGTTGTCTCTCAGGATGGCCCCTGCGCGGGTCACGTCAGCTCCTTCGCGGATGACGCTGAGCTTGAGCACACCCTTCTCGTCCAACTCGCGAGCACACCGAAGCGCGTCCTGGCGATAGGAGGTGAGTCGTTGACGTGAAGCCGAACCCCCCGCTTCCGGATCCCCGATTCGCTCCGCAAACTCCTTGAGCAAGCGCTTGCGGCGCGGAACGTTCGGCCGTGGTCGATACGGTGCGGGGTCCAGGACGGCAATGACGTTGCCCCGCCCGGATACCGTGAGCAGTCCGAGTCCGAGGCGGCGAAGCAGGCTCGTCACTTCCTTTTTCTTGGACCGCCACACCGCCGTGTGGCCGCTTCCAATTCGGAAGGCGATGTACACCGAATCGGACACCGCGAGCCGGTCGACGGCCTGCAGGAGCAAGGTGAGGTTCAGCCGCTGCTTCAATTCGACGACGACCGGGGGCTCGTCCCCCCGCACGGCCACGACGTCACAAGCCCCGATCTCACCCTTCACCGCGTAGCCCTGCGCTTCCAGGAACTGCTTGATGGGGTGGTACAGGTCGACTTCAGACACTGAACTTCATTCGGTTGCTCCTTCCTGGACCACGACAGTCGACGCAGAAATTTATACTTGGACGCGGGTCCCGTTGCGTAAACCTACAGCGCTCGGCAGACCGAGGACCCGCTTGTGCCGCCGAGGCGGTGCAGCGGAGTCGCGAGACGCTTCAGTGCGTCCAAAAGGGAGTAAGGCCCATGACTCGGCACGACTCGCGTGGGGCCTTCACGCTTCGGACGATTTCTCGACTCGAGTTCGAGTATCTGATTGGTACGGAGCGTGGGATCGAGCGTCGAGCCGAAACTCATCGACTCGGGTTGTTCACACAGGAGCAGATGGAGGAAGCCTTCCGCGGTGCGGGGCTTGGCGTAGAGCGCCTGCCGAAAGTCCTGCATCAGTCGCCCGTCCATCGGGCCCCAGATTCAGCAGACGCCCCCGCCGTTAGCAGGTCGGAACGTCCAGTCGACCGCGCCGGGAGAGGATTCACCGTCGAATACCGAGCGATGGGACGCGAAGGAGACCGTTCCCAATTCAACGCCGATCGCCTGGCCATTCTGATCAATCTTGATCACCCGGTGGTATCGGCCGCCCTGGGCAATGGAGGGGTCGAGGATCCGGCGTTCCGCAGGCTTTCCTACGAGGTGGCCTTCGCCGAGTACGCTATGGGCATCGGTTATCGCATGCTCCTAGAAGATCCTGAGATGCCTGCTGACGATCTGATGTACGAAGTCCGGACGACCTTGAATCGCGTATCACGTGCCGCATCGGCCCTTTACGGTTGATGTCGACGCTGCAGAGTAGAGGCAGACCAAGGTTTTCGGTGGTAGGCAACTTCGCCTAACAAAGTGTTGCCGGCTCCACTCCCTTCGGTCGCTCCGACCTACATGGCCCGAGGCATTCGTGGCGCGGAAACTGGGTGGCGCGTATTCTCCGGTAGGGCAGTCTGTAGGCCCGCTGACGGTGGGCCACGTCGGCAACACAAGAACGTTAGACGTCATTGTCGGAGACAGAATCGGAGGTGCGAACCGGGGGCGACTCCTTGCGTGCCAGGGGGAGCCACATGCAGGTTCGCCAAAGCGGCGTCGGCATGAGCGATTTGCGTCACCATGTCGGGGTATGGCAATCCTGAGAGGGATTTAGGACGTAGGCCATGCAGCAGAATCATTGGTCAGAAAGCAAGACAACTCCGAGGAGTGCGCGTGGCATCAAGTCGATATGGACGCGGAGTCGCACTGCTGACTGAGGGGTTGGTGATTCTCGTGAGCATTCTGGCGGCGTTCATGTTAGAGGGCTGGCGAGCCGACCGTGAACTCAATCGTGACCTGGTCCAGGAACTGACGAGCGTTCAGCGGGAACTCGAGCGCAATCGTGACCTCGTCTCGTCACAGATCGCTTCTCTCTCACGGGTCGTGTCTGGAACTCGAGGTCTCCTGACCCTGCTCGACTCAAGCCCGGGCTCTTCGATGGTTCCGGTGGTGGATACGCTGGTGTTTCTATCGACCGGCTACAGCCCTTCCTTGGATCCCTCGTTAGGGGCCCTCGATGCACTCATTACGTCAGGCCGGCTGTCGCAGATCCGAGATCCGGAGCTACGGCTCAAGCTGGCAGGTGTCCGCTATCTTCTGCTTGACGCAATGGAAGAAGAGAGTGTCGCGCGTAAGGTGTTGCTTGAGCATATCTTCCCTCTGGTGCGGGATGATCTGGATCTCGGTGTGACCGAGCGGGTCGCAACCGAGTTCTTCGGATCACGAGAGGCGTCAGGTGTGACCACTCAAGAGCGAGCGGCGGGGAGGAGCCTTCCGTCCTACCGGACGGTGGGCTACCCGAATAGCAACGCGATCAGGAGCACGATCGCGATGCAGACGACGTGGCTCGAAACGGGCATCGATGAGTATGCCCAGGTTCTTGAGTACATCGGCGACCTAATGCAGAGGCTGGCACAAGAGCTGGACCACCGGCAGCCGGACCTGCTTTCCAACACGGAATTGTTGCTGTCTGGGTAGACTGCGGGGTCCAGACCACTCGCCTTGCGGCGCGCGATCTGGCCGCGCATCGTGCTCCGGCTGCAGAATTCCAGACCCCGAGCCTGACCACGCGTCATGCCAGCATCCCGCAGACTTGTGTGAAGTGGGTGGGATGAGCGTGCGGAGGACAACGACGTCTAACAAACAGTCTCAGCACGCGCCCGCTGCGCGGGCGCGGCCCTTCGGGGCATGCCCGTTTCACTCGGGGCGTCGCTTCGCTCAGCCCCTCGCTGGAAACGAGCACGCCTGAGACCTAGAACGTTAGCCGTCATTGTCGAAGGCGGGATAGCCGGTGGGGCCGGTCCGTGAGTTCCGTTGCGCTTTAGGCCGACCGGCGTGCAGGTTCGCTAACTCTGCGGCGAGATCGGGTCGGTGGAGTTGAAGTACCCGTTCCTGCCCGACGGCGATTCCAAACGTAGGGGACCTCCCCCGAGATCGTCCGGGTCGACTGGCCTCACGTCACACACGAAGGAAATCGATTCCATGGCACGTCGCGGTTCGGCGTTTTTCATTACAGTCGCGACGGTGGCCTTCCTGTGTCCTACGGAAGCCGACGCCCAGACTCGTGAGGTGGCGTTCTCCACGGACGAGGGCACGTGGCTGTCGCTCGATGTCTCGCCGCGCGGCGACGGGCTCGTTTTCGAGCTGCTGGGGGACATCTACGCGTTGCCCGTGGCGGGCGGTGCAGCGAGGCCCGTGCTGACCGGCACCGCGTTTCAGTCGCAGCCCCGCTACTCGCCGGACGGTGCCTGGCTCGCGTACATCAGCGACGAGTCGGGTGCTGACAACCTCTGGATAGCGCGCTCCGACGGGTCGGACGCGCGTCGCGTCAGCGACCGGACCGGGTCGACGTTCATCTCCCCGGATTGGTCGGTGGACGGCGAAACCCTGTTCGTGACCGTCGTGACGGGCGCGTTTCAGCGAGTCGCCGAATTGTGGGCGTTCGACGTTGCGGACGGATCCGAGACACGGCTCGTCGAGAACGGGAACGGCCCATCGGCACCCCTCGTGTCGTCCCCGGCACCAGGTCCGTACGGTGCGTCGGTCGCGCCCGACGGGTCCGTCTACTACACGTCGGTGACGCCTCGTCCCTACGGTAGCCGGAACGGGGCCAGCAGTGCGGTGATGCGATACGACCCGGCGGTGGGACACAGCAGGCCGGTGCCGTTGGAAGGCATCCAGGCGATGAAGCCGCGCGTGTCTCCGGACGGCAGGACGCTCGTCTATGCAGCCATGCGCGACGGCCGCACGGGCCTCAAGGCAAGAGACCTGTCAGCGGGAACGGAACGCTGGATCGCCTATCCAATTCAACGGCATCAACTCGAGGGTCGTGCGACGCGGGACGTGCTTCCGAACTACGCGTTCACGCCCGATGGGAGCGCGTTGCTCGTGGAGCTTCGCGGTGGCATCCAGCGCTTGGACCTGAACACCGACGAGGTCACACCCGTCCCCTTCGAAGCGGCCGTGCGTTTGCAGGTTGCCGAGCGCCTGGACTTTCCCCGGCCGGTTGAGACCGGGCCGGTGCGTGCCCGACGAGCACATGGGATCGCAGCCGCGTCGAGCGGACACGTCGCCTTCTCGTCGCTCGCTCGCATCTGGGTCACCGACGCTGTGGGCTCCACACCCCGGCGCCTGACGGACGAGCCTCGGCCGCGCGAGTTCATGCCGGCCTGGTCGCCCGACGGCCGCTGGATCGCCTACGTCACCTGGACGGAAGAAGGCGGTCACCTCTGGAAGGCGAGCGCCGCGGGCGGGGTGCCCGAGCGCCTGTCGGACGCCCCCGCGTTATGGGCCGACCCGGTGTGGACCCCCGATTCTGACGCGGTGATCGCGTTGCGTGCCTCGTTGGGCGCCGCGGCTTCGGTGCCGTCCCTCGGGCCGGGCACCGCGGTGCCACCTTCGGCCGACATCGTCTCGGTTCCGACCGACGGCGGTGTGTACCGCACGATCGCGCCTTCGAACGGGTTGAGGTTCCCGCACTTCGGGCCGGCGACCGACGCCGTCTACCTCTCGTCCGGAGCGGCCGGCCTGGTCCGCGTCCCGCTCGCGGGCGGCCCGCCGGAAAGTGTCGCCACCATGTCCGGTCCGCCCGCGGCCGAACTGCGCATCAGCCCCGACGGGCGATTCGTCGCCGTGCGCGCCGGCCCGGCCGTCATGCGTGTGCAGATGCCGGTGGCCGTCGCGGCCGGGCCGGTGCCCCTCACGCCCGAGGGCGCGCCGCTCACTTCGGCCGGTGCGACGAGTGCGGCGTGGACGCCCGACGGTACCACATTGCTGTGGACCGAGGGACCCCGCATCGGACGCGTGAGCAGCGACGGGAGTACGCTGCCGACCACAACGCCGATCGGGGTCGAAGTGCCGAGAGCCGCCCCGACCGGTTCCGTCGTCTTGAGCGGTGCAAAGATCGTCACCATGCGCGGCGACGAGGTGATCGAGCGGGGTGACGTGGTGGTGACGGACGGGCGCATCAGGTGGGTGGGTCCGACGGGCACACGGCCGGTGCCCGAAGGAGCCCGCGTCATCGACCTTTCGGGGCGCGTCATCGTGCCGGGCTTCATCGACGTGCACGCCCATTTCGGTGCGCGTGGCGATCTGCTCGAGCCCGAGGGTACGTTCGCGTTTTCCAACCTGGCGTTCGGCATCACGACCGTACGCAACCCACAGGCTCCGCTCGACGTGTTCGAACTGGCCGATGTGATCGAAGCCGACGGGGTGCCCGCGCCGCGTGTCGTGTCGACCGGCCCGGGCCTGTTCGGCATGCTGAACCTGCAATCGTACGAACAGACTCTGGCGTTGCTGCGCCGCTATCGGGACGAGTATGGCACGCATGTCTTGAAGTCGTACCTGGTGGGCGACCGACAGCAGCGCGCGTGGGTCGCTCAGGCATCGCGCGAACTCGGCATGATGCCCACCACAGAGGGCGGGGCCGACACGAAAGCCGACCTCACACACGCCATCGACGGGTTCAGCGGGAACGAACATGCCGTGCCGGTCGCTCCGATCTACGACGACATCGTCCAACTCTTCGCGCGTACGGGCGTGACGTACACGCCGACTCTGGTCGTCTCGTTCGGGGCGGCGTTGCCGATCTACCGTCTGCTCGCCGAAGAGCGACCACATGAGGATGCGCGGGCGGCCCGGTGGCATGCCGAAGGCGAGCTGTACCAGCGAAGCTCGACGCGGCAGTTGTGGTTCGCACCCGAGGACTTCAGCAACATCGAGGTCGCCCAGGGCGCCGACGCGATCCTGGGAGCCGGCGGCAATGTCGCACTGGGCGGGCATGGCGAGGTGCAGGGCCTGTCGAACCACTGGGAAATGAAGCTGCTCGCCGAGGGGGGCATGTCCAACCACGACGTCCTGCGGGTCGCGACGATCATGGGTGCCGAGGCCATTGGTTACGACTCCGACTTGGGGAGCATCGCGGTGGGCAAGCTGGCCGACCTGGTCGTGCTGAACCGCGACCCGCTCACGGACATCGAGGCTACCCAGGACATCGACCGGGTCATGCGTGGCGGTGTGCTGTACGACGGGTTCACGCTCGACGAGGTATGGCCGACACGTCGCGCCCGTCCCGTGCCGTGGAGACTTCAGAAGACTGCCACGCCCGCGACCGCCGTGGCCGGCATCGAGGCGGACGTGCGCGAGGCGATGGATCGGACCCGTACGCCGGGGGTGGCGGTGGCTGTGGCACACGGCGGTGACGTGCTGATGGCCAAGGGCTTCGGACTCGCGAATATCGAAACCGGCTCGGCCGTAACACCGGAGACCATGTTCCAGTCAGGTTCGGTGGGCAAACAATTCACGGCAGCCGGCGTGATGGTCCTGGTCGAGGATGGACGGGTCGACCTCGATGAATCGATTCGCGTGCATCTGCCGGAAGCTCCGGAGTCGTGGCAGCCGATTACGGTGCGCCACCTGCTGACGCATTCCTCCGGCATCCCCGACTACACCAGCGCCTCGTTCGACTACGCGACGAACTACTCGGAAGACGACCTGGTGCGCATGGCGTCGGACCTCACGCTCGAGTATCCGGCCGGGACGCGCTGGAACTACTCGAACACCGGCTACGCCATGCTCGGCGTGATGATCAGCCGGGTCACAGGCGTGCCGTACTGGGACTTCCTGCGTGAGCGCGTGTTCGACCCTGCGGGCATGCCCACGATCCGGATCAACACGGCAACCGAGATCGTGCCGCACCGGGCCCGCGGGTACATGCCTGGCCCCGGGGGGCTGCAAAACGCGTCGCACGTGGCCGAACAGACCAACACGACTGCAGACGGCAGCATGCTGTTCAGCTTGCGTGACATGGTCGCCTGGAACGAGGTCGTACGGACCCGGACGGTGCTCTCGCCCGAGAGCTGGGATCAGATCCTCAGCCCGATGGTTCTCAACAGCGGCAACACGCATCCCTATGGGTTCGCGTGGTTCTTCAACGAGGTCGCGGGACAGCCGGTTGTCGAGCACGGCGGGTCGTGGCAGGGCTTCGTGAACCAATACACGCGGTTCCCGGACCAAGACCTTTCGGTGATCGTGCTCACCAACGCGCGCAGCACCATGTCGATTCCGCTGGCGATGCGCATCGGCGCCCTGGTCGACCCGGCGCTCACACCCGAGCCGCTGCCGACCGAGGCCATCGCAGACGATCCGGTCGTTACCACGTACGTGGCGGACATGATCGAGAAGATGTCCGACGGTTCGATCGAGTTGACCGATTGGGATTTCGTGCGGCAGACGGTCTTCCCGAGAATGCGCGCAGCGCTTCAGAGCCAACTCGACGGCCTCGGACGGCCAGACGATCTGACGTTGGTGGCTCGTAAGCAGGTCGGAGACGACACTGAGTTCGTGTATCGGGCCACATGGGGTGACCAGCGCAGGCGCATCACGCTGTCGATTGGGCCGGACGGTGGCCTGACGAACTTCGTGTTCATCGTGCCGGACACGCCGTGATGCGCGTGCGTGGGGCGGCTTCGGTCGTGCTCGTGCTGGCGTTGGCCGCCGGCTGTGGGGAGGCACCGGTCTACGACACCGTGCTCGTGGGCGGGACCGTCGTGGATGGTACGGGCGCTCCCCCGTTCATCGCCGACGTCGCGATCAAGGACGGGCGCATCGCCGACATCGGCCCCGAACTCGGCGCACTGGGCGCGGAGATCGTGGACGTCACCGGCCTCACCGTCACGCCCGGCTTCTGGGACAACCACGCGCACCTCGTCACCCTCGAAGAACACCCGGACGCTGAGAACTTCATTCGGCAGGGCATCACGACCGTGCTCGCCCCGCTGCACAGTCAGGAGCAGCCGTGGCCGCTCGACGCGTACATGGACCGCGTGCGCATGGCGCCCAACGTCGGGCTGTTCGCGGGTCACACGTGGGCACGAGAGCGCGTCATGGGTCTGGAGAATCGTGCACCGACCGATTCCGAACTCGCATGGATGCGCGCGCTGGTCGACTCGACGATGCAGCAGGGGGCGCTGGGCCTGTCGACGGGGCTCGAGTACGTGCCCGCCGCATATGCTGAGCTCGATGAAGTCGTCGCACTCGCGGAAGTGGCTGCGACCTACGGCGGGATCTACGTGACGCATCTGCGTGACGAGGGCGTGCGCGTGATGGAAGCCGTGCACGAGAGCCTCGAGGTGGGTCGCCGCGCAGGCATTCCCGTGCAGATCAACCATCACAAAGTGACCGGCGCGGACCAGTGGGGCGGCACGAGCCGCACGCTCGCAATGCTCGATTCGGCCACCGCCGCGGGGCAGGAAGTCGTACACGACGTGTATCCCTACACGGCGTTCAGCACCTATTCGGACCTGCTGTTTCCGCCATGGGCGCTCGCGGACGGCGCCGATGCCTTCGCCGCGCGCGTGGCCGACCCCGTGACCCGGGCTCGCCTGGTGTCCGAGATGCGCACGATCTACGGGCAGCAGACTGGACCAGGGCCCGAGAGCGTTCAGTTCCGGACGCTCGACGGCCGCGAGGACATGACGGGTCGCACGCTCGCCGACTACCTCGTCGGTGCCGGGCGGCCGACCACCCTCGACGAGACGATCGAGGCGTTGATCGAGCTGCAATTGGGCGGTGGGTTCATCGGCATCTTTCACGGCATGGACGAGGCCGATGTCATCCGCATCATGCAGCACCCGACGGCGATGTTCGAGACGGATGGAGACCTCGTGCAGCCCGGCGTGGGCTTCCCACACCCGCGCACCTACGGGTCGTTCCCCCGCATCCTGGCACGGTATGTCCGCGAACTTGAGGCACTGACCTTGGAAGAGGCCGTGCGGAAGATGACCTCCGCGCCCGCGGATTGGCTGGGTCAATCAGAGCGGGGTCGCCTGGCCGTCGATCTGGTGGCCGACATCACCGTGTTCGACGCCGATCGAATCACCGATCGTGCAGAATTCACCGACCCGCACCACTACTCCGACGGCGTGGTGCATGTGTGGGTCGGGGGTACGCCTGTGCTGCGAGCGGGGCAGATGACCGGTGCGTTGCCCGGACGTTTTCTCGAACGCGAGCGCCGCTAGCCGGCCTCGGAAGCCCCGTCCGGTCGTCGTCGGCCACCGCCGGATCAGAGGTGGTTGGGGTGAGCTCGAGGAGGACAACGCCGTCTAACAATCAGTTGCCGGCTTCGTTCGCTACGCTCACTACGACGATCATGGCTCGCGT
>JAQBXY010000037.1 GCA_027623325.1 Gemmatimonadota bacterium
CACCCCTTGCGGCTGTAAGAACCACTTCCCTTGAGACGCATCAGGATGAACGACTTCGTCAAGAAACCGGTTCCGTGGATTGTCGCCTCAGCTGAGGATGTCATCACGATGACGGACAACAAGACAGTCGACCGGCAGCCCCCACTCCCCCTCCGGGAGCCGAGCTGATCATGCGCGTCGCCATTGTCGGGAGCGGCGTGTCGGGACTCGTGGCGGCGCATTTGCTGCACCCAAGGCACGACATCACCGTCTTCGAGGCCCGCGACAGGATCGGCGGGCACGTGAACACGATTCCGGTCGAGACCGAGGGGGGCGCGTGGCATGTCGACACGGGCTTCATCGTCTACAACGAAGCCAACTACCCCAACTTCACCCGCCTGTTGAAGAAGCTCTCCGTAGGCACACAACCTTCGGACATGAGCTTCAGCGTCAGGTGTGACCGCACCGGACTCGAATACAACGGTTCGACGCTGCGCCAACTCTTCGTGCAGAAGAGGAATCTGATCCGCCCGGGCTACTACCGGATGATCCGTGACATCCTCCGCTTCAACGCGGAAGCGCCCGGCGCCATCGCCAACGGCTCGGCCGGAATGTCCATGGCCGAATACTTGGAGCACGGAAAGTACTCTTCCCGGCTGGCCGACCACTACCTCGTCCCCATGGCCTCTGCGCTTTGGTCGATGCCCCGCGGCAAGGTCCTGGAGATGCCCGCCGAGTTCTTCGTGCGCTTCTTCGACAACCATGGCATGCTCGAGGTCGACAACCGCCCGAAGTGGCGCGTGGTGGAGGGAGGATCGGCGAGTTACCTAGGCCCGCTCGTGGCACCGTTCAAGGAACGCATCCGAAGCTCGACCCCCGTCCAGAGCATCCGCCGCCATAACGACGAAGTGACCGTAAACGGGGAGCGCTTCGACGAAGTGATTCTGGCGTGCCACGCGGACCAAGCCCTGGGCATGTTGGCCGACCCGAGCGCGTCCGAGCGCGAGATCCTGGGCGCCCTGCCCTTTCAAGAGAACCAGGTCGTCCTGCACACAGACACGAACGTGCTTCCCCACCGGCAAAAGGCATGGGGTGCCTGGAACTACCACATCCGCCGTGAGGAGCATGAGCCCGTTACGGTCACGTACGACATGAACATCCTGCAGTCCCTCGCTGCACCCGAAACGTTTTGCGTGACGTTGAACCCGCCGGAGTGGATCGACCCGTCTCGTATTCTCTACGAGACCACGTTCGACCACCCGGTGTTCACCGCTGCGGGGACTTTGGCGCAGGCCCGCCGCGGCGAGATCAGCGGCGTAAACCGCACCCATTATTGCGGCGCCTATTGGGGCTTTGGCTTCCACGAAGACGGGGTCAGAAGCGCCGTCGACGTCGGCCGGACCTTCCGAGCAGAGCTTTGAACAGCTGCCTCTACTTCGGAACCGTTCAGCATCGACGGTTCGCTCCCAGAGCACACTCGTTCTCGTACTCGATCTTCCAGATGTACCTGGACCTCGACGAAGTGCCGGAGCTGTTCGACGGACGCCTGCTCTGGTCGGCCCGCAGGCCGGCGCCAGCCTGGTTCCGACGCTCCGACTACCTGGGGGACCCGGACGAGACGCTCGATGAAGCGGTGCGCCGCGAAGCCCAACGCCAAACCGGGACCCGACCCGAAGGTCCCATCCGGGTGCTGACGCATCTTCGCTACCTGGGCTTGGTCATGAACCCCGTGACCTTCTACTACTGCTTCGACCGCACCGGTGAGCACGTCGAGGTCATTCTCGCTGAGATCACCAACACCCCCTGGAAGGAATGCCACGTGTACGCGCTCGCGGCGGGCCCGGACCGGCAGGAAGCCACGGGGCACCGACATCGCTTCGGAAAGCAGTTCCACGTGTCTCCCTTCTTCGCAATGGACCACGCCTACGACTGGCGCTTCGGCGAACCCGGTGACCGGCTCCACGTGCACATGGAGAACTACGCGGAAGGCTCTCGCGTCTTCGACGCCACGCTCTCGCTGCGTCGGCAGGAGATCACGGGCGGTTCGCTCGCCATGGCACTCGCGCGCTTCCCTTGGATGACCGCCAAGGTCGCCGGCGGCATTTACTGGCAAGCCGCCCGGTTGTGGGCGAAGCGCACCCCATTTTTCACCCATCCGGAAAGGCAATCCGCATGACCCTCATCGATGGTATGGCCCGCCGCGCGGTGGAGGCCCGACTGCGTCGCCTAAGCGAAGGTCGACTCACCATACGAGAAGGAGGCAACATTACGGTTTACGGATCGGGTGATGGCCCCTCAGCCACACTCACGATCCACGATTCGGGCTTCTACGCCGCACTCGCGTTCGGTGGCCACCTGGGCGCGGCCGAGTCCTACATCTCAGGCGGATGGGACACGGACGACCTGACCGCCCTCGTCCAACTTCTCGTCCGCAATCGTGACGTGCTGGATTCACTCGAAACTGGCCTGGCGCGACTCGTCCAACCGGCGAGGGCGCTGCTGCACGCCATCAACCGAAACACCAAACGCGGCAGCAAGCGCAACATCGTCGCGCACTACGATCTGGGTAACGCACTCTTCGAGGCGTTTCTAGACGAAACCATGACGTACTCGGCCGGGATCTTCCCCACGCCTGAGGCATCCATGCGCGACGCCTCCATCGAGAAGTACGATCGTCTGTGTCGCAAACTCGAGCTCACGTCGGCGGATCACGTACTGGAGATCGGCACCGGCTGGGGCGGCTTCGCGATCCACGCAGCGTCCACCTACGGATGCCGGGTCACGACGACGACCATCTCCAACGAGCAGTACGCGCTCGCCCAGTCGCGGGTCGAAGCGGCCGGATTGAGTCATCTGATCACGCTCCTTCAGGATGACTACCGCGACCTCGAGGGCACCTACGACAAGCTGGTATCCATCGAGATGATCGAGGCAGTAGGGCACCAGTACTTCGATGAGTACTTCCGCCAGTGTGCCCGGCTCCTCTCCGCCGATGGTCTCGCGGCGATCCAGGCCATCACGATCCAGGACCGCATGTACGAATCGGCACGAAAGGAAGTCGACTTCATCAAGAAGTACATCTTCCCTGGCAGCTGTATTCCCGCGGTGTCCGTGCTGGCCTCGGCTGCGGCCCCGACCGACCTCCGGCTCGTGCATCTTGAGGACATCACACCCCACTACGCCGAAACATTACGCCGGTGGAAGTCCCGTTTCCACGCCAACTGGGGGGAGATCGCCGCCCACGGATACGGCGAAGATTTCAGGCGGATGTGGGACTTCTACTTGTCTTACTGTGAAGGCGGTTTCAACGAGGCCGTCATCGGAAGCGTTCAGTTGGTGTTCGCGAAACCGAGGGCGTCCGCCGCCCTGGCCGGCGGAGTCGTTCGGCGCCTGGAGACCATCGCATCATGATCGCATCGACTGGCATCGCTCTAGCCGAGCGCGGCTTCGTGCCCCTATCGTGGCTTCGGCTCGGCATTCGGAACCTCCTCAAGCAACGCCTCCGCGACAGCGCCTCCGCCCCGAGCATCGAGGCGTTCACGCGTGAGTTGGCTGAGAGCCCTATCGCTCTGGCCACCGATAAGGCGAACGAACAGCACTACGAGCTTCCGCCGGAATTCTTCGCCCTGGTATTGGGCCCGCACCTGAAGTACAGCGGTGCATTCTGGCCGGACGGCACGAAGGACCTCGACGGGGCCGAGATCCGCATGCTCGAGCTCACCTGTGCGCGGGCCGAACTCGAGGATGGGCAAGATATCTTGGAGTTGGGCTGCGGGTGGGGCTCGCTCACCCTGCACATGGCGCGCACGTATCCGAACAGCCGCATCACGGCGGTCTCGAACTCCGCGCCTCAGCGGCGCTATATCGAAGCCAATGCACCGAAGAACGTCCGTGTCGTGACTGCGGATATGAACGACTTCACGCCGGAAGGAGTCTTCGACCGCGTCGTCAGCGTCGAGATGTTCGAGCATATGCGAAACTACGAGGAGCTACTGCGTCGGATCCGCAGCTGGCTCCAACCGGACGGGAAGCTCTTCGTTCACATTTTCTGCCATCGTGAGCACGCCTATCCGTTCGAGGTCGAAGGCGAGCACAACTGGATGGGTCGGTACTTCTTCACCGGTGGAATCATGCCCTCCTTCGATCTGTTGCCGCGTTTCGATCGGGACATGGTGGTCGAGGAGCAGTGGGCGGTGGACGGGACCCACTACAGCAAAACCGCCCGAGCTTGGCGTGAGAATCTCGAGAGCAAGCGCCCGGAGGTGGCCAAGGTCCTGCGCCCGACGTACGGCCACGAGGCGGGGACATGGTACCATCGCTGGCGCCTCTTCTTCCTGTCGTGCGAAGAGCTTTTCGGATACCGAGGCGGCTCGGAGTGGCTGGTCGGGCACTATCGCTTCTCGGCGAGGCCCGCAGAATGACCAGGCACGTCCTAGAGCGCCGGCAGATCGTGCCCGCCGACTTGCACACGGTCTTCAGCTTCTTCGAGGATCCATGGAATCTCGAGAGGCTGACCCCTCCATGGCTCAACTTCAACGTGCGCGCCACCACGGACCGCAAGGTTCGCCTCGGCACGGAGATCGAGTACCGACTTCGCTGGCAGATCTTCCCCATGACATGGCGGTCTCGGATTTCTGAGTACGTCCCAGGCGTACGCTTCGCGGATGAAATGCTCGAAGGGCCCTACAAGCGTTGGTACCATCGTCATCTCTTCAATGAAGTCACTGCCGGGGTCGAGATCGTGGACATCGTGGAGTATGAACTGCCCCTCGGCCCACTAGGCCGTATTGTGCACGCGGCGGTCATCCGCAGCCAACTCGAAAGCATCTTCGACTACCGACGCAGGGCCGCGACCAGACTCTTCGAGGAAGCGCGTTTGGTGATCGGTCGATGAGCGGCGAGCTCCAGACCCTCGAGGTCGATCGTCCTGCGGGCGCTGTCGAAGGCCATCCCGTCGCAGACCGCGTCCGCGCCCGGCTGATCGCTGCGGGTCAGCGTTTCCACGCGAACGACAACATCAGCGCGTTCTTGGAGACTGGAGAGCTTGACGAGATCCAGGCTGAGGTCGCCGTGCAGCTCCAGGGAGTCCTGGAAGCGCTCGTGATCGACACCGACAGCGACCATAACACGCACGACACGGCCCGCCGCGTCGCGAAGATGTTCATCAGAGAGGTGTTCGGGGGCCGTTATGCCCCGGCGCCCCCGGTGACGGAGTTCCCGAACATCGCTGGGCTGAGCGAGTTAATGATTGTCGGCCCCATCACCGTGCGCAGCGCGTGCTCACACCACCTGTGCCCGATCATCGGCCAGGTGTGGGTCGGGGTCATGCCGAACGAAAGCTCGGACCTGATCGGCCTGTCGAAGTACGCGCGCCTCGTGGAGTGGGTGATGTCGCGCCCCCAGATCCAAGAGGAGGCGATCGCCCAGCTCGCCGACCTTCTTCAAGAGAAGATGCGCCCGGACGGCCTGGCCGTGGTAATGACCGCGGATCACTTCTGCATGCAGTGGCGCGGAGTGAGAGACATGGATTCGAAGATGACGAACAGCGTTATGCGTGGGTCATTCCTCAAAAACGGCGGCCTGCGGCGGGAATTCCTTGCGCTCCTGGCCAGCCAACAATCGGGAGGTCGTTAGAGATGCTGGTACGTCTACTTTATGCCAGCCGGGCGGTCGAGCCCATCAACCAGTCCGTGCTCGACTCGATTCTGCAGCAGTCACGGGCCCAGAACGCGGAATTGGGCATCACGGGCGTCTTATGCGCCTACGAGGACGGGAACGGATTCCTGCAGGCCCTCGAGGGTGGTCGCTCCGAGGTGAACCGGCTGTACAACAAGATCGTCTGCGACGACCGCCACACCGACGTCGTCCTGCTCGATTACGCCGAAATTCACGAACGCCGCTTCGCGAATTGGCGCATGGGGCGTATCGACCTGGGTCGCGTGAACCCGAGTGTGCTCTTGCGCTACTGTGAGCACCCCCGGCTGGACCCGACCTCGCTCACCGCGCGTGCGGCGATGGCGATGCTCGAGGAGCTCACGAGTACCTTGTCGAGCGCCTAAGCAGCTCCGCACGCACCTCGGCGTGCCGCTCACGCGTGATCGGGAATCCATACAGGAATAGCGCCCCGATCCCCATGAGCAGGGCCGGCACGCCACCGTACACCCACATGAGGCGACCCTGAATGACGGCAGAGATCATCGGGTCGGCAGGGTCGTAGCCGAGCACACTGGGCAGCGTGGTGCCGAGCACCACACCGAACGCGAGCGAGAGCTTGATGGTCATTCCCCATGCGGCAAAGAAGAGCCCCGAACGCTGCTCACCGCTCTCGAGCGTATCGACATCGATCACGTCCGCGGCAATGGAATTCGCGAGGAACAGAATCGACGCGAAGCTCGACCCCCGAACCACGATAATCGCGATTAGGGCCGCGGTGTGACCTTCTCGTAGGAACACCAGGGGCAGGCTCCAGACCGCAATCCACATCGCGGCCGCCAGCAGTGCCCGATGTTTGCCGATCCGAACCGAAGTCGCCAACCACAACGGGATTCCGGCGAGCGTGGCGACGTTCTCCAGCAAGATCATGGTGGGAAAGCGACGCTCGTCCGCCATGACGTCCGCGAGGACGAGCCGGTGCAGCGTCCCCTGAATCGCCACGCCGGACACGAAGAACAGGACGCAGCCGACCATCCGCAGGAACGCCGGGTTCCTTGCCACGATCTTTAGGCCGGCCAGGGTGCTGCGCCGCTCATGCCGGAAACCCTCGGGCGCCCCTTCGGGAACGCCCATGACACAGACGGCCAGCAGGATCGGCAGACCGATGACGACGGCGGTCGCGATGCCGCGCAGTTGGTCGGCCGCGTCCTCGACGCCTCGCACCGCCAGCCACACAACCGCAGCCAGCAGCCCAACCTGCCCCACCGTCGCGATCGCCTCGCGCCACCCGGTGACGCGCGAGCGCTCGTCGTAGTCCGTGGACAGCTCGGCGCCCCACGCCTTGTGGGGCAGGTCGATCATGGTGAAGCCCAGGTACAGGATCGCAGACCAGACAGCCAGATGAGTGGCAGACGCGGCGTCTCCCGGGACGAAGACCTTCCACAGGCCGAGCAGGAAGAGAGGAGCTCCCAGCAGCATCCAAGGCTTCCGACGCCCGAGCGGCAGGCGCAGCCGGTCGCTAAGCGCCCCGATGAGCGGATCGGTGACGACGTCCAGCAACCGGGAAAGAGCGATCGCGCCTCCGACGGCCGCCAATGACACGCCCAGATCATCGGCGTAGAACGCTGGCACGAAGAGCGCCAACGGCAGCGCCGCCACGGCCGTCACAAGCGACGGCGCCGAGTATGCGAGGAGCCGCCCGCGGCTCAGGCGCTGAAGTGCGCGGGTCGGCTTATCACCGTGGTCGTCCGGCACTACCGGGGACGCCGCATGACCAGCTCCGGCGTCCGATTCCGATACGCCTGGTACTCAGGGTCCTCCCCCCATTTCGCTTGGGCTCTTTCCTCAAGCAGCGGAATCCCGCTCACGCGCGTGAGCAGGAGATACACGAAGAGGGGTGAGACCAGCGTGACGTATTGCCACCCGGCAAGCTCCGGATAAGCGATGATCGCCACACCGACCCACAGCACGATTTCGCCGAAGTAGTTGGGGTGGCGCGACCATGCCCACAGCCCGCTCTGGATGAAGCGACCTCGGTTTTCGGGATCGGTACGGAAGCGCCGCTTCTGGCGATCCGCGACGACCTCAATGGCGAAGCCGACGGCCCAGATCAGTGCGCCGACCAGCGCGGCTCCCCCCAGTGGGCGCACCCCTTCGCTGGTGATCGCGGCCAAAGCGCACGCCAGGGTGAGAAAGACCCATAAACCCTGGAGCGTCCAGGCGCCCAGAAAGCGCGAAAAGCTCGTCTTCAACTCATCAAAGCGGCCATCTTTGCCCTCCCGGTTGATCCGAGAGAACAAGAAGGTCCCCAACCGGATGGCCCAGACCAGAACCAGAGCAGCCAGCAGGAGCGAGCGCGGATCCGTGGCGGCTGTCGCCAAGAGCGCGGTCCCGATAACCGTGACGTAGGTGAGGCTCCCAGCCAGGTCGAAGAAGCGCTCTGTCTGGGCGAGGTACGAAGGCACGAAGACGACCCAGTTGATGACGAATGCGAGAAGTCCGCACAGGGCGAAAACCGGCACGCCACCTGCGCTGACCCCGCCCTGGCTTCCCGCCCAGGCGACGGCGGCGCCCACCGCTATGATCGCGGGGACGGCCATCAAGGCGCGTTGTCCGGGCTGGTTCATGGTCGTCCCCTCGGATCATATGCAGCGTGCGCACCGGGCCGCCGATCGGCCCATTTCGCCAGGTACTGTTCCAAATCGACCTTCCGTCGGGTCGACTTCGATGTCATGGAGCGAACCTTCCCAAAGACGGGTCGCTCCGGCCATCCGCGGTCGAATCGACCCATGACCCAGAAGATACCGCTGTCTGAGTTCGGATCTCGCCCATCGATGGCATAGCGGTTGTTCAGTTCGATCATCACGTCCAGAGCCTCACGGGGATGCTCCGTCCACTCCAGGATCTTCTTGCCCCACAACATCCGCAGGTAGTTGTGGATGCGTCCCTCCTGCACCAGCTGCCTTTGCGCGGCGTTCCACAGGTCGTCGTGGGTCTCAGCGCCGGCGAATTTCCCTAGGGAGTACGTATACTCTCGGCGGTCCGCGACGTGATCTTCGAGTGTGTTTCGGGCCCATTCCGGTAGCGCCTCATAGCGCGCACCGTCCGGTTGATGCGCGCTGTATCCGTAACCCAGCTCGCGCCATGTGATCAGCTGGTCCAGGAAGGCCTCGGCCGGTTCGCTCATGCCCCACCATCCATTCCGGCGACCGTCGGCCTTTTCGGAAAGCCTGAGCGGGCTCCATCCCTCCGCGTCTATGACCGCCTGGAAGACCTCGTGGCTCGACAGGTGCCCGTAGTGCAGCCATGGGGACAGCCCACTGGCCCCGTCTCGATCCGGATGGTTACGGTCCTCGAAATACCGGGGGAGTCGGTCACGCACGAAACCGTTCAGCGCGGCCCGGCCTGCCGCGGCGCCGCCGACCCAGGACGTCGCCGCCACGGAGTGATCGATGGGCAGGGTGCTGACGAAGTATCTCGACTCGAGTTCGGCCGCGCTCGCGGGCGACCACCGGTAGAGGATCGGCTCCGGGAGCGAGGCGAGCTTCAGTAGGTCGAGTTGGCTCAGCGGGGCACGCGACGGTGCGTCCCCAAGGTGTTCCGGCAACGACTTGTGCAAAAATCGGCGAAAATGATACGCCGCCGTAAATGTGCGCTCCGCGGCACGGAGGGGCAGTAGCCCACAGCTGTCGACGGCTTGAACGCCCACACCTTCCAGGCGCCCCGCTGCCTGGAGGAGCCGCCCGTTCAAAAAGACCAGGGAATCGTCGGTGACCACGAAACACGCCGATGCCGCCAACGAAGAAAGGAGCCCACGCCCGGAGCCGCGTCGCCGCTCAACGTACGGGTAGTAAGCGACCGACGTGTGAGAGAGCGCTTCCCGATGCTCGCCCATCCCGTCCAGGAGCGCCTGGTGGTGGCGGTCCGAGGCCCATGGGTACGCGACAGACACGGCTTCGAAGATGAGGAGCGGCTTTCCCAGGCTCTTGGCCAGGTGCAACGCGTGGTCGAGCGCAAAATTCCACTCGAGGCGGCGCGTCGCCGTCATCCAATACAGGACGAACGACCCCTCCGCGCGCGGAGGCGCGTCGACCAGCTGTCGAATGCGGATCGCGGGCACCTTCCTCATGAGGCGCCCTGGTCTGACGTCAACGCATCCCGTGCGATGGCGTTCACGAGGTCACTGAAGATACGGGCGTGCAGCGGGTAGATGCCGTACCAATAGAGCCACCCGAAGAATCCGGTGGGGGCGAAGAACGCCGTTTGGACGAGTCGCGTCTGGTCGCCTTCCGGGATCGCCTCGAACTGCAGCCAGGCCCGACCTGGGACCTTCATCTCAGCGCGCAAACGCAGAAGGGAGGAGGGCTTATACTCCTCCACGCGCCAGAAGTCCAAAGCCTCTCCGGGATAGAGCACCAGCGGGTCGCGCCTGCCACGCCGGAGCCCCGGACCGCCCACGATCTGGTCGATGACGCCCCGCACCTTCCACGCCCAATTCCACACCAGCCAACCGCGCGATCCGCCGAGACTGGAGAACGCCGCGAACACGGCGGCGGCGGGCGCATCCACGAGCTTGGAGCGGATCTCGCGCACCACACCTTCTTTGTCTTCGAGGCGGACCTTCGGGCTGTTCGGGCCGCCGGCGACGCTCCAGCGCGTCGCGACCTCGCCGGCCTCGGTGTGGGCCAGCGCACTCGACACCGCGGCGACGTACGACTCCGGCTCGATCTCGGGGAAGAGCGCGCGGGCCCGGGTCGTGTCGCCGACCACGGGCTGAACGACCCCCTGGACGAGGGGCACTGCCAGACAGTTGGGGATCGGTGTGACCAGGCCCACCCAGAGCGCAGCGAGCGACGGCGCCAGCACGGGGACCGGGATGATCAACCGGGGCAGGCCACGCACCTCCGCGTACCGCTCCATCATGGCTTTGAAGGTCAGGCGATCCGACCCGATATCGATTACACCGAGCGAGTCGGCACGCCCCACCGCCGCCACGAGGTACGACAGCGCGTCTCGAATCGCGATCGGCTGCACTTCGTTGAGAATCCACTTGGGCGCGATCATCGCCGGGAGGCGTTCGGTCAGATACCGGACCATCTCGAAGGAGGCCGAGCCGCCGCCAATGATCGGGCCGGCGCGGAACTCGGTGACCGGCAGCCCGGCATGGAGAATCGAGCCGATTTCAGCTCGGCTGCGCAGGTGCTCGGATGTCGTCTGCGACGCCTCGGCCTCGGGCAGAATCCCGCCGAGATAGATGAGCTGATCCAGTGCCACGCCGGCCGCGACGAAATTGCGCGCGGCTCGGCGATCGGTCTCGGCGAAGTCGTCTCCGGAACACATCGAGTGCACCAGGTAGTAGGCCACCGAGACGCCGTCCAACGCTGCAGCGAGTGACCCTATATCCATCAGGTCGGCCTCTACGATTTCCACGCTCGGCCCCCAAGATCTCGCGCTCGCCCGTTTCGCATCCCGGGCCATCACTCGCACCGCGTGCCCCGCGTCCAGCAGCTCTTGCACGAGTCGGCCTCCCACGTACCCGGTAGCGCCGGTGACCAATACCGGACGCCTGGACTTGAATAGGCCGTCTTGAGTCCTATGCTCGCGGGGCATCATTCGTCACTTGTCTAAGGACTGCACAAAGTTCGCATCCAAAAATAGTATAAGTTGGCGGGATGTACAAGCATTGTTAAGCTTTTGTCTAACAAATTGTTTAATCCACGGTACGGGCGCCTTCTATGACGAACACAGAGACCCTTCTCGCTCTCGCGGAGATCTGCGCAGCGTTCGCGGGCTTCGCCGCCCTTGTAAGCGCCTTGCGCCGCGACCGCGGAGCCATCGCTGAAGCCGTGCACGATCTCCTGAGGCTGCGACTCGTCATTGCCAGCAGCGTCGCAGGGGTGGCTGCGGCGCTGATCCCCGTGGGCCTCGCGGGGTATGGCCTGGACATCGACCTGACGTGGAGGCTCGCGGCGCTGGTCTTCCTGATCTTCGACAACGGGATCATCGTCTCCTTCCTGGGCGCCTACGGCCCCGTGAAGGCAATCGTGAAGCCGGACCGCCTGGCCATCGCCGTCGTGTCTTCACTCGAGGTGGTGGAACAGTCGAGCCTCGCGCTCGTCCTCTTTGGATTGTGGACCGAGAATGCTCCTGAGCTCTATGTCACGGCCCTGATCGCGAACATCTGTCAGGCCGGTTTCATCTTCGTGCGTTTCGTAGGCTCGGCGTTGCACCACGAAAACCAACTCTTTGAAGGCTGACCCGCAGACACTCGCGCCGAAGCCACCCCTGGCCCGATAGGTATGCTTTCCTGGGGCGCTTGTTCCGAAGGTCGATTGAGATATGTTTGTCTAAGAAAATACCTATACAACACTTGGACCTATAAAGAAATGGTCAAGATCGTCCTTGCGTTCGCGCTCTCCATCCAGATGCAAGTCCCTCCCGATGGGTCCGAGGTACCGCCCGCCGCCGGCATGTCCTACGACGGGTCCGCGCGACAGCTCGATATCGAGGCGCCGCGCATCATGGACCCCCGCATCGCCATCGACGGGCGACTGGACGACGCAGCGTGGGCCGATGCCGCCGTCCTGACCGGCTTCACGCAGTTCGATCCGATCGAAGGTGCCCCAGCCTCGGAGCGCACCGAGGTGCGAGTGATCGTCGCAGCGGACGCGGTCTACTTCTCCGTGCGGGCCCTCGACTCGAGCGGCGGCGTGCGCGCAACGTTGACGGACCGTGACGGTTACGGTCGCTCCGATGACTACGTGCGCTTCATCCTGGACACCTTCAACGACCAGCGACGCGCCTACGTGTTAATGGTGAACCCACTCGGCGTGCAGGGCGACGGCCTCTGGGTGGAAGGACGGGGAGGCCGAGGCGGACCTATCGATTGGTCGCCGGACTTTCTTTGGGAGTCCGCCGGACGCGTGGACGCCCATGGGTACTCAGCCGAGCTGAAGATTCCCTTCAAATCGATGCGTTTTCCGGACGCCGACGTGCAGGACTGGGGCCTACAGATCCAACGGTCGATTCGCCGTACCGGGTACGAGCAGTCGTGGGCCCCCATCACGCGGGACGAGGCCAACGGCCTGGCGCAGTCCGGATCGATCCGGGCCCTAGAAGGCATCGATCCGGGGATGTTCCTCGAGTTCAACCCAACCATGGTGGGATCGAAGTCAGGCCGATGGGACGACAACCTGGGTCAGTTCGCGAGGGGATCGTCCAATGGAGAGTTCGGGCTCAACGTCGCGTACGGCCTGACGTCGAACCTCACTCTGGACGGCACGCTCAACCCGGACTTCAGTCAGGTCGAGGCCGATGCGGGCCAGATCGTGGTTAACGAACGATTCGCACTGTTCCTTCGTGAGCAGCGGCCCTTCTTCTTGGAAGGAGCCGACATCTTCTCGATGCCCAAGCAGATCGTCTACACGCGCTCGATCGTGAATCCTGTCGGAGCCGCGAAGCTCTCCGGCAAAATCGGCGCGTTCAACGTCGCCTACCTCGGCGCTGTGGACGAACTGAACGGTGGCGCCTCCAGCCCCGTGGTGAACCTCCTGCGGGTGAAGCGGGACCTGGGCCGCACTTCGACCATGGGCGCGGTCTACACGGACCGCACCGAGTCCGGGGACGGGTTCAACCGCGTGCTGGGCGCGGATGCCCGACTCGTGCTGGGCGGGCGCTATACCGTGGAGATGATGGCGGCCGGAAGCGCGGATGGCGCAGGCGGGGCGCCCACCAACTGGGGCTCGCTCTTCACTGCGAGCGTCAACCGTGCGAGCCGCTCCCTCTCCATGAGCGCCTCGTTCGAAGACGTCGGAGCAGGCTTCCGCGCGGGGAGCGGCTTCATTCGCCGCACCGGCGTTACGCAGTTCGAGGCGCGAACGGGTTACACATTCCGCGGCAAGCGCGGCGCACTGTTGGAGCAGTTGAGTCCGTCCATCGAGGTGCAGGGCTACTGGGATCGAGACGACTTCTGGGCCGGCAGGGGAACGCAAGAGCGCGAAGTGAACGCCTCCCTGAACGCGTCGCTGCGCGACAACATCGGGGGCTACCTGAACTACCGCCGGAGTGACTTCGACTTCGCTCCGTCCTACTATGCCGGCTTCGGGAGTGGCTCGAACCCCGACAACCTCGCCCCGATCTCTTCGGATCGATCGCTCTACTCGGGCCTCGAGTCGTTCAGTGTGCGCTCGTGGATCAGCAGCTGGGAGCGGGTGCGCCCCTCCTTCGGAGCCTCCGTGTCGGACACCCCCATCTTCTCCAGCGGTGTTCCGGTGGATCTGGGGCGCACCTGGAGTGCCGACGCATCGTTGACGCTGGTTCCCAACGGACAGTTCCAGGCCACACTCGGGGCGCGGCATGTGAAGATCTTCCGGCAGCGAGACGACTCGGAGTACTCGTCGGCAACGATCCCGCGCCTACAGCTGCGCTACCAGCTGTCCCGGGCCCTGTTCATTCGTGGGGTCGGGGAGTATTCCAGCCAGGTCCGCGGCAACGTGCTGGACCCGGTCACGGGACAACAGGTCTATAGTTGCTCGGCCAATACGTGTTCGGCTCGCACAGGCTCCGATGCGCACGACTTCGGGATCGAGACGCTGCTCGCCTATGAACCGTCTCCGGGCACCGTCTTTTTCCTAGGCTACACTCGCCAGTGGGACGACACGTCCGGCTTCCGCTTCCAGGATGTCCGCGCCGACGCCGACGGCCTCTTCGTGAAGCTCAGCTACCGGTTCCGGATGTAGGCGGGGCGTGGGGCGAAGTACAGCGGCAGCGCTGCCTGCCCCGCGCCAGCCGTACCCGTCTTGGCGAAGCTCGGGATCAAGTTGTCCGACTCGGTCCAACTGCTGATCAGCCCGCAGGGGGACATCGCCTTCTCCGACGAGGCCGCGCTCGGCACGAACAACTCCTGGGTCTGGCCACTCGCTGCAGGCTTCAGGATCTTGCCGTAAGGTTCTGATTCGAGAGCAGCTGGGTCGGGGAAAACCGATCCGGCGGCATCGAGGGAGGGCGCGGAAGCGCTCTTCCGCGATGTTTTTTCGGAAACCCGTGACTCGAAGGGGGTACGCGGGGCCCCCTCCTGAAACACATGGCTATGCATCAAACCCCCAGCCTAGAGATTCGCGACCTCCACAAGAGTTACCTGGAGGGCGGGCGCACACATGTGGTTCTGGATGGTGTGGCGTTGACCGTGCAACCCGGCGAACGCGTCGCCGTGTTGGGCCCATCGGGCTCCGGGAAGAGCACGGTCCTCAACCTGGTGTCCGGCATCGACCGCGCGGACCGGGGCCGAATCAGCGTGGGCGGCGTGCGTGTCGACACCATGTCAGAGCACGAGCGCACGGTCTTTCGCCGCGAGCAGATCGGGTTCGTCTTCCAGGCCTTCAACCTGATCCCCACGCTGACGGTGCTCGAGAACCTCCTGCTGCCGCTGGAGCTCAAGGGCTCGCTGGCACATGAGCATAGGGAACGAGCCCAGTCGCTGCTCGACGAGGTGGGCCTCCTGGACCGCGCCGACGCCTTCCCGGATCGGCTCTCCGGAGGTGAGCGTCAGCGCATCGCCGTGGCTCGGTCGTTGGTACACCACCCCACGCTGGTGCTGGCCGACGAACCGACCGGCAGCCTGGACGAGGACCGTGGGGCGCGCATCGTGGACCTGCTCGAGCGCATGACGCAGACCGGCGACGGCAGCCTGCTTCTGGTCACCCACAGCAACGAGCTCGCGGCCCGCATGGATCGCATCGTTCGGCTCACGCACGGGCGCCTGGTCGAGGACTCGGCTTGAGGCTGGCCCGGGCCGCGAGTGCGCGGCACCTGCTCACCCACCCCGGGCAACTCGCCCTGTGCGTAATCGGCGTCGCCATGGGGGTAGCGGTCGTGGTCTCGATCGACCTCGCGGTGCAGGCGTCGCAAACCGCGTTCCGCGTGTCCACGGAGACGGTGGCGGGTCGCGCGACGCATCAGGTGGTGGCCGGCCCCGGTGGAATCCCCGACGAGGTCTTCGCGGCAATCCGGATCGACCTGGGCGTGCGCGAGTCGGCTCCGGTGGTGGAGGGCTTCGCGCGCGCCGACGCCTTCCCCGGCGTCGCCATGAGGATCCTGGGTGTGGACCCGATTTCCGAGGGGCCTTTCCGCGGCTTTTCCGTCGCTGGGGACGGCGTGGATGCGTCACGGATGCTCACGCTGCCGGGCGCGGTGCTGTTGCTGGACGAGACTGCGCTCGCAGCCGGCCTGACGGAGTTGGACACCTTGCTCATTCGTGTGGCCGGCGCACCCGTCCGCCTCACGGTGGCCGGGCTGATCACTCCCGCGGACGAGACCGCGAGGGCGGGGCTCCGGGATGTGCTCCTCACCGACATCGCGGTGGCACAGGTCGCCCTCGGTCGGGTCGGGGTGCTGGACCGCATCGACCTCATCCTGCCGGACGGCCGCGCCGGAGACAGTCTAGCGGCCGGGATCGCGGCCTTGATCCCGGCGTCGGCCACGCTCGAGACCGCCGGTACGCGCACCGCGGCCATGTCAGGCATGCTCGCCTCGTTCGACCTGAATTTGCGGGCGTTGAGCCTACTGGCGATGGTCTTCGGGATGTTCTTGATATACAACGCGCTGAACTTCTCGGTCATTCAGCGCAGGGAGCTCTTCGGGCGGCTGCGAACGCTCGGCGTCGCCCGGTCCCAGATCTTCTCGAACGTGCTGGTCGAGGCGGCCGCGATCGCGCTACTGGGGACGGTGCTCGGCCTGGGCCTGGGCGTGCTTCTGGGCCGGGGACTGGTCGGCATGGTGACCCAGACCATCAACGACCTCTACTTGGTGGTCGCGGTCCAGGGCGTCGCGGTAGACCCTTGGGTGCTGCTCAAGGGCGCCGCGATCGGGTTGGGCGCAACGGTGCTGGCGGCTCTCCCGGCCGCGAGCAGTGCCGCCAACGCCCCACCCCGGCTGGCGCAGACACGCTCCGTCCTGGAGGAAAGCGCCCGGGAGTTTGTGCCGCTGGCGGCATGGACCGGGGTGGCGCTCCTCGCACTAGGAGGCGCTGTACTGGCGCTTTCGACCCGCAGCGTGTTGGTGAGTCTTTTCGGGCTCTTCTTCTTGATGATCGGGTTCGCGCTCCTTACTCCGCTCGGCATGCTGCTCGGACTCCGCCTCGCCTTCCCTGCACTGCAACGACTCGGGGGTATCCTCGGCGTTCTCGCCGTCCGGTCGGTGCGAAGCTCCCTGAGTCGAACCGCACCGGCCGTGGCTTCGTTGGTCGTGGCGGTTTCGGTGACGGTCGGGCTGGGCATCATGATCCAGAGCTTCAGAGGCACGCTCGTGCGCTGGCTGGACAACACCCTCCAAGCCGACATCTACGTCTCTCTTCCCTCTACCGTCGCGTCCCGTGCCGACGGCACGCTATCGCCCGAACTCATTGCCGACTTCGTAGCGCACCCGCGGGTGGTGGGACACAGCACCTACCGGGGCACGACAGCCACCGCGGAGTGGGGCACGCTTCGCCTCGTGGCGCTCGAACTCGATCCGCGGGGCGAGCGGTCTTTCGATTTCCTAGAGGGCGAAAGAGCGCAAGCCATGGACGCGTTTCGGGACGACGAAGCTGTCATCGTCTCGGAGCCTCTCGCCTTTCGACACGGGCTGGAAGTGGGCTCGCCCGTGTCGCTACGAACGGAGGTCGGACCACGAGACTTCGTCGTCGCCGGCGTGTTTTACGACTACGGTTCGGACCAAGGCGTGCTGATGATGAGCCGCGCCACGTTCGATCGGTATTGGACCGACCCCGGGGTCACCTCGTTGGGCCTCTTCCTGGACGACGCCGCAGATGTAGACGCAACGACCCGGGAGCTTCAATCGTCGGTGCGGCCGGAAGACCTCATCTTGAGCGTGCGCTCGAACCGCGCACTGAGAGAGGGTTCGCTCGAGATCTTCGACCGCACGTTCGAGGTCACCGCGGTGCTCCGGCTGCTGGCGTTCCTCGTGGCCTTCATTGGCGTGCTCGGAGCCCTCATGGCGCTGCAGCTCGAACGGGGGCGAGAACTCGCGGTGCTGCGTGCGAACGGTCTGACGCCGGGTCAGGTCTGGCGACTCGTCACCGGCCAGACCGGGCTCTTGGGACTGATTTCCGGAGTGCTCGCGGTCCCCATGGGGGCGCTGCTCGCGGTCGTCATGATCTACATCGTGAATCGGCGATCGTTTGGATGGACGCTTCAGATGGAAGTGGGCCCCGACGTGGCCTTCCAGGCCATCGCGCTGGCGCTCTCTGGAGCGCTCCTGGCAGGCCTCTACCCGGCGTGGAAAATGTCGCGCACACCACCGGCCCTCGGGCTCAGAGAGGAATGACGATGCGGGCGCACGCATGGTCGGCTATGGCCGCACTGCTAGGACTCATGGGGTGCAGCCCCGTCCAAGAGGCGGACACCGAAGGCCTCTCCCTGGCCGTGACCCTGGGAGGGACGGACACTGCGGGCTATGCCCGCGCCCTGGAGGCTCGGGACTTCCGTTTTCCCGCGGACCACGGCCCCCACCCGGACTTCAAGACCGAGTGGTGGTATGTCACGGGACACCTCACCTCCGAGTCCGGGAGGCGCTTCGGGTATCAACTCACGCTGTTTCGCAGCGCGCTTGCGCCCTCGGCCGCAGCCTCCGAATCCGTGTGGTCCACGCGACAGGCCTACATGGGGCACTTCGCAGTCTCGGACATCGACGGCGGCGCGTTCTACGCACGCGAGCGCTTCGCGCGGGGCGCCGCAGGACTGGCAGGCGCCACGGGTGATCCCCTAAGGGTTTGGCTGGAGGGATGGAGTCTCGAGGGCACCGGCGTTGGAGACGCCTTCCCCTTGCGGCTCACGGCGAGCGACGACTCGGTCGCTCTCGAACTCACGCTCGAGCCGGGAAAGGGCATCGTGCTCAATGGCGAAGACGGGTTGAGTCAGAAGAGCGCCGAGCCCGGCAACGCGTCCTACTACTACTCCCTGCCCCGCATGCCCACCGTGGGAAGCCTCCGCGTGGGCTCGGAGACGTTCGACGTGAACGGATCGTCTTGGCTCGACCGCGAGTGGAGCACATCCGTGCTCGGCAAAGGCCAAGTCGGCTGGGACTGGTTCGCGCTCCAACTGGACGACGACCGCGAGGTCATGGTGTACCGCATTCGCCAGGCCGACGGTTCTGCGGCGCCCGAGAGTGAGGGTGCCCTCGTCGCACAAGACGGGACGAAGACCCGACTCGCATGGGAAAGCGAGATCCAGGTCGAAGATCTGGGTTCATGGACGTCACCAGACGGCCGCGCTGCGTACCCAGAACGCTGGCTGATCCGGATTCCGTCGGAAGGGCTGGAACTCGAACTCGAGCCCCTCCTGTCTGATCAGGAACTGCGGCTCACGTTCCGCTACTGGGAGGGTGCCGTCAGTGTACGAGGCACGTCACCGGGCGGCCTCATCAAGGGGCTTGGCTACGTCGAGCTGACTGGGTACGGAGAAACGGGCCGTAGCACGGGCGTCTGGTCCCGTTAGCGGCGCAACGCCTCACCACCCACTGGACCCTGGATCACCCTTGAACGGCCCGACCAGGCCGGAGGTGATCCAGCCGGCATAGAACCCGCCCTCCTGCGCGCGTACCGTTTCCCCACCCAGGACGCAGTCGACCCGTTGGGGATAGAACGCCACATAGTCGCGCAGCTCCGCGAAGTCCGGGAACGGCTCCGGATAGCTCCACGCCACCTGCTCGACGCGCTCCCCCTCCTGCGTACGCACGGACCAATACCGAGCTTCACCCTTCCACTCACATCGCGACATTCCTGGCGAGGGGCGCAGAAGCTCCATCCGCACGTCGGACGGAGGGAGATAGAACGTGGGCGGACTGGCCGTCTCCAACACCCGAAGAGCGGCCGTCGTGTCGGCGATCACGGTACCGCCTAGGCGGACGACGACTTGGCGCGCATCGGCTTCGACGCGAGGTGGGCGCGGGAAATCCCATACGGACTCCTGACCCGGACCGGGAGTCTCAGCGAAGGACGGCCGCTCCGCACCCGTCCAGCGCCAACCGCCGCGCCCCCGCATGGCCCATTCTGGTAATTGCATGCGTGCCTCCTCGACGCGGATGCATGTCCCGCGACTTGTTGATGAGCGTGAAGCTAGAACTAGAACTCAAGGCTGAACCCGAACGTCGGCAACAACCCCGACCCATCGATGGGCATGATCCTATTCGGGTAGATGGGATTCTCCGTATAGGCGAACCCGACCGCGTTCTTCCGGTTCAGTACGTTTTGAACATCCAGATAGACCACCCCGTTCCATCCCGAATAGCTGAGCCGGCGCTCGGCGCGCACGTCCAGTCGGACGTAAGACGGCGTGCGAATCTCTCCGATCCGGCTCCAGTCGGGCGTACCCCTGCCGGTGATCGCGTAGGAGGCGGCCGATGCCTCCACGTCCCAGGGTGTTGTGGCGAGCCCCGACAGCCATCTGAGCTTGGTTCCGAACTCCCATGAGCCGCTGGGTCGGAGCCCTGCCGTCAGGTCCATCGCGTGACGTCGGTCCCATGCCGAGGCCCTCAAGACACCGTCCAATCCCGCGAATTCGCTCCACGACAACGTGTACGCTCCGAGCAAATAGACCTTCTGCAACAGCTTCTGCTGAACGAGGAGCTCCATGCCTCGGGCCCTCCCTGTTCCCTCGTCCGTGAGCGGCTCGGCACCGACGAATCCATAGTCCCCGCCCAAGTTGGACAGCGCGATGCGCGGGTCGTCGCGAAGGAGCGGCACACGATCGTACTCCTTTACGAAGGCCTCCGCCGAGACGCGCAGGCCGGGCGTGGCCACCCAGGAGACGCCCCCCGCCGCCTGGACGTTGCGTTGCTGCCGCAGCCCCAGGTTGGCCGGTCGGCCAGCCTCTTCCACGGAAAGCGAAAGAAGGCTCGGCGATTGATGGAATACACCCGCCGCGATCTGGAGCGACACGTCGTTCGTGACCTGCACCTTAAGCGAGCCACGCGGGGAGACCGAGAGCCCGCGATCGAGCGCGGTGACCTCGTCGGCTCGGGCTCCGACGCTCAACGAAGTCCGACTCCAGACGTCACCCGTGAACTGCGCGTAGGCGGCGACTTTCCACAGTGATGTCCTGCGATTCCATGCGAGGTCGGTCGGTAATGAGCCACCCGGCACGGCCCTTTGGAACAGCGCCACATCGAGCGAAATCTGTGTGACATCGACCCCGCCGTCGAAGGTCAGGCGATCGCCCAGAGCGAGGTCTGCCCGGCCCGAAAGACGGCTGTCGTTCTCGAGGCTCTCGTTGCTGAGAACCGGAAAACCGTCCGCACCCGGATCCTTGAAATCATAGTCGCTGGTGGAGTGACTCAGCGTCGTCGTGAGGAATCCCCCCGAAATCAGCCTCCGCCAACTCGCACCGAGCGTGTAGCTCCTTTGGTCGTTGTCGATCACCCGCTCGAAGATCTCGAAGTTCTCGTAGTCGTCGCCAGGGGCAGGAGCCACGATCCCGAAGTTGTCGACCGCGCCGAGACCCACGAACAAGACGCGGTCCTTCGTGGTCGGCTCGAGCTCGACTCTGAACTGGGCGTCCCAATAGTCGGGCCGAATCGGCAGCCCGATCGCGGCGAACAGGAACTTCAGGTAGGACCGGCGTACGCTGAAGAGCCAGTTCCCATTCTGGCCCGCCGGACCGTCCAGCGTGAGCGCCGCTTCGGTGGCCCCGAGCGTGAAATCGCCCCGAACGCCTTCGGGACTTCCTGGACGGTTCTCGATGCTCAGCACCGAACTGAGGGCGTCCCCGTAGCGGACAGGAAACGCGCCACTGAAGAATTCGGCCTCACGAATGAAGTCGACGTTGACCAATCCGAGGGCACCGCCCGACGCGCCCTGCGTCGCAAAGTGGTTGATCTGGGGCACACGAATTCCGTCGAGGTAGTAGGCGTTCTCACCCGGCCCGCCACCTCGGACTAGGAGGTCATTGCGGTTGTCGACGCCGCCCAGCACGCCGGGCAACGACAAGAGTGTTCGGGAAATGTCCAGGAATCCCCCCGGCGTCCTGCGGAGCTCCTCGTTGGACAATCGTTGCACCGAGGTCGGAGCCGCCGCAGGCACTCGGAACGCGGGAGCGCCGACCACGATCCCCTCGAGCACGATGGCACGCCGCTCGAGCCGGAATTCCACATACGTGGAGCGGCTGGCCTGAAGCACGACCTCGGCTCGCCGCTCAGACCGGTAACCGATCATCTCCACTACGACGGAGACCAATCCCGGGGGCAGGCGGTCGATCCCAAAACGGCCATCGTCCGCGGTGAGCGTCTGCGCACCGGTCTCGACTACCGTAACGAGCGCACCCTGGACCGGTCGCATGTTCGCGCCGTCAAAGACCCGTCCGCGTAGCTCTGCCTCCTGGCCCGCCACGCTCACGGCCGAGAACAGCATGAGCGCCGAGGCTACCGTGGCCCCGCGACGAGCGGCCGCCCCCCAGCGCGACATGACGAGCGACACGATGCCCACCCCCACCATCGACCACCCCGTCAGTGCCAGGAGCGGCGTCTCGGAGTAGCGCGCCGCGATCCCGGCAAGCGCCCACGCCACAACCAGCGGGGTCACCCAGGCGCGCCTGCGCCAGGCCATGAAGGCCCCGAGGCCCGTGGTCACGATCATCATGAGCGCAGACGCTACGAGCGCGACTGTATCGAGGCCGTCCCATCCAAGGGATGAGACGTACTGGAAGGTATTGGCGACCACGGCCACGAAGATCCACGAGAGGTAGGTATTAAAGGGCAGGGCCACGAAGAGTCGATCACCCAGCGACCGTTCGTCTTCGATCCCGATCTCGACGTGAATAGCGAGGAGGGACGCCAATAGAAGCAGCATGATGATCATGGCCGCGCCAAATCGGCTGAACGAGAAGGTCACGATCCATGCGACGTTCAGCACTCCGTTCACCGGCCACCACCACCCGAGGCGCCGCAGCAACGGGTTGGCACCCTGCCCCGGCAGCGCCTGATATAGGGTGAAGCCGAACAGCGCTAGGTAAATGACACCCCAGATGCCGAAGACGTAGTCGGCGGGCAGGAAGGCCGAGACGTAGCGATTGGCGATGACCCCGATCGAGTCGCCGCTCAGAGTTCCGGCTCCCGCCAGGCCGTTCAGCCACAGCACGAAGCCGAAGGTCGCTACACTCGCCGCCTGACGGGTGCGATCGACCAGGGTCACGCCCTTCTGGTTCATGCTAGCCCCAGCCGCCGACCCATGCCGTACCCCGCGGCGGAGACGGTGCCGGTCACGAACGTGCCCCAGGCGATGTCCGTGAGCGCGAGCCGAAGCGGAAAGTCCCTGAAGACCGCCATAGACGTCAGATCGAAGGTCGAATAAGCGAGTAGCCCCAAAAAGCCACCCAAGGCTACGGCCCTATGGAGCCGGCGCGCCCTCAGTCCCGGCAACACAGCAAAGACGAGAATGCCCGCGATGTAGATGACGTAAAAGGCGACCGCTGGCGCGGGCAGAAAGGTCTCGCGCACCAGGTGCCCGACCTCGTTCTGGAAGAGGGGGCCAGCCACCAGCCCGAGCCAGGCCGCTTCAGCGGCCAGGAGGACACCGCCGGTCATCATGTAGAGCTTCACGTATGCCACGGGAGCTTCATCCGGTAGAGCCGATTCCATCGGCATTTTGTTGGACATTAATATAACAATGATTCTACATTAGCTCCACTCGGCGCACTGCAGCGCGCTTTTATTAGACATCGCTCCGACCGGGGGCGAGGTCGACCGTTCATGTCCCAGACGCCCGCTGAGCGTGGGCGGTGCCGGCCCCAACACCCCCAGCGTACCTGGGCCGACCCACAGCAACACCTAGATGAGGCGACACACGCCGAGCGTCACCCAACCTCAAATTGGAACAAACACCCCGACTGCAACCGTAGTGAACCATGCGACGTCTCAACAACTGAGATCTCCAACTCAGCCAGGCACACAACAGACACATGACAGACACACCGAACAGAAAGCTGAAGTTCGTGCTGGGCTTCGCGGTATTCTTCGCGGCGCTTTGGTTCATGTGGGACACGTCCGTCGTGTATCCGTTGAAGATCTTCGTCGTGCTGCTACACGAGACCAGCCACGCGATCGCCTCAGTGGCGACGGGTGGAGGCATTGATAAGATCACGCTGGATCCGCGCCAGGGTGGCGCGTGTTACTGCTTCGGCGGCAACGCGTTCATCACCCTGACGGCCGGCTACCTCGGCAGCCTCCTTTGGGGCGCGGCCATGGTCGAGGGGGCCCGGTCGAAGAAAGTGAGAACGGATTGGGTGAACGGGTTCATTGGCGTGATGGTGGTACTGCTGACGGCGTTTTTTGTCCGAAGCGGGTTACGTCTGCAGGCGCTCGACTCCAGCACCGCCCTCGCCTCACCCGAGAGCCGCCTGGTCTACCGATTCCC
>JAQBXY010000010.1 GCA_027623325.1 Gemmatimonadota bacterium
TGCGACACGAAGTTGAAGGCGCCACGAATCTTGAACGACCCGGCACGCTGTAGGTTCTCACACTTCAGCCGCACGTGAGCCTCCACGTCCTCTGAAATCGAGTGCGAGACGAGCAGGGGCGTCGGGACCGCGACGCCGGCGAGCCGGCGCGCCGCGGACTCGATCTCGGTCAGGCCGACGAGTCCTTCGCCCTGAACGATTTCACTCACGCCCCCTCACCCTCGACGTCATCCCTGGTCTCGTCGTCGACGTAGTCGATGTCGTCACCGTTGTCGCCGTTCTCTTCATCGATGATCACCCGCGCGACATCGACCACGACATCGCCCTTGTCGAGGTTCATCAACTTCACGCCCTGGGTGTTTCTGCCGATGACCGAGATCTCCGCGATCCGCTGACGATTCACGACCCCGTTCTTCGTCATCATCATCAACTGTTCATCGTCCGAAACGGCTCGGATCGCAACGACCTGACCGGTTTTGGCCGACGTCTTGAGATTGATGACTCCCGAGCCTCCTCGCTTCTGAAGGCGGTACTCATCGATCGCGGTGCGCTTTCCGAGTCCGTTTTCAGACACGACGAGGATCGTCGATTCGGGCCGCGCGACCACCATGCCGACGACGACGTCGTCCTTCTTGAGCCGGAGCCCTCGAACACCACCCGTAGCCCGCCCCATCTTGCGGGCGTCCGCCTCGGAGAACCGAATCGCCTTACCCTTGCGACTCGCCATGACGATTTCATCGCCATCGGCGGTGATCAACACGTCGATGAGTTCGTCACCCTCCCCGATGTTGATCGCGTTGAGTCCGACCGAACGTACGTTCCCGTACGCGGAGAGGGCGGTCTTCTTCACGACGCCCAGACGGGTACCAAAGATCAGGTACTGGTCGTCAGCGAACTCTCGAACCGGCACCACGGCAGCGATCCGCTCTGCGGGGCCGAGATTCAAGAGGTTCACGATCGGCTTTCCGCGCGATATCCGGCTTCCGACCGGAATCTCCCAGACCTTGATCCAATAACACTGACCTCCACGTGTGAAGATCATCAGGTAGTCGTGGGTAGACGCGACGAAGAGGTGTTCGACCCAATCCTCCTCTTTCGTATCCATCCCTCGTAGACCCCGGCCGCCTCGCCGCTGAGCCCGATAGGTGTCGACCGGAAGCCGCTTCACGTACCCATGATGGGACACGGTTACGACCATGTCCTCTTCGACGATGAGGTCCTCGACGTTGAACGCGCCGACCGCATGCGTGATCTCCGAGCGGCGGTCATCCCCGTATTTCGCCGACACCTCGGCCAACTCGTCCTTGAGGATCCCCATCCGGACTTCAGCGGACCCAAGAATACGCTGCAGCTCCGCGATGATCGCTCGTACCTCGGCGAGTTCCTCCTCGAGCTTCTCGATCTCCAGCCCCGTCAGCCTGGCGAGGCGCATGTCGAGAATCGCCTTCGCCTGTCGCTCCGACAGTTCGAAGCTCTCCTGAAGTTGCGCCGACGCGCTCTCGGTGTCCGAGGAACCCCGAATGACTTTGATGACCTCGTCGATGTTGTCGACCGCGATCTTCAGGCCTTCGAGGATGTGATCGCGCTCGAGCGCTCGGGCCAGGTCGTACTCGCTGCGCTTGACGATGACCACCAGACGGTGGTTGATGAAGTGCTGCAACATCTCGCGCAGTGCCATGACCTTCGGCTGCCCATCCACGAGGGCGAGCATGATGGTCCCGAAGGTCGACTGCATCTGCGTGTGCTTGTAGAGCCGGTTCAGCACGATCTCGGGCACGGAGTCCCGCTTGAGCTCGATGACGATCCGCATGCCATCGCGGTCAGATTCGTCACGCATGTCACGGATGTCGGTCAGTTTCTTGTCGCGGACGAGCTGTGCGATCTGCTCGATCAGGCGCGACTTGTTGACCATGAACGGGATCTCGGTGACGACGATCCGTTCGCTGTTCGCGTCGATCTGCTCGACCGTCGCTCGCGCGCGCATGACCACGCGACCACGCCCGGTCCGATACGCGTCACGGATTCCCTCTCGGCCACACACAAAGCCGCCGGTCGGGAAGTCCGGCCCCGTCACGATGGCCTCCAGTTCCTCCTGTGGGAGGTCAGGATTGTCGATAAGGGCCGTGGTGGCCGCGACGATCTCCCTCAGATTGTGTGGCGGTATGTTGGTCGCCATGCCGACCGCGATGCCGGAAGACCCGTTGATGAGCAGATTGGGCACCCGCGCGGGGAGAACCGTCGGCTCCTCGCGGCTACTGTCGAAGTTCGGAGCGAAGCGCACCGTTTCCTTGTCGATGTCCGCGAGCAGTTCCCCGGCGATCGCCATGAGACGGGCTTCGGTATAGCGATACGCCGCCGCGGAGTCACCGTCCACCGAGCCGAAGTTGCCCTGACCATCGACAAGCGGATAGCGGAGCGAGAACGGCTGCACCATCCGGACCATCGAGTCGTATACGGCGGAGTCGCCGTGCGGGTGGTACTTACCCAGCACGTCACCGACCACGGTCGCGCTCTTTCGATACGCGCGGCCCGGAGTCAGGCCTGCCTCGCTCATGGCGTACAGGATGCGCCGATGAACGGGTTTGAGGCCGTCGCGCACGTCGGGCAGTGCCCGCTGGACGATCACGCTCATCGAGTAGTCGATGAACGACTCGCGCATTTCGTCTTCGATTAGGCGAGACAAGACCGTCTGACCGCCTCCTTCACCACCTCCGAGCTCTAGCTCGTCACTCATACCTGTGACCTTCCTGTCCAGAATCGTGCCGAACGAAGTTCGACCCTGTGGTCATCGATGATGCACGCTCGAGAACTCGTATACACAGGGGCTTTCCCAGTCACGAAGGGGTCTCTTCGAGGGGGCCGCGTGAACGCGTTCGGGGAGGGTTCCCGAGACCGTGAAAAATAACCCCACCGAGGAGGTTGACCAAGCCTCGGAAAGCCTTTCACCACAACGATTTTCGGTCGGCGCGGCAAGCTCCCGTCAGGCGACGGCGGCGAAGTCCCGCAACTCGACCATTCCAGCCCCTTCGAACATCGCCACGAGGCTCGATCTCGCACCCGGCTGGCCCACCGCCGCCAAGTGTAGAGGACCCCTCAACGCGAGTCCTCCGGAGGTCTCTAGAACCGGCGCACCGTGGATCTCCTGACCGATCTTCCGCGGATCGAGCTCGACGAAGGCAGCCACGCGAGTGCCCGCCGCGGCCAGCGCTCGCGCCAGCCTCTTTCCGACCGGGCCCGCCCCCCAGATCACCACCTCACGACTGTCACGCGCGAGGGTCTCGCGCAGATAGAACACCTTGCAAGCGAGAAACGCCGCCGGCTCGTACCGGGCGTCCGTTCGAGAGAGTCGGTCGGGGCCCTCTCGCCAGTTGAGAAGGACCTCGTCCACCTTCCCGAGGCCGAATCCCGCCGCCCAAAGCCGTAACACCAGGTCATAGTCCTCGGGCCACTCGCGGTCGACGTAGCCTCCGACCGCCTCCATGGCCGCCGCTCGCATGAAAAGGCTGGGATGAGCGAGCGGGCACTCGACGAACACCCGAGCGGCGATCACCTCGGGGGCGACCAAGGAGTTGATCCAGCGTTCGTATCGTCGTGCCCCGTCTCGGAGCGCACTCCGCGGGAAGTACCGCACCAGACACCCGCTGGCACCGAGGTCGGGATGTGCCTCCATGAAGGCGAACTGAGCTTCGAATCGATGCCGGACTGCGATGTCGTCTGCATCCATTCGGGCGAGATAACGGCCTCTGGCCAGGGCCCGTCCCTGCTCCAGGGCCGTGACGATCCCCGCGGGCTCCTGACGGACGACGTGGATGCGGCGGTCTCGCCCCGCCCACGCCCGAAGGAGTTCCGGCGTCCCATCAGTCGAGCCATCGTCGACGACCAAGACTTCGAAGTCCGAGAAGGTCTGCGCCTCGAGGGATGCGATCGCTTCGGCGAGGTGCTCGGCGCCATCCCGGACCGGCATCAAGACGCTGATGGCAGGAGCAGGGGGTCGGACCGCCACGCGGCTAGCCTCGATGGAGGGCCAGGACGGCGGCCTCGCGGATGGCCGGAGCCAGGAAGCGGCCCGTCGCACTCTCTGGAATGCTCGCGATGGTCTCCGGCCGCCCGACCCCCACGATTTCGCCCCCCCGAATCCCCGCCCCGGGCCCCAGGTCGATCACCCAGTCCGCGACCCGGATCACATCAAGGTTGTGCTCGATGACCAGAACCGTGTTGCCCGCATCCACGAGCCGCCCCAGGACGTCGAGCAGTTTGTGAACGTCCTCACCCGCGAGTCCCGTGGTGGGCTCGTCGAGGATGTAGAGGATCCGGCCCTTTTTGCCCGCGACACGCGCAAGTTCGCGAGCGATCTTGAGGCGCTGGGACTCCCCACCGGACAGAGTCGTAGCCGGCTGGCCCAGACGGAGATAACCGAGACCGACCTGCTGAAGATGCCAGAGCGCCTTACCGAGCTTTCGCTCTCGAATGAAGAAGCGGATCGCCTCGTCCACCGTTAGCTCCAGAACCTCCGCGACGTTCCGACCGCGTACCTTCACCTCGAGAACGTCACGCTTGTAGCGGCGCCCGCCACAGCTGTCGCACGTGACGAAGACGTCGGCCATGAAGATCATTTCGACCTCGACGGCCCCGGCGCCTTTGCACGCCTCACAACGGCCACCGTCGACATTGAAGCTGAAGTGCCCGGGACCATATCCTCGTTCTCTTGCGAGTGGCGCCTCCGCGAAGAGCTGGCGGACCGAGTCCCAAGCTTTGACGTACGTCACCGGATTCGAGCGAGGCGTCCGGCCGATCGGGTCCTGATCGACGAGCACCACCCGTTCCAGGTGCTTCAGACCGTCGAGGGAGTCATAGTCACCGACGACTTCGCCAAGATGCTCCTTGGCGCTCGTCTCGCCGGAGCCCATCTCACTCTCCGCGGCCCGATAGAGCACGTCGTGAACGAGCGTCGACTTCCCGGACCCTGAGACGCCGGTCACCACCGTGAACGTGCCCAGGGGAATCTCGACGTCGACGCCACGGAGGTTGTGCTGGCGCGCTCCGCGCAGAGTCAGATAGGGACCGTCGATGTTGCGGGGGCGAGGAGAGGGGGCGTTCGGCGAGCGCCCGGACATGTAACGACCCGTCACCGTATCCTGCTCCGCCAACTGACCGGGAGTACCTTCGAAGACCACCTGCCCTCCATGCTCCCCCGATCCCGGCCCCAACTCCACGATGTGGTCCGCCTGCCGAATGGCCTGGCTGTCGTGCTCGACGACTACGACGGTATTCCCTGCGGCACGGAGACGGTGAAGGAGGTCGAGCAGTGCCCCCGTATCCTTCGGGTGCAACCCGACCGTCGGTTCATCGAGGACATAGAGCGTGTCGACCAACGCCGAGCCGAGGGAGTTCGCCAAGTTGATTCGCTGAGCCTCACCGCCTGAGAGGGTCCGCATCTGGCGACTCAGCGACAGGTAGCCGAGCCCTACATCCACGAGAAACCCCACGCGTGCCCGTAGCTCGCGAAGGATCGTCTCAGCGATCTGCTCTTCCATCGGAGAGAGCTGGAGGTCGGCCACCCAGGGAGCCGCATCTTCGAGCGGGAGATCCGCAATTTCTGAAATGGTGCGACCCGCGACCCTGACGTAGAGGGCCTGAGGGCGAATTCGAGCACCTCCGCAGTCCCTACAGGTGACCGGGCTCTGATACTGCCGCAGAAACACGCGGATGTACTGCTTGTATCGCTTCTTCTCCTTGGAAACGAGAAAGGGCATGACGCCCTCGAACCCCTTGGCGCCGTACAACACTTCGTTCCGAAATTTCTCGGACAGATCTTCCCACGGTGAGTAGAGTGACACACCCCTCTCCAGCCCGAAGGCTCGCAGCTTATCCCGTTCCTTCGTGTATCGCGGCTTTCCCCACGGATCGATCGCGCCTTCCGAGAGCGACCGTTTCGCGTTCGGGACGATCAGTTCGGGGTCGTAATCCAGCGTGGCGCCAAAGCCCGTACAAAGGGGACACGTTCCGTAGGGGTTGTTGAACGAGAACAGCCGAGGCGTGGGATCCAGGAACTCCACCTTCGGATGGTCGGGACAACGAAAGTGTTCGGTGAAGAGAAGGCGCGTTTCTCCGCTCGGCTTGCCGTCCATGACCACCACGACGGCCTCTCCGTCACCCTCCACGAAGCACGTGCCCAGAGAGTCCGCCAGCCGCTCGGCCTCGTCCGGATCGATCTTGAGTCGATCCACTACCACGAGTAGCTCGCGGGCCGCACTGACATCTCGCTCGAGCTCGATCGGCGAATCGGTGCCCTCCGTCGAGAGATCAACGGCATCACCATCCGCCAGGAGGCGCACGAAGCCCAAGGCGCGCAGATTGGCAACGATGAGTTCGTGCGTGATTTCGGCGCTACGAGGGAGGGGGAAGGTCACCTGAATGCGCGTACCTGCGGGCAGCTCCAGGACCCGGTCGACCGCGGAGCTTACCGTATCGGGTCGAACGTGCCGTCCGCACTCCGGGCACTCGCTCCGCCCCACACGCGACCACAACAGACGCATGTAGTCGTAGACTTCCGTCGCGGTACCCACGGTCGAGCGACTCGACTTCGTCGGGTTCTTCTGCTCGATCGCGACAGCCGGTGATATGCCCTCGATCGAATCGACGTCGGGCTTCTCCATCCGTTCCAGGAACTGCTTGGCGTAGGTGGAAAGTGATTCCACGTATCGTCGCTGGCCCTCGGCGAAGAGGGTGTCCAGGGCGAGAGAGCTCTTTCCGGAGCCGGACGGACCCGTAATGACCGTAAGGCTTCGCCGAGGCAGATCGAGATCGATCCCCTTGAGATTGTGCTGGCGGGCGCCACGGATGCGGATGGGGTCGTTCATCTCACTCTTGCGGAGCTTCCCTAGTCGACGCGGTGGAGCCAGGAGGGTGAAGGATGATAAGGCGACCGTCCAGAGGTCGTGCGTCATCACGCGGCCCATACGGGTGGCGGGAGGCTGCTGTACGCGTAGGATGACAATCCGAAGCAAGCACCCACCGCGACCCGTCTCGAGCTCCTCGAACAAGCAGGCCTTAAAGTCGCCTTTCGCGCAGACCGCGTCCTCATCGGGTCGATGGTAGGCTCCGACGAGCGGACGCGCTGCCGGAACCACTGGCTTGCCCGAACCCCGGCCCGGCTGACATTGTGGAGGTCTATGCGTCGCTCTCACACCTACCTGCCCGCCGTCGTCGGCCTCCTCGTCCTCATCGGGTCGTGCAGTCCGGTCGATTCCCCGACCGATCCGACCCCGGATCCGGTATCGACGCCTGACGTCTCCATCAGTGTCGGCGCGAGCGACACGTCACCGGTCGACGGTGACACGGTTCGGGTAACGGTCCAGGTCACCAACACGAACCGGACTGGGGCGGCTGCGGTCACCAGCCTTCAGGTGCTCAACTCCGGTCCGTCCGATCGGCGTCCGATCTCGCTCAACCGCTCGAGCGCGCCATGGACGACCATGTTGGGAATGGTCTTGACCCACAGCCACGCCACGCTCCACGCGCCAACGACACAGGCCTCCTTGAGTCGGTCCAGAAAAAGCTCGGCTGCGTCCGATCCGTACAGCTCGCGGAAGCGTGGCGGGAAGATCCCGAGGAGAAGTCGATAGAGTCGCTCCGATCGGCCGACGCGCGGTTCGCTCATGACCCCTCTACTGGCAACGAGACGCGGGCCGCCGCCGCGGCCACGAGTGCCCTCATGCGCATCGCATCAGCCGCCAGGACCTCACGCCCGAACGGCAGCACACGGTAGTATCGCCGCCGTTCATCGCCGCCGCCCCCAGAAGGACGGCGCTCGGCGGCTTCGATCATGCCCGCCTCGACCAGAGTCCGAATGTGTCGATACAGGTTGCCCGGTTCGAGCTGGATCCGTCCTTGGCTGCGTTCCTGAATCTCTTTCACGATCCCGTAGCCGTGCAGATCGCCGTCCGTGAGGACCAGCAGGATGTGGAAATCCACCGGCCGGAGCGGCAGATGCGCCGCGAGAGCGTCGTTGCGGGACGTCATCGGGACCTCGTTGTGGTCATTTTGACTATGCTCAAGTACATCATATACCAGGATCCCGCTTCCCCGCAACGGGTACGCACCCAACCCCGACTCCGAGGCTTCTCCCGCACGAATGGCCAACGCCGAAACCTTCCACGAAGAGGACGCGCTGGGTAAGGCGTACGACGCCCGGCTCATGCGCCGCCTCCTGCGCTACCTGCGGCCCTACTGGTGGCAGGTCGCCATCGCGATCGTGATCCTCCTACTCGGCGCGGGCGCGGCGATTGTGGGCCCATGGATCGTTCACCTCGTCATCGATGAGGCGATCCCTAACGGTGACGTCCGCTATCTCACGATTCTGGCCGCTGTCTTCTTCGCGTCGATCGTCCTGGGATTCCTGCTCGAGTACGGCCAGGCGGTGGTTACGACGTGGCTCGGCCAGTCGATCATGTACGACATGCGCTCGGAGATCTTCGAGAAACTCCAACAACTCGACCTGAGGTTCTACGACAAGAACCCGATCGGGCGACTCATGACGCGGATAACCAACGACGTCGAGACGCTGAACACCCTGTTCAGCTCTGGGATCGTGACGATCTTCGGGGACGTGTTTACTCTGGGCTTCATCGTCGCGGCGATGCTGAGCATGAATTGGCGCCTCGCCCTCGTCTCGTTCAGCGTCCTACCGCTCGTCTTCGGAACGGCGTTCATGTTCCGCTCCTACATCCGGGCGGCGTACCGCGATATCCAGGTTCGCATCGCCCGCGTCAACGCCTTCCTGCACGAGCGTATTACCGGCATTCGAGTGGTCCAGCTCTTCAATCGTGAAGATACGGATGCCGCGCGCCTTGCCGAACTCAACGACGACCATCTCCAAGCACATCTACGCTCGATCACGTACTACGCGCTCTTCTTTCCGGTCATCCAGTTCTTCACCGCGCTGGCCCTCGCCCTGATCATCTGGTACGGAGGCCTGCGCATGCTCGAAGGGGCGTTAACGGTCGGAGTGATCGTCGCCTTCCTTCAGTACGCTCGACAGTTCTTCCAGCCTATTCAGGACCTTTCGGAGAAGTACAACCTCATTCAAGCGGCGATGGCATCCTCGGAGCGTGTCTTCCATCTCCTCGACGAGGAAGTTGCGATTACCGATGCCGTCGACCCGCTCAGCCTCCCCGCGAGCGGGAGAGGAGAGATCACCTTCGAGAACGTCTGGTTCGCCTACGACGCCGACGCAGGCGGCGATCGGGACTGGGTCCTTCAGGACGTGAGTTTCACAGTCGCACCGGGGGAGAAAGTCGCCATCGTCGGGCACACGGGGGCGGGCAAGACGACCTTGATCAACTTGCTCATGCGCTTCTATGACGTGGACCGTGGACGGATCCTGCTCGACGGCGTGCCCATCTCCAGGCTCCGCATCGACGACCTGCGCTCCCGCGTGGGGCTCGTGCTGCAGGACGTCTTTCTCTTCAGTCAGGACATCGGCTACAACATTCGCCTTGGGTCACCCGAGATCGGGCCCGAGCGTGTGAAGGAGGCCGCTGAACGGGTCGGGGCCTCGACGTTCATCAACCGGCTCGAAAAGGGATACGACCAGCCGCTCGGTGAACGAGGAGCCACACTTTCGGTTGGAGAACGGCAGCTCGTGAGCTTCGCGCGTGCCCTCGCCTTCGATCCGCAGATCCTCGTTCTCGACGAGGCCACAAGTTCCGTGGACTCGGAAATCGAAGCCAGAATCGAACAGGCCACCGACGAACTTTTGAGCGGTCGTACGTCGCTGGTCATCGCACACCGCCTCTCCACCGTCCAGAACGCGGATCGCATCATCGTGCTCCACCGTGGGAGGGCCCACGAGACAGGAACGCACGACGAGTTGCTCACTCTGGGCGGCCTGTACGCGCGACTCTACGAACTCCAGTTCGCGTCCGTGACCGGTTAGCGGCGCCGTACCGAGGTCGTGTCCGCCCCGAGCGAGTCGACCGGCGGCGGCAGGGCTGCAACCGAGTCGATGACGACATGCCGCCGCGAGACTGGCGTCAGGAGTCCAGCGACTCGGACGAGCGGCTCGTAGCCCCAACCCTCTATCGGCTCGAGCGCCGACTCGGTGTATCGGCTCCCGGGATTCCAAAGAATCCACTCGTTTACCCCGGCATCGTAGGTTGCCTGGATCTGCGCTCGTACCTCCGGCCCGCCGTAGATCGGTTGTCCGAGACTGAAATCCTGCAACCACGGCCGTGTCAGTCCCGCCCCCTCCACCGCGGCCGACCTTCGCAGGGCGTCCCGAAGTGCCCTCCTCACGATCTCGTATGGATACGCGTTGGGAACTTCGACGCCGAAGCTCCCCTCCCAGTAGTGGCTCGGGTAGACCATGGGGAGCGCGACGTCGACCACATCGATGAAGGACTCCCACAACTGCCCGATCCCGACGTCGCGCCGAAACGAAGTGGTGACCCCGAAGACGTCGGCGGTCGAGCGAACGGGAAGGTCCGATAGTTCGTCACGAGCGTATTCGAGGAAGCCGCGAATCGCGTCGACCCGTTCACGCCCCTCGGCGCCGGTAAACACTGCACGATCCATGTCGGATTGCGGGGCGTCCGGAAATCGGATGTAGTCCCACTGAATCTCCGGGAAGCCCATCTCCGCCACTTCCCGCGCGATCTGAACGTGGTACTCCCAAACCCCTTCCGAGAACGGGTTCAGCCAGATGATATCCTTGCTGTCGATCCACACACCACCGGCCGTATCCTGGACGGCCAGCTCCGGCCGGAACCTCGACAGAATCGGATCCTTTACCACAACGATCCGGGCGATCGGGTAGATCCCCTCCGCCTCGAGGCGATCGAGTAGAGCCGGCAGATCACGAATCCGTCGCTCTCCGGTTGCCCCGATCTCGTGCGCGAGGGCGACGTCGGTGCGGTGGCTGATGAAGCCCGTGGCGTCCTTAATGTCGATGACGAGCGCGTTGACCTCTGTCCGTCTCGCCAGTTCCAGAAGCTCCGTCATCCGATTGTTCGATCCCGCTGCCCACGCGTTGACGTAGAGTCCGCGGACGTGCTCGGGACGGCGGAAGCGCGCATCGGGGAAGTCGGAAAACTCCCGGGCCGTGTGGATCATGGGTCCAGACGCATCCAGGTCGGCCGATGGACGCTCCTGGGGAGCCTGCGGGTCCGGTTCGGACGACACCGGCTCCTCCTCGATGGTCGGCGCGGCGCGGACCTCCGGACCTTCGGCCGTCGGCAGTTTGATGCCCGAGAGCGGCCACTCCGCCGCCGCGTCGGCGGCGTCATCGGCACCCGGAGCAGCGCCACACGCGATTAGGATCGTCAGCCCGAGGGCGAAGACGCCTCGAGTCACGAGTCGGCACATGGGCAGGAAGGTAGTCCTCAGTAGGCCGTCAGGCTCGGATCCACGTCGGCTCGCCAACCGAGGATTCCGCCCTTGAGGTTGAACACTCGCTCGTATCCGTTTTGAGCGAGAAGGGCCACGGCGACCGCGCTGCGCGCTCCACTTCGGCAATAGACGACGATCTCCGATTTCGGATCCAGTTCTTCGAACCGCTGCCAAAACTCCCCACTGCGAATGAGCACCTGCCCGTGCGCGGGCAAGTCGGCGATCGACACTTCGAACGACTCCCGCACATCGACCAGAACAGGAACGTCTCCGGCGTCGAGACGTTCCTTGAGTTCGACGGCTGTGATTTCGGGTACGGAGGGAGGTCCGTTCATGCCAACTCGCTCCTCATGAGTTGATCGAGCAGTTCCGCGGTCCGACCGGCGGCGCCGCGATGATTCTCAATATAGCCGAAGGCACAGCGACCGGCCCGATTTCGCACCGCGTCATCCTGGAGCCAAGCACCGAGCACCTCGGCAAGCACACCGGCATCGGGTGCAATCTTCGCGCCACCGGATTCAATGAGCGCCCCGGCCGCGGCACTTCCGTGGTGCCGTGGACCGAACACTACTGGCTTCCCGGCCGCGGCCGGCTCGAGCACCGAGTGGAGCCCACGAGCGCCGAAACCCCCACCCACGAACGCGACCTCGGCGACCGAGTAGAGGTCGGCGAGCACGCCGACTCGATCGACCACCACCGCATCCAACGCCACGGCGCTTCCCGACGACTCCACGTTCGATAACGTGTCGACCCTCCAGCCGTCTCTATTCAGTCGTGAAACGAGGGAGGTCACCCGAAGGGGATGCGGTTCATGGGGTGCGACGATGGCGAAGAGCCCGGGCTCAAGAGCTCGTGCCGACTTCAGCGCCGGCAGGAGTCGGCTTTCGTCCTCGAGCCACGTGGAGCCCGCAACGACGTTGCGGCGACCGTGACCACGAAACGGTGCGAGCCAGGTGGCACCGGAATCTGCCAGTGCCGCCCGTTCGGCAGCGGCGTCGACCGAGGGATCTCCCGGCGTATGAAGCGCCGCAGGACGGACACCCATGGCGAGCAGCCGCAGTCCATCCGCCTCGGCCGCGGCACATGCGACGGATAGTCTCACCCACGTCGAGCGCATGGCCCAGCGTGCCAGCGGCCGTAGTCTTCCGGCACCCTCCCGCACCGTGGCGCCAATGATCGCCGTTGGGATGTCCCGGCGTTCGGCTTCCTCCGTGAGAACCGGCCAGACCTCAGTCTTCGTGAAGACCACGACGTCGGGACGGAGGGCGTCGAGTACCCTGCCGGAAGTTCCGGGGAGATCCCAAGGAAGGTACGTGGCCACGTCGGCACCCACTTCTCGGGCATAGGCCTCCGCGGACTGGGAGAAGAAGGTAAAGACGATCTGGAGGTCGGGTCGCCGATCGACGAGGGCCTCGATTACGGCGCGAGCCTGCAACGCCTCTCCCGCACTCGGAGCGTGGAACCATGCGACTGGACCCTCAGGATCCCGAAGACTGTGCCCCCACCCTTCGAGCAACTCATGGGCACGCCGGCGTCCCGCCATCCCTCGCGCGACCTTGGACTCCCCGTGCGAAAGCAGGGGCGCCGCGGCACGAACGGCCGTGACGATCAAGCGGTACAGGAGCCGCGTCACCTCCGTTGTGCACTGCGTCGACAGGGCTGGGTCATGGGTCTGAGAATAGGCCCCTGGCAATGCTATTGGTAGATTCAGCGATGTATTTCCAGATCACGGTCCGGTACGGTGGTCGGTACCAGCGTTACCACACGTTTGGCGTAGAAGCAAAAGACGCGGCCACCGCGCTGCGGCTCGGGGCGGAGCAAATGCCTCCCGAGATCAGCGCCGAGGCCGACCTCGTCGAAGTACGCGTTGCGGTCGACCCGGAGCAGCGCACGTATCTAGCTGATGAGGCCTAGCAAGGCGCGGCGTCTGGAAACTACTTCGTCCACTAGTGCTCTCAACGGTTACCGATAGAAGAACGGGTCCCACAGACCCGTACCTAATACGATACACGACCCCACCCTGAAGCATCGGAGCACACCATGGGCCAGATCATGCTCGCCATCCTCGTGATCCTCATCGGCGCCGTCATTCGGACCGTTGGGCCCGCCATGGGCAAGCCAAGTGCAGCGGGAAGCGCGAAGCTGACTGGATACGGGTTCATGTTCGCAGGTGTATTGCTCGCGTTCAGCAACACCCTCACGGTGATCTCGGTCGGTGAGGTCGGTGTTCTGCACTTTCTCGGTAAGATCGACCACCGCCCCCTCACCGAGGGCATGCACGTCGTGAACCCACTGGCGAGTATCGAAAAGATGTCCGTCCGCGAGCAGAGTTTCCCCGCGGGAGGTGGGGTGGAGGTGATCGAGGCCCAGACAAGCGAACAGCTGAATGTGAGCCTTGAGGTCGCGATTCTCTTCCGGCTCGACGGAGCCAACGCGCCCGACCTCTTCCAGCGCTTGGGAGGTGAAGCCAACATCAAGAACAGCATCGTCCTCAACGCCATGCGCAACGGCGTCCGCGATGCGGTCGCCACGAAGTCGATCAATCAGATCTTCTCCCCCGACCGCCGCGAGGTCGCGACCGATATGCTCAACGCGATTCAAGCCAAGGCCGGAGACCGGATCGAGGTCGTAGAGGTCTTTGTTCGCGACGTGCAGGCGCCGGCACGCGTGCGCGAGTCGATCGAAGCCAAGCTCGAACGGGAACAGGAAGTCGCGCAGGAGCGCTTCCAAACCGAAATCATCCAGGAGCGTGCGCTGCAGGCCATCGAGGCAGCGAAAGGGATCGCGGAGGCTCAAAGGATCATCTCCGCTGGCCTCACCCCTGCGTACCTGACCTTCCACTACATCGAAAAGCTCTCCACCTTGCCGGCTGGTTCGGTCGTGTACGTGCCGACCGAGGGCGGCGTGCCACTCATGAGATCGATCGGTGGCGGCAACTAGAATCTTCAGGGGCGCGCTCGCCCTTGGCGCCCTTTCGCTCGTCGCAAGCTGCGTCGCGTGTTCGCCCGTCTATGTCGTGAAGGCCGGCATCGCCGAGGTCGGGATCCTGCGCGCTCGTCGGCCCATTTCCCGCGTGCTCAACGACACGACGGTGGATGCGGACACACGGGCGAAGCTGGCCTACGTAGTGGAGGCTCGTCGGTTCGCTGCGAGCAAGTTCGGCATCGAAGTCGGCGATTCGTATACGACCTACACCGAGCTCGACCGCGACACGCTCGCCATGGTCGTTACAGCGGCCTATCAAGACCGGCTCGTTCCCAAGACCTGGTGGTTCCCGATCGTGGGACGGGTACCCTACAAGGGTCACTTTTCCCTGAAGAGCGCGCTCGATGAGGAGGCCGATCTCCAGGCCGAGGGCTACGACACGTACGTGAGGCCGACAGCAGCCTTCAGTACGCTGGGCTGGTTCAACGATCCCGTGCTCTCGACAGCCCTGCAAACCGACGAAGTGGAGGTCGTCGCGACCGTCATCCACGAACTCTCGCATCAGCACCTCTTCGTCCCGGGCCAGGTTGGCTTCAACGAGAGCTTCGCGACCTTCGTGGGCAGAGTCGGCGCCGCGCGCTTCTTCTGTTCGCGAGAAGGCGGCGGGCCCGACTCGGTGAAGTGCCAGCGGGCGCTCGCGCGCTGGCGCGACTACCAACGCTTCAGCCGGTTTCTCGATGACTTCGTCGAGGAACTGGAGTCAGTCTACGCGGACGACACCCTCTCGTTCGATGAGAAGGTGGCACGCCGGGCGCCGATCTTCGCGGAAGCGCTGGAGCACTTCGATCGCGCGGTCGCGCCCACGTTCGAGGCGATCTCGTTCAGCGGCTTCCGTGACACGCCCCTCAACAACGCCACGCTGCTGTCCCGAATTCGGTACTACAATCGCCTGCCGGCCTTCGACGCGTTTCTGCTGGCACATGGTGGAGATCTCTCGGCCGCGCTCTACGACCTCAAGGCCCGCGCACAATCCGTCGACGACCCGTTCGACCTCCTGCCGGTGGTAGACGAAGTACCGGCCCTCGGACCGGCACTCGACTTTGGTCCCGCGAGGCAGTAGCTCCGGTGGGTCCACCACAATCGGAGCCATCGATGTCCCAGCGGCACATCCGGTACCGGAGCGGCTACAAGTACCAACTGAGCGAAGATCACGTGGATATGGTCGGCGTTCTGCCCGAGTCGCTGATCGTCACGGAGTACATCACGCTCGACGTTGACGGAGAGATCACGCTCCGTCGGGGTTACGCCTGGGATGGTCCCTCCGGCCCAACGTTCGACACCCCCAACTTCATGCGAGGCTCGCTCGTCCACGACGCCTTGTATCAGCTCATGAGACTCGGCGAGCTCGACAGGCATCAGTGGCGGCCCGTCGCCGACTTGGAGATGAGGCGCATGTGCCGCGAAGACGGAATGTGGTCGGTGAGGGCGTGGTGGCTCTATCAAGGAGTCAAACGATTCGGCAACCCGGCGGCCTCTCCCGAGAGCCGCAAGGTCGTCCAGACCGCGCCGCGTTGATGCCGGGAAGCCGGAGCGACCTTCGCGGCGGGCTGCTACATTCGCCGAGCACGGACACCCAGGAGACTCAGCCATGACACCGATCGGCGCCGACCAGACCCCCCGAGCCCTATCGCGCGCACTACGAACGTGGAGCCGAATCGTGAGGGCGACGATCCCCGCCCTGGCGCTCGCTTGCCTCCCCGCGGCCGCACAGCGCTCCGCCAGCCCGAGCCCTGGCCAGGAGGTCGCGCTCGTCACCGGATCAACGAGCGGCCTGGGTCGGGAAGTCGCGCTCCGGCTCGGCGCTCGTGGTGCCCACGTCATCGTACACGGCCGTAGTGTCGAGCGCGGGAACGAAGTCGTGGACGAGATCAACGCCGGCCCTGGTAGCGCCCGGTTCTACGGTGCGGACTTCGCTTCCTTCGACCAGGTGCGAGCGCTGGCGGAGGCCATCCTTCGCGACTACGAGCGCCTCGACGTCCTCGTCAACAACGCTGGCTTCGGGTCGGCCCCCAACGAGCGACTCGTGTCAGAGGACGGCCACGAATTTCGCTTCCAGGTGAACTACCTGGCCCCGTTCCTGCTCACGCACATGCTTCTTCCTTTGGTCCAGGAAAGCACCCCATCGCGAATCGTGAACGTGTCGTCCCTCGCCCAACAGCCGATCAACTGGGATGACGTCATGATCGAGAATGACTTCAGTGGCGGCCGGGCCTACGGACAGAGCAAGCTTGCGCAGGTCGGGTTCACCTTCGACTTGCATGAAGCGCTCGCTGGTTCGGGGGTGATGGTGACGGCGCTCCACCCCGCGACGTATATGCCGACCGGTATGGTGCGTCGCGCAGGCGCCGAACCCCGTTCGACGATCGACGAGGGCGCCACCGCGGTCATGCAGCTGATCGTGTCCGACAAGATCGAGTCCGGGCTATTCTTCAACGGTCTCGTGCCACAGCGCGCGCATGCGCAGGCCTACGATCTGGAATCGCGCCGCAGGCTCCGTGAACTGAGCAGAGAGCTGACGGGCCTCCGCTAGCGCCTACCCGTCAGCAAACGTCGGGCACCCCTCCATCGAACTGATCAGCGCGTGACCAGGAACGTCGCCTTCACGATCAACCTCCGATCACGGTACTCGATCAGCGTGTTCGGGTCGCGTCGGATCTCGTCGTAGACGACATAGAGATCGCTCCCCGGAGAGTAGGTCCAACGGAAACGGGCGCTCGTCCCGAACTGGTCGGTGAGCGAGTTGTACTGTGTGACGGACCGGATGGCCATCGTCGGCGACATCGCGAAGTCGACTCTGAGCGCGGCCAAATCCACGACGAAGTCGCCACCCGGAAGCTCGACATCGTTTCGCGTGAATTGTCCCTCGGTCGAGAGTCGGTCGCTGATGCGCAGGCCGAGCTTGACCGTACCATCGGTCCGCTTCCCTCCATAAAAGTCCTGGGGTGCATAGAGCAGGTTGTAGTAGACCCGCCGTGCAGGATTGCTATCGAAGGAAACGCGCCACTCCGCGAATGAGTAGTCACCCACGGGAACTGTCACGCCGTTGAGCGCGAAGGCATTGTCGACCCGGTCGAAATTGTCGTTGTACCACATGTTCAGATAGGCGCCGTTGTCGAAACGTGTCCCGAGCATGTAGTGCCACCGCTCACCGATGCGGCGTCCGGCCTGATCCGTCGTGTACGTCCAGTTGATCATGGGTGAGAGCACGCGGATGCCCCAGAAGTCCGGGCGCGGGTTTCGCTCTGCATGAATCTTGGTCGTCTCGATGCCACGCCTGGGCAGAAAGCCGACCTCCGGATTGAAATCTTCGCCGACGTCGACGTGCTCGGCGTAGAATCGCCAATCGCTGTCGAGCCACGTCGCGTTCACGTACTTCCCGATTCCATCGGCAGAATCCGTCGATCCCGTAACGGGTGTCTCTGTCCTGGCCACGAATCCCATGACGGTCAGGTTCGGGTGAGGAGCCAGAGACGCGTCGAAGGCATAGGTGCGGTTGTAGTGGTCGCCGTTCGTCTCTTCCTTGTTCACCACGAGGCCCCCGATCCGCGACCGGGACCAGATGTTCCGGCTGTACTTCGCGACCAGGAAATTCTCCCCGGAATTGCCGAAGGCCTCGTCGGTCTGCACGTCGAGGATCGCGATGTCGTTGCGGCCGATCTTTCCGGTCAGGCGAGCCCCTCCCACGATCGGCACGCTCTCGCCGGTGCTCGACAAGCCGATGCGCCGGCTGAAGAACAGGTCCGCATAACGCGCGACCGCCGTAGCCGAACCCACCGTGAACTGACCGGAATTCTCGAGAAAGAAATCACGCTTCTCCGGAAAGAAGAGCTGAAAGCGCGTGAGGTTGACCTGCTCGTCATCCACCTCCGCCTGCGCGAAATCGGTATTCACCGTGATGTCGAGATTCAACCCGGCCGTGACCCCGTATTTCATGTCGAGGCCTAAGTCCCGTTCGAACACGTCGTTCTCCGCGCCGGACTCCATGACTCTGCTCGCGCCACTCGTCACAAAAGGCGTCACTCGGAGATCCAACCCGCGATTCAACCGCTCCATGCCGTCGAGGCTTCCCGCGAGACTGACCCGCTCGAGATTGAACTCCTTCGAGAGCGGCACCCAGAACACCTGTTCGTTCTTGCGACCGATGTTGCGCATGATGTTGAGTCCCCAGCTCTGCTGTTCCGCGGCGGGGAAACGGAGCGTAACCATCGGGATGGCTACCTCGGCGACCCACCCGTCCTCCACGACGCGCGCGGTGACGTGCCACACGCCGTCCCAATCGCGGTTGATGTTCGAGGTCGGGTACCCCGGACGTGCACCCTCGCCTTCCGCGAAGATCTGCTGGTCGAGCTGGGCGCCGAGTGGGTTCGTGACGAACATGTACCCGGACCGAGAATCCTTGAACGTGTCGAAGATGATCTGGAAGTTGTCTTCCTCCAGGATCCGATCCGAGTCACGACGCATCTCGGTGGCCGTGACGCCCTGTGGCGACGAGTCCCAGGCGCGCAGACCCAGGTAGAGGTTCTCGGCGTCGAACAGGATGTAGACCTCGGTCCGCTCTGTCGGCGGAGCGCCTTCCTCGGGTTCCTGCTGGATAAACTGGTCGATGCGGCCCGCGGCACCCCAGGTCGCCTCGTCCAGAATGCCGTCAAGTACGGGCGGCGCCGCGGCCCGGACCGCTCGAACCCGATAGGTATCCCAGTTCACCTGTGCCTCGGCCGGTTCGGCGAGGGACACGAGGATCAGCATGAGAGTACCGAGTCTCAGCGTATTCAATCGGATGTTGTGTATGTGCATGGTCAAAGAGAACCGAGAAACGGGCCGCTCGCTATCATCACCTCGATCAGGACACGCGAGCGGGCCATTTCGTGGAGACCAGGCGATCACCGGTGCTTGCGCCTCTCGGCTTCCCCACCGGATGTTGCCTCGACCGTCGCAACAAGCGGCATCCGATCACGGGCTGAAACGACCGGCCCCCTTCATGTGATTCGACCGATGCGCCATTTCCGTGTTTACGCCCTCGTCGCCCTTCTGGGAACCCACACAGCAGCCGCCGTAGCAGCCCAGGCGCGTTGGCCGGTCGATCTCGACGTCGTCGCGAAGATCAGGGAGGAGGGGCTGCAGCGATCACAGCTGCCCAACACCCTGTCCTACATGACCGACGTGCTCGGCGCCCGCCTGACCAACTCGGACGACATGGAGAGAGCACAGCTCTGGGCCATCGACGAGATGCGGCGCATGGGACTCGTGAATACCCAACGTGAGCCTTTCATGGACTACGGGGTCAGCTGGGATACCGAATACGTCGCGCTCCACATGATGGAACCCGACTACACGCCCATCGTCGGTTATCCCATCGCACACACGCCGAGCACGAACGGAAAGGAGCGGCTGAGTGCCATCATCGCCGACGTGCACACACGGCAGGACTTGGACCGCCTTCGCGGAAGGCTCCGGGGGATGGCCGTGATGTCGACCCCGCCCGCGGTCATCGACCAAAGTCGGTACGAGACGGGAACGCCGCGCCGGACCGACGCGGAACTCCGAGCCTTGGCCGAGGATGTCATCGTTCCTCCGCCTGGACCCGATCCCTACTTCTCGCGCCTCTATCCGCCGCCACCCAGCAACCCCGACGTCCTGACGGCGTCCGACAAGCTCGCCTTCTATGTGGCCGAAGGTGCGGCCGTGGTGTTGGAGTCCAGCAGCGGATGGCCGGGTGCGGTGCGCGGTTTCGCGCGGGCGGATGCCAAGGTGGATCAGTGGTCGCTGGCGGGAACCATGAATGCGGTTCCTGTCATTGCCATTACGCCGGAACACTACAACCGCATGTATCGGATTCTCGCTCGGAACATCCCCGTCGAGGTCGAAGTCGAGGTCCGAAATCGTCACGGGTCCGCCGTGACGCAGGCGAGCAACGTGCTCGGTGAAATCGCCGGGGGTGACCGGGCCGACGAGGTCGTCATGCTCGGCGCCCACTTCGATACCTGGCATGCGAGCCCCAACGCGTCGGACAACACTTCGGGCGTCGCGGTCATGCTCGAGGCCATGCGGATTCTGAAGGCCATAGGCGTCCAGCCGCGCCGCACGATCCGGGTGGCGCTTTGGTCCGGAGAGGAGCAGGGATTGTGGGGGTCGCGTGCCTACGTTCGGCGCCACTTCGGAGACCCCGCTGTCGGTACGACCGCTGCGTACGACAAGCTCTCGGTGTACTTCAATCAAGACTACGGTCCGGGCCTTTATCGGGGCATCTGGCTCCAGGGCAACGAACACGTTCGCGCTCCCTTCGCCTCGTGGATGGAGCCCCTTCGTGACATGGGCATGACCACAATCTCAATCCAGGGAGCGGGCAGCACCGACCACGTGCCCTTCGATGACGTCGGCTTGCCCGGATTCCAGTTTCTTCAGGCCCACGTGGGTGGCACGGGCGGTCATACCAACCTCGATTTCTTCGACACGATCCCCCTCGACGACCTGAAGAAGAATGCCGTGATCATGGCCGTGTTCGTGTACCAGGCCGCGATGGCAGATCAAATGCTGCCGAGGCGTGGAGGGCGCTAGGACCCCGCGGCGACGGGACGTTCACCGAAAGGAGTCGGCACCGAGACGCACTGTGGAGGCCCACCGGGCGGCGATCAAACGGCACGGCCACATCAAGCGGGGAACCCCTGGCGCGATGTCTTGCGCGATCCAGGTACTACGGACGCTCAACTGACAGCGTCAGAGCCCCATACACGAGACGCCCCTGCACGTCCGTGAAAGCCTCGGACTCCGACTCCAGGGCGCGGGCCAACGCCCGCTCCGCGTCCCCGCCGGTTGCAACCGCGGAGCGAACGGCCGCGGCGAGGCGACCAACGACTCCGCTCGCTTCGGAGCCGAACTCCGCGAGTTCTTCGGCCCTCCCGAGCGCCGCCAATGCGGACGCGCCGAGCAGATCGGTCTGGTTTGCTGGGGACGTACCCGAGAGGACTCCGGAGGGAGTGGCCGTGACAACGGCCTCGAATTCCATCCGCGCCCCCGCTTCGTCGCCAGCCGCACGGGCCAAGGCTCCGAGCAGATAGCGTTGCAGCCGCTCTTCCGGCTCATACGGTCGTCCGAGGCCGAGTCGCTCCGGCCAGGTCATGGCAACTTGGAGATGTCGGCGAGCCTCCGGTACCGCACCCCGCTGCGCCGCGTCCAGAGCGGCCATGGTGTGCGCGTCGGCGAACAGCTGATGGCTCGAGCTCGCATGCTCCGAGGGAAGCACACGAATGGCGTCGAGGATTTCGATGGACTCGCCGAAGCGTTGCGTCTGGTTCAGAGCCGTGACGTGTAGGAGTCCCAGAGTGAAGTCCCCCGGGAATCGATCCCGAGCCGCCGCAGACACGGCCAGGGCATCGTCCCAACGGCTCTCATCCTGGAGGTATTGAATCAGCGGGAGGTGGAGCAGGCGCTCGCCGGAGTCGATCGCCACTGCACGCCGAAGGTCGGCCTCCGGATCTCCTTGCACCTCCGGCGTCGCCATCACCAGGTGCGCACGACTCACATAGAAGGGGGCATGGTCGGGGACATCGCCCAAGGTGGCCAGCCGGAACGCCGCCTCGCCCGAGCGATCCCGAGCCCAGAGATTCAGGGCGAGCAGATACGACCACGACCAGTGTGGCGAGTGATCCACCGCCCATTCAAGCGCCGTGATCGTCTCGACCCGGTACGGGAATACGAACGACGGATCGATTCCCTCCGCGATCGCAGACGAATCCTCCGTTAGCCACGCGTGCCAAAGCGTCAGAATCGGGTGCCCGAGGGCTTCCATGCCCAGCGCCAGGACCGAAACGGCATCCTCGCGTGCGCCCCTCCGTTCATAGATCGTCGCGAGTTCGAGGAGCTCCTGCTCCGGATACTCTCCGCGAAGGCCGGCTAGGGCCCGACCGGAGGTAGCGTCCTGGGCGGCGAGGTATCGCTCCGCACGCTCGAAGTGATGAAGAGGATCGATGTGCAGCATCTGCGCCAGCACGCTGTCGGCGGCCTCTCCGTTACCCCTCGCCCTGGCGGCCATCGCGAGAAGTTGGAGCGCCGAAAGGTTGAACCGATCGTAGTCCAGAGCCGAGCGGGCGAACCGCTCCGTTTCGCCGAGGTCCCCCCGGGCGAACGCCAGCTCGCCCAATTGCACGAACGAGACCGATCGGAACGCCATCGAGCGAGCGGCCCATCCGAAGGCCTCCCTGGCGTCGACGCTACGACGAAGTCCTCGGTAGAGATTTCCGGCGGCGAAGTTCCCCGCTGCATCGTACGCATCGAGTTGGAGGACCCGATCGGCGTGTCTCAGTCCCTCCCGATAACGTCCGCGCCGATACTCCAAGTCCGCGAGCCCGAGGAGCGCCTCGCGATTCCAGGGCTGGTCGGAGAGCGCCTCTTCGAAGAGCCTCCGAGCTCCGGCAAGTTCCCTCCCCTGCACCAGCTCGCGCGCTGCCATCACCTTACGATCGACGTCGGGGATAGTCGGCATGGCCTCCGCGTCGGTGGCAAACGGTCGGGACAACGCCAGCGCATCGGGATCGCTGCGATACTCGACACCCAGACGCCGCAGGTCGACCACAACATCGGCTCCAACAGGCACCTCGATCGAATGGCTGACCGGTCGGAGGGCCTCGAACGTCACCGGAATCTCGGCGACAACCGCGCCGCTTGAGGTGACCCGGAGCGTGTCCACGATGTCGCCAAAAGCGTGGGCGTTTACGGTGAGTCGACGGCCCTCACGGCGCACGAACATCGCTCCGTCCCGGGATGCGTCTGTGAGGCCTCCCAGGCCCTCGACGGGAAACCACGTCTCCGACCAACGATCCGAAGCGCCGGGATCGAAGCCGACTTGCGAGATCGGGTTCACATCCGTTCCCGGTGAGTATTGGACCAGCAGGCGTCCAGCCTGGAACTCCACGTACTGTCCGTCGGTGTCGGTCAGGAGGTCCTCCCAGATACCGCCCTGTCGGGACAGCGACCACAACCAGAGCTTCTGCCCCGGCATTTCCTCGTACCGGGACCAGTGTCCGAATCCGTAGTCGGCGTCGGCATAATATCCGCCGAAGTGGTCATTGAGTTCACCCACGACGTGATACGACTTGTTGCCTCCGAATCGATTCTCCGCGTAGAGCGGCAGCTCGCGACCAACGTCGTCGAACGGCCATGAGCGTTCAGCTCCCGGGTGTTCGAGGTACGCGTTGCCTGGAATCGAAAGGACCAGATCCTCGCGAGCGAACGCGGCACCGGTCATCCAGTTGTAGTACGGCTGTTCGAGCGTCGTCGGATTTTGCCACAGCACGTTCGTCTCGAAGTACGCGCGATCCGCCGGGAGCCGTACTTCGACGCGCCAATTCGTCCTCGACGGAAGGTCCATCGCTCCCACGAAGACGCTGACACTCCCGTCGTCATTCGTGCGCGTCACGTAGTCGACTGGAGTCGCAGTCGCGGGAGTGTGGCCGATGACGCCGAAGTTGAATTCGATTCCACCCGAGGTCCACGGTCCCCGGAGCGAGATGTTCCTGAACTTCATCACCTCGTTTCGATAGATGAACTCGTGTCCACTTTCCTTGACCCGAGCACCCCACACCTTTCCGCCGACCTCGGGAAGCACCCAAACCTCGATGTAGTCGTTCTCCAGGTGGACGACCTTCCATTCCTTGGGCGCTGACTCATGCGCGTAGCCCACGAACCGGTGGTAGGGATAGAGACGGGCGTCGCGCGTCAGGATGGGGACCGCGTCGGGCTCGGAAAACGAATAGGTCTCGAGGACCCGGGTCTCCTCGGAAATCCGAGCTGTCCGGTGGGTCTGGGCTGCGACTTCGCTCCCAGCAACCCCAATCAGAACCAGCGCGAAGGTCGACGCGACCGACCCGGCTCGGCAGGAAATCGGGCGTAGTGCAGGCATGGCAGCTCCTCGGACGGTCGAATCCAGCGTCGAGCGGATCGGACGGGCATTATCGGGATGGCATGCCTACCACACAACCGCGATCGCGCTCGGCGCTCATTCGCAGAACCCAAGCGCCGGTGGTTGCCCATGAGACCCCACTACATTACCATGTAGCGATATAGTGACTAATACACTGAGGCCGACCATGGCGGGACATCTTTCGAACGAAGTGCTCGACCTCATCGCCGAACGCTTCCGCATCCTTTCGGAACCGGCGCGACTCAAGATCTTGAACGTGTTGCTCGACGGAGAACGGACCGTATCCGAGCTCGTTGATGCAACCGAGTTGAATCAGGCCAACCTCTCCAAACATCTCGGCCTCCTGCGTTCATCGGGATTTGTCGAGCGCCGCAAGGACGGGCTGTTCTCGTACTACCGCGTGGCAGACCCTTCTGTGACCGACCTCTGCTCGATCATGTGTGGCCAACTCGAAGCCAAGGTCGAAGAGCGAATGGCGCTGCTCGAAGCGGGCATCTAATCACCCGGACCCCTGACGAATGACCCTCCTGACGCAGCCCTGGCCCTGGTACGTGGCCGGACCCCTGATTGGACTGATGGTCCCACTCGTGTACCTCTATGCCGGCCGGAAATGGGGAATGTCCTCCACGTTTCGGGACGTGTGTGCGGCTACCATCCCCGGTCGCCTGAGCTACTTCGACTACTCTTGGCGCGCCCAGGGTGGGTGGCGTCTCGCGATGGCGCTCGGCCTGATCGGCGGTGGCTTCATCGGCAGCGTCACAGGCTCGACTGATGTGGCCATCTCGGAGGCCACTCGGCTCGATCTCGTCAACCTCGGCCTAGTGGACTTCAGCGGTCTGGTGCCGGTGGACGTCTTTTCATGGGCAGCGCTGACCACTCTGCCCGGTGCCGTGCTCGTCCTGGGAGGTGGATTCCTGGTGGGCTTCGGTACGCGGTACGCGAACGGGTGCACTTCGGGCCACGCGATCTCAGGGCTTTCCGCCCTTCGTGTGACCTCTCTCGTGGCGGTCCTCGGTTTCTTCGCAGGGGGGCTGATCGCGACGCACCTCTTGCTGCCTCTGATCTTCGGAGGCACGTCGTGAACCCCGCGTCCGAACGTTCCGCGTCCATGGCGACCTTGCCGGAGCGTCTCTGGCCCTACCTGGCCATGGGCATCGTGCTCGGCATCGTATTCACGCGCTCCGAAGTCGTGTCCTGGTTTCGGATTCAAGAGATGTTTCGGTTCCAGTCTTTTCATATGTATGGGATCATCGGATCGGCAGTCTTCGTCGGTGCGATCAGCCTGTTGCTGATCAAGCGCTTCGAGGCGCGGTCGCTCACGCGCCGACCCCTCGAGATTCCGAGTGACAACTTCGTCGCCCCGGGTTACCAGTATTGGCTCGGCGGGACGACGTTCGGAGTGGGCTGGGGCCTGCTCGGAGCATGCCCAGGACCGATTTACGTGCTGTTCGGAAGCGGCGTCACGGTCATGATCGCTGCGTTCGCCAGCGCGATCGCCGGCGTTTGGACCTACGGCGCCATCCGACACCGCCTACCTCACAGCTGACCGACCACCGCACCAGGAGCCTCCCATGTTTCTCCGCCAGGTCTTCGACCCCGAACTCGCGCAATACGCTTACATCGTCGGCTGTCAGCGGACCGGAGAGGCGATCGTGATCGACCCGGAACGCGACATCGATCGGTACGTCCAGATCGCGGCGGAAGAGGGCCTTCGCATCGTCGCGGCTACGGAGACACACATCCACGCCGACTTCCTCTCGGGCGTGCGCGAATTCGGCGAGCAGCACGGGACCAAGTTGTATCTCTCCGATGAGGGTGACTCGGACTGGAAGTACAACTGGGCGGTCGGAAGTGACTATGACGTCCACCTCCTGAAAGACCAGGATGTCTTCAAGGTCGGCAACATTCGCTTCGAAGCGCTCCATACTCCGGGCCACACCCCCGAGCACATGAGTTTTCTCATCACGGACCTCGGCGGTGGGGCCACCGGGCCGATCGGCATCGCTTCAGGGGACTTCGTGTTCGTCGGCGACCTCGGCCGTCCTGATCTGCTCGAGACGGCGGCAGGCGTCGCAGGTGCGCGCGAGCCGTCCGCTCGCCGTCTCTATTCTTCGACGAAGCGTTTTCTCGCCCTGGAAGACCACGTTCAGGTGTGGCCCGGGCACGGAGCCGGCAGCGCCTGCGGGAAAGCGCTCGGTGCGGTTCCGCAGTCGACCGTGGGGTACGAGCGGCGCTTCAACGTGGGGCTCTCTTTCGACAGTGAAGCCCTCTTCGTGGATTCCATTCTCGACGGTCAGCCTGAACCGCCTCCCTACTTCGCCCGCATGAAGGACCTCAACAAGAATGGAGTTCCGCTCCTCGGAGCCGTCCCCTCGGCCAAGCTGTACACCCCGCAGGAGCTCGCAGAGCGAGGAAACGCCGAGGGCGCGGTCATCGTCGACACACGAGCCGATCGTAAAGCGTTCATGGCGGGCAGCATACCCGGCTCCATCTACGCTCCTCTCGGCATCAATTTCGCGATGATCGTCGGGTCGTACATCGATCCCTCCACGAACATCTTTCTTCTGGTCGACGCCGCGGACGTCGACGAGACGGTCCGTACGCTGGTCCGGATCGGCTATGACCGACTCGGTGGGTACGCGCCGGCCTCGACGCTCTTCGAGTCTGGGGTCGCGGGACAGATCACCCGGCGTGTCGAGTTCGGCGACCTCGATGCATCGATCGATCCGGCGACCTATACGATCCTCGATGTGCGTGGCGCAGCGGAGTATGCGGGAGGCCACCTTCCGGGGGCGATCAACATTGCGCACACGCGCCTGGGTCGTCGCATCGACGAAGTCCCTACCGACAAGCCGGTCCTCGCGTATTGTCGCTCGGGGGCCCGTGCGTCGTCCGCAGTGTCGCTCCTCAGGAATGCAGGACTCGACGTGACGTTCGTCGACGGAATGGTGTCGTCCTGGCCCGGGTGGACCCAGGACGCAGCAGCTGCGGGCGTCGGGTAAGAATCAGCGCGGTCGCCTAGAAGGCGAACAGCTTGGTCACCTTGAGGGTCACACCCCGCTCGAGCACCCGATCCGTCACGCCGCTACCCAGCTGACGTCGCTCGGTGTAGACGAGGAAGACATCCGAAAGCGGAGCGTGAATCAGGTTGAATCGAGCGTTGGCGATCAACTCCTCGGACGACTCGTTGTACTGCATGAACGCCATGAAGAACGTGCGCCTGTCATACGCGTAGCGCACTCGCGCCGTGAATAGATCTGCGGTGAACGACGAACCGCCCAGCTCGAGATCATTGTGCTGGGCACCGGCGTCGAGCGAGAGGTGTTGGTTGGGTCGGAACGTGACCGACCCGGAAATCGACGTGCGCGTCCCGTCGTAGAAGTCGCCCCAACGAACCGCCAGCGTTCCGGATAGACGACGGTTTCCCGGCGTGGTCAGCGTCACGGCTGGCTCCAACCACTCGTACTCTCCCACGGTGACGGCCGCGCCACCGATATTCGTGTCTTCGAACAGGCGCTCGTAGCGTTGGGCGGCCGTGAGGTTCAGGGATCCACCGTTCATGAACGACACGGCCGTACCGACCTCGACGAGCCGGGTCTCCAGAGCCCCGTCGAGATTCTGGTAGGCGTCGAAGTCGATGTAAGGATTGAGCTCCAGGATGCCTACACGGCGGACGATGGGGTGGATGCCGACGGTGCCATAGAACCGACGGACCGCCGTACGATCGATGAAGCCCGTCGCCGGGTTGAAGCCGTCGCCGACCTGTTTGTAGAGACCCGACACGTCCCAGAAGGCGCTGCGCCATGCTGTCTGGACCATGCCGATATTCGCGTCCTCACCCGTCGGGTTCTCCTCGTCCGTCCGCGCCCAATACGCCGAGAGCAGGACGTTCTGCCGAATCGCCACGTTGGCATCCAGTCCGTACGCGCGGTTGTAGTCCGACGTCCCCTGCCCTCCGGTATCCTGACGGTTTACGAAAATGCCGCCGATGCTGGAGCCTCCGGCCAGGTGTCTCTTCACGCGGGCCACCGCAAAATTCTCGGCGATGTAGCCGGCTCCATCTGCCGACGACCCGACGGAGCGCGTCTGCATATCGAGCAACCCGATCTCGGTATCGTTGCCGATCCGACCCGTGAGTCGGGCTCCGCCACCGATCGGTAGTGGCTCCCTCGTGGGGGACAGGCCAATCCTCCTCGAGTGGAACAGACGAAAATTCCGTGGACTACTGCCGGTCCGGTAGTTTCGGATCGACACGTCTTGAAAGCCGAACGTACCCTCGTTCTCGAGAAAGAAATCCCGCTTCTCCGGGAAGAAGAGCGAGAAGCGCGACAGGTTCACCTGTTCGGCATCGACCTCGACCTGGCTGAAGTCGGTGTTGGCCGTAAGATCGAGCGTCATCCTCGGAGTCAAACCCCACTTCAGATCGACGCCACCGTCCCACTCCGTGCTGCTCGCACCGACGCGCACCCCGTCCAGATGGTCACCGAGAGCGTAGGGCTTGACCCACAGGTTGCGGGCTCGCGGAAGGTCCGAAAGCCCATCCAGAGTACCAGCCATGGAAAACTTGTAGATGCGATATTGGGGAGGCACGGGAGCCCACATCGCATCTTCGTTCCGCCTGCGGATCCTCCGCGAGAAGTTCACCCCCCAGACCTGCTCGCCGTCCACCGGACTGAAGCGTAGCGTCGCAAAGGGGATCGCGAATTCGGCGATCCAGCTGGAGTCGTTTACGCTCGTCCGGACGTGGATGATACCCTCCCACGCGGGCACCAGGTCACGTTGATCATTGGACGCCTGCCCGTCAAACACCGCTCCACCCGGATTGACCGCGAACAGAAATCCGTTCTGACGATCGTGGTACGTGTCGAGGGCAACACCCACGAGGTCCGAGTTGGGCGTATCGAAGTCCTGCTCCAGGCCCGGGACGCTCAGGTGGTAAGGGTCCGAGTCGTACATCACCGCACCGACGTACAGGTTCTGGTCGTCGTATAGCACGCGGATCGAGGTGCGCTCGGATGCTGGCATGCCCAGATCCGGCATGGTCTGTATCCAGACGTCCCCGGACGGACGGGTCATCGACCAGGCAGGATCGTCGAGGATGCCGTCGATCACCACCGGCGAATCCACCCGAACGGCCGGCATGGACGGACGGGGTACCGACATCGGATCGATGGGATACACGCGATCCGGTGGGACGGGCTGCCTCCCGTTCGCCACCTGCGCCTCGATCGGCTGAACGAGGAGCGGAGCAAAGAGGAGCGTAGTCAGGGTGCGACGAAGCGCTACGGTCAAAGGATGACGTCTCCGCCCGGATCCCGCTTCTTGAGCGCTTCGATCGCGGCCTGACCTTGGGAGCGACGTGCCGATTCTACGGCGTCGTCGCGGACGGATGCCTCCCAGATCGGCTCTCCGACGGTGCCAACGGGGACGCGGAGGACCGCCCCTTCGACCGCGTGGGGTCCGAGCAGCTCCGCTGCCACTTCGACCACGGTCTCAGAGTCGTCTTCCACGAGTATCGCTAGGCCGTTCTCGACCCGGTCGACGACCCAGATCTCTTCACTACTCATATACGTACCTCAGCACGGTCGAGCCCTGGGCATCGAAAAGAGTCGCCACATCACCGTCGTTGTTCCAGACCGCCCTGCCATTGTTCATGAAGAATGACACCCCGTCCGCCACGCCATAGCCTGTGTAGACCACCACGCGCCGACCCGCCTCAATCCGTGCGTCATCGGGGAACCGGAAGCAACGACTCGCCACGTCGCACAGTAACCAGCGCCCGAGGTCCACGGCGTTGGAGGCGTGACTCTCGATGACCACGTACTCGCCATTGAGGTTGCGGTGATCGTCACCGGGGGCGTCGGGAATGACCAGGAGCGAGAGGAGCGCGTTGCCGGGCTCCGACTCCGTAGCGGAATGCGTCTGGCCGGAGGTGTCGGAGCCACCCGATTCAGTCGATTCGCCCTCATCACGGTCCCGCCCGAGTACGACCTCGTAGGTGCCATCCGCATACCCGAGAATCGTGACGTGGCCATCGCGATCCGTTCGGAATACATCGCTTGCCACCGCCGAAAAGGCGGTGAGCGCCTCGGGCCGGGGATGCTCGTAGCTGTTGTCCCGTCCGACGGAGATGACGACGACTTCTGGCCGGGCCACTTCGAGAAAGTCACGGGTGAAGCCATTCTGGCTGCCGTGATGTGCCGCTTTGAGAAGTGTTACGTCGGGTACGACGCCGCTCCTTACGAAGTGCGTCAGCTCCTCCTCCTCGGAGTCACCACTGAAGAACGCCGAGAAGCGACCAAACCGCACCACCAGACCCACCGACCGGTTATTGTGATCTACCGCGTCCACCGGCGGAAGGGGCAATACTTCGATCGAGGCGCTTCCGAGGGCGATGCTCCGTGGAACGGCCTCCAGATAGGTGACCTCGGACAATCGCTCGAGCGCCTCCATCAGCCGACGGTAGGTGGCCGTGGTATGCGACTGCCCGTTGTCCATGTAGAACCGCACGGGCCTCGCAGTCAGGACATCGACCATACCCCCGATGTGGTCGGCGTGTGGGTGGGTGGCAACGAGGAGGTCGATCCCTTCGATGTTCATCTGCTGCAAGAAACGGAGGGGTGCCCCGGGCCCCGCGTCGATCATCGCGGTTTGACCTTCCGGCGCGCGGATCACCACTGCGTCCCCTTGGCCCACATCAAGGAAGGTGATCTGGATGGACGGCTCCTGAGCCCAGATCGGGGCTGCTGCAACCAACACCCCCATCAGGGCGCCGACGATATGCCGGCGAGCGAAGGCGAAGGGTCCGAAACTCATACCTGAACGATAGAAGGTCGGACAGTGTAGCGCAGTCATGCCCCTTCCCCATGACAGTTGGGCCGACCAATACGAGACGGTCATGGCCCTCACGTTCGGCGACCTCTACGCACGGCTCACGTCGGCCGCGCTGGATGAGATCCGGGGCCGAATAAGGCCTCCCGCGTCGATCGTCGACTTCGGCGCCGGGTGCGGACGGCTCTCCATACCGTTGGCGGCGGAGGGGTATCTGCTTACCGCGGTCGAGCCATCGCCGGCGATGCTTGGGCAGTTACGCACGCGCACCGGGGATCGAGATGTGAACGCCGTTGAGTGCACCATGCAGGAATATCGCTCCGATCGGAAGCACGATCTCGCACTGTGCGTATTTACGGTCGTGGCTTATCTGCTCGACGAGCGAGCACTGCGCGCGGCTTTGTCCGCGGCCGCGCAGTCTCTGCGGCCGGGCGGGCTCTTCTTGCTCGACGTTCCTGATGCATCCGTGTTCGAAGGCTTCGACCACGACTCGGGGGATATCATGCGCCGCGTCGAGATCGCGTCGGCTGGAGCGTCTCTTTATCAGTTCAATGAAGAGACCACTCTCAGAACCGATGACGGCCCCCAGACGTATAGGGACAGCTTTCCGATCCGACACTGGAGGAAGGAAGAGATCCTCGGCGCAACGGAACAGGCGGGCTTCGTCACGGAGGCCGACGTCACCGCGCGCTTCGAGGACCTGGGGGCGGAGTACCTTCTGCTCCGGCTCGCCCGTTAAGCGACTTCGCTCGCCTTCCTCGATCGGCGGTAGAAGAAGGCGCCGACACCGATCGCTGCCACGAGTCCCAGCGTGATGAGCAGAATCTTGAGCGCGAGCGCGAGAAGCCCCATGACCCATGCGGTCACGGGCACCATCAAGATCTTGAGCGCCTCGAGTAGGAGGAACCCGATGACCCCGGTCGCTGTTAGTCCGGCTGCAAACCTCATCATGCGAAACTACCTCGGATGTGGGTACCTTCGGAGGCCATCTACATAGTACCGCCGTAGAGGACTCTACGTGCCTCCCTTCTTTCGTGTTTCAGACGGGGTCCGCGGCCATTCGGTTGCTAACCCACGATCCCGAGAGTGAGAATTCCGAACAGAAGTCCAAGCCCCACACCGATCCGCGACTTGCTCCAACCCGATTCGCCACCCACCTCGGGCTCCTTCGTCCAAAAGAGCACGACACCACACTGGGTGCCCCCGGCATCCTGGTATTGCACGGGGGCGAAGAGGGAGGACGAATAGACTTCGACACCGGCAATGAGGTCCGGTGACAAGAGATCGTCGATCGAGTGTTGCGCCGACTGTTGGACGCGAACGCCATCGATGAACGTCCGTGCGACACAACCACCCGCGACGATTACGCTGCGATCCAATCCGAACGCACCACCGACCGAACTGACCGAAACGCCCGGGACGCCTAGCACCAAATTGGATGGTGTGGACATGGGTCGCCGTTCGATCTCCGACTCGGTAATGAAGTAGCCGGCCCGCCCCGGATCGTTCATTCGGCGCCGAAAGTCGGCGAGGCGCCCCATCCCTGAATTCATCGCGACGACCGTGATTGGATCCAGGGGAATCGCTTCCACGCCGAGTCGGACCTCAACGTCAAGAGTAGCATCTGTCCCGAGCGCGAAACTGGCCGTACCCCAACTCGCGTATCCGAGATGGCTCACCTCCAGCTGGACCAGGCCGGCGGAGTCGGCGACCAACTCGAAACGGCCATTGTCTTCGGAAACGGCGACGGCGCGTACGTTGCCTTCCGTGTCGCGAAGAATCAGGCGCACATCCTCGATCGGGTTGTTCGACCCCGACTCGAGTACGACACCCCGCACGGTTTGGCCGGCCGACGGGGTCGCAACGTAGACCGCCACAAGCAGCGTCAGTCCCACGGAGCGGGCCAGGCACGTCGCGATCGAGACGCCGGATACCATCGGTGGGCAGGCCTCCTGGGATTCGGGGTGTTCGTCGATCATACGTAGGCAGGGACCGATAATTTCCTAGGAAGGTCCACCGATGGCGCCCTACATTCCCGAAACCCGGGGGTGAGACAGTGAAATCGCAGAGCCGACTCTTTCTTCTAGCGGTCCTTGTATACACGGCAGGCGCATGCGCGCCGAAGGCCGTGCCGCTCGCCACTCAGCCGGCCCCGCCGTCGGTCGTGGACACGGTCGTCGTCGTAGACACCGTGCGTGTCGAAACCGAAGCCTCAGCTGACGCGGAGCTGCAGACTCAGGTAGCGCGCCTCCAGATCCAGCTTCTCGAACGTGACGTTCGCCTGGAGGGAATGCAGGAGCAGCTCGACGCGACTCGCCAAGAAGTGGTCAGGAATTTGGCCAAGCTCCAGAGTCAGGCCAGCCGGGCGGAAGCGGCATCGGGCATGGCCGAAGCCGAGATCGCCCTTCAGGCACTCGGACGTGTTCAGGGCGGAACGAATCTTCCGGAGTTTGATGAGGCCCAGTCCCGGATCGGGGAAAGCACCGCAGAGTTCGGCACCGAGAACTACGGGGGCGCACTCTATCTCGCGACGCAGGCACGTGCGCTCGTGCGGACGGGGCAATCGCGCCTGCGTGGGGCCGGTGCCAGTTCGCTCCTGGCTGGGGAATCTCTCTTCGCGGTCCCCGTCCCTCTGGAGACCGTGCAACGCACGAACGTGCGCTCAGGACCAGGCCTGACCTTCGACGTCCAATTCACGCTGGATGAAGCGGCCGCCGTGGTCGGGCATTCTTACACGAGCCAATGGGTACGCGTGGTCGACGAGCAGGGTCGCGAGGGATGGGTGTTTCATACCCTCGTGAAGGGCCGCGCCCGATAGGGAGACGCGGCGGCCCGTGGTAGGCGCTACTTCTTCTTCGGCGCTGCCTTTCTTCTTGCCGCGGGCGACTCCTTCTTCGCTTCATCCGCAGGTGCGTCCGTCTTCGGCGCGGGCTGCCCGGCCGCCATGACACGATCCCGCCCACTCTCCTTCGCCTCGTAGAGCGCTACGTCAGCGGCCGCGATGAGGTCCTTGGCAGAAGCACCATGGGTCGGGTACTCCGAAGCGCCGATGCTCACCGTTACCTGACGGCCGTCGAAGACCTCCTTCGCCAGCCTCGTGCGAATCCGTTCCGCTGCGTCGACCGCGCCCTGTAGATCACAGTCGGGAAGAAGAACGATGAACTCTTCGCCACCGTATCGGGCCGGGATATCGGGTTCACGCGTCGCCTCTCGCACGACCCGACCCATACCCATCAGCACCTGATCGCCGGCCGGATGACCGAAGGAGTCGTTGTACTGTTTGAAGCGATCGACGTCCATCATGAGTACGGCGAACTTCCGCTCGTGGCGGGATGCGCGATGGATCTCCTTGTCGAACTCCTGCATCACGTACCGACGATTGAAGAGGGACGTAAGCGCGTCGGTCATCGAGATCCGTTCGAGCTCCACATTCTGCTCCCGGAGAATCGAGCTAGCCTCATCGATGACGATCACCGGTACGTTGCCGACCCGGTCTTCCTCGGTGAACACCCGGCCCTCGATGACCTCGATGCCCATCACGTCGAAGTAGTCCGCGCTCACGATGTCGTACTGCGCGAAGCGCTGTTCATCCGTCGGCTCGATTCGAAACCCCCAGGGCATGTTCACCCCGGCCATCGGCGGACTCGTCGCGATCGCGACATCGAGCCCTCGGGCCTGGAGATTCTGTAGGAGGACTCGCCAGTAGATGGCCCGACTTTCAGGCGTCGGGTACCGCTCACCCCTAGCCATGATCTCGGCAGATGCCACCCCTTGAGCCTCGAATCCGAGGTCGACGCCTTGAAGCGTCACCACGTGTCGGATCACCCCCGCCCCGGTGGTGGCGAGCAGCGTGGTGAGCGCGACCTGACTGGCGACGAGGGCGCTTCGACCGGCCAGGCCGGTTCCAATGCCCGTGGCGCTGCGACCGATGGCGGGCGCCACCCCCCGCGACAACAGGTAGCCGAGAAGCCCAACCAGCCAGCCCGACAGAAGCGCCAAGGCCAGAATTGCTCCGCCAACACCGGCGCTGAGGCGCACATCTCCGGCCCGCGGCACGTCGGAGGGCACGAGCGCCGCGAGCGGGATGAGGAGCCCGTAGGCGACGAGTAGCGCGAACCCTCCCGCCATCGCTCCGACGAGAACCGCTTCAACGAGACTGCCGCGCATGAGCCTTCGTTCCGATGCGCCCAAGGCGAGACGAATCCCTCGATCATGGCGCCCATCTACCGTCCTCGCTGCTACGAGGCCCGCGACGTTCACGACTGCAAGCAGAAGAAAGACGCAGCCGGCGGCGAGCAGGAGGCCCATGACACCGCGATAGGGGCGCATGAGTTCTTCGGTGAGGCTCACCGCTTCTCCACCCCACCCACGGTGATGGGCAAAGCGTTCCCCGAAGGAGAGGACGACCCGGTTCATCTCCGCCGTCGCATCGTCCACCGAGTGTGTAGGAGCGACGCGAGCGACCACATCGATATACCTCGCTCCCCGCATGCCCAGCACGAGTTGGTCCGGGCCGAAGGACATGCGCACGATCAGCTCTGCGTCGTCAGGATATCCGGACGGAAGTCGCACGACGCCCACGATCCGGTGCGACTCACCGGAGAGCATGAGTGATCCGGATCCGACGACGCCGGGATCGGCTCCGAACACTCGTCGCCAGAAGGCCTCCGAGAGCACCACCTCCGGAGCATCTTCATCGAAAGACAGGGCGCGCCCAAAAAGGGGGGCGATCCCGAGGATTTCAAACAGCTCCGGTGAGACGACGAGAGCGGTGATCCGTGATGTTCCCTCCTCCCTCCTCCAGTCGAGGACGTTCCGAGATACGCCGGCGACGGCCGAAACGGTGGTCCAGTCGTACGCGCGGAGATCTTCGAGGAAGGGTGGCGACAATCGCCAGCGGGTGCGCTCTACCTCGGCGCTACCGGCAGCCAGAGGTTCCACTTCGAGGAGCCGAACCACTCGCTCCGGGTCAGGAAACGGCATCGGCGCCAGCCAAACATGCCAAGCCACGGAAAGTACGGCGGCGGCTGACGCCAGGCCGATCGCGAGCGTACCGGTCACTCCCGCCGTGTAGAGGGGCTTTCGTCTCAAGACGCGGAGGCTCTGGCGGATGTCGCCGATCAGCCCCTGCCACGAACGACGATTGAGCAGGTCGAGATCGGGCACCGCTGCCGCGGAGATCGCGCGGACAGCTTGCGACCAGTACCAACGCCGAGCGGCTCCGGCGCCGGACTCCTCCGCGATCGCCAAGAACCGTTCACCGAGGTCCTCACAAATGAACGGACGATCCTCGCGCGCTGAAAAGAGTCGCACCAACGCCCTGGCGAGCTGCGGCACCTCGGGCTTCATCACCCGCCCCCCTCGGCAAGGGGGCTACTGAGCCCCTGCCACAGCCCCTCGAGGAGAGCACGGGAGCGGTCGATCGCGGCCTCCCCCTCTGCCAGCAGTCGATAGTCGCGCGTCGTCCTCCGACCGGGAGCGTTTCCCGTGCCCACACGCGAGGACACCAGAGCCTTACGCTCCATTCGCTTCAGGGTCACGTATACCGCGGGAATCGATACGTCCCTTCCCGTCGCATCGAGAATCTCGCGGTGGATCGACGCGCCGTAGGCATCGTCTCCGAGGCGGGCGAGAGCGAGCAAGACAACGAGTTCGAACTCCCCGAGATAGTCACGACCACCCATGGATCCCCCGTGAGGCAGCAACAACATTGTTTAGGTAAACAATGTTTATTAACTGGACACCGGAACCGCAACCCCCAGGTACCTCTGCCCTAGAGGTCCACCCAGACGCCGCCCGGCCCCGCGTTCACGATGCGGGTGTCACGTTCCCATGATTCCTGGGTCCAGCACGCGTGTATATGCCCACATACCGCGAGCCGAGGCTGAGCGCGCTCGATCGTCTCCAGGATCGCCCGACTACCCAAGTGGTGCCCGCCCACCTCGTCGACATGCCCCAGGGGTGGAGCGTGCGTCACCAGAACCCCACCCGTGGGACACGAATCGAGCAGGGTTCGGGCCCCACCCTCACTGAGGTCGAAGCTCCAGGAGCCGAAGGGTGTCACCGGGACCGCCCCACCGAGTCCCCAGAATCGGATCCCGTCGAGGTCGCATCCGGTCCCGTGCAGCACGTGTGCGGCCGACCATCCAAGGCACGCCGCGGCAAGCTCCGCGTCGGACTCGCCGTTCCCGGCAACCAGCACCGTGGGCGCCGTGATGGCCGACAAGATGTCGACCGTCTCCTGAAGCCCCGTTCGCATGACGCCGAGGTCACCCGCGCAGATGACGACATCCGCATCGACGGATCGCGCGACGAGGCGCTCGGCCGCATCCGCATCGCAGTGGACGTCACTGAACAACAGAAGTCTCATGCCGCGCAATCTAGCAGCCCGTTGCAGAAACAAGTGAGGCTCATTGCCCCGTTCCGGTCGAATCGACATGCTGAATCCGCCGCGTCGCCGACCCGTTCAGGAGCACCACCCATGAAGAGCATCCGCCCATCTCTACTCCAGCTGGTTATCCTGGCACTTCCGGGACTCACGCTGGGCTGCGGCGGGAGTGCAGACGAGGTCCCCGGTCCCGTGCTCCTCGACACACCCGAGGTTCAGGCGGCGCTAGATGCCATTCGCCCTGAGGCGATCGAGCACCATATCGGCGTGCTCGCGCACGACTCTCTCCAGGGTCGTGCCCCCGGCACCGCGGGCTTCGAAGGTGCGATCCGATACGCCGAAGCCACACTGGAGGCGATGGGGCTGGAGCCCGCTGGCCATCGGGGCACGTTTCGGCAGCCCGTTCCCCTCCGCCAGAGCACGGTCAACGAGGGATCGAGCGGCATGCGGATCACTTCTGCGTCGGGGACGAGAAGGCTCCGCTACGACACCGACTTCTATCTGAGCCCCGATCAACTCCGCGAGTCGGTCGCGATCGCAGATGCGCCGGTTGCCTTCATAGGGTACGGAGTCAGCGCTCCTGCCCTCGGATACGACGACTATGCCGACATCGACGTCACCGGCAAGGTCGTCGCTTTCCTCAGCGGGGCCCCTTCCGTATTTCCGAGCAACGAGCGCGCCTACTACTCGTCCGGTGCCACGAAGCAGGCCGAAGCCATCGCACGAGGCGCGGTAGGGATTCTCACGTTCTGGGATCCAGCGGATGTACGATTCCGCTGGGACGTGAACGCGGCGCGCGCGAAGCGGGGCAGTTTCGCCTGGGTCGACAGACTCGGAAACCCGAATCGGGCGTCCGAAGAGATTCTGGGGTCGGCCTCACTCAACCATTCCGCGGCCGCAGCGCTCTTCGCCGGAGCACCGGTCTCGATCGAGGCAGCGGTAGCCGCCGCGGCCGCGAGCACACCTCAGGCATACGACCTCGCCACGCGAGTCTCGATGGATACGCGCACCACCCACGTGAAGGTCGAGAGCTGGAATATCCTCGCACGCCTGGAAGGCAGTGATCCCGAGCTGCGCAACGAGTACGTCACCTACGTTGGCCACATCGACCACTTCGGCGTGGGTGTCGAAGTGAACGGCGACGACATCTACAACGGGGCGCACGACAACGCTTCGGGCACGTCGATCGTTTTTGAGATCGCTCGCGCCTACGCCAGTCTGCCCACCCCTCCCCGTCGCTCCATCCTGTTCATGATCGTCACGGCCGAGGAGTGGGGCCTGCTCGGCTCCGACTATTTCGTCCAGAATCCGACGGTTCCGCAGTGGAACCTCGTTGCCAACTTCTCGCTCGACATGCCGTTCCTGTTCCACCCGCTCCGCGATGTCGTGCCGTACGGCTCCGAACATTCGAGCTTGGGTGGATCGGTGGCAGCCGCCGCGGAGCACATGGGCATCGGTATCGGTCCCGACCCCATTCCGGAGCAGGTCCTGTTCATCCGAAGTGATCACTTCAGCTTCATACGACAGGGGATCCCAGCACTCTTCATCAAGAGCGGCTTCGAGACGGGGGATCCGGCCCTGGATGGCAGCGCGATGAATGCGGCGTACCGTTCCAACGTCTACCACACGCCGTTCGACGAGGTCGGCCAGGCGTTCGACTTCGGAGCCGGTGCCGATCACGCGCGCCTCAACTTCCTGACGGGGTACATCGTGGCGCAGGAGACCGCACGTCCCACCTGGAACGCAGGCGACTTCTTCGGCGGCCTGTTCGGGCGGCGTTGAGCCGGGTGGTTTCCGTGACCGATTCCCTGGTACTCGCGATCACGACCCGTCGTATCGCTTCCGCGATGGGCTCCTTGATTGGTTGGCTGATCGGCGGGTGAACCACGATGGGCCGCCGGTGGCGCCGACTCGGCTCCGCTCGCCTGACCGTCCCTCGTCGGCCAGATTGCTGCCCGTCGAACCACATGGAGGCCTCCCCTGAACGCAGTACTCTTCGGCGTCCTCGGATACGTTTTCGTCCAGTTCGCGATCGGCATCGCGGTGTCGCGGCGGATCAAGACCGAAGACGACTATCTGGTAGCCGGACGTTCGCTCGGCCCGGTACTCGCGACCTTCACAGTTTTCGCGACGTGGTTCGGAGCGGAAACGTGTATCGGCGCGGCGGGAGCCGTCTATCAGATGGGCCTCTCGGGCGGAACGGCGGACCCGTTCGGCTACGCGCTCTGCGTGATCATCACTGGGCTGGTGCTCGCGGTGCCGCTCTGGCGTCTGCGTCTGACCACCATCGCCGATCTGTTCCGGATCCGTTTCGATCCGACGGTAGAACGGGTCGCCGTGCTTCTCATGGTGCCGACTTCGCTCTTTTGGGCGGCCGCTCAGATCCGAGCGTTCGGCCAGGTCCTCTCGGCGGCATCGGGTCTGGACGTCGCCCTCACAGTCACGATCGCCGCGGGTGTCGTGATCGCCTACACGATGTTCGGTGGCCTGCTCGCCGATGCCTGGACCGACCTCGTTCAGGGCATCGCGCTCATCGTCGGACTCGCGATCCTGTTCGGCATCGTCGTGCGCACCGAAGGACTCGACATCATTTCGGCACTCGGTCCGGGTGCGCTCAATCCGCTGGGGTCCGAACCCCGACCCATCCTCGAGATCGTGGAGGAGTGGGCGGTCCCGGTCGTCGGTTCGCTCGTCGCGGCCGAATTGCTCGCGCGGATCATCGCGACCCGCTCGGAAGCGGTGGCCCGGAATGCCACGGTAGTGGCAGGTGTCGCCTACTTCGGGATCGGACTCATGCCCGTGATCCTGGGACTCATGGGCGCGGCACTCATGCCCGGGCTCGCTGAGCCGGAGCAGATCCTTCCGCTTCTCGCGGAGCGTTATCTGCCAACGGGTCTCTACATACTTTTCGCCGGCGCCCTGGTCTCCGCGATCCTGTCCACAGTCGATAGCGCGCTGCTCGCGGCCTCGGCGCTCGTGTCCCACAACATCGTGGTCCAGATGAAGCCCGGCCTCTCGGATCGCAACAAGGTGCGGGTAGCCCGCGCGGGCGTGGCCATCTTCGGTGTCGCCGCGTATCTGATGGCGGTGCGGGCCGAGCGCGTCTACGAACTCGTCGAAGAATCCTCCGCCTTCGGCACCGCGGGAATCGTCACGATCGTCATGTTCGGCCTCTTCACGAAGATCGGAGGCCGAGCGAGCGCACTAGCGGCCCTGATCGCCGGGGTGACCGCGTGGGTCGGAGGAGCCTACATCCTGGATCTCCCCTACCCCTATATCACCTCGATGGTGTGGGCGATCACTGCCTATCTCGTTGTCGCGGCGGCCGGGTCGGTGCCGGAGCGTGAACTCGTTCCGATCACCTGACGCCGAGCTCACCAATGACCGACGTCACCGAATCAGGTAATAGCTCGTCTGCCGGCCATCGATCCAATCCCAGCCACCGTCGAGTAGCGCCGCGTCCTCCTCGAGCGCGAAGCGCACGGACTGCCCGTCCCATTCCGGAACATCGTAGCGCGCGTTGAGCTCGATGGAGTGCCAGGTGTTGGTGCGGAGCACGTAGTCGCCACGTACCGGGACGCCGCCCTGGTAGTCGGTCATTCCGATCGGTGGGCCTGCCCCATGGCCATGATATCCGATGGCGTGGCAATAGATCGTGGCGTCGATACCCTCAACCCGGGCCTGGGCAAGCGCACCGGCCAACGCCTCGTTTCCGGTGGCGCCCGCCGGTCCGTGCATCATCGTGAGTTCCTGGAGACGATTTGCGCGCCGAAGCCCCTCCTTCAATCCCGCGGGCGCGTCGGTTTCTCCCGGCAGCAGCACATAGGCGTTGTGCTGGGTGTCGGTCGAGTAGCCGAGCCCGATGATGCCGAAGTCGGTGTGCAGCAGGTCGCCCCGTTCGATCACCGTTCCATGAGGGCCGGCTTCCGGGATACCTCCCCTGCGCTGCACGTTGACGGAAGGGTGAAACCACGCGCCGAGGCCCAGTTCGGCGACCCGCTGACGCATCCACCAGACCACGTCCTGGTTGGTGGTGACACCCGGCACGACGACCTGATTCGAGAACGCCTCGGCAATCACCTGGTGGGCGATCCGCATGACACCCCGGTACTGATCCGTCTCCCGCGGCAGCTTGGATTCGAGCCACCCTACCGCGAGCATCTCAGCCGACTCGAGCCGGCTCGAATACTCGGGCCCGAGCGCATCGACGAGCCGGAGGTACTCGTTGTGGGTCAGGCCGTCGGCGTGGTTCCACCGATCGGAGACGTTGATGCCGATCCGAGTCGGCTTCCGGTCTTCGACCAGGCGCCGGAGGCCCACATACTGAGAGTCGTTATGGGTCGGGTAGACATCGTACGCGCCCTGGTAGTCGGCGCGCCCGACGCTGATGTGTTCGACGCCCCGTCCGGGTCCGAGGTCGTTGAACACCAGGATCGTGCGCCGCCTCGATGAGTAGGTCGTGATCGGTGCCATCGACTGGAACACCGGATCCGAGTTGTACTCGCGCGTGATCACGAGCCACATGTCGAATCCTTCGCGGCGCATGAGTTCCGGCAGGAGGGTGTCGAAACGATCCGCGATACGCTGCGAGACCAGTGGGTCTTCCTGCCGGTGCGTCAGAACCGCGTTGTTCGGCTGCATCTGTTCGGTGCGCGGAAGCTGCGCGACGAGCGGGCTCGCACCGAGCGATAGGGCGGCGAGGGTCAGGACGGCAGAACGGGCACGGATCATGGATGTACTCCGGGACGATTGCGACGGTGCATCCCTCCAATCGGGGCCCGGGAGTCGGGAGGCGCAAGACGCCCGAGCGTCCGGCGCGGAAGCCCACCTCAGCGCAGGGCGTCGAGCGTTTCCCAGGACTGAGCGCGTCGCCCCTGCTCCACATCGTGAATCAACTCGACGAGCCGTCCGGTCAGCGGAGTCGCGATGCCGACCTCGGCGCCGAGGGCCACGATTGGGGCGATCTGTGCGTCGACTTCAGTCTGGCGTTTCCGCACCGCGAGATCGCGCCACACACCGCTGTGACTCTTGGCCGACCCCCGATTGAAGCGCACGAGCCGGTCGAGGCTTTCTTGCGCCGTGGCGTCGGTCGCGCCGGGGGCGAAGGCGCTGGGATCGAATCCATCGAAGGGCTCGGGAGAAACCCCGCGCGCAGCGGCCACCGCCATTGCCTCCCGCGCGAGCCCGATCAGGAGCGGGCGATGCCGCACCGAGTCGAGCACATCGGCGATCGACGCGTCGGTGAGCGCCGTCGCGAACAGCATCGAGCCGTAGGCGAGTTTCCCCCAGAGGTATCCCCAGATATGGCTGGTCAGAACCGTGTCGGGCTCGAACACCCGAAGGAGTTCATGGACGGCCACTACGCGCTGGCTTCGGGCGCCATCGAGCTCGCCTACCACGACCGCACCCCGGTTGCCCCGCATGATCACAGCAGGCTCGAGCACATCGGCGCCGAAGTTCACGAAACAGCCTACGGTTCGATGCGCTCCGATGCGCTCGGCAATCACGACTTCGTTAAGGCCGTTCTGGACCGAGACGACAAAGCCGTCGTCCGCCAACAAGGGGGCGATCACCGCAAGCGCGTCCTCCGTGTGGTGCGCCTTCACCGCGAGCAGGATCAGCCCCAGGCCGGGCGTCACGTCCTCGGGGTGAACACAGGACGCGGGTACGCGAAACTCGTCCACCGGCCCCACGATGCGGAGGCCATGCGCTCGGATCGCCTCGGCATGCGCAGCGTCGGTATCGACGAAGAGAACGTCCATGCCCGCACGGATCAGCCAGGCACCGATGCAACCACCCACGGCGCCGGCGCCCCAGATGACGATGGGGTCGGAACCGGAGCCGGGCGGGGGAAACTTCGGAGTCGAGTCTTCAGCAGGCATTGGGCCAGGCTCGCGGGGGCATGATGCCCAAGCTCGCGTCGGTGCGGTTCGCTCGCCACGTCGACCCCCCCGGACCGCTTGCGTCATCTGCCCGGATGATGGGATGTTGCGCCCCTCTCGAACGCCGTGCGGAGGCCTGATGCCGGACCCCATCGAACGCCTGAACAAAGCCCTCGAAGGCCGCTATCACGTCGAGCGCGAACTCGGCCAGGGCGGGATGGCCACGGTCTACCTGGCCGATGACCTCAAGCACGAGCGCAAGGTCGCCCTGAAGGTCCTGAAGCCGGAGTTGGCGGCGGTCGTGGGAGCCGAGCGCTTCCTTCACGGAAATCAAGACGACGGCCAGCCTGCAGCACCCCAACATCCTTCCGCTGCACGACTCCGGGGAGGCCGATTCCTACCTCTACTACGTCATGCCGTTCGTAGAGGGCGAAAGCCTGAGGGAGAGGTTGGGTCGCGACGGTCAGCTCCCGGTCGATGAGGCCGTCCGCATGGCTCGCGAGATCGCCGAGGCGCTCCAGACGGCCCACGAACACGGTGTCATCCACCGGGACATCAAGCCGGCGAACATCTTGCTCTCCCGAGGCCGGCCGCTCGTGGCGGACTTCGGGATCGCGCTCGCGGTGAGCGCCGCAGGCGGCGGGCGCATGACCGAGACCGGCTTGAGCCTGGGGACGCCGTACTACATGAGTCCGGAACAAGCGTCGGCGGATCGCATCCCCGACGCCCGCTCCGACGTGTACTCGCTGGGCTGCGTGCTCTATGAGATGCTCACCGGTGAGCCGCCCTACACCGGGGCGAGCGCCCAAGCGGTCCTGGCGAAGATCCTCACCGAAGACGCCCGCCGGCCGACCACCGCGCGCGCCTCGATCCCGCCGAACGTGGATGCGGCGATCCGGTGCGCCCTGCAGAAGCTGTCGGCGGATCGGTTCACTTCCATGCAAGGATTCGCCGACGCTCTGTCGGACCCCGGCTATCGGTACGGGACGGAAACGGCTCAGGGCGACGGGGCCTCCTCGTCGTGGAAGCGCGCGACCCAGATCCTGAGCGGGGCTACGGCACTTCTCGCGATCGGGCTCGCGTGGTCACTCTCCGGCGTCCTCACTCCGGACGCCAGGCCCGTCGCTCGTTTCACCATGGCGTTCGACGAAGGGCAAGGGCTCGCGCCCGGGCTACCGTGGCTCGAATTCGAGGTCTCCCCGGACGGTGCCAGCTTCGTCTACGCCGGGCCCGGGGCCACAGGCGGAACACAGATCTGGCTCCGGGCCTTGAACGACCTAGAGCCCCGTCCGCTCCCCGGAACTCAGGACGGGATCGCCCCGACGTTCTCCCCCGACGGAGCGTCCGTCGTCTTCTGGGTAGGTGGGGGGCTCAGCGTGGTGTCGCTCACGGGGGGACCGCCGTTTCGCCTTCTCGAAGAGGGCGCTGTCGGCGGAACGGCATGGTCCGACGACGGGTGGGTGTACTACGGCGAGGCGCTCGGGATCCGACGTCTCCCGGCGAGTGGGGGGGAGTCGGAGGTCGTCGCGACACCACCTGAGGCAGGCGATTACCGGTGGCCCCACAGCCTACCCGGCGGCCGCTCGCTACTCGTCACTCACTCGAGCGGGGCGCCCACGAACAGCCGTATCGCCGCCGTGTCGGTCGAAAGCGGCGAGGTGACGGACCTCATCGCCGGCGCGATGGCTCGGTACGCGGCATCGGGTCACCTCGTCTATACGGCGGCCGATGGCACACTTATGGCGGCCCCCTTCGATGCCGATCGACTCGAACTGCTCGGTCCGTCCGTAGCGATCCTTCAGGGAATCCAGATCAAGGGGGGTTCGGCATCGACCTTCTCGATTTCCCGCTCCGGCACCCTTCTCTACAAGTCGGGTTCGTCCCAGACCGGTCTGTACAACCTGGTGTGGGCGACGCGAGACGGAACCGTCACACGTGTCGATCCGACGTGGACCTTCGACGGTTCGTCTCCCACCTCAACGGGTGCGGACGAGGTCAGCGTGGAGCTGTCCCCCGACGGAAGACGGGCTGCGGTGAAGATCAACTCCGACGCCGGTGAGGACATTTGGGTGAAGGAGCTCGACCGCGGCCCCCTCTCACGCTTGACCTTCGACGCTAGGGTCGACCGGCGCCCCCGTTGGTCCGCGGACGGGACCCGGATCTATTTCAATAGTGATCGGGGTGAGACCCGCGACCTGTGGGAGCGACGCGCGGACGGAACGGGCTCGCCTACGCTGCTCCTGGACCTGGAGCGTCCGATCCTGGAGGTACAACGCTCGCCCGACGAGGAGTGGTTCATCCTGCGGCTCGGCGGCGTCGCAAACGTTACGGGTGGGCGCGATATCGTCGGGATGAGGAAGGGTGACACCGTCATCGTCCCGCTCGCGGCCGAATCCTATGACGAGAAGGCTCTTACGCTCTCTCCGGACGGGCGCTGGCTGGCCTACGAGTCCACGGAAACAGGCGTCGATGAGATCTACGTACGGCCATTCCCCGACGTGAACGAGGGTAAGTGGCAGGTCTCCACGACGGGGGGGATCTCGCCGCGCTGGTCGCGATCGGGAGACGAGTTGTTCTTCGTGAGCGGGGCCCGGGACATGACGGCTGCTCGAATCGAGGCGAGCGGGGGCGGCGTCAGGGTGGGGGAGCGAATTCCGCTGTTCAACGTAGATGAACGTGCCTTTCAGATTTATAGCAACTACACAACGTACGACGTCGCGCCCGACGGCCGATTCCTGATGATTCAGTTCGACGTCGATGAGCAGGGGGCGAGCCGACTCGTGCTCGTCGAGAACTGGCTCGAAGAGTTGAAGCTGCGCGCCCCCAACTGATCGGCCGCGAGGCGCTGAGCGGGTCCGACTACGGCCGCATACCACCCCGGAATCGGGCACCCAACCCGTCACGATCCACCGCCACGCCGCGCAGATACACCGCTGAGATCCGACGGGTATTCGTGATGTCGTCCAGCGGGTTGGCGTCGAGGACCACGAAGTCGGCGCTCTTGCCCGTGGCCAGCGTGCCGACATCCGGCATGCGCATCAGCTCCGCGGACGTACCGGTCGCGGCGACGATGACTTGGGCGGCGGTCATGCCAGTCCGGACCATGTCTTCCATTTCGAGGTGCGTGGCCCACGGCACACCTCCGTCCGTGCCGAATGCGATCTTGATTCCTTCTCGGTTGAGACGGGCGAGGTTGCGGGCCTGGATGCCGAACGATGCCTGTGCGGCGGGGCGGTCCGTCGAGCGCTCCTGCATGGACTGCACCTCGTCGGCCGGTACTGAGCCACTCAGCCACGCGAAATCGACGGCCACACCCGGATCGGGAAGGTTGGGAACCAGCACGACGTCGGGCCGCTCCTTCCACAGCGCCACGAGCTCGTCATCGATATCACGGTCGCGAATGCCGTGGGCGAACATGTCGATGCCCGCCCGCAGCAGCCCCTTGGCGTCTTCCAGAGTGAATACGTGCGCCGTGACGCGCAGACCGTTGCTGTGCGCTTCTTCGATCACCGCACCGTACAGAGCGGGCGTGAGCTTCGGGTATTGGCCGTTACGGTCGTCGACCCAAATCTTGACGACATCGACCTGCTGCGCGGCCAACTCCTGCACCGCCGCGCGGGCCTCCGCTTCACTCGTGATCCAGAACGGGACTTCCGAGCGGCCCGGCTCCGGCGCCGTGATGCCGCGTCCTGCCAAACGTGCCTGAGCACCGTCAGCCACGACCTCGTTCCGCATGTCAAAGAGCACGTTGGCGCTGTCGAGGCCGAGGCTCATGACCGCGCCCGCCCCGTAGTAGGCCATGTGTTGCAGCAGATCGACCCGTGCTTCACGCGTGGACGGTAGGTGAACGTGCGCGTTCACGATGGCCGGCATCACCGTCTTGCCACTGAGGTCGATGTGTTGGGCACCTCGTGGGACCTGAACCGCGGCCCCCTCCCCCACGAGGGTAATGCGGTCGCCCTCCACGACGAACACGGCATTCTCGATGGGGGCGCTGCCGTCCCCGATGATGAGACGCGCGCCCTCGAACACCGTCGCTCCAGCTCCGCCGTCTGATCCGGAGCAAGCAGCCATCGCCAGCGCGGCGAGACAGAGGGCGACCGCGGTCGCGACCGGAGTCCTGGAACTTCTCGACGTGTAGCGCATGACTACCCCATGGCGGAAGTGAAGCGTGCAGACTGAGGCCTATCACCCCGGAGATATCGCGGCAAGTGCGCTGGCGACCTTTCCGGCCCGCGACCCGACCTGTACTTCATCTGACGGCGCAGACTCATTTTCGCCGGACAGCCCGAGGGACCGCTCATGAACGCTCCGCTCACGTCGACCTTTTCGCTCCTCGCGCTCGTGTTGTGCGCGTGTGCGCCGTCCGATCCGCTGCCCGAACGGGATGCGTCTACGGTATTCCCGTCCGTCTATCATGACTTCCGACTCGACACGGTCGTCGCGGAACTGGTTCACCCCTTCGCGATGACGTTCACTCCCGAGGGTGACATGCTGGTCACCGAACGCCCGGGCCGGCTCCGCATTGTGCGCGATGGCGTTCTTCTTCCCGATGCCGTGCTCGGCCTGCCCGACATCCTCTACCTGGGCAACGGAGCCCGGTCGATGGACGGACGAGAGCAGGCGGGCATGCGAGACGTGATTCTTCATCCGGACTTCGCGAACAACCGACTCCTCTATCTGAGCTACACCAAGCCCGGCCCCGACTCCATCGGAAACCTCGCCGTCGTACGCGGGCGCTTCGAGGGAGACAGGCTCTCGAACGTCGAGGAGATCTTCCACGCCCGCGCGGCCGGCAATGGAAGCGATCGCAGTTCGATGTGGGGAGGGCGACTCGCCTTCGACCGAGACGGCTACCTCTTCGTCACGCTCGGCGATCGGCAATGGCCATCCGCGGGAGATCTCTGGGCCCACCCCGCTCAGGATCTGTCGAACCACAACGGTACGACGGTGCGGCTCCACGACGACGGGCGTATTCCCGACGACAACCCCTTCATCGGACAGGCCGGCGCCCTACCTGAGATCTGGGCGTACGGCCATCGGAATGCTCAGGGCCTCGCGATTCACCCCGTGACGGGCGACGTGTGGCAGAACGAGCACGGGCCTCAGGGCGGTGATGAGCTCAACCTCATCGGCCGGGGCCTCAACTACGGCTGGCCGGTCGTCGGCTACGGCGTGAACTACACCAGCGGGCGAACCATACACGAGGGCACACTGCGGGAAGGCATGGAGCCGCCGGTGCACGTGTGGGTCCCATCGATCGGGGTCTCCGGCATGTTGTTCTACGGCGGGGACCGCTTTCCCGAGTGGCGAGGTGACATGATCGTCGCGGGCCTCAGCGGGCAGCGGCTCGTACGCCTCCGACTCGACGGTCAGAAAGTCGTCGCAGAGGAAACGCTCATTCGCGGCCTGGGTCGCATCCGCGATGTGCGCGAGGGACCCTCTGGGTACATCTATCTCGCGATCGATGGAGACGCTCGCGGGTACGACGGGGACCCTACACCGATCGTTCGTATGCAGCCGGTTACGGCCCGCTAGCGGCGGGCTCCGCATCCTCGCCCCGCCGCCTGATCGCACATACCTTCCTCGTCTTCCTGCCGCCACAACAGAACGGACGCACCGCATGACTCGCTCAACTTCGAAGATCCTGGCCGGCCTGGCCCTCCTGTTGGCCTCGGCCCTTCCCGCGACCGCTCAGTTCCCCCCTGCCACCGACGCGCAGCGAGCCGCGGGGGCTCGGGTAACCGAGGTACGGTTCGGCACCGCCGAGTTGGTCATACCGAGAGGTGAAACCGTCTCGGTCCAGGCCGGCTTGTACGACGCCGCCGGCAATCCCGTAACGGGCGCGGTCGCCGTCCTTTATGCTCGGAGCGGAGCCAGTCCAACTTTCTCGACCATAGGTGGACCGATCGCCCTGACCGGCGTGGAGCCCAGCCAGGGCCAGCTCACGGCGGTGGTCATGGTGCCGGCGGATCAGGGGGGGATGTTCGGCGTCGCGGGGGCGCGCGCTCTCGGCTCACTGCCGATGCGCGTGCTCGATTACCCGGCCGCTTCGATCGAGATCGCGGAACCGGCGTACACGGTCTACACAGGGACTTCCCTTCAAATGCGCGGCCGGGTGCTGACCACACAGGGCGGGGAGCACGCCTCGGCCCGGGTCGTTTGGCAATCATCGGCCCCTTCCACCGTCGCGATCACGCAGGGCGGCATTCTCACGGGAGTCGCAGCCGGAAACGCGGTCCTCACCGCGCGGAGTGAGGGCGGAGTGTCCGCAGAGTACTCGGTGCGCGTGGTGGCGAACCCTGTACGTACGATCAGCATTACCCCGGGCAGTGTGCAGACCCGCCGCGGCGACGTCGTCGAATTCGACATCGCGGCCCGGGATCAGCAAGGCAACGCGGTCACGGACATCGCCCTCGACTATTCGGTTTCCGGCCTCGACGGAACGGGCGGCTTCGTCTACGAGGACGGAACCTTCGTCGCCGAAGAGACGGGAGCCTACCGCGTGATCGTCAGCTCAGGTGGCGCCTCCGCGGCGGCGGTCGTCGAAGTCGCCGACCGGCCGGATCCGGTCACGGTGGAATTCCTGGACCACGGCGTGCGAGCCGAGGTGGCGACATCCGACCTCTGGGTCTTCGAAGGCCGTGACGGTCAGGACTACGCCTACACGGGCACGCACGCCCAGGGGGGCGGTCAGCGCATGTTCGTCTGGCGCGTCACCGACCCCAGCAATGTCGTTCTGGTTGATTCGGTGGTCGTCGACGCCCGAGTGGTCAACGACGTGAAGGTGAACGCCGACGCGTCGTGGGCAATCATCACCCGCGAAGGCGCCAGCACACGCCGCAACGGAATCGTCGTTCTCGACCTCGCCGATCCGGCTCACCCGACGATCATGTCGGAGCTGACGGACAGCCTTACGGGCGGAATCCACAACGTGTGGATCATGGGTGACATCGTGTACGCCGTGAACGACGGCACGAGCGCTATGAACATCATCGATATGAGCGACCCCGCGAATCCGAAGCACGCAGGGCGTTACGAAATCAAGCCGGGGGACACGAACAAGTCACTGCACGACGTGTGGGCCGAGGACGGATATGCCTACCTCTCCTACTGGGACGATGGACTCGTCATCGTCGACGTGGGCGCAGGCACGCACGGCGGCACTCCGACCAATCCGGTGTTCGTATCGAGCATCGCCTATCCCGAAGGAAACACACACGTCGCGTGGCGCGATCGCAACTACGTCTTCCTGGGAGATGAAATCGGCACCGCCGATGGGATGCGCGGATTCATTCACGTAGTCGACGTGAGCGACATCGACAACCCTCGTCAGGTCGCCAAGTACGATCTCCCCGAGGCGGGAGCGCACAACGTTTGGATCGACGACGAGACGCTCTACATCGCCTACTACCAAGGCGGTCTTCGCGTGGTCGACATCAGCGGCACGCTCCGCGGCGACTTGTACCGTCAGGGTCGCGAGATCGGGTTCTTCCGGACCGAGGCCGCCGAGGGTGAGGGGCTCGAAGCGAATTCGGCAAATGCGTGGGGCCCGCAGGTCTTCAAGGGCAACCTCTTCGTCAGCGACATGACGAGCGGCCTATGGGTCGTGAAGCACGCCAAGCCCCGCCCGATCACCTGATGAAGATTCAGATGCGCACCGGAAGCGGTGTCCTCGCCGCACTTCTGATTCTCGCCGCCTGTGTCACCGAGTTGAACGCGCAGGCAGAGGGTGGGAAGTACTGGGCTTATGTGGCGAACGAGTCTTCGGACATCGTCTCACTCGTGCGCTTCGACGGTCAGACCGTGGTGGAGGAGAAGGCGATCCAAGTCGGTTTCCATCCCGCCGACTTGGACGGGGCGCACGGGATCACCGTGTCCCCGACGGGACAGCACTGGTATGTATCGATCGCACACGGACAGCCGTACGGTCAGATCTGGAAGATGGAGACCGGGACAGACCAGTTCGTCGATTCGGCAGTGGTCGGACTCTTTCCAGCCACGATGTCGATGACGCCCGACGGCGCTTCACTCTTCGTCGTGAACTTCAACCTGCACGGCGATCCGATCACGAGTTCCGTGTCGGCGGTCTTTACGCCGTTCATGCAGGAACTCAGCAAGATCGACACGTGTGTCATGCCCCACGGTAGCCGGGTCAGCCGGGACGGAGCGCGGCACTATTCGACGTGCATGATGGCCGATCAACTCGTCGAGACCGGCGTCCAGGATCTTCACGTGTCGCGTCGCTTGATGCTCACAGAGGGCTACGAGCACGTCATGCCGGGCGATCACGGCATGGGTGGCGAACACGAGATGGGCGGCATGGAGATGGGCGGTGGCATGGACATGGCCGCATCAGGCATCTGCAAGCCGACGTGGGTCGTGCTCTCCGTCGACGATGAGCGGATCTTCGTTCCGTGTAACGGAAGGGGGGACGTGCTCGAGATCGACGCGAAGTCGCTCAAGGTGCTCCGTCGGTTCCCGACCGGACGCGGACCGTACAATGCGGACGTCACTCCGGACGGGACGAAGCTGGTGGTCACGCTCAAGGGCAACCAGGCTGTCGCGATCATCGATCTCGCCACCGGCACCGAAAAGCGTGTACCCACGAGCCAACCGGTGACGCATGGCGTCGTCGTCACGCCCGATAGCCGTTATGCGTTTGTCACGAACGAAGCCGTCGGAGCCACACGTGGCACCATCGATGTGATCGATCTTCGGACGGGTACAGTCGCGGCGAGTACGCCGCTGCACTATCAGCCCGGCGGGATCGGGTTCTGGAAGATGGAGTCGGGCCGAGAGTAGCTCGACAGCTCCCGGTCGAAAGCAGCGAGTGGAGTATCCTCGCTGTCGTAGACGGCTCGCCCATCTACCATGTGACCCAGGTGGAGACTCCTGCGCACGAGATGGCTGGCCAGAAACTGCCGTTTGACGTTCCGGAAGCCAAAGAAGACGTCGCCGCCCTGTAGCGTGATGGGAGCATCAAAATCACGGGCGAGATCGCGCAACGCGGCCTCCACGACGCCGCGATTCACCGTCTGCTTTCCTGCCCGCCCCTGAATGAACCGAACCGTGCGATCGAGTGAGACGACGCCCTTACCCGCTAAGGATGTCTCCACCACGTAGCCCAGGGCGTATCGTCGCAACGTCTTGACCTGACGAAAACGAAAGTGACGGTGATTTCGCACCACGGCGAGTGAGCCACCGGCCACCAACACGACACCGGCCGCCAGCACCGCGACGGCCGCGGAGCCAACGGCGACGGACAGCAGCAGGGGCACACTGGCGACCATGACGCCCCCGGCACCGACCGCAGCGACGCCGGCCTTGGCCCACCTGCGGCTCCTTCGTGAATGGTCCATGGGGTCGTCGGAACGGACCCACGCCGGGCGTGGTTCACGCGGATCGAAACGACCCAACACGCTCGTCATCAGCTCCGGAAACGCGTACACCACGTGCCCGTCCAATCCGGAGTGCGGCTCTCCGCCGTAGTAGGACACCAATCGCTGCATCTCCACCTCGGCCTCAGCGAGTGGGAGTCCCGTTTGCTCGATCAGCTCCGCCAGGCTGATCACGCCCTCGCGAGCCCGAATCAGTCTGAGGGTTCTTCGGTCGAACACGATCTGTCGGGCCCGGGCGAGCGCCCTGTCTGGTTTCCGCTCGGGGATCCGCTCTCCGGTCCGCCGTTTCTGGACGGCTTCCGAAGGGACGCCGGTCGCCCGGTAGGTCAGGTCGCCGCCCTCGAGCACTCGGACCTGCCCCACCCCCGTCGCCATCAGCTGATCGATCGACGCGTCGAGTTCGGCGCGAGACAACCCGGTGAGCGTCAGGAGGTCACCGAGCGTGGCCTCCCCGCCCAAGGCCCGCAACGCGTGCAGGACTTGGTCTCGAGCATCGACTGATTGGGTGGGTTCCGACACGCCGACCGTTACTCCCGGTGGAGAAGTCGGGGTAGCATAGCCTCCCGACCAGCCCGGCACATCGGCCGGCCCCGGCTAGGAGTTCACCCACGTGCTCCGGGCCCGTCCCCCAATAGTCGAACAGGATGACGCCTGAACCCATGCTGGGGTACGCCGGGTAGTTCGCCTGGAGCGTCGGGTACTGATCGGACGTATGTGTGCATTCCAGACGCCGGCCAGAATGTCCTCGCTGAGCACGGCACCGTACACGATCGTGACCGTTCCGTTCGCGGAAAGGGTTACGGTCGCGGTGTTGTTCCACGCCGCTTCGTCGTGGTCCTGGAACGATATGTCAGCCGATCGCGATCGCCCAGCCCATCTTGACGAGGTAGGGGGCCACTTTTTCAGGGACGACCGTGGTGGATAGGACTTCGAGCCCACCGGTCGGCTGATAGATCACGACCTGTCGCAGGAGATCGAGGCTCATGCTCCACCGCTCCACACCCAGCACCAGAGCGTGGGGGCCGAAACTGAAACGCACCTCGGCACCCGAGTGCCAGCTGCTCATCTTCTTGTTCCACAGCCGCGCGGCACCGATCCGAGCCCGCGGACTCACAGGCGACAAGGGAAAGGGCTCGACCAAAGCAGAGAGTTGGGTGCTGAATAGCGAAGTGCCAATCACGTCGTCTGAATAGACCCCTCGAGTAAAGGGCACACCGATCTGGGGTGGCGCTTGGAGCGCGAGGTAGCACGTCTCCCCGCCGATGCCCAGGCTCCTTACGATCGCACCCTCTACGCCCACGAACGGTAGGATCCAATAGCTACCTCTGGCCGCGACTCCCGCCGCCCTCTGCTCGCAATAGCGCTCCGCAAACTGAGAGGGGTAGTCGACGAACGCGCCCATGTCGAAACCGGCCTCGAATCTGCGAGGCCCTGTCTGGGCCTCGACGACACCAACCAGAACGAGCTGGGCCAGCAACACATAACGAAGCGTCGTCAATAGGTCCTCCCTGTAGTCGCGCGGGCTCGGGAGAGTCCGCCCTCACATCTACGATCGGACAACCCCTTCCGTGACGGTCCTCGCGAGGCCAAGAGCATGACGAAACAATTATTCATGCTCAGCGTATTTCTTTCACGCTGCCGGGAGCTGAGATCGAGCCCGGAACAGCCACATCAAGGAGACAAGTATGAGGACTTTCCGTTCGATGAAGTACGTGGGGATGCTTTCGATGGCAGGTCTCGTCGCCGCATGCGGCGACAGCACAGGGCCCGACCCGGAGCCCCCGGCGGCGACGTTGAGCGTCGTCAGTGGAGCCGGGCAGAGCGCGGTGACGGGGACAGCCCTTCCGACTCCGCTGACCGTGCGGGCGAGCCAAGGCAGCGCCGGCATGGCTGGAGTCGCGATTTCCTGGGCGGTGACCGCGGGCGGAGGAAGCGTGAACCCCACGACGTCCACAACCGACGGCAACGGCAGCGCCTCGACGACCTGGACCCTCGGTCCGAACGCCGGAGCCAACACCGTGGAGGTATCGTCGACCTCCGTTACCGGAGCGCCACTCTCCTTCACGGCAACCGGAACAGTCTTTGTTCCACCGCCCAGCCAGGCAGCCGTGTCGGTTCAGGACAACTCCTTCAGTCCCGCCACGCGCACCCTCGCGGTGGGTGGAGACGTCACCTGGACGTGGGCCGGGTCGAATACACACAACGTGACGTTCAGCGCCGGGCCCAACTCTGTGAGCCAGGCCGCCGGCACGTTCGTGAGGAACTTCCCAACCGCGGGTTCCTTCGGATACCTGTGCACGATCCATGGAGCCTCGATGTCGGGCACGATCACCGTCTCCTAGCACTTCGGGGGGCGTGGTGGCAGACGCCGCCCCACGCCCTCCGAAGATCGTTCTACTTGGCGCCGCCCTGGACGTTGTCCACGCCGAGGGCCACGATTACCCGATCGTTCCCCGGGGAGAATCGTCATGCGCCGCCAGCTCTTCACTAGCCTGATCGCCCTTTGGGCCGCCCTGATGACTGCGAGCTCGACGGTCGCTCAGGTGGCGGCTCCACCTCCCAATTTCGACGACTACGTCCGACGAGTCATGGAGCGTTTTGCGGTCCCGGGGCTTTCGGTCGCGATTGTGAAGGACGGGGCCGTCGTGCTCGTGAAGGGATACGGCGTGCGCCGACTCGGCGAGAGCGATCGAGTCGACGCCGAAACGCTCTTCGGAATCGCTTCGAACACGAAGGTCTTCACGGCGACGGCGCTAGGCATCCTGGTGGAAGAGGGCAAGCTGGAATGGGACGCGCCCGTCGTTCGGTATTTGCCGTCGTTCCAGATGTACGACCCCTGGGTGACTCGCCACATCACCGTCCGCGACTTGCTGGTGCACCGAAGCGGGCTCGGACTCGGAGCCGGGGACCTCATGTTCTGGCCACCGTCGACGTTCTCTCGCCCGGAACTCGTCGAGCGTCTGCGCTACATCCCGCCGGCGACGAGCTTTCGTAGCGCCTACGCGTACGACAACGTCCTCTACCCTGTAGCAGGTGAGGTCATCGAGGCAGTTAGCGGCCAGAGCTGGGAGGACTTCGTCGCCTCTCGGATCTTTGGGCCTGCCGGAATGCGGGGCAGTGACGTTCGCCTCTCGCACCCAGACGCGGTGGCCAACGCTGCGATGACCCACGCCCGTGTGGACGGTACCGTCCAGGCCGTCACGCCGTACCTCGGTGATGTGGTCAACCCCGCGGGCGGAATCTTCTCGAATGCCAGCGACATGGCGCGTTGGGTCATGGTGCAGCTCGACTCCGGCCGCGTCGCTGATGGCGGGCGGGTCTTCGGACCGTCCGTCACGCGTGAACTCTGGGAACCGGTTACGCCGATTGAGTTCGGGCAGCCTCCCGCCGAGCTCGCTCCCCTGCAGCATGACTTCCAGTTCTACGCTCTCGGCCTCGGCGTCCGCGACTACCGGGGTCGCCGCATGCTGACCCACACCGGCGGGCTCCCGGGCTACCTGTCGCAGGTGGCCTTCATTCCCGACCTGAAGCTCGGGGTCGTCGTGCTCACGAACCAGGAGTCAGGTGAGGCGTTCAACGCCATCACGTACCAGGTGCTCGACCACTACCTGGGCGCTCCAGCGTGGGATTGGCTAGGTGGCTTCAGCACCGTGAAGGCTCGCGCCGACGCCGCGCTCGCGGCCTTCGAAGCGGGGACGGGGGCGGCCCGGGACGAGGCGTCCACCCCCTCTCTTTCACTCGGACGCTACGCCAGTACCTACCGGGACGCGTGGTACGGTGACATCGGCATCGCCCGGAAGGGTGAAGGACTGGAGATCCGTTTCTCCCGAAGCCCCGATCTCGTCGGCGAGATGGTGCATTGGCAGCACGACACGTTCCTCGTCCGGTGGCACAAACGTGAGCTTCGGGCCGATGCGTTCATCACCTTCGCGCTGACTCCCGGCGGGAACATCGATCACGCGACCATGCAGCCCGCCTCGCCCGCCGTCGACTTCAGCTTCGACTTCCAGGACCTCATGCTGATGCCGGTCCGACCGGAGTCCACCGTCCCCGCGCCGGTGTCGGCAGGTTGGCTTCCGCTCATCGGCGAATATGCCACGGACTCCGATACGCTCTCAGTCCTCGAGCAGGACGGAGAGCTGGCCCTCCAGAAGTGGAGCGGCTCCCGATCTCGTCTCCACCCGTCGCTCGACGGGGGATTCACGACCGACGTTGGCGAACGAGTCACCGACCGCATCGGAGCCGAGCGTGGAGGGAGCGACCTGTCCTTCGACGGTCGAATTTTCACGAGACTGGCGCTGGGCGGGGAGGACGGAGGCACGTTCCGCATCGACCCGGTCCGACCCACCGCCGCGCTCCGCGTCGAGGCGCTCGCCGCTTCTCCTCCCGTGGAAGAAGGCGACTTCCGGGCATCCGATCTCGTGGAGTTGGTCACGCTCGATCCGACCATCAAACTCGACATCCGATATGCGACGACGAACAACTTCATGGGAGAGGCCTTCTACTCCGCACCCCGAGCCTTTCTGCAAAGGCCCGCCGCTGAAGCACTCGTGCGCGCCCATCGCTGGCTCGGCGAGCGCGGGTATGGCCTCCTGATCCACGACGGCTACCGACCGTGGTACGTCACTCGAATGTTTTGGGACGCTACGCCGGAAGATCTGCGCGTTTTCGTCGCGAATCCCGCGAACGGCTCTCGACACAACCGCGGTTCGGCGGTCGATCTCACCCTCTATGACCTCCGCACCGGCGCGCCGATCGAAATGCCCGGCGGGTATGACGAATTCTCGCCGCGCTCCTTCCCCGACTATCCCGGGGGGACCGATCGTCAACGATGGCACCGCGAACTCCTCCGCGAAGCGATGGAGCGCCAGGACTTCTCCGTCTACGAAGCCGAATGGTGGCACTTCGACTACAACGATTGGCGTAGCTATCGCATTGGGAATGAGCGCTTTGAGGCCTTGTCACTGCGCTAAGATTCCAAGTTTGCTGCGGCCCGGGCCCGCGCCTACTTTGCGCGCACTATTCATACTGCCTGGAGGACCAGCATGCGTCACAGAATCATCTGCGCCGTCGCCGCAGCGTTACTCACCACCGCGACGTTCGGCGCGGACCCGATTTTCGCCCAAGAGACCACCGGGCTCGAAGGTGTCTGGGTGTTCACCAGTGCCGACGAGAGCAACCAGCGGGGTGCGTTCATGTTCACCTCCGGCAGCTAGTAGCGAACTCTCAGCCCATGCGTCGACACCTTTGCGTCGCGGTCTCACTGGTCACCGTCGGGGTCATCTCCCCGACGGTGGCCTGTGCCCAGAGCACCGGACTCATCGACTTCGACCACTATCACACGCTGACTGAGATCGAGACGTATCTGCAGGCACTCGCGTCGCAATTCCCGGACCTCGTGACGCTCGATGTGATCGGACAGAGCCGGGAGGGCCGTGACATCTGGGCCGTCGATATCAATAACTCGGAGACCGGCCCTGCGTCGACCAAAGCCGGATTCTATGTAGACGGCAACATTCACGGAGGCGAAGTACTGGGCGGCGAGGGTGCCCTGGCCTTTCTGGATCGAATCGTGGCGGGCCACGGGCGCGATGGGCCGCTCACCGAACTCGTAGACAACCGCGCCTTCTACATTGTCCCGATCGTGAATCCGGATGGACGCGCGATCTCCGTGGACACGCCGGAGAACCATCGATGGAACGTGCGGCCCGTCGACGAAGACGGCGACGGCGCGTTCGACGAGGATCCGCCGGAGGACCTCGACGGAGACATGCGCATGCTTCAGATGAGGGTACGTGACCCCGGCGGTGATTGGGTCGAGCACGCCACCGACGCGCGACGCATGGTGCGCGCGGCCCGTGATGCGCCGGCGAATGGGCGCTATCGCCTCCTGACCGAGGGCGTCGACAACGACGGAGACGGTCGCTTCAATGAGGATCGGATCGGAGGCGTCGACCTCAACCGCAACTTTCCCGCCAACTGGAGCGCCGCGCAATTCGCGTCAGGGCCTTTTCCCCTCTCCGAGCCCGAGACGCATGCTCTGGTCAGGTACATCACGGAGCGCCCCAACATCGCGGCCGTCCACACCTTTCACACGAGTGGTGGACTCATCCTGCGCTTCCCGACACTCGCCGACCAGGACTGGGACTTTCCGGCGGCGGATCTCGAGGCGTACCGGCGTATTGCCGAGGACGGGGTGACGATCACGGGATATGCGAACTACGCTTATGAAAAGCAGGTGATCGTCGACTTGATGAACCCCGGTCACGGCGTCTTCAACGACTGGGCTTCCAAGGAGTTCGGCGTACTGGCGATCACCACGGAGATGTGGGGCCACGCCATCGGCGAGGGCCAGGACGCACTCTTCGCCTGGAATGATGACGTTCTGGGCGGCACGGGCTACGTCGACTGGTACCCCTTCACCCACCCTGATCTGGGCCCCGTGGAATTGGGAGGTTGGGATCGTTGGTCGACCTCCAGCCCACCCGACGCGATGATCGCAGCAGAGGTCGACCGCAACGTCCGCTGGGTTCTCACCTTCGCGGAGAAGACACCTCAGGTCGCCGTGCTGGACGTCGAGGTGTCCCGCACTGCCGCGGGCCTGGCGATCGGCGCGACCGTCGCGAACGTAGGATGGATGGCGACCGCCACGGTCCACGCCACGGAAGGCCTCGGGATCACCAAACCGGTACGAGCGACCCTCGAGCTGTTCAACGCAGAGCTCGTTACGGGAGAGGCCAGCGTTCCACTCGGTGTGCTCCCCGGTCGTCAGGACGGCCGCCCGACCACGCGCGCCGTGAGCTGGACCGTGCGCATCCTCGACGGCGACGTGCCCGCGCGAGCAGTGATCGAGGTCTGGTCTGAGAAGGCGGGCACGGTGCGGCGTACGTTGGAGCTATCGGCGCGCGGACGCTAAGAGGAGCGGACGCAAAGAGACGAGGAAGTGAAGACGAATGGGGTCCGCTCTGGTCCCTATTCGCCGCCCGGCCGATACGGTCCGAGTGAGAAGGTGCCGACCAACGACACGATTTCGCCCGACCGCCACGCGGACATCGTGTACTCCGATGCCTGCGTGCGCAGTTCACGAGCCAGCCAGCGGTAGAGTCCTTCGACGCCGCCGCCCTCCGCGAAGAACGGCTCCCCGCCGAAGGTCAACAGCACATCGCCGGGTCGAAGCCCCGCACGGGCAGCCGCACCTCCGTCCGTCACCTGCCCAATCCGCACGGCGACCTGCTCCGGTGCCGTCGGCTCGACACCCGCGGGCAGTGGAATCTCTTCCCCGCTGAATCCCACCGTCGGAAAGCGCTCTTCGAGCGCGCCTACGGCGTACATCTCCCAGAATGAGAGCGTACCCTCCGCATGGGTCGGCTCTAATCGAGACGTGAGTGATCTCCCTTCTGCGACGGAGGCCGGAATGCGCGGCACCTCGACTTCGACCTGCGCTGCATAGACGCGGCGTTCATCCACGGTCGCACGAACATCATCCAGCGCGCCCCGAAAGGATCGTTCGAGTCGTCCCTGCCACACGCGCTGGCCGTTCACGACGACGGTGAGCGGTTGATCCAGGTCCACGAGTCGGTCGTTCAGACGCAGGCGGACGGTGCCGGTCGAGCGGGCAACGATGTGGATTTCGGTCGGGCTCACGATGCGAGCAGAAACCACTCCCTGCCGGTCGCGGGACTCCAACCAGAACACGCGCCTCGACGTCGCAGCGATTCCACGGTGTGGCACACGCAGGACCTCGGCCGGGTCCACCCTCCGGGGACGGCTGTCGAGCCATCGGAGCACATCTGGATAGTGCTCGGAAAAGCCCTCGTGGGCCCGGTCACCGAACTCGCGATACACCAAGTCGTTGCCCAAGGCGGTGAGGATCTCGCTCAGGGCACGCGGGCCGCTCACTCCGCGGATATTCCTATCCTGCGTGCCCTCCAACACGTAGACCGGCACGGGTGCGAGACTCCGGAGCAGGTGCTCGCGCGACTCCCCCTCCGTAGAGACCGGGACGATCGCGGAGAACCAGTCGGGGTGTGCGGCCGCATACGCGATCGAGAAGTTGGACCCGAGAGAAATTCCCGTAGAGACGATGCGGTCGGGGTTGATCGAGAATCGGGCTCGTACGTCGGCGATGACAGCCCGCGCCTCTTCCGGTTGAAGGATCTCGTAGGGAAGTCGATCCTCGGTTCGACCATCCCGAGACACCACGTCGATCATGGCGGGAGAGGCGACGATCCAACCGGCGGCCTCCGTCGATTCGGACCAGACCTGGATCATGTTCAGAGCACTGCGAACCGCGCCTTCGACGCTTCCGGGCGGGCCCCCGTGCATCGCGAACATCAGGGGCCATTGCCGATCGGGGGTGTACCCGCGCGGCAGACGTACCCAGACCGGCACGACCCGCCCACCTGGGACGTCGACGACGAACTCGTTGAGTACCTCTCCGACGGAGGGCACCCCACCCGGAGATACCGGAGGGCCAGCACGCAGGATCTCCTCGAGGTCGTGCATGTCGGCGCGGCTGGCGCCCTCGGCCCATGAGGCCTCGCGTAGAGCTGCGTCCGCCGCGGCGAAGTCGGCAGGACTCTCAGGCCATAGGTACGCGCGCACCACCCCGGCGTCGACCTGAGCATCCGCGCGCCACGGACCGCACAGGAGAAGTGCGCTCAATAGCAGCCAAGGCCGCGCCACCTTCGGCCTCACTCTTCGGTCGCCGGCCGGTTTCGCAGATAGTCGAGGAGGAGGTTCGACATCGCTCTCATACCGATCGGAACCGACGCATCGTCGGCCTGGAAGGTGGGTGTGTGATGTCCTCCCGACTCGACTCCATCCGCGACCATCCCCAGGCGGAAAAAGAAGCCGGGAATCTCGTTGGCGAAGTAGGCGAAATCTTCGCCACCCATGACCGGGTCGAGTACCTCCACGTTCCTCGCTCCCACGACCCGGCCCAACGTCGGCGCCATCCGCTCCGTGAGAGCACGATCGTTGATCGTAGCCGGCGTACCGCGATCGTAGACGAGTTCATAACTGCCCCCGCCCGCCGCCGTGACACCGGCAAGGATCTCACCCATCCGTCGCTCCACGGCGTCGCGCACATCGGGGTTGTACGTGCGTACGGTTCCCTCGAGCCACATCTCATCCGGGATGATGTTGAAGCGTGTTCCCCCGCGCATGATGCCCACCGTGATGACACTCGGTTCGAGCGGGGGGAGGTTCCGCGACCGGATGGTCTGCAGCGCCATGACCGCCTGTGACGCCATCACGACCGGGTCGATACCGAGCTCCGGGTACGCCCCATGCGACTGTTGGCCGATGATCCGAATCGTGAAGTGATCTACCGCAGCCAGCGCCGGCCCGGGAGAGTAGCCGAGCGTGCCGACGGCCATCGCCGCGAGAGTATGAAGACCGAAGATCGCGGAAGGCCGCGGGTTTTCGAGCACTCCCTCGGCCACCATGAGATCTGCACCGCCCTCCTCGCCCGGCGGTGGACCCTCCTCGGCCGGCTGGAAGATGAACTTCACCACACCGGGAATCTCCGCCCGCATGGAGGCGAGGACGGAGGCCACACCGAGTTGGACGGCGGTGTGTACGTCGTGTCCGCAGGCGTGCATGACCCCGACATCTTGGCCCAGATAGTCCGTCCGCACCGTCGAGGCGAACGCGTAGGGTGTGTCCTCCGTCACGGGCAACGCATCCATGTCTGCACGCACGGCGACGGTATCGCCCGGGAGCCCGCCCCGCAGAATGCCGACGACGCCGGTGTGGGCCACGTCGACCGTCACTTCGTCGAAGCCGAGCGACCTCAAGTGTTGGGCAACGAGCGCCGAGGTCATGAACTCACGATTCCCGAGTTCGGGGTTCTGATGAATCTGATGGCGAAGCTCGATGATCTGGGCCGCGAAGCGGTCCACCGCGGCATCAACTGCGGGGTCCTGGGCTCGGACACCCGCCGGGAGCGCAACGCACAACGGAAGCGCGACGCTCAAAAGGAGCGCCGGCAGAATACCTCGGGAACTCGTGCGTTTCATCGATTCATGCCTCCCTTGGAGTGGATCCGAGTGGCACGGTAGGCGAGCACACCACGCCGGACAAGGCGGACCCCCTCGCTGTCCTCGGGCCCACACGACTTCTATGATCCGTCCTTCTCGACTCGCCCGATCAACGGAGGTCCGGCCCCGTGACGAGCCGCCTGCTCATTAGCGTACTCTCCCTCGTAGTCGTCGCATGCACGACCGAGACACCGCCGCCTCCGAACATCATCTACATGCTGGCGGACGATCTCGGCTACGGGGAACTCGGCTCGTACGGGCAGACCAAGATCCGGACGCCGAATCTCGACGCGTTGGCCACCGAGGGGGTGCGCTTCACGCAGCACTACTCGGGAAGCCCCGTATGTGCTCCGTCGCGCGGCACGCTCATGACCGGGCTCCACACCGGCCACGGACAGATCCGCGACAACTTCGAGGTCGGTGGCTACCCCGATCCGGACGAGCTGGGGCAGATGCCGCTCGACTCGGGAACCTACACGTTGGGACGCATGCTTCAGGACGCGGGATACGTGACCGCGGCGATCGGGAAGTGGGGCCTGGGAGGCCGCGGCACGATCGGTGAACCGCACCACCAAGGCTTCGACTACTTCTTCGGCTACCTCGATCAGCAGCTCGCGCACAACTACTACCCGACCCACCTGTGGCGGAATGGTGAGCGAGTCGAGCTGGACAACGAGTACTTCCACCCGCACCAGAGATTCGCCGGCGACGACCCGAACGATCCGGGTGCGTACGCCGCGTATCAGGGCAACGAATACTCGCTCGACGTCATGGCGGACGACGCGCTTCGCTTCCTCGATGAACACCGCGACGTGCCGTTCTTCCTGTACCTGCCGTTCGCGGTGCCGCACCTCGCGCTTCAGGTGCCGGACTCTTCGCTCGTGGAATACGAAGGGGCCTTCGACGAAGAACCGTATCTGGGCGATCGGAGCTACCTGCCCCACCCCCGCCCCCTCTCGGCGTACGCCGGCATGATCACTCGTATGGACGCCCACATCGGTCGGATCCTCGAGCGCCTCGATGAGTTGGGACTCGCCGAGAATACCATCGTCATGTTCAGCAGCGACAACGGTGCGACCTACACGGGTGGAGTAGACGCCTCGTACTTCGACAGCAGCGCGGGGCTCCGCGGGCTCAAGGGTTCGGTATACGAGGGGGGCGTGCGCGTGCCGCTCATCGCTCGCTGGCCCGGCCGGATCGCCGCAAACACGACGAGCGAACACCCCTCGGCGTTCTGGGACCTCATGCCGACGCTCGCCGACGTCGTGGGGGTCTCAGCACCGCCCGGACTCGATGGTGTGTCCTTCCTCCCTGCCCTACTCGGAAGTCCGGTGCAGGTCGAGCACGAGGCCATGTACTGGGAGTATCACGGGCTGTGGAACGGAGCCCAGGCCGTGCGCATGGGCGACTGGAAGGGTGTGCGCCTCGGCGGCCACGACGACCCCGATGCGTCGATCGAACTCTACGATCTCCGCCTCGACATCGCCGAAACCACGGACGTGTCCGCCGACCACCCGGATGTCGTGGCGCGTATCCGTCAGGTCATGCAGGCGCGGACGGAATCGAGCTTTCCCGGCTGGAACTTCGCGCGCTGATCCGCCTCCCGGTTCGTCAGGCTACTGCGTGACCGGCCGCACGACGATCGTGACGTCACGATCGTGGAAAAGTGCACCGTCGTCCGCACGACCGCGAAGCACGTAGGTGCCGGGTTGATCGAACGTCACCGTGACCTCCCAGCGAGCGTCTTCGGGGACCGGCGGCCGCACGTAGAGGGGCGCCCAGGGTGAGTTCGCACCCGTGCGTGTGTCTTCCCAGGTCTTCACCTGGGGCGGATCGAACTCGACTTCGCCGTCTCCGCGAAAGACGAACCAGGACAGATGAAGGCCGAGCGACTTGTTCACCGTGATCCGAACGGGAGGCCTCAACTGACGCTCACTCAACTTCGGAGGAGCGGTCGGGGGAGGCGCCTGCCGAGCACGCTCTGCCAGGGCTCGCGTGCGGCGGATCTCAGCCTCGAGGCCGTCGTCCGCGATCGTGGCCTCGATGGTGATCGGTTGCCCGACACTGACATGTCGAACTGCGTCGCCCTCGACCGTGAGGATCGGAGGCGTATTGGCTCTCGTTGCCGCGTTGCTCTGGCCGATGCCCAACGCACCGGTCTCCGATGCGATTACGATGTTGTCGAGCTTGTAGTCGGTCCTGAGCGATCCGTAGGCGTACTCCGTCTTGTCCTGTGTCACCAGCGTCCAGACCATCTCCTGGTCACCGAAGTCCGCAGGGACCCGCACCTTGAATACGAAGCGGTTTCGGCGAGGCAGGAAGTGTGTGGGCTGCCCCTGATCGGCTGGTCCAGGAGAGAGGCTGTTTTCAGGACCGACCGGAACGTCCAACTCTTCCTGCCAATTCCGGTTCAGATATCCGAAGACGAGACTGAATGAACCGTCGTCATTCGCTTCCCACCCTTCGAATGCCGGCGAGATATTCTGTCCGCTCTGATAGGAAAGCTGGGCGCTGGCGGGCTGGGCGAGGGCCAGAACGACCACGGTCGCCATAGCCACTCTGACGGCGCCGGCCTTCACCTGCCTGAGAAACGCACGCAGCATGATCAGTTCCCGGGAAGAACGAGGCACAGCGGACAACCGATCACGTGATCGTTGACCCCGAGCCCGAGATTCTCCCTGCGGGCAGCCATTTCTTCTTGGAATTCCTCGTCCGACATGGCCAGCCTCATGCCCAAGTCGATGAACATGTTCGCGACGGATCGGTTTCCGGCACCCTGCCAGTTCCGTGGATCCGGGATGTTCCGATTGCCCTCCGTGTTGTCCATGTAGCCGACGATGTGAACCACGGTGCCCTTCGGAAGCAGCGGCTGATGGTCGTCCGCGAACGCGTAGCCGCGGACCCAATTGTGGTCGTACCCGACGCACGACAGCGTTTCGACGTTGAACCCCCAGATCGCCTCCAGGCACATACGATCACCCGGGGCGTGCAAGTGCGGCTCGAACGTCACGATTTTCGTGTGCTGCTGCAGCACCGTATACGCATGAAGCTCCTGGTCCTTCTTGCCTGCTTCGATGTCGATGTCGGAACCGCTCCCTAGGAAGTATCCAGCCGGCTCGTATTTCGGCTGATAGTCTCTGGGGTGGAACCGAAAACCGATCTCGAGATGCGCCCGCGTGTCGGACCCATTGGAATGCAGGTGCGTCGAGTTGGAGACCACGCTCGAGCCGGCTTTCAGGAGCTGCCCCCCCTCGAGGTCGAAGATGTCGGGGTTGCGACCGACTTCGTGCACCGGCCACGTCAGCGGACGCCCTTCCGGGTCGTCCAGAACGCGCGTGCTCCATACCATGTGGTGGAAGACGTAGAGCCCTCCGACCGTTTCGCGATCGCTGTCTCTATTCTCACGAACGTCGTTGATTTCTCGGATCTCGACCGACGCCACGTACCGATCCTCGGTGAGGCCCGTCGGAATGCTGGTGATGTCCCCCCACCAATCCGGCGCGTCCCCCTCCACAGAGAACTCCTCTGTCGAAACGACCAGGTCGGGCTCGCCGAGCGACCAGCCCACGTCGTCGCTGAAGACGAGCGGGGGTGGCATATCGGCAGGGTTACCCTCCGGCGTGCCGCCGCGGGCCCACGCTGCGATCGCAGCCACTTCTGCGTCCGTGAGCGACGGATCGTCCTTGAAGTGCTGGATGCCGATGTCTTTCTCGACGTACCACGGAGGCATGGTGCCCATGCGGTCACGGATGCCCGTACGACGCATGATCCGAGTCGCGTAAGGCTGCACGTCCGTGTACTCGACGAGCGACATCGGTGCCACGCCGTTCGGACGATGGCACCGCACGCAACTGCGCTGCAGGATGGGGACGATGTCCCGCGTGAAGGTCACCTCGGGGTGGGTTCCCTCGGCCTGAGCAGCCGTCTCGACGGGCGATGCGATCGAGATCATCGCCGCGAAAGAAAGAACCGTCACCAGGAAAGAGACGCGTGCGCTCGTCACTGCGTTCATGCGTGCACTCCGCATTCGTTTTGATCCGCCTCAGGCTCGGAATCTGACCTGGATGTGCCCCGGCGCCAACACGAGGCACGGTACGCGCCGGGCGCGTCACCGACAAGCATCTCAGATGCTGATCGGAACTCCGCAGTACTTGCAGAAGTCGGCCTCTGCGTCGTCTTCGAGTCTCCCACATGCGGGACAAACACGGGTCGCAGTCTCGGCCGCCTTGGGTCGGGGCTGGTGGGTCAACTGGGCGGTAACGATTCCGGTGGGAACCGCGATGATGCCGTACCCCATGATCATTACCATGGCGGCCAATGTCTGACCCAGCGGACTCTGGGGGGCAATATCGCCGTATCCCACCGTGGTGAGCGTGACGATGCCCCAGTACACGCCCCTCGGGATGCTCGTGAAGCCGGCCTCCGGGCCCTCCACGAGGTACATGAGCGCGCCGACGATCACCGCGATGTTGACGACCGCAACGAGGAAGACGGCGATCTTGTACCGGCTCTTCTGGAGGGCGTCCCCGAGCACGCGCGCCTCGCCCAGGTACTGCGTCAGCTTGAGCACCCGAAAGACTCGGATCACACGGAGAATCCGCACTACGGTGAGGACCTGTCCTCCGGGGATGAGCAGGCTCACGTAGGTCGGAATGACGGCGAAAAGGTCGATCAGACCGAAGAAGCTCAGCGCGTAGCGTCGGGGCGAATCGACCGACCAGAGACGGGCGGCATACTCGATCGTAAACAGCACGGTGAGCACCCACTCCGCGGCGCGGAGTTCGGGGCCGTACGCCAGACGGATGCCCTCCACCGATTCCAGCATGACCACCGCGACACTCGACACGATCGCGACGAGGAGTCCGATATCGAACGCTCGCCCAGGGACCGTGTCCTGTTCGAAGATCACCCTGTAGGTCTTCGCCCTTACCGATCCGGGCGGCCCGCCCGGGCCCAATCTGCTCATACTTCGTCTCGGTGAATCAATGACCAGCCTTCACACCTGGAGGGAAGGGCGCCATGCTACCGGACGTTGTGGCCGGGTGCAAGAAAGTACCCTATCATGCCGCCCCGCCCCTCTCATGCCCGAAAAACCCAGGTCCGCTATGAAGACACGAGCCGCCTCCGCGATCGCCATTTTGCTGACTCTGAACGGTTGCGACGGTGTACGCTCAACGGAGGCTGGCTTGGGCTCGATCACCGAAGCGGAGCTCGCCGAGCACATCACCGTTTTGGCGTCCGACGAGTTCGGCGGCCGGGCCCCGTCGTCTCCCGGTGAAGTCTTGACGACGGACTACCTCGCGGCGGAGTTCGTCCGTGTCGGCCTCGAGCCGGGCAACGGCAGTAGCTACTTCCAGGACGTTCCGCTGGTCGATATCACGGCGGCTCCCGATACGCGCCTGATCGTGGCGGGCTCCGGGGCACCCCAGAGCTTCGCCTACGCCGACGACGTCGTCGTCTGGACCACCCGGGTCGTGGAGGAGTCGAGTGTCGCGGCGAGTGAAATGGTCTTCGTCGGCTACGGCATCGTCGCACCGGAATACGGCTGGAACGACTACGAGGGCGTGGATGTCACCGGCAAGACGGTCCTGATCCTGGTCAACGACCCGGGCTACGCGACGCAGGATCCTGAGCTGTTCACCGGGAACGCGATGACGTACTACGGCCGGTGGACCTACAAGTTCGAAGAGGCGGCACGCCAAGGCGCCGCGGCTGCTCTGATCATTCACCAGACTGCCCCCGCGGCCTACGGATGGGACACCGTGCGCAACAGCTGGTCGGGTCCGCGGTTTCATCTCCAGAGTCCGGATGGAAACGCCGGGAATCTGGCCATCGAGGGTTGGCTCTCCGAGGGCGCGACGCGCTCCGTCTTCCGCCGGGCCGGACTCGACTTCGACGCCCAATACGCGGCGGCGGCGACCCCCACCTTCGCCGCGGAACCGATGGGGCTGACGGCTACGACCTCGGTCTCCAATACGTTGCGCTTCTCCGACTCGCGGAACGTCATCGGCGTGCTGCCCGGAGCAGAGGCCCCCGATGAGTACTTCATCTACATGGCGCACTGGGACCACTTCGGTACGGACCAGGAGATCGTCGCCCGAGGGGAGGACGGCATCTACAACGGCGCGTTCGACAATGCTTCTGGAACCGCAGCGCTCCTGGAACTCGCCGAGGCCTTTGCTCAGGGTCCGGCGCCTCGCCGTTCGATCGTCTTTCTCGCCGTGACCGCGGAAGAACAGGGGCTCCTCGGATCGGCCCACTACGCCGCGAACCCCATCTTCCCGCTGGCTCGGACGGTGGCCGGACTCAACATCGACGGTCTGAACAACTTCGGCCCGACCCGGGAACTCGTCGTGGTCGGACACGGGCTGTCCGAACTCGACGGCATCATGGAGAGCGCGGCCGCTGGCCAGGGACGGCGGATCGATCCCGACCCGCAGAGCGAAAAGGGCTTCTACTACCGGTCCGACCACTTCGAACTGGCCAAGATGGGCGTGCCGATGATCTATCCGGAAGGCGGCATCGACCACGTCGAGCATGGCTCGGAGTGGGGCCTGGCTCAGAAGGAGAAGTACGGGGCCGAGCGATACCACATGCCGACCGATGAGTTCGACGAGACGTGGGACCTCTCGGGCGCGGTCGCGGACGTGCAGCTGTTCTACGCGTTGGGCGCGGCAGTCATCGACGCGGAAGCGTGGCCGAACTGGCACGAGGGCACCGAGTTCCGTGCGCTCCGAGACGCCAGCCGCGCCCCCTCGCGTTAACCGGACGACGATTCGATGAGCTTTCTGCGACCGATCCGCCCGATGGGGATCTACGAGACCCTCTACGCGTTCTTCGACACGTTCGGCACCTACATGGGCGAAGCGGGCACACACCCGTGGAGCCAGGGATTTCCGAGGACCGTGCAACTTCCGGGTGGCCCGGCCATGCCTTCGAGTGTCCGGGTCTCGTCGGACGACCTCCGCTACCCGAAAGCCTGGGGAATGCCGGCGCTTCGACAATCGATCGCCGACTACTACCGCCGGTGGTACGACGCAGACATCGCTCCCGAAAACGTCATGGTCTTCGCGGGAGGGCGGCCGGCGATCGTCTCGACGTTGCTCTTTCTCGACCCCGAGGTGACGGTCCGCATCGCCTCGACGGAATACACACCGTACTACGACATCCTCGAACGCCTCGGCCGCCGGTACGATCTGATCGAGAGCGGCATCGACAACGGATTCAGACCGTCGACCGAAGCCTACCTCGACGGCGGACAGGGACGGTCGATGGTCGTGTTGAGCAATCCGTGTAACCCTACCGGCGTGACCCGGGACGGCAGTGAACTCGCGCGCCTCGTGGAGGCTTCTACGTCCGAGCGCTGTGCGGTGCTGGTAGACGAGGCGTACGAACTCTTTCACGACGAACCGGTGAGCGCGCTCCGCTACGTGGACGATATCGACCAGTCGAACCTGTTCGTGGTGGGAGCGGCGACGAAGGGCCTCCAGGCCCCCGGCATTCGCGTCGGCTGGATCATCGCGTCACGGGAGCACGTGGAGATTCTCAGCAATTTCTCGTCGTTCGGCATGGGCGGTGTCTCTCACCCGTCTCAGCTCTATGCCCTCGAGCTGTTAGGCGAGGAGCGCATCGAACTCACCCGCAAGGCGGTCCCCGCCTTCTACAAACAACAGCGCGATCGCTACGCCGAAGCCTTTCGCACGCTCGGGCTCGAACTCCACTCTGGCGACGGCGGCTTCTACCATTGGTGCCGGCTCCCCGATGGGCTGAGCGCGGAGGCGCTGAATCAACGCCTCTTCCCCAAGGGCGCAGCGATCCTCAAGGGGACCGATTGTGATATGGCGAGGCGGGGTCACGAATCGCCCCTGAACGAATTCTTTCGATTCTCGTTCGGACCGCTCGACCCTGCGTCCTTCGATGCGGACGTGGCGCTCATGCGGAGCGCCCTGCAGGGCTGACGCGGCGGAGCCTCGGCCTATCGCGTGATCGAGCCGAAGTCGCGTCCACTCCGGAACGCGGCGTAGGGAACGAGCCCCTGCTCGCCGCTACGTCGCTTGCCGCCTGAATCCATGAATTCGTGCGCACCCTCGACGAGGTCGAAAATCGCAATGTCGGCAGCGGCGCCGGGAGTCAGCGTCCCCAGTGGTTCACCGAAGTCATAGATCCGGGCCGGCGCCGCTGTCGCCGCCGTGATCACCTGTTCGAGCGTCATGCCCATGTTCATGAACTTGGACAGCGTCGTAGGCAGATCGAAGACAGGTCCGGCCACGTTCCCACGATGCACATCGCTGGAGATGGTGGTCGGCATGATGCCCTGATCGAGTACCGCTTCGGCCACGTCGAAGTCCAGGTTGCCGCGCCCGTGCCCGACATCTAGATGGATGCCCCGAGCCATCGCTTCGCGAACCTCGGCGTAAACCCGCCCCCGTTCGTCGAGAATGCTGCCCTGACGACGCAGTGCGTGGGTTACCACATCGCCGGGTCGCAAGAAGTCGAGGATCCTCGGCAAGGGAGAGGTCTGGCCACCGATATGCACCGTAATCGGGACCGCCGCCGCGTCCGCCGCCTCCCTCGTCAGGCGCATCACCTCGACGTCGCCACCCCCGGGAATGCCTGCGAGCATCCGGACCTTGATGCCCACGATGATGTCGCGGTTCTCCTCGATCGTGCGAACCGCCGCTTCAGGATCGACGTACCGCAAGTCGGTCAACTCGTTCGGCACCGTCATCCCCGGCATCGAAATGTTGAGTAACGCGTAGACACGACTACGTGCCTGACGCGCGACGTAGTCGCGGAACCCCGGAAAGGTCGTGGCACCCGCCGACCCGCCATCGACGAGCGTGGTCACTCCGCGCGCGACGCCGATCAGGTCCGGTTGGATTCCGACCTGGGCCACGCCGTCGAAGACGTGCACGTGTACATCAATGAGGCCCGGCGCCACGATCCGACCGGTCGCATCGATGACCCGACGGCCCTCGCTCGGGAGGATGTGCTCTGCGATCTGCACCACCCTCCCGCCGGTAATCCCGATGTCCAGAGCGGCGTTCATACCTGCGGCGGGATCCACGAGGTGACCTCCCGATATCACCAGGTCGAAGATCTCCCGCCGCTCTCGTTGCAGTCCCGTACCTGCGAGCCCGGCGGCCGTGCCGGCCGCGACCGTGAGGAATTCACGTCGATCCAGTTTTCTCATAGTGCCAGGCTAGCGATTCCCCCGGTCGGCCGCACCGGGGACCTCCATTGCACCACCACGTCCGGGGGTCGATTGTACACGACGACACCGACACGAAAAGACGAAAGACGGAGATGAAGATGATGAGGCCGACGATCCTGCTGTGTTCGCTGACCGCCGCGCTACTCTGGACCGCACCGATCGTGGGTCAGGAGGCGGACCGATGGGACGTCACCGAGACCCGAGGCTCGACGCGGGCGATCGACTTCACGACTGAGGAAGGGACGTGGCTTTCCGTCGACGTGTCGCCCGACGGCAGCTGGATGGTCTTCGATCTGCTCGGTCACATCTATCGGGCTCCCACGGACGGGAGCGCGAACGCCGTATCGCTGACACAGGGCGACGGAGCGGCGATGAGCTACCATCCCCGGATCTCACCCGACGGGTCGAGCATCGCGTACATCTCCGATCGCGAAGGCCAGGACAACCTCTGGCTCATGAACGCGGACGGCTCCGATCCGACGGCAGTATTCTCCGATCGGAACGTTCGGGCGTCCCTGCCGGCCTGGACGCCCGACGGTCAGTACCTCCTGGTGGACCGCGCGTATGTCGGTACCGGCAGCGGCGCCGGGCAAAGCGGTATCTGGATGTACCACCGGGACGGTGGTGACGGGGTCGCCGTGGTCGAAGGGGGCGGAGCCACCTGGCCCTCCGTTTCCGCCGATGGTCGCTACGTCTACTACCAGAATCGCGAGGGGTCTGCGGAGGCGCTCTCCGGTCACTACCAGATTCGGAGGATCGACCTCCAGACGGGAACGATCGTCGACATCACGGCGGGGAACGCCGACGGACCCGCCGCGAGCCGTGCGTCCTCCGGTGGCGGATTCGCCCCCGAGGTGTCACCCGACGGACGCTGGCTCGCCTACGCGCGTCAGATCCCCGACGGAACCGTCGAGTGGAAGGGCCATGAGTTCGGGCCGCGAACCGCGCTCTGGCTCCGCGACCTCGAGACCGGTGCGGAGCGACTCGTCATGGACCCGATCGGTGTGGCGATCGAGAGCGGCTCGAAGAGCCTGCGCATTCTGCCCGGTTACGACTGGAGCGCCGACGGTCGTTCGATCGTCATCTGGGAGGGTGGAAAGATCCGACGCGTCGACATCGCTTCTGGCTCGGTCGAGACGCTCACCTTTCGCGCACACGTCCAGCGCACGCTGTCGGGTCTCGCGTACCAAGGATTCCGAATCGAGGACGGCGCGTTCGACGCCAAGTTCCTGAGGTGGCACACGGCCTCACCGAACGGTGCGACGATTGCGTTTCAAGCCGTGGGACGGGTCTGGGCCCAGCCGCGCACAGGTGGCACCGCGCGGCGCGTCACACCGAGCGATTTCGGCGACATCCAGGAGTTCGGACCGGCGTGGTCTCCCGACGGACGCTGGCTCGCCTTCACGACCTGGCATGACACCGAGGGTGGCCATGTCTGGAAAGTGCCAGCTGCGGGTGGTGCCCCCGTGCGACTCACCACCGAGCCGGGCGAGTACGTGCATCCGTCGTGGCGCGCTGACTCTCGCGAGATCGTCCTGGCCAAGGGTGCGGGTGCGACCATGCGCGGCCGGACCGTGAGCCAAAATGCCTGGTGGGACATCGTCACCCTGTCGGCGGATGGTGGAGTACCGAACCATGTGGCGCGGGCCGCGCTCCCGGCGGGACAGAACACGTCGTCCGTCGCGCGGCGGAGCATTCTGGCGCCGTCGTACGGGCCGGAGGGCAGGATCTTCTACCCGGAAATCCGCAGCGGCGGCATGGTGCTCGTATCGGTGCGTCCCGATGGCTTCGAAGCGCGCGATCACCTTCAACTCGACGCGGCCGACGAGATGGTGCCTTCCCCCGACGGACGCTGGGTCGCCTTCCAGGAAGGAGACAACGTCTACCTCACGGCGTTTCCCTTCTCGGGAACGGGCGGCGACGCGATCGACTTGGACAAGCGCGATGGGCGCCTCCCGGTCCGTCGCTTGAGTCGTGAAGGCGGGCTCTTCCCGCGTTGGAAGGACGCCAACACCGTCGAGTTCGGCTCGGCCACAAACTATTTCGAATACCGTGTCGCCGAGCAGACCGCTGACACCGTCGATGTCTCGCTGACCGTTCCGCGACGCACCCCCACCGGTCGCGTGGCTTTCGCCGACGCGCGCATCATTACACTCGACGGGAACGAAGTGATCGAGCGGGGCACTCTCGTCGTGCAGGGTGCGCGTATCGTATGCGTCGGCACCTGCGACACCTCGAACGCACAGGTCATCGACGCAGCTGGAACCACGATCATCCCCGGCTTCGTCGACATGCATTCGCACCATTACCGCGAACACCGTGGGTATCGCCCGCTTCGTGACTACGAGAGCGCGATCTACCTCGCGTACGGCGTTACCACGAGTCTCGACAACAGCATGTGGTCGCAGAACATCTTCCCGACCGCCGAGCTCATCGAAGCGGGCCGCATGATCGGGCCGCGCACCTACAGCAGTGGAGATCCGCTGTACCGAGGCGATGCTGCGCGGCAGAACGACCTGTCCAGCTACGACGAAACCGCGTGGGGCGTGCGTCGTCTCAAGTCGTGGGGCGCCGTTCAGCTCAAGCAGTACATGCAGCCGCGACGCGATCAGCGTCAGTGGGTATCGGATGTGGCGCGCACTGAGGGTCTCATGGTCACGGCCGAGGGTGGTGACCTCTTCTACAACCTCGGCATGATCGTGGACGGACAGACGGCGTGGGAACACCCGTTGAGCTATGTGCCGGTCTTCAGCGACGTCGCGAAGTTCTTCGGGAACGCCGGCATCGTCTACTCACCGACGTTCGTGGTCGCGGGCCCCGGCCCCGGGAACATCGACTACTGGTTCGCCGAGTCCGACGTATGGCGTGCAGAGAAGCAACGCCGCTGGATGCCGTGGCGCATGAATGCGGGCCACCTACGCCGGCGGATGCTGCGCCCGGATACGGACTATTCGTTCCCGCTGATCGCGCAGGGCATGGCCGACATCATCGCCGAAGGTGGATACGGGGCGATCGGAGGCCACGGTGAACATCACGGGACCAACGCACAGTGGGAGGTCTGGATGGCCGCGTCGGCGCTCGGACCGCTCGAAGCGCTCCGAGTGGCGAGCCAGCACGGGGCGCACTTCCTCGGGGCAGGCCAGGATCTCGGCTCGCTCGAGGTCGGAAAGTTGGCCGATCTCCTGATCCTGGAGGCGAACCCGCTCGATGACATCAAGAACACGGCGCTGATCCGCTACGTCGTGAAGGGCGGAGTCGTCTACGATGCGGACACGCTCGACGAGGTGTGGCCGCAGCCGACTCCCTTTGGCCCGTACTACTGGGTTGACGATGAGTCGCTTCGGAACGACACGAGACGAATCGGTGGCTAGTGGGAGTATGCGCGACTCGACCCACTTGCCGCCCCTCGTCCGGAGTCCAACTCAGATCCTCTGACGAAGTGGCACGTTCCCGGGACGTACGTATGCTCCGCACGGCTGGACCCAAGGTGGTTTTGCAGATGGCTGCGATGGCGCTGGTCGCCTTCCCCGCCTTCGGTCAGGCCCGGCCGGTCATTGAGATCGTCGAGCCGGCAGCCTGGAGTTCGGACGCCACTCGCGGTATCGGCGTGCGTCGCACGCGCGGCCTCCGAGTGGTCGGGACGGCAAGCAGCAACGCCGGCATCGATCGCGTAACTTTGAACGGAGCCGAGACTGCGCTGAGCGGAACCGGGGATCAGGTCCGATTCATTGGTTACGCGACTCCGACGGCCGAAAAGCCGGAAGTCGTCGTCGAGGTCTATGTGGGCGACCAAGTGATCGAATCGCGCACCTTCCCGGTCGTGATCGAGGAGGCGGACGCGACGTTCGACGATCCCGCAACGGCGTGGGGCACGGAGAGCGGATTCACGGGAGAGCGTTGGGCGGTCGTCATCGGCGTGAGCGAGTACGCCGATCGTACGGTACCCGCCCTCCGCTATGCCGACGACGACGCTCGAGCGTTCCGTGATTTCTTGCTATCACCCGCCGCTGGAATGGGTGGGTTCAAGTCGGAGAACATCCGCTTCCTCGTCAACGAGCAGGCGACCTACCGCGACATCCGACTCGCCTTCCGCGACTTCTTGAAGGCCGCCACGGACGAAGACGTCGTCTTCATTTTCTTCGCCGGCCACGGGGCACCCGATCCGGAACGCCCTGAGGACCTCTACCTGCTGGCCTACGACACCGAGGCCAAGAGCATCGCGGGCACCGGCTTCCCGATGGAGGAAGTCAGCGACGCCGTCCGCAGGACCTACGCCAGAACGATCATCTCCTTCATTGACGCCTGTCACAGCGCCGGCGTGAGCGGTGACGTCGGGCTACGCGCCATCGACAACCCCATCAACCGAGCCTTCCTGGACCGTTCGCAGCACAGCCTCGGCGTGCAACTCTCCTTCACGGCGAGTCAGGTCAACCAATATTCACAGGAAGGCGCGCAGTGGGGCGGTGGCCACGGAGTGTTCACCTACTTCCTCATGCGGGGTTTGCAGGGCGAGGCCGATGAGGACGGCGACGGGATCGTCACGCTCGGGGAGAGCCTCGAGTGGACGCGAGACCGGGTGCGGCGCGAGACCCGAAACGGCCAGATTCCCACGATCAGTCAGACCGCATTCGATCCGTCGTGGCCGATGAGTATCGGAGGCGGCCCCGAGTTCGCCGTGCTTGAGTCTGCCGAGCCCGCCGGGCCGAGCACCGACCGCTCGAATCCGCCGCTGAATCGCCCGTCTGGTCCACCCCCTTCCCGCCCCGCGGCCGCCGCCCCGGCCCCGGCTGCGGCCGGCGACGGAATGTTGGTCCTCGTCTTCGGTGAAGACACGGGAGCCAGTCTCGCGGAAGAGTCGGTGTTGCGGTCTTTGCGCGCACGCCGTGACCTGCGTGTCATGGATGCGACGAGCCTCGGAATCGCGAGCGGAGATCACGCCGCCGTGCAGTCGGCCGTTCAGGGCGACTTCGCCTCGTTGGCCGAGCTGGTGCGAGCCCAGGGAGGAGAGTTCGTCTTCCTCGGGAACCTCGAAGCCACTACACGGCCCGCCGCCGGCTCGATGTATTCGGCAAGTGCCCAACTCGAGTTGAGGATGTATCGGGTCTCGACAGGGGAAGTCGTCGAGTCCGGCGTCTTCCGCGTCGGTATGGCCGGCCAGCCCGCCAAGATCGGAGGGTCCGAGTTGGGAGCCCGGAGCCAGGCGTCGGAGGAAGTGGGGCGGCTCGGCGCCGTAGCCGCCCGCGGTTGGATCGCACGAGCGCTTCGTTAGACACGACCCTCGCCGGGTCGCCAGCTTCCGATGACGCGTCCAGAACTTTCGGAGAACAACGTGAAGAACACCTCGCCTAGTACACGAATCGTCGTCTGCGCCTCCCTGGCCTTCCTAGCACTATCGCTTCCCCTAGTGGCGGTGGAAGCCCAGGATCGCCCCCGTGTCGCCGTGATCCCCTTCGACAATCGGACCAGTTGGTGGGCGAACGACATGGGCGACATCGCAGCCGATATGATCGTGACTCGGCTGGTGAACTCCGGCCATTTCTCGGTAATCGAACGGGAACGGCTCGAGGCGATTCTTCAGGAGCAGGGCTTTCAGTTGTCGGGGCAGGTCAACCCGAGCGACGTCGTAGAGATCGGGCGCCTCGCCGGCGTCATGTACCTCATCAGCGGTTCCGTCACCCGTTTCTCCATCGACGAGAAGGGCACCAGAGTCATGGGCCGAAACGTCGGATACACGGAAGCTCAGAGCGAAATGAACGTTCGGGCGTTCAGCGCCGAGACCGGTGAGATCATCACGGCGACCGAGGGCTCGGGCAGCAAACGCCTCGTGAACGTCAGCGGCATCGTGAGCATGTCGGCCATGGACCAGGGCGTCGCCGAGGAAGCCCTCGGGCCCGCCGCCGACAACATCGTCGAGGAACTCGTGAAGCAGCGTGAGCGTTTCGTGCTCATCGCGATGCCCGAGCCCCCGGCCGCGATCCCCGCGATCGTCGGGAGCGCTGCGGACGGTTCCCTCTACATCGACCAGGGCTCCAACGTCGGCGTGCAGGTGGGCCAACGCTTCGAGGTGCATCGTGTGATCGACGAGATCCTCAATGCGGCAGGCGAGGTGCTCGATCGGATTACCGACCGGGTGGGCGTGATCGAGGTGACTCGAGTCCTCTCGCAGTCGTCGATCTGCGCGATCGTCGAGGGTGAGGCCGGCGAGGGCGATACGCTGAAGCCGATCGGTTGACCGGGCCCGAGTCCGAGCAGCGTCGCACCCAGGAGAGTGTCTAGCGCCTCGGGCCGCCCGAAGAGGCGCCACTCCAGCTGGGCTGGGCGACCCCCGTGACCTCGCCCGGGGAGAGGTGGATCACGTTCAACCGTGCGAAGTAGTCAGCCTCCGTGCGCACGACGGAGTAGCCCATCGCACGCAGCCCGTCGCGGGCGTCCCACTCCTCGTCGATGACTAGATCCCCTCCGGTCGGATGCAGCCGTGGGGCCCGCATCGCAGTCTCGATATCCATCCCCTGATCGAAGATTCGGCTTACGGTGGCCACGAGGGCGGACACGATTCGTCGGCCTCCGGCCCCACCCATGACGAGTATCGGTCCCGTTTCATCCGACACGATCAACGGTGCCTGAGAGGACCAGGGTCGATAACCCGGATCGCCCCCGAGGAGGTAGCCACCAAGCGTCGATGCGTACAGGAAGCCCAGCCCGGGCGTCATGACCCGAGCGCCACCCGTCGGACCCAAGGACTGAGTCATCGCGACCACGTTTCCCACCGCGTCCACCACCGAAATGTGGCTCGTGAACGACGACTCCCGACCGTCGTCTGCAGCCGCGGCTGCGGGAGCACCGGGCCCGTCTTGTACCCGACCACGGATGTCCAACGCCCGGCGTTCGGCGAGCGAGTCCGACGTGAGCCAGGACACGGCGCGGGCGGGCGCCATCGATTCGGCGCGCTCCCGGTCCTCGAACCCCACGAGCAGGGCCTCCGCCACCGCCGCCGCCCACTCGGGCTCCGCCAGCCCTTCCGGCTGCAAACGATCGAGCGTCTGTAGAATCTGGATTACCGTCACGCCGGACGCCGGTAGGTAGGAGCCCACAAGCTCCACGCCGCGGTAGGTACCGCTCCCGATCTCCGAATCCACGGCCTCGTAGGCAGACAGATCCGCGAGCGTCACGAAGCCACCGTTTGCGCGCATGTCCGCCGCAATCGTCTCGGCGATCCCGCCTCGGTAGAACGCGTCGGCACCTCCCGCCGCCACAGTGCGCAGCGTAGTCGCCAAATCTGACTGAACCAGCCAGGCCTGGCCATCGTCGCTGTCCACGAACCGCAGCGCCCGCGCCACCGGCGAGGCGGTATCGATCGCAGCGACGATCTCTCTGATCCTCTCCTGTTCCCCTTCGGGCGGTACCACCCCGCTGCTCGCCCAGCGGATGGCCGGCTCCATCACGGTGGCCAGAGGCAGTGAGCCATGCTCCGCGAGGGCGCGGGTCAGCGCCGCTACACTGCCGGGAATCCCGACCGCCGGGTGCCCGTGCTCGCCCGTCGGGGCGGTGGCCGCATTGTACACGGCAGGCACTTCCGTCGTACCGTCGATGCCGTGCACAACCCCGTCCGCTCCGCAGAACAGAAACTGTGTTCGCCCGCCTAACCCGGACTGTGTGGGCTCGGCCACGGCGAGGGCGAAGGCGGCGGCAACGGCCGCATCGACGGCGTTCCCGCCCTGCTCCAGCATCCGCACGCCGGCCTCGGTCGCGTAGGGCGACCCGGTCACGACCATGCCGCCCTGGCTCACCGCCTGAAACGGGAAGCTCGGCGGCACCTCCGGCGTGTCGCCGCTACCGCCCCATGTGCACGCGGCGGCAAGAACGGTCGATACAAACGTCGTGCCCGCGCGGCGCCGTCCCATCAGATGCACGCCGCGTCCGTCGTCAGTCCCCTTCGCCACCACGGGTGGCCCTTTGGCTCGGCGTGAGACGCAATTCCATTGGGCCCGACAGCTGGCTGAGGAGCGGAGCGAGCGTAGCCACTGCCTCGCTGAGTTCGCGGTTCGCCTGCTCCATTCCTGCGATTCGTCCATCGAGTGTCTTGGAGACGCCCTCCAGATCCTTCCCCAACCCTTCGACCGAACCGCTGACCGACGCAATGGACCCGGTTAGGCCGCTTCGCATGCGCGATGTCGCCTCCTCCAGCCCCTCGAGCCCCGTCTGTACCGCCTGCGTGAAGTGCTGCATCTGTCCGGAAAGCTCGCCCAGGCGAGCACGAAGCATCTGGTCGATCTCTTCTGTGGCGACACCGGAGACCACCTGGCTCGGAGCCGGGGCAGCCGGCACCGTGGGCGCCCCCGGCTGGGCCGTCGCGAGAATCTTCAGTCCCAGCTCGTCGAGCGTGGTGAGCGTACGTTCCTCGCGCTCCTGGACGGCGGAGTTGGCCACCGTCGCGATGAGACCGGCCAGGAGACCGAGCAGCGTCGTGTCGAACGCAAAGGACAGGCCCGACGCGACTTCGCCGAGTTCCGCGGTCACGCTGTCGAGTTCCTCGATGCTCACGCTCGTGGTCAGGAAGTCCGAGAACCCTCCGACCGCCAGGCTGATACCGAGCACGGTCCCGATGAACCCCAGAATCGGCATGGCCCAGATGAACAACTTCACCGTCCGGTAGGCGGAGGCCGCCGCGTCCGCGTCGACGTCGGACTGGTGTCGCAGTAGCTCGTGCGCTCGCTGGGCATCCGTCACTTCGAGGTAGCGCAGCAGGGAGAGCACCCGACGCCCAACGGGGCGAACCAGCAGTCCGGGATCCCAGCTCCGGAGTCGCTGCAGAGTCACGCTCGCGATCTCATGGGCCACGAAGCCGGGCAGTTGAAGAATCTCCGGGCGCCGGAGGTCGCGCTCGGTGGCGCGACCCACACGGAACTTCAGCGCCAGGTCCGTGAGCGTCCACACGAGGGAGAAGAGGATCAGCCCCGGCACGACGCTCATGAGCCAGCCGCCCGACGGCCGGAACAGGCGGTACACATAGGACGTGTCGCCGACGACAGTGCCGACTCCTTGCTGAATCAGGATCGTAGCCACCGCCGCGACCATGAAGGGGATCGCTGCGCTTTGAGCGGCCCGTCGCGCCCCTCCGGACGGGCTGGGTCGTCCTGCCCCTGCGGGGGCGGCCGGCGTCGGGGCCGCCGCGCGTCGAGCCGCTCCTGCTGCGCCCGCCGTCGCGGTAGCGGCGTTACCCAGATCCGTCCCGCAAACAAGGCAAAACTCCTGCTCGGGCTTGGCGGGGGTCGCACAATTCGGACACTGCCCCATGAGAGGGCCTCCACGTAAACGGGTTACGAATCATCGGTCGAGTTTGGCTCGTGTACTTCTCGGACTCAACAACACTTCGGCGCCACCGAGCGAGAGTCGATGCACGAACGGGAAGTCCACGCTGACGGGACCGAACCGTGTCACGAACCCCCTCGTGATCGCCAGATCTCTCGCTCGCCTGAATACTTCGACACTCTCGCCATCCACGGCAAACGCCAGCCACGCGGTCTCCGGATTCAGGCGATCCAGGAGGGCGAGGTAGGTGGACTCTTCTTCCAACTGATGGATGCTGTCCCCAACGACACCCTCGTGTGCCTCGATTCGGAGATCGAGAGTTCCAAGAGGTAGGCCGAACGCCGTCAGTCGATCCTCGAAGGTCAGCGAATAACGGAAGTAAGTATCGCTGGGGATCCGTTGATTGGACTCTCGCACGAAGGCCTCCGCCTCATCGTACTCGACGATGGCGAAGCCGCTGAGCAGGGCCTCGATCGGGCCACGAGCGTCGAGAACACGGACGGTGCCGCGATCCGCCACGACCACGACCCGCTCACTGCCGAACGGGGCTTCCCGGACCGCAGGTACCACAGCCTCGAAGGTCGTCGAGCCGAGCTCGAGCACGGTGTAGATCACCAGAAACAGCATCACGCCGACCAGACAGGAAAGGATATCCATGAGCGAGTCGAGGTCGACGATGCCTGACCCATCGCGGGGCTTGAGTTTGCGATACATGGTCGACGCTACCGCACCTGAATGCGCCGCAAGTTCTGATCGATCGGCTCGGCGACGACGTCGATGCCGAGCAGGCCCAGGTATCCTGTGATTTCAGGGAGCGTCTGGAAGCCCGAGGGCCGTACGAGCAAGATGATATAGCGCCCGGAATCCATCGCGACCCGCGCGAGCTCCGCCCCGAGCGGGGTGCCCGCAACCTGATCGAAGACGTAGGCGTACGTGGCCTCGAACGTCGTGATCGAGCTCAGGTCGCGGGAGAAGTTCACCGTCGCGCCCGTGGGATAAAGCACCAACTCGGCCCCGTCCCACTCGATCCAGGTCGGAATCTGCGTCGGCCCAGATCCCCCGTGATCGGCGGCACTGAACTCCACGGCCTTGTCCGCACCCAGTTAGACGGTGGCGACCGTAGCAAGGATGAACACCATCACGCCCAGTGTGCACGCGAGGATGTTGAACATCGGAAAGAGCGAGACGCCTTCTTCGCCCGCGTCGTCGAGGTTGGCCATGGGTGACCAACCTATCCCCTCGGGGTCGCCATTCTCAACCTCTCGAACGCCGAACGCGGGCGGCAGCCTCCGCACATCGCCGGTTGATTTGGGACGAAGAGTCATTAGCCTCTTGGGTGCTCCGCCGAATCCGCATCGCGTTCAAGGCCCTTCGCCATAGAAACCTGCGCCTGTTCTTCACAGGGCAGGGCATCTCGCTCGTCGGTACGTGGATGCAGCAGGTCGCGATGGGCTGGCTCGTGTATCGGCTTACCGACTCCGCACTGTTCCTCGGCGTCATCAGCTTCTGCGCTCAATTCCCGGGCTTCATCATGGCACCCCTCGCGGGTGCCTGGGCCGACCGCTGGAACCGGTACCGGATGGTCGTCGTGGCTCAGACGCTCTCCATGGTGCAGGCGGTCGCCCTCGCGGTTCTGGTCATCTACGGAACCGTCGCGGTCTGGCACCTGATCGTACTCGCGGTCGCGATGGGGCTGATCAACGGCGTCGACGTGCCGGCGCGGCAGTCCCTACTGGTCGAGCTCGTCGGCGGCGTCGAGGATCTGCCCAACGCCATCGCGCTCAACTCGTCGCTGTTCAACGCGGCGCGCCTCGTCGGACCGGCCCTCGGCGGCCTCCTGATCGGATGGGTCGGCGAAGGGCCCGTCTTCGTGGTCAACGCGGTGAGCTACGCTGCCGTCCTAGGTGCCCTGGCGATGTTGCAGGTCTCCAATCAGCCGGGCGGGGCGGCCGGCCCGGTGCTCCAGCACATCCGGGAGGGGTTCGCGTATGCGTACCGATCCGCACCACTGCGCGACACGCTGATCGTCCTCGCGGTCGTCTCGCTGGTCGGCATCCCCTATGTGGTGCTCCTCCCGGTCTTCGCCCGTGACGTTCTCGGCGGGGACGCCTCCACCCTTGGCCTGCTCACCTCAGCGGCAGGCCTGGGGTCGCTGGTTGGCGCGTTGATCCTGGCTTCCCGAAGTTCGCTTCGCGGCCTGGGTCGCCTCATCGCGGTCTCCACGGCGGTGTTCAGCGTCACTCTGATCGGATTCGCGCTGTCGAGGAATCTCGTGATGTCCTTGATTCTTCTCGCCGTGACAGGTGTCGCGATCATGCTCTGCACGGCATCGATCAACACCGTACTTCAGACACTGGTCAAGGAAGAGATGCGGGGCCGAGTCATGGCCCTGTACACCATGGCCTTCGTCGGAATGACTCCGATCGGCGGCCTCGCAGGGGGCGCGATCGCCGACCGGGTGGGGGCGCCCATCGCAGTCGTGGCGGGCGGCCTCGGCTCGCTGGTTCTCGCGATCTGGTTCTGGCGGCGCCTGCCTGACCTGCGCGAGATCGTCACGCCGGTCTACGAAGAACTCGGCATCATCCCTGAGGTCGCACGCGGGCTACAGGGCGCGAGCGATTTGCGACCCAGGACGTAACGCCCTACGTCAGCCCTCGTCCGGATCTTCCTGCTCGCACTCGAAGCGCGGCTGGAAGTGGAAACGATTGTCCCGCCACGAGAATGCTCTGCGTACCGAAAGCGTCAGGCCGACCACCGTCGTCGCGCCATCCTCAACGACGAAGGGGCAGATCGGAACGATCGCGGTCCAGCCACCTCCCGGAGGTGAGATCGTGATCGTCGTAGCGTCGTGGCGGTCGAGCGTCAGCCCCCGAGTCGCGCAACCGCGTCCCGGGCTTCTCGGAGCCACGTCAATTCCGGATCGGCCCGCTCCCAACGCGACAAGAACGTCCGGTACGCATCCAAGGCGCGCTCGCGATCCCCAGATTCCTCGTACGCCTTGCCCAGGAGGAACTTGGCCTCGCTGCGCCGCTGCGGATTGCGCGAGATCCCTTCCAGGATCGGAATGGCATCGGGCCATTGCCCGGCGTCCATGGCCATTTGCGCAAGTTCAAAACCAAGGCCGATCAGAGTGGCTGAGGCTGCCTGGCTCAGTAAGCGGTAGCCTGCCGCGGGATCCCCCTGAGCAGACAGTCGCCTGCTCTCCAGGCGCGCTGCGAAAGCGTCATAGACCGCCGTCGTGTCGAAGCCGGCCGCAGCCCCTTGCTCAATCGTCTGGGTCACCGCGCTCAAGATCGTGGGCCGCATCGCCTCGAGGGCGCGCATGTCGCCAAGGGCCAGGCTCACGAACGCCCGCGCAAAGTGCGCGTCGATATCCAGCCCCGGGTCACCTTCGCGGATCGTCTCGAAGGCTCCCGCCAATTCGTCACGGGAGGCGTCACCCGACTCGTATTTCTTCAAAATCACCGACGCGACGAGGACTCGGCCGGCAAGTCCTGCGTCCGTCCCGGCAAAGTCGATCGCTTCGGCAAGACGTCCCTGCTGGATGTACAGATTGAGCAGCAGGCCTCGGGTCTCACCGCCTCGCCGCTCGTACATCGGGACCAAGCGTTCGAGATCTTTGTCGACGATGCCGAGCGCGGCCTGGTCCAGTCGCACGACGTCGCGCGGCACCATTTCACCCATGGCAACGATGGCGGCGGCCACGGTCGCATCATCGCCCTGCAGGAGGTCCCAGCGCATTTGGACCTGACTCCGACGGTCGGCATCGAATGCCATCGCATCCCATGCCCCGAGGAACGCCCGGAATCTCACTTCGTCGCCCTTGGCGCTGGTCCACTGGGTCGCGTGTACATAAAAGGGACCGAACGCAGGATCGAGTTCGACCGCGCGGTACAAGGCCTCCTGGAGTTCCGCGTCCGTCACTCCCGTGGTGACCCAACTGTGAAGTCCAGCCTCACCGAGGAGATACCACCCATCGGGGTCGTCCGGATACCGACGTAGGTAGGTCCGCAGCCGCTCGATTTCGCGGTCGCCCCGTCCATCGGCGATCGCAGCTCCGACGTCTAGGAGTGTCGCCTCACGATCCGGTAGGCGTTCCCCGTACTCCTTCGCTCTTCTCTTCGCAGCACGCCCCTCTGCGTTTCCGACACCTTCGACCCAGCCGATGGTCTCGCCCAACCTCCAATAGGCCAGCGCGAAGGTCGAATCCTCGGCGACCGCTCGCTCCAGCGACTCGCGGGCGTCGGCGAATTGACCCCGTCGAAACGAAGCATCGCCGACCAGGTAGTGGCGGAGGGCTGGTACGGACTCGGTAAGCAGACTCGCGAGGCGAAAGGTCTGTGCCCCGGAAGCCCGGTCCGTCGCATCGAGGAGCGAACGCATGACTGCGACCGTGAGGGCATCGACCAGGCTCAGGACGTCGTCGGGCGCACCCTGCACCTGCCCGCCATCTCCCACCTTGGAGCCGTCCGAGAGATCGTAGATGTCCGCCGTGAACCGAACCTGCCCGCCGACTTCTACCCCGCTGCCGACCACTGCGTACCGAGCGCCCGTGCTCGCCGCCACCCGCAGCGCGGCGTCCAGCTCGGCGTCCGCAGTGGCGCCGATCTCTCGATTCCAGCGGGCCAGCACGGTACGGGCATCGATGGCCCGGAAGCTCGAGAGGCCATCCAGGTTGGCCGACACCAGGTCGACCATGCCCTCGCGATATACGTCCAACCCTGCCCCGCTCACGTGGAACGGAAGCACCGCGATTCCGCGTGCGGCGTCTTCCGCACCCGCTTCCTGCGGTCCCATGAACCCGACGGGGCCTTTCCAGATGACGTAGACCCCCGCGCCACCAAACCCATCCGGGATCCACGCGTTGCATACGTCGAGGAGGACAAGGTTGTCACGCTGGCACCGCCCCCCGGTAAGGGGCCTCCGAGTGGCGGCGGCGAGGACCCACCCTCCGCGCAGAGCACGCCCTGGGGCATCACACGCGTCGGCGGCGCCGGAAACGGCAGTGGCAAGACCGCCTGGATCATCGATTCCGGCATCGACCTCGACCACCCGGATCTGAATGTGGACGTCGGCCGGAGTGAGGACTTCACGGGCAGCCGAAAGGGTCCGGAGGACGAACACGGTCACGGGACGCACGTCGCGGGAACGGTAGCGGCCATCGACAACGGCTTCGGCGTGGTAGGCGTTGCGGCGGGCGCTACGGTCGTCGCGGTCCGCGTCCTCGATCGTCGCGGTTCCGGCAGTTACTCAGGGGTGATCGCGGGTGTGGATTACGTCGCCCTGGAGGGGCGGAGCGGTGACGTCGCGAACATGAGTCTCGGCGGTGGGTTCAGTCAGGCGCTCAATGACGCCGTCCTGGCGGCCAGCGCCAACGTGAAGTTCGCCTTGGCGGCGGGCAATGAGAGCACGAGCGCTACGACGCGGTCTCCCGCAAGCGCCAACGGAAACAACATCTATACGGTGTCGGCGTTTTCGAACGGTGATAACTGGGCCTCGTTCTCCAACTACGGGAACCCGCCTGTCGATTTCAGCGCGCCGGGTGTAGGCGTCCTGTCCACATATAAGGATGGGGGGTACACCACCTTCAACGGCACGTCGATGGCGGCGCCTCATGTGGCCGGCATCCTGCTCTTGGGCAACGTGCTGACCAACGGGAGGGTGATCGGAGATCCGGACGGTAATCCCGACTGGATAGCACATCGGTAGGGCCTGAACGCCACTCCGATGAGAGGGCTCACCCCCAGCCCTCACCCTCGGCTGATCACGCGCGTGCACACTGAGTAACCGACCCCGCGCCGACGTCACCATCATCGGCGGCGGCATCGTCGGTCTCGCCACCGCCCACGCCCTCCTAGAGAGGGGCGTGGAAGCCGTGCGCGTGCTCGAAAAGGAGAGCGCCGTCGCGCAGCACCAGAGCACCCACAACAGCGGGGTGCTCCACGCCGGCCTCCAGTACGCGCCCGGCTCGGAGAAAGCGAGACTCGCCCGAGTCGGGATTCGGCGCATGACCGAATTCTGTCGGCATCACGGCATCGCGCATGATATCTGCGGAAAGCTCGTCGTCGCGACGGACACTTCGGAGCTTCCGCGACTAACGTCGATGCTCGAGCGTGGAGGGGAGAACGGCCTCGAAGGGCTGAAGCTCCTCGCGCCCGAGGAGGCTGGCGAGATCGAGCCTCACGTGCGCTGTGTCGGAGCGATTCTGGTCCCCGAGGAGGGGATCGCAGACTACGCCGAGGTCTGCCGCGTGCTTCGCCGGGAGGTCGAGTCCAAGGGTGGCGAGGTTATCTGCGGGGCCGAGGTGCATCGCCTCGTGAGGGAAGATATCGGGTGGCGTATCGTCGTCTCGAATGGTGAAGTCACGACGCGTGTTCTCGTGAATTGTGGGGGCCTGTACTCGGACCGGATCGCGGCGATGGCGGGAAGCGCACCTACGTCTCGGATCCTCCCCTTCCGCGGCGAATACCTCCGGCTCCGACCGGAACGCGAGCATCTGGTCCGCCATCTCATCTATCCCCTGCCGGAGCCGGGATTTCCGTTTCTCGGGGTCCACTTCACTCGCCGTATCACGGGCGGGATCGATGCCGGCCCGAACGCGGTCCTGGCCTTTTCGCGCGAGGGCTACGACCGGACGACGCTCCACCTGCGGGACCTCTTCGAGGCGCTCACCTTCCCCGGACTCTGGCGCTTCACGTACCGCCACCGCCGCATGGTCGTGCGCGAACTCGCTCAGTCCTTCAACTCCGCCCGCTTCGTCGCGGCCTTGCAGCGACTCGTGCCGGAAGTCCAGGCCGACGACCTGATCGCCGGCGGCTCCGGAGTCCGGGCTCAGGCCGTGGCGCCTTCCGGCGACTTCGTGCACGACTTTCTCTGGATGGAGAGTCCCGGTGCCGTTCATGCGATCAACGCACCGAGTCCGGCCGCTACTGCGTCACTCGCGATCGGTGAGGAGATCGCGCTCCGGGCGATGCGTCATCTGAGCTAGCTTGCCCCGGCAGAGGCCGGGTAGGATGTTGGTTTCGTCCAGCGACACCTGAAGAGCCGGGTACCCAATTGACGAACCTTCCCGAGAAGATCTATACCGAGCAGGACCTCGCTCGGGCGAAGACCCAGGCCAACGTGGTGGGCTGGGCGCAGGGGGCGGGTGTGGTTCTGGGTGGCGCCATCCTATGGAATCTGCTGGGATGGATTCCTTTGGCCCTTGGCCTCGGGGCGGCCGGATGGTTGCTCTATAAGATGGTGTCGCGGCCGAAGGGCGACGACGGAGAGTAGTCGCCGCCCCGGCCAGCGTTCACTTGTTGCTCAGGGGCTCACGGGTCGGCTACCCGACTGAGTGTGGACCACTTTCCAAACGCCGTCGATCAAGCGGAAGAGATACGTCCCATGACCCCGGTTGTGGACGGCACGCCCGTCCGCGGTGGTCAGCTTGATCTCCGTATCGACCACCGCCCACGCGAAGTCTCCTTCGAAGTGCGTCTGGATGTCCGAAAAGCCGAGGCTCAGTCCGAGTTCTGCTTCGGGCTCGACGTGATGCTCGACCAGGTCCCGCAAGCCGACGTTCTGCCCCCCACCTTCGAAGTAGCGGGCCCCGTCCCAGTCGAGAAAGTGGGCATAGAACTTCTCGCCATCACCAAGCTCCCAACCGACGCGTACATCTTCCAAGATGGCCCCCAAGAGAGCTGGGTCGTGGTACTGGGTATGGTTCGGCGCCTCGGCACACCCTCCCGCGAACAGTAGCATGCCCATCGCAGCGATTCCGATTGTGCTTCTCATTGACCCGCTCCTCAGCTTCCATAGGACCACCTAGGGATTCAACCTACGAGCGAGCCCGCGGTTCCGAAACGGACCGGGAATCCGGGGAATGCGACTCGCCCCCACACCCGAACGGTCATCCGAAAAAAAGTCCTTGTCGAGCGCGTCCGCAGGCGTATCTTGAACGCCCTTTCGGCTTCAAGGACCCTGCAGGTGAGCAACATGTGGAACGATAAAGACGAGGTTCAGTCGGCGACCAACGCCGGTCCAATATCCCCCTTCGCGTCACTCGTCCTGGCATTCGTGGCGATGTTCGCGACGTGGGGCTTCTTTGCCAAGCTGCTCCTAGGGCATTTCTAGGGACGTGAGATGACGGGTCGGGCGATGTACTGTGCACGACAGCTCATCCTTCTGGCGCTGCTAGCCATCACGGCGTGCAGCGGTCCGTTCGTCCCGGCTCGGGGATTCCTGACCGTGACTCCGACGGGGCAGCAGATGCAAGTCGGCGGCAGCGTGACGCTCCATGCAACCGGACTCAGTGCCGAACGCTCGGGCCCCTACGCGCTCGGCACGGTCACATGGTCGTCCAGTGACGAGTCCGTCGCGAGGGTGACCACTTCGCAGCGGACGGGGATCTTCGGTGATCAACACGAAGCGACCGTCCTCGGAATCGGAGTGGGCACGGCCAGCATCACCGCCTCGTCGGACCGAGCGGGAGAGAGTTCCGCGGAGGTTGTGGTCGTGCCCGCCGTCTGAGCGTTCTTAACGGCTCGCCTTAGCTGTCGCGCTTGCAGACCTGGAGCTGTCCCGCTTTGGTGGACGGGTGAGTACTTGAGTTTATGACCGTCCCGTGGCCGCTGTACAGCCACG
>JAQBXY010000054.1 GCA_027623325.1 Gemmatimonadota bacterium
CTCGACAGCCTCTGTCCCGGTCTCGACGCCCAGAATCTCCTTGGCGCGATCGAGCTTATCCTGATCAATGTTGAGATTCTTTCTGCGAATAGCCATGGGGCCTCCATCTGTATGATCGGTATATTGTGTCTGTATAGCTGAGGGAGCAAGCACGAAGTCGTCACGGCACACACCGAAGCCTACTCTGCTCCCAACCGGATAGAATTCCGCCCGCGGCCTCCGAGATGCCCGCATGGGCGCGATTCCCCACCCCACTTTCCCAAAGCCCCGCCAGCCCACACTGTCGTTCATGCACCCACAACGACCTGCCGGGAATTGGGCGGCTGATCGCCTAGCGGGCTCACGATGACACAACCGCTGTGGACGCCGAGTCCCGACCGCATCCAGCGATCGAACATGCGGACCTTCATGGAGGGTCCGGCCCGGGCACACGGCTTCGAGGGGGCGAGCTCGGAAGAACTCTGGCACTGGTCGGTGCATGACCTCGCCGGGTTCTGGCGCGCGTTGTGGGATTTTTGCGGCGTGATCGGGCATCAGGGGGACCGCGCCCACACCGAGCCGCTGGAGCTGCCCGGCACGCGTTTCTTCCCGGATGCCCGGCTGAACTACGCCGAGAACCTCCTGCGCCGCCGCGACGACACACCCGCCGTCATGTTCGAGCGCGAGGACGGAGTCGCGCGCACGCTCACCTGGAACGAGCTCTGGACGGCCACCGCCCGGCTGGCCGCTGCGCTGCGCGCCGCCGGGATCCGGCCGGGTGACCACATCGCGGCATATACGCCGAACAACCCCGAGGCCATCGTCTTCATGCTGGCGGGCGCGAGCCTCGGTGCCACGATCTCGACCGCGTCGCCCGACTTCGGGCCACAGGGCGTGCTCGACCGATTCGGACAGATTGCGCCGCGCGTGCTCCTCACGGCCGACGGCTACCGGTACGCAGGCGCCGAGTACGCAAGCCTGGAGCGCCTGCCCGAGATCCTCGAGGGTCTGCCCACCGTGGAGCGGGTCCTCGTGGTGCCGTACCTCGACGCCGCACCCGACCTGGCGGGCGTCCGTGGGGCGGTCCTCTACGACGACTTCGTGGCGGGCTACGACGCCGACGACATCGAATTCGAGGCGCTCCCGTTCGATCATCCGCTCTACATCCTCTTCTCGTCGGGCACGACCGGTGCACCGAAGTGCATCGTGCACGGCGCGGGTGGGGTGCTCGTGCAGCACCTCAAGGAGCATCAGCTCCACGCAGACATCCGCGCCGGGGACCGGGTCTGCTACATGGCGACGTGCGGGTGGATGATGTGGAACTGGCTCGTGAGCGCCCTGGCGTCCGAGGCCACGATCCTGCTGCGCGACGGCGCGCCGCTGCACCCGACCCCCACGGCGATGTTCGACTTCGCGGAACGGACCGAGGCGACGCTGTTCGGCACCTCGGCCGGCTTCATCGACGCGATGTGCAACCGGGGCGCCCATCCGCGTGAGAGCCATGACCTGAGCGCACTCAGGTCGGTGCTGTCCACAGGCTCGCCGCTCACGCCGGAGGGCTTCGACTGGGTGTACGACAACCTCAAGTCAGACGTGCACCTCGCGTCGGTCTCAGGTGGAACGGATCTGTGCGCGTGCTTCGTAGGAGGCGATCCGACGCGGCCCGTGTGGCGCGGCGAGATCCAGGCTCCCGCGTTGGCCATGGCCGTCGACGTTCTCCACGAAGACGGCAGCCCCTGCCCGACGGGACGAGGCGAACTCGTGTGCACCGCCCCCTTCCCCTCCGTGCCGCTGGGCCTCTGGGGCGACGAGGACGGCCGACGCTTCCACGCCACCTACTTCGATCACTTTCCAGGCATCTGGAGACACGGCGATTGGATCGAGCGCACCGCGCACGGCGGCTTCGTGATCCACGGGCGCTCGGACGCCACGCTCAACGCCCGAGGTGTGCGCATCGGGACCGCGGAGATCTACCAGATCGTCCACCGCCTGCCGGAGATCGTTGAGTCCGTCGCGATTGGGCAACGCTGGAAGGGAGACACCCGTATCGTCCTGTTCGTCAGGCTCGATGAAGGCGCCACGCTCGATGACGCACTCGAGGCGCGCATCCGCTCCGCACTTCGAGAGGGTGCGTCGCCCCGGCACGTGCCTGCGCACATCCTGGAGGTGGCGGACATTCCGCGGACGCGTAGCGGGAAGGTGGCCGAGCTGGCCGTGCGGGCGGTGGTGCACGGGGAGGATGTGGAGAATGTGGAGGCGTTGGCGAATCCGGAGGCGTTGGCGGGCTTCGCCGGGCGGGGGGAGCTGGCGGGCTGAGCATCTGGAGAGGTTGGAGGGGATCCTCGGCCCCTACTCGTACTCGAACCCTTCGTACGCCACGGCGTGGGCCACATTCCGGCAGTCCTGATGGGTCCCGCCGTGCATCAGAACGTGGGCCTCCCACCGCGCCACGACGATGTCTTTCACACGGTGGGCGTGTCAGGTTAACTGTGTAAATGGCCATGGTGTAGGATTCTCAAAAGGAGAGACCCATGGCAGCAGAAGAGCAGGCGTTTAGCGAGAAGGAACTGAACGCGATCTTGGATCGTTTGATTCAGGGGAAGGGGCCAGCGGAGATTATGGGCCCAGGTGGGGTGGTGAAGGATTTGACCCGGCGTCTGGTGGAGCGCGTACTGGAAGGTGAGATGACTGCGCACCTGGGCTACGAGAAGCATGCACAGGTGGGTCGAGACGGCGGCAACTCACGCAACGGCAAGACGAGCAAGCTGGTCAAGACGGACACGTCAGATATCGATCTTGAAGTACCGCGAGATCGCGAGGGCACGTTCGACCCGGTGATGGTGGCGAAGGGTCAGCGGCGTCTGCCGGGCTTCGACGACAAGGTGATCGCGCTGTACGCCCGTGGGATGACGACGCGGGAGATCCAGGGGCACCTCAAGGAGCTGTACCAGGTCGAGGTGTCACCGATGCTGATCTCGGCGGTCACGGATGCCGTGCTCGAGGACGTGCGTGCGTGGCAAGCTCGCCCGCTCGATGCCGTGTACCCGATCGTCTACCTCGATGCCATCCACGTGAAGCTGCGCAGGGCGGGCCACGTCGAGAGTCAGGCGGTCTACCTGGCGCTGGCCATAAATCTTGAGGGCCAGAAGGAACTTTTAGGGCTTTGGGTGGGCGAGGCCGAGGGGGCGAAGTTCTGGCTCAGCGTACTGACGGAGCTCAAGAACCGCGGTGTCGAGGACATCCTCATCGCGGCGGTCGACGGGCTGAAGGGCTTCCCGGATGCCATCGAGGCGGTCTTCCCCAAGACCCAGGTCCAGCTGTGCATCGTCCATCTGATCCGAGGGTCCCTGCGCTACGTGTCTTGGAAGGAACGCAAGGCCGTGGTCCGAGACCTCAAGGCGATCTACCGCGCGCCGACGCTTGAGGCCGCCGAGCAGGCGCTGGAGGCGTTCGCGGCCCAGTGGGACAATCGATTCCCTCAGATCAGCCGCATGTGGCGGACGCACTGGACGAACCTGACGCCCTTCTTCGACTACCCACCCCAGATCCGGAAGGTTATCTACACGACGAATGCAGTGGAGTCGGTGAACGCTTCACTGCGCAAAGTGACGAAGCATCGGGGTGCATTCCCGACCCCCGATTCCGCGAGGAAGGTTTTGTATTTGGCGCTCATGAAAGCCAGTGAACGGTGGACCAGGCCGGTGCCCGACTGGACCGCCGCCCTGAATCATCTGTCCATCGTTTTTGA
>JAQBXY010000011.1 GCA_027623325.1 Gemmatimonadota bacterium
CGTCACGCCTTTCCTTGGCTTTCTCCGAATTAGCGCGTTTGGATTTCCTATCCGTAGGACGGGCTAAGGCGAGCTGGCTGGCTTCGGTCCCTGACAGCGAGCGCAAGGCGCTCAAGGCGCGATTCAGGGGCGTAGGGTTCCACTCCGAAAAGCGGTCCGGTGTAAGGACGGGGGAGTTCCGCTCTCTCCCGCCGAAAATTCAGGAGGAGCTGGCTGGGACGAAACACTCAACCTTGAGCGCGACCTACGATCACGTCTCGCCGGACGACATGCGCGAGGCGATGAGCAGGGCACGAAACCGTCCAGTATCTGGACGGGAAACAACAGCAACTGCGAGCAGCTAGTGCGAGCAGGAGGGGAGCAGGAGCGTAGAAACCGAAGCCCCGCCCAGCCGAAAGGCCAAGCGGGGCAAAGGGTTGCCAACAGTGGGCCTGGGAAGATTTGAACTTCCGACCTCACGCTTATCAGGCGTGCGCTCTAACCAACTGAGCTACAGGCCCCAGGAGCCGGAAAAGCTATAGGCTATCGGTCCGCACCTCAACCGGTCAGAAGCGGCGTCCGACGCTGAGGGACAGGCGGGCGCCGGAGCGGTCGGAGGCCTTGGCTAGCTCGAGACGGACGGGGCCGACTAGGGTGCGCCAGCCTCCGGAGAGGGCCCAGCTGACTAGGGGGTCCTCTACGGGGAAGGTCCAGGAGTCCATGGTGCCGCCGATGTCGGTGTGGAGGCCGACGTTGAAGTCAGGGGCGAAATCCCAGCGTAGGCCTAGGCGGGCTACTTGGACGGAGGTGCCGCTGACTTCTTGAGGGCCGATGCCGTGGAAGGTGGGCTGGGTGCGGGGGAAGACGGCGGTGGATGGGGAGGGCGGTGCCGTTGGCGGCGCCTGCGAAGACGTTGGCTTCCAGGGTGACTTCGTGGCTGAGGGGGACGAAGTAGCGGGCATCTACGGAGGCTACGGAAAAGGCTCCGCTGCCGGGGGCGTTGGTGGTGCCCCACTCCCATTCTGCGGTCAGGTCGACGCCACTGCGGGGGAAGTCGATGCGGTCTAGGGTCTCGTGATCGAGTACGCCGGAGACGGACAGGATGTTGAGGGTGGGGATGGAGTCGACGTCGGCGGCGGCGCGTTCGACGGCGACTTCTAGACCGAGGAAGAGGGCGCGGCCGGCGACGAGGCCTAGGAAGGTGGAGAATTCGGCGACCTCGAATTCTGTGGCGTCGCCGGCGCCGTCGGGGAGTCGGATGAGGGATTGGCTCCAGCTGAGAGAGGAACCGCCCTCGAAGCGGCCGGTGACGCCGTAACGGCGGAGGTAGGTGCCTCCGACTCGGGTCTCCTCGCCTACGCGTAGGTCGAGGCGGGTCACGGAGCCGTAGCGGACGAGGTTGTGGCGAGTGGTGGTGAAGAGGAGCGCGGCGCGGCGTTCGTCGTCGTAGCGGATGCCGACACCGAGGCGGTCGCGGGCGCGTTCTTGCACGTGAATGGTCAGGATGACTCCATCGCCGGCGGGTGAGGCGTCGAGGCGATAGCGCACGAGGCCGAAGAGGCCGGTGGCCTCGATGTCGCTGAGCCGGGAGCCGAGTTGGTAGGGGCCGATGTAGTCGCCGGGACGAAGTTGGAGTTCGTCGCGCACGAACTTGGGGATCTGGTCGCGGCAGCAACTCTGGATGTCGATACGGGCGATGCGTACGGAGTCGCCTAGAAAGTCTGCAGGCCGGGCGACGGCGTCGATGCTGGCGGGAGGGGTGGAGCCGAGGCCGGGAACGATGTTCTGGGCGGCCGCGATGCCACGAGCGATCCACTCCTGGGACTGATCGAAGCTGAGCGTCGATAGGCCCTCGATGTCGGGGCTGATCAGGACGTCGCAGAACGCTCGTTGCTCGGCGGCTGCTTCGACCATGGACAGGGTGAGCACCTGATTGAGCACGTCGAAGAACGACTCGAGCTCCTCGGCGGAATCGAGAGGGTCGGAGACGTCGCTGCAGATGACCATGTCGGCGCCGAGCGCGCGGGCGTCGGAGGCGGGCAGGTTGCGGGACAGTGCGCCATCGACCAGAAAGCGGCCATCGATCTCGAAAGGCTCCAGAGCTCCGGGCACTCCGGCGCTCGCCCGCATGACCTCGGCGAGCACGCCGCTCGACAGCGTAACCGCGGCTCCGGTCTCGATATCGGTCGCGACGGCGATGAAGGGCCGGGGGAGCTCCAGGAAGTTCCGGGTCGTGGCCGCGGGCCACGTGGCCTGCTCGAGCAGGCGGTAGATGTTCGAGCCGACGATGGCCCCGCTCGGCAGGGTGATCTTGCCGTTTTCGAGAGGCAAGGTGAGGACGGTTCGTTCGTCGAAGCGGCGTTGATGAAGGAAGCGGCGATCGCGCTCGACCTGGTCGACGAGGATGCTTCCCCAATCTGCGGATTCCATGAGCGACTGGATGGAATCGAGGGACGTCCCCATGGCGTACAGGCCGCCGATGACACCGCCCATGCTCGTGCCGGCGACGACATCGATGGCGATGCCTTCGGCTTCCAGAACGCGCAGGACGCCGATGTGTGCGAGGCCCTTCGCCCCACCACCGCTTAGCGCCAGCCCGATGACAGGGCGCGCCGACGACGTCGCTGCGGGGGTCGACTGAGCGGCGACGCCGGGAGCGACGGCGATGAGGGCCGTCGCGATGGGCACGATCCAGTTTCTGGCCACGTCAGCTCTGCTCGTCGTCTTCCGGAGCGGGAGCGGGCCGGGGCACGGCTACCCAGAGCGCGGCGGCCACCAGAGACTTCGCGAGTCCGCCGACGAGAAACGGCTGGACTCCTGCGTTGAACGCCTGGCCCTCGCCCATCGAAGCGGCGAGAGGAAGCCAGCCGAGGCCGAGGATGACGATGTGGGCCACCACGGCCCCGACGAACGCACCGACGAACGTCTTGCCCCACGCCCCTCGGACCCAGGCGCCCATGACCGCCGCTCCAAGCACGAAGCCGGCGAGGTAGCCGGCGGTGGGTCCGGTGAGGTGCTCCATGCCGAAGCCGCCGTCGGCAAACACGGGCGCGCCGGCCGCGCCGATGATGACGTACAGAATGAGGGCCATCGGCCCGCGAATGGAGCCGAGCCAGGCACCGGCGAGGACCACGGCGAGCGTCTGAAGAGTCTGGGGGACGGGACTCCCCGGAACGGGTAGACTCACCTGTGCGCCGATCGCGACGGCAAGCGCGGCGGCCAAAAGGACGAGTAGGGTTCGAACCGGAGAATTCATCCCCTGAAACTACTCTAGTGCTCCGCTGGTCGTCAGAGCGGCCGGCGTCCACTAAGCTTGGGGCCGTACCCATCCCCTGCCGTCCAAGAGGAGACGTCGGTTGGAGTCGTCCACCATCCAGGAAGTCGAAGGCCGGATCGGGCATCTCACGGGGCGCGTCGACGCGCTGCGTGCGGAGATCGCGAAGCGTGTCGTCGGCCAGGAACAGGCGGTCGAAGAGGTGTTGTTGTGCCTCCTGACCGGAGGCCATGGCCTGCTCGAGGGTGTGCCGGGGCTCGCGAAGACGATGCTCGTTCGCACGCTCGCGGACGCGCTACATCTCGAATTCCGACGCGTCCAGTTCACGCCCGACCTCATGCCGGGCGACATCACGGGCACGGAGGTGATCGAGGAGGATCGCACGACGGGTCGCCGAGCGACTCGCTTTCTGCCGGGGCCGGTCTTTACCCAGGTCCTGCTGGCCGACGAGATCAATCGGGCTCCGCCGAAGACCCAGGCGGCACTGCTCGAAGCGATGCAGGAGGGGCATGTGACGACCGGCGGCGAGGTCCTCGACCTGCCGCGACCGTTCTTCGTGCTGGCGACCCAGAATCCGATCGAACAGGAAGGCACGTATCCTTTGCCGGAAGCACAGCTCGATCGCTTCATGCTCAAGATCAGCCTCGACTATCCGGACAGCCGGGACGAGGTCGAGGTGCTGCGGAGCACGACGGGCTCGGCGCCGGCGGATGTCGAAGCGGTGCTGACCGGCGCGGAGGTGCTGGAACTGCAGGAGTTGGTGCGCGGCATCGCGATCTCGGACGCGCTCCTCCAGTACACGGCGCTGCTCGTGCGCAGTTCGCGTCCCGGCCGGGCCGAGTCGTTGGAGATGACGAATCGGTGGGTGCGCTGGGGTGCGGGCCCACGTGCGGGACAGGCGCTGATCTTGTGCGCGAAGGCGTGGGCGCTCGTCCAGGGTCGCCTGCATGTGGCGCCCGAGGATCTCGCGCGGGTCGCCCCGGCGGTGCTCCGGCACCGGATTCTGATCAACTTCCAGGCCGAGGCGGAGGGACGTACACCCGACGAGGTGGTGGCAACGCTTCTGAGCGAAGTCGCGGCACCGCGCAGTGGACTCGACTAACGGCACGAGCGAGCTCCTTCCGGCCGAGATTCTCGAACGGCTGGGAAGCCTCGACCTGGTGGCCCGCACGATCGTGCGGGGGTTCGTCAGTGGCGCGCACCGATCTCCCTTCCTGGGATCGGGCGAGGACTTCTCGCGGCACCGCGCCTATCAGCAGGGGGACGACGTCCGTCGCCTGGACTGGAAGCTGTACGGCCGCACCGATCGGCTCTACGTCCGACTCTTCCAGGAAGACTCGAATCTGCAGGCGTTCCTCGTCGTCGACACATCGGAGTCGATGGGATTCGTGGGCGATGGAGCGGTCAGCAAGCTGCGCTACAGCCAGTTCCTGGCAGCGGCGCTCGCGCATGTGATGCTGAGGGGCGGCGACGCCCCGGGTCTCGCGTCGTTCGGTGCCCGCACGGCGTATCACGTCCCACCCCGAAACCGCTCTGGCCATCTTCACGACCTCCTGCTCGCGCTCGAGCGCCTTACACCGGGCGGGACCGGTTCGGCGGCCCAGGCGCTCGACGAGGTCGGCGGCGCGCTGCGCAGAAGAGGGCGGATCATTTTGCTGTCGGACTGCCTGGAGGAGGACGGCGGTCAGGCTCTGCTCGGTGCGGTCGGCCGACTGCGGGCTCGTGGAGACGAGGTCATCGTCGTTCGCGTGGCATCGAGCCTCGAACTCGGTGAGACGGACGGGGGCGCCGCGCGCTACTTCGATCCGGAGCGGCCCCACGAGGTGACAGCGGCCGTTCTTGGCTCCGACGCCGGCTTCCGCCAACGGGTCGCCGCGTACTACACGACGCTCCAACGCGGACTCGAAGAGCGGGGCGCCGAGTATGTGGGCCTCACGACGGACCAGCCGCTCGTGAGCGCGCTGGGTGTGTGGCTGATGAGTCGCGCGCGCCGCGAGCCCGTCCGCTCATGATCACCGCGCTCGTACCGGCCTTCCTCGCGGCAGGCGTGGCGCTGGCGATGGTGCCGATCGCGCTTCACTTCATCGCGCGTCGACCGCCCGATCTGCGGCCACTCCCGACCGCTCGCTTCCTCACGGAAGACGCACGGACGTTCCTGCGCGTTCGACGCACGCCGTCCGACGTGCGGCTGCTCCTGGTTCGGATCGGCTTCGCGCTGTTGCTCGGCGCTTCGTTCGCCGGGATGACGTGGACTGCGGACCGCGCAGGTATGGGGCACGTCGTGCTTTTGGATGCCAGCGTGGACGCCCTGGGCGACTGGAATACGTCAGTCGCGCTCGCTCGGGCCGCCGTAGAGGAGGGCCCCGCCGCATCGGGTGCGGTCCTCGTGGCCTACGGGCTGGATGGACCCGCGCGGGTGGTCCGGCCGGAGGAGTTGGAGACGCTGGAGCGCGGCGAGCGCCGTGCGACGTTGGAGGGCGGTCTGCGCGGGTTACGCGCGGCGATCGTGTCGGATACGCGCTTCGAAGACGTCGCGGTCACGTGGGTCGTGCGGCCCACGTGGGCGGCGTGGAGTGCGGGGCTGGGACCGATGCGTTCGGAGTTGTGGCCGGGACGGATCGATGTGCGGGCGGTGCCGTCGCGGGAGGCGGAGGCAGTCGGGGCGAGTGACGGAGCGGGTGTCGCGGTGGGTTCGACTGCGGGCGGGGATACCACCTCGCTCGGGCGGGCTCTGAGCGCCTTGGGCGGCGCGGGCACATGGGTCTTTGCGGAGTCTCCCAGCGCGGAGGCGCTCGCGCCGCTGCTTGATCGGGCACGAGCGGGCGCGACGGTCGTGCTGTCGGGGCGGCTTCCCGCGACGGCCGCGACGGGGGGCCTGCCGTGGATCGCCGGAACAGCGGAACCGAACGGGGGCCGAGGCGGCCTCGCACTCGCGTCGGGAATCCGCCTCGGAACGGCACTCCCCGCCCAGACGGGCGAGCCCGCACCGGGCGCGAAGGTCCTCGCGGTCTTCGAGGACGCCACACCGGCTGCTGTCGCCCACTCGCTCGGCGACGGGTGTGTCGCCTATCTGGCGACGGGCCTACACGGACCCGCGTTGACCGCGAACCCGGACTACCCTGCCCTGGTCGAATCGTTGGGTCGGGGCTGCGTGGTCTTCGGTGACGTCGACGGCCCCCTCGACGTGGGAGCGCTGCGCACATTGGAGGGGCCATCACTCGAGGCTGAGGTGAACGTCGCGTCGCTCGCCGCGAGCCAGGGGGTGCCCCTCACGCGCTGGCTCGTGCTGCTCGCGCTCCTCTTCCTCCTCGCAGAAGTCGCTCTGACACGCAGCGGCCGTCCCCGAGAGGCGACGTCATGAGTGCCGATGTCGTCGATGGAGTCCTTGATGCTGTCCGGCGACGGCTTCTGATTCGGGCGACGACTCGGGTGATCGCGATCGCGCTGATCGCGTGTGGAGTGGTGGTGGTCCTGCTGTTGGCCGCCGACGGGGCGCTGGCGCTCCCACCGGCCGTGCGCAGGACGCTCCGCTGGCTGCCCGTGTTCGCGGTCCTGGCTCCGCTTCCGCTGTGGGTCCGCGTGTGGACGCGCGCCCAGCCCGCCCGCCTCGCGCTCCTGGTCGATGAACGTGCCGGATACGGCAACGTCCTATCGACCTACCGGGACATGAACGCTCGGGGGCCGGTCGCGGAGGCATTTCGTCATCGCACGGCCGCGACCCTCGGGTCGATCGACGCGGCGGTCGTGGTTCCGTTGGGGCCGGACCGCCTGTGGGCTTTTGCGGGCGGGTTGGGCGCGCTGGCCCTCGCGACGGTCATCACGGCGGGCGGGGCAGATACGGTGATGGCACGGTGGTGGAGCGTCGCCGCGACGGGGCCGGGCGGGTCCACGGCCGTAGCGACGGTCGGGCCTGAGGCACGCCGGCTGCCGACGCTGGGGGGCATCGACTTCACGATCCAGCCGCCCGCCTATAGTGGACTCCCGACCACTCGGGCGCGCGCGGGCGAAACGTTGGCCGCCCTGCCGGGATCGGTCATCGAGATCCGCGGGAGCGGAACGGCCCGTGCGCCGGGGTTGTCCGTGACTGTGGCGGGTCGCGAAGCGAGACTGGCGCCGCGCCCGTCCGACGAAGGGTGGCTCGTGACGTGGACGGTCGGGGCCGAGGACCGAGGCATCGCGTTGGCGGTGATGGCAGGAGAGGAGGTGCTCGAACAGCGCGTGCTCCCGCTGCGCCTGCTGCGCGACCGACCACCCGTTGTGACGCTCGCCTCACCTGTTGCGGATATGGTCCTCGGGACAGCGTCAGGCACTATCCTCATCGAGGCGCGCGTGACGGACGACTACGGCGTCGCGGACGTGCGACTCCACTGGGTGCTGTCGCGGGGGAGCGGGGAGTCCTTCGACTTCGACGAGGGCGAGTGGACGTGGGACGGGGTCGACGCCACAGACAACGGCCGCACGGCCAGCCTTTCGCTTGGGTTGGACACGCTGGGACTCGGACCCGGCGACCTGCTCCACATCCGGGCCACGGCGACGGACGGCAACACCGTCACGGGCCCCGGGCTCGGCGTCTCGGGCACACGTCAGATCCGCATCTCGAGGGAAGACGACCTCTCGGACGTCACGACGATGATCGGCTTTCCGATCGAGCGCGAACGGGAGCCGCTCCTCAGCCAGCGGATGATCATCCTGCTCACCGAAGACCTGCGCGACGGACGGGGTGCGATGACGCGCGAGGCGTTTCTGGCCGGTGCGCGCGACATCGCGGGGGAACAGAGTCGACTGCGTGGGCGCATCGGAGAGCAGATCTTCAGTCGCGCCACCGGAGCCATGCAGGATCCCGAAGCTCATCTGGAATTCGAGGACGGTGAGGCGGAGGTCTTTCTCGACGAACTCGAAGGCCTCGTGCAGCGGGGGCCGGTCATCGATCCGGTGACGGGCATCGCCTCGATCGCCAATGTCGAGATCGCCGCGCACGAGCACGACTCCGATCCGATCGTCGCCATCAACCGGACGCTGCTCACCGTCTATAACTACATGTGGGATGCCGAGCGGGAACTGCGTGCGGCCGCTCTGGACCCGTCGCTCATCCCCCAGAATCTCGCGCTCGACGAACTCCAGAGACTGCGCGAGTCGGAGCGCGTGTTCGCACGCGGCAGGGTCACCGCCCCACCGGTCGATGTGCCGGCAACGCGGGGCACGGGTGAGGTGGACGACGCCCGACCGGCCCCTCGTGCAGCGGTCGTGCTGGGCGAACGGGCCGGCCCGCGGGTCGCGTCGGAGATCGATGAGTGGCTCCGCGCCGATCGGTCGCTCACGGGTCGGGCCGCTGCAATCGCGCTGTCGTCGCTCGCGCTCGACTTGCTCGAGGCGGATCTCGACCCCGAGGCGAGCGAGATCTTGGCGCGCGCAGCGGAGCGGGCCGAGGCCGGAGACGCACCGGGCACGAGGGAGGGGCTGCAACGTGCGCTTCGTCTCCTGAATGCGACGACGATCCGAACGAGCGAGGCTCCGTCGGGAGCCCCGAACAGCTTCGCCGGTGCACGCTACCTGGAGGCTCATGCGGCACGGCCCGGCGTCGCGGCCCGCGGCGCCAACGGTGTCGGGACCACGCGACCGTTCGTGTTCGCGACCGTGCGCTATCAGTCGGGCGACTGGGATTCCGCGCCGCTCGTACCGAACAACCTCGTGCACTCGTTGGTCCAATACACGGACCTGGTCGTGGCTCCCGAGGGGGTCATCGTCGACCTCGCGAGCCGGGACGTCTTCGACTTCCCCTTCCTCTACCTGACAGGGCATCTCCCGGTCTTCTTCGACGAGGCCGAGAGCCGCAACCTCGTCGACTTCGTGGAGCGTGGTGGCTTCATCTTCATCGATGACCACAACCACGACATCGACGGCGCCTTCCATCGGTCGGTGACGGCGGAACTGCAACGGCTGTTCGGATCCGATCGGCTCCTGCCCGTTCCGAACGATCACGAGCTCTATTCGAGCTTCTTTGTTTTCGATGAGGGGCCTCCGATCACGGGTCACGAGTTGAGCGGCTGGGGTGACGGGCTCATCCACCGACAGCTGTCGGGCATCGAGGTGGGAGACCGGATCGGGGTGCTGTACTCCAACAAGGACTACTCGTCCGAGTGGAGCTACCACGCCGACAACAAACGCTTTCTCGCGATCGACAACACACGCTTCGGTGTGAACATCCTCCTGTACGCGCTCACCCGATGATGCGCGCCGCGCTGGCCCTGGGGTTGCTGGTCCTCCTCGTCGTCGGGCCGAGGCTGGGCGGCGACGAAACTGAGCCGCTCGCGGTGGATGGCTCCACGACGGAGGTCTCGCTGGCGCAGGCGCTCGCGACGGGGCCGTTCGATCGGCCGACCGTCTACTCGGCTTCGACGCCCCCCAGCGGCGTAACCCAGGCGCTCCTGGCCGGAGCCGCGGAGAGCGGCCGCCGGGTCGAAGTCATCGTCCCGGGAGCCCTGCCCGCTCTGACGGTCTCGCGGTTGGGCCCGCTCGTCGCGAGACGGCGGGCGTCGCTCTACGTGACCGTGCGGGGCACAGCAGGCGCGCGTATACCGCTCGTCGTGGACGACGCGTCGGGAGCGACGGATACGGTCACGGTCGAGGTGGGGCCTTCCGGCGTGACGACGAACGCGATCGCGGTGGAGCCGACACGGGCGGGCGCCAACGAGTGGACGGTCCACGCGGGAGGCGCGTCCGTCGTCGCCCAGGGATGGGCGCGGCCCGAGGCGCCGTTACGGATCTTGATGCTGTCCGGCCCGCCGACGTGGGAAGGACGATATCTGCTCCGTGCGCTCGAAGCCGCCGGCTCGGACGTGACGGTCCGTCAGGAGTTGGGCCGAGAGCGGAGCATCACCACACGAGGCGCTCCCGCAACTGCGTCGGCGTCGGCTCTGGAAGGCTACGATGTGCTCGTGGTACTCGGGCCGGTGGCCGCGTCGTCGGAAGCGTCGATCGAGCGGTGGGTCGCCGAGCGGGGCGGTGGCCTGCTTCTGGTCGGTTCCATCGCGGGCCGGCGGGCATCAGCGGCACGCACCCCCTCGAGCGCGCCCGTGCGCGCCGATGCGAGCCGGCTCCGGTGGTCCGGGCCAGCCGAGTTGATCCCACTCCCGAGCTCCGATCTGACCGTCGATGCCGCCGCACTTCCGGTGCCCCGATCGGGACAGCGAGTGACGTCCGCGCCCACCCTCACCGATGGCACGGACGACGTGTACACGACAGTAGAGTGGGTCGGCCGCGGGAGGATCTTCACCACGGGCATGGAGACGTGGCCCTGGGCGATGGAGGCCGGCCTCGGGGAGGCTCATCGCCTGTACTGGGAGTCGGTCACGGAGTGGCTCGGGGGTGGCCTGCGCTCCGACACGCATCTGGTGGGTCCGACCGTCCACGTCGGCACGGTGTGGACGGGGCGGGTCGAAGGGATGATGCCGGCCACCTTCGAGCTGGTGGGCCCCGATCGGAAGGAGACGCTACGTCCCGTTCGCACATCCGATGGCGCGCACCTCGTGCGCTTCCTGCCCACGGAAGCGGGTGGATACGCGCTCGGTGCCGACCTCCACTTCGGCGCTCCGGTGACGACGGGACACGAAGGCGGCAGCTGGGTCGAGGCTGCGCTCGAGATCGGCGGCGCGGGCGGGACGGTCCGGGTGGCGAGCGCCGCCGGGGACCGAGGCGGACGTCCGCTCGGCAGCCCCACGCCCCTTCCCTGGATCGCCTTCGCGACGCTGGCGGCCCTGGCCGGTGCGAGTTGGGCGAGGCGACGCATCCGGGGCCTGCCGTAATCGCATCTGCGGGCCTCGCGCTCACGCCCGACCTTCTCCGTGGGCTGGGCCGTCGCCGCGTCGGCGATCCGTACAACCGAGACATCGCCGAGGCGGCGCTCGATGCAGCGCAGCGGGCGGGTGCGGACGTGACCGTACTCAACAGGGCCCGCAGCAGGTAGGAAGGCCCGCGGGCGTTGCCGCCTCGGGACACCACGCACACATTGCCGACCTCGAACGCGCCGGCCCGCCGGCGAGTGAATCTCTGGGAGGGGACATGAAAAGAAGGGAGTTCGTACGCCACAGCGCAGTCGGCGCGGCCGGAATGGGCCTCGTCGGCAACGCAGATCTACTCCATGGCATTTTGGTGCCGTCGACCCTCGGTCGCGGCATTTCACAGGATCGTGACGCCCTCGCAGCCGCGGCCCTCAATGCGGCTCGCACGGCGGGTGCCGACTACGCCGACATACGTATTGCCACGAATCGCACGCAGAGAGCCTCCACGCGCGAACGCATCGTGAGTGGGGTCATGGACAGCGAGACGTCGGGCTTCGGCATTCGTGTGCTGGTCGACGGCACGTGGGGCTTCGCCGCCTCGCGTGACGTGAGCCTCGACGAGGTCGCTCGCGTGGCCCGTGTCGCGGTCGCACAGGGCCGAGCCAACCGCGCGGCGCAGCGCCGTCCGGTCGAGCTCGCACCCCTCGACTGGACGGGTCGGGGAGAGTGGCGTAGCCCCATCGAGATCGATCCCTTCACGGTCCCCATCGAGGACAAGGTCGCACTGCTGCTACAGGCGAACGAAGCCGCGATGGCCGTTGCGGGCGTCGCCTTCGCGAACTCGAACATGGCCTTCCTGCGCGAGGAGAAGTTCTTCGCCTCCACGGATGGGGTCATTACCGACCAAACCATCTACCGAGCCGCGGGTGGCGTGAGCGTCACGGCCGTCGCGCCGGACCGCTCCGATTTCCAGTCGCGGAGCAGCAACGAGATCGCACCGAGGGGCCTCGGCTACGAACACATCCTCAACTCCGACCTCGTGGGGGGAGCCACACGCTGGGCCGAAGAAGCCGTACAGAAGCTATCGGCGAAGCCCGTCCAGCCGGGCCGCTACGACCTGGTGCTGCGGCCGTCGCATCTGTGGCTCACCATCCACGAGGCCATCGCGCACCCGACCGAGCTCGACCGCATCATGGGCTTCGAGGCCAACTACGCGGGCACGTCGTTCATCTCGTCGCCCGAGGCGTTCCTCGGGTCGTTCCGCTACGGCCCCGAGATCATGAACATCCAGGGTGAGCGGACCACGCCGACCGCGCTGTCCACGGTCGGCTGGGACGACGAGGGCGTCCAGCCCGACGAATACCTCATCGTGAAGGACGGGGTGCTGAACGATCTGCAGACCACGCGCGAGCAAGCGCCGTGGCTGTCGGAGTGGTACGCGTCCCAGGGTCGTGGCGTCCGCTCACACGGCAACTCCTACGGACAGTCGTGGGACGTGACGCAGTTCCAGAGGATGCCTAATGTGAATCTGCTGCCGCACCCCGATCGGGATGTCTCGGAAGCGGAGCTCATCGACGGCGTCGAGAACGGCATCTTGATCGACGGGGACGGTTCGTTCTCCATCGATCAGCAGCGCTACAACGCCCAGTTCGGCGGCCAGACGTTCTACGAGATCAAGAACGGACAGGTCACCGGCATGCTGAAGGACGTGGCCTACCAGATCCGCACCCCGGAGTTCTGGAACGGCATGGACCTCATCGGCGGGCCGAGCACGTACGAACTCGGTGGATCGTTCGGTGACGCCAAGGGCCAGCCCGCTCAGTCGAACGCGATCACACACGGGTGCCCGACGACCCGCCATCGCGACATCACGATCATCAATACCGGCCGGAGGGCTTGATCCATGGCGAACTTCATTTCACGCGAAGAGGCCCAGCGGATCACCGAGCGGGCGCTTTCGTTCTCTCGTGCGGACCAGGCCCGGGCCAATCTGTCGAGCAGCGAAACCGGGAACACGCGGTTCGCACAGAATCAGTTGAGCACGTCGGGCGACGCGACCAACGCGACGCTGACCATCACGAGCGCGCTCGGGCAGAGGGTAGCGTCCGCGACGACGAACATCTTCACGGACGATGCGCTGCGGCGCGTGGTCGAAACGAGCGAGCAACTCGCTCGCCTCGTGCCGGAGAACGAAGAGTACATGGGCGAGCTCGGCATGCAGAGCTACCCAGCGTCACGCCCCTACTTCGACTCCACGGGTGAGCTGGCGCCGGAGCGGCGGGCGCAGGCCATCGCTGCGGTCACGGAGCAGGCCGTGGCGCGGAATCTCATCTCGACGGGGTTCCTGATTCACGAGGCCGCCAGCAACGCCGTCGCGACGACCGCCGGACTCTTCGCCTACGGGACGAACACGGGCGTCAACTTCACGACCACGGTGCGCACGGCCGATGGTACGGGCTCGGGGTGGGCCGGGACGAGCGCGCACGACTTCGACGACCTCGACACACGCGCGCTCGGTGCGATCGCCGTCGAGAAGGCGCTCCGTTCACAGAATCCGAGAGCGGTGGAGCCCGGACGGTGGACCGTGATCATGGAGCCGACCACCGTCGGCAACATGGTCAACCTGATGATGAACCAACTCGGCGCCCGCAACGCGGACGAGGGTCGGTCCTTCTTCAGCAGGGCCGGCGGCGGCACCAAGCTCGGAGAGCAGTTCGTTGACGGCCGGGTTACGATCCGTTCCGACCCCAATGATCCGCGTGTCTTCTCGACGCCGTTCGACGGGGAGGGGCTCCCGAACAAGGCGATGACATGGGTCGAGAATGGAATGCTCCGCAATCTCGACTACTCGCGCTATTGGGCGGACAAGCAGGGTACACAGCCGACGGGTTTCCCCTCCGGTTGGCATATGGACGGAGGTGACTCCACGATCGACGAAATGATCCGGTCGACCGAGCGCGGACTGCTGCTGACGCGCTTCTGGTACATCCGAGGCGTGGATCCGCGGACGATTCTGTTCACGGGTCTCACCCGCGACTCGACCTTCCTCATTGAAAACGGGGAGATCAGCCATCCGGTGAAGAACTTCCGGTGGAACGAGTCGCCCATCTTCATGCTCAACAACATCGAGATGATGGGTGCTCCGGTACGGATCTCGTCGGGTGAGTCCTCCGGGCTGACCAACGCGGTCGTGGTTCCGCCGCTCAAGGTCCGGGATTTCACCTTCACGTCGCTGTCAGACGCGATCTAGAGAAGCGGCACTCGAAGTAGCCCGGAGAAGGCCCGCGCCGATACTGCTGCTCCACTGCAGCATGGGCGCGGGTCACGGGACCCGTCGTCCGTCGACTCCCTAGCGCGGCAGCCTCAACGACACGTGCAGATGATCCGCCGTCCCGACGTGGCGGAGCGAGTGGAAGCCGAGCGCCCAGAAGGCCAGCTCGACGACACGATTCCGCCACTCCGGACGGCCCCGCGTGCGGAAGTCGAGCGCGTGCACGTAGCCGCTCGCTTGCTCGAAGTGCAGCGACGCCTCATTCGGCGGCAGGCCCATGAGCCAATAGTCCTCGGTCGTCCGGCCGGCGTCTGTGATGACGGACGCCGGATCCACCAGGATCAACAGGCTGGATGCGACGCGCAGAAGTGGGTGAACGCCTGTGTACTCGGCGACGAGGTCGTCGGACTTCACGTTCTCACTGGCCACGAAGACGAGCCCGTAGCCGACGTACGCGATGCCGACCGCGAACGCGCTCCGCACGAGCACCTTCTTGATCCCCTTCCCGACCCCGAGCCTATGGCTCACGCCCCAGGCATACAGGCCCAGAAGAAGCGCGCTGGCGGCGGCCGAGACCAGCAGCGCCAGCCAGGTGCCGAGCGCCCATTCCTGGTACGCGAACACCCCGCCGCGAACGAGCAGCACGAAGGGGAGCACGGCGAGCACGACCGCCAGGAGCAGCGCACGGCCCGCGCGCGCGGGCAACGACCGTAGGCGAGCCTTCGTTTCCCTCTTCTTCTTTGACTGCTGGACGCCCTCGTCCACCAGCCCGGTCAGGCCTGCGTAGTCGATCCTGAGATTACCCACCTCCCCTCCTCCGCTCCGCTTCGTCTACTCGATCGCCCGTCGGATCAGCGCGCTACCGGTGGCACCGCCTCCATGAGCAGCCGGAACGCCTCGTTCAGCGCCTGGCCGCCCTGCCTCGCCGCGGAATACTTCCCCAGGCGCACGACGACGAGATCGTGGGTCGGGATGATGGTCGCACTCTGACCACCTGCCCCCCTCATGCTATAGGCGCTGGCCGGAAGATTCTGCCCTTCCTCTCCGTTGACCCAGAAGAACGCACCCCCGTATTGGAGCCTGCCGTCTGCTACCCACGCGGGTGCCAGGGTCGACGCGTACTCGACATACCCTTCGGGAAGAAGTCGTTCTCCATTCCAGACGCCATCCTGCAGGTACAGGTTTCCGAGCCGGGCCCAATCCCTGGCCGGAAGAAACTCGTAACCTTGTCCGAGGAAGTTTCCATATGGGTCCGTCTCGATGATCGCGTCGCGAATGCCGATCTTGTCGAAGAGGGCCCTCTGCGGGAACGAGTGGTACTCCTCACCCCTGCCTTCGACGGCCAACCGCACCAGATAGTTGGCGAGCACCGGGTCGGTGTTGCGATACCGTCCCACGGTATTGGGAGGCCACTGTTGCGGGCGCGTCGCGGCCCATTCGAAGGAGTTCGCGGTGCCGGTGTAATAGTACAAGTGGTCCGCATACGTGCTTTCGTCGTAGTCGGGATCGCCGGGCGCGTTGATCCGGAGGCCGCTCGACATCCGCATGATGTCCCCGATGCGGATGGCCTGCCGCGGATCGCCCTCGGACTGCCACTGCGGGAATGGCGCCGGCTGCCACAGCTCGTATGCGCCCTGGTGAATGAGCACCCCGACGAGCGTTCCGGTCAGGCTCTTGCCCATCGACCAACTCTCGAGCGGCGTGTGGATCCCGATGCCTTCGCCGTAGCGCTCTCCGAGGATGCGGCCCTTGTACGTCACGACGAGCCCCAGCGTCATTGCCTCGGCCGGGCCAAATCCGACGTCGAGCGCCTGCTCGACCAATTCCCGATTGACCTCGGCGGGCCACGGGGCGGTTGAACGCACGTCCCCCATGGGCCAGGGCGTCGTCGCTGCCGGGGGCAGGTTCCGCGCGACCTCCGTAGGCGTGTAGTAGATGGAGTCGACACCGATCGGGTGCGCGACGCAGCCCTGATTCTTGTAGCGCTTCGCCGTGCGGGTCACCCCGTCGGGAAGCGTGAGCGAGACCATCTGCCGCGCGTAATCCACCACCGTGTCGACGACGTGGCCGCGCTGATCGAATGGGCTCGTGAAGCCCCCGACGTTGGCAGCCGCGTCTGCTGCGTCGAGCCCCGTGATGAAGACGGCCGAGCATAGGATTTTGGCGAAGCCGGATGTGTAGTGATGCAACGCCAAGCCGGGGGGCGGCGTGTATTCGGTGTCGAGTTCGAGTGCGAGAGCTCGCGCGATTAGCTGTTCATCCGACCCGTCGCTCGTGGGAATCACCCGGGAGTCATCCGTGGTGCATCCTACCAGGGTGATCGCTGCGAGGGCGCCGAGCGTGGCGCGAAGATGTGAATTCATGAGCCGGTCCGGTACGAGTCTCGAGCCTCCCCACCCTACCCCTCGGCCAAAGTGACGCCGAACGTGCCCACCCGGCAAGGCGACCCGTGCCCCGACGGGCGCGGGGTGGCGGGAACGGGGTGAATGTTGCATCGTCGCCGACTCGACCCCGAATGACCGGCTCGTTCCTGGAGATGGATGATGATTTCGCGACGTGACTTCCTCGGCGCTTCCTCCGCAGCGGCTGCAGGTGCGGCTTTGGGTACCCCCGACGCCCTGCTCGCCTCGTCCGACGTCACTACTCAGGCCATGCCCCCGTCGATCGCACGCCTCACCTCGTGGGCCGACCGTGTGCGCCCGATCACGACGGCGGAACGAGCGGCTCGGGTGGAGAAGGCGAAGCGTCTCATGCGCGCCAACGGTCTCGACGCCATCTTCCTGACGGGCGGCACCTCGATGGTGTACTTCACGAACATCCGCTGGGGCGGGAGCGAACGCCTCTTTACGGTCGTCATTCCCGTGAGCGGCGATGCCTTCGTCGTCTGCCCCGCCTTCGAAGAGGACCGTGCGCGCGAGCAGCTCGCTCTCGGTCCGCTCGGGGGCGCCGAGGTGCGCACCTGGGAGGAGCACGAGAATCCGTACCAGCGCGTGGCGGAGGGGCTGAGGGCCCGGGGCATCGCGACGGGCCGGGTCGGCGCCGAGGAAACCGTTCAGTTCCGCTTCAGCAATGGGGTGGCCGAGTCCGCGCCGGGTCTGCAGGTCGTGAGCGGGACCCCGGTCACCGCAGGATGCCGTGGCGTGAAGGACGCCCACGAGATCGAGCTGATGAAGCTGGCCAACGAGGTCACGCTGACCGCGTACAAGGCGGCATACCTCGCTATGGAAGAGGGGATGAGCCAGCGCGACGTGGGCGGGCTGATCAGTTCGGCCCACAGCCGCCTCGGCTTCCAGGGCGGCGCGAGTGTGCAGACCGGAGAGTTCGCGGCCCTGCCCCACGGGTCGATTACCCCGCAGGTCATTCGCGAGGGCACCATTCTGCTCATCGATGGCGGCTGCACGGCCGACGGGTACCAGTCCGACATGAGCCGCACCTTCGTGCTCGGCAGTCCGAGCGACAAGATGAAGCGTGTCTTCGATATCGAGTTCGAAGCGCAAACCGCTGCGTGGAAGGCGGCTGGCCCAGGAGTGCCCGGCGAGAACGTCGACGCGGCCGCGCGGAAGGTCATCGTGGACGCCGGTTACGGGCCGGACTACACCTACTTCTCGCACCGGGTCGGGCACGGCATCGGCATGGACGGCCACGAGTGGCCGTACCTCGTGCGGGGCAACCGGGAGCCGCTGCTCGTGGGCAACTCGTTCAGCGACGAGCCCGGCATCTACATCCCACGGGAATTCGGTGTCCGCCTCGAAGACATCATGGTGATCACCGAGAGCGGCGCCGATCTGCTCACGCCGCAGAGTCCCTCACTCGAAGATCCGTTCGGGAACTGGCCACACTAGGGGAGAAGCTCCGCACACGTGGGCACCCGACGGAGGTCATTGCCCCGTCAGCCCTGTGAGTCCTCGACCACACCGGCTCCGCGCGTGGCGTCGGCCACGGCGGCTCGAAACGCCTCCGCGTTCATGATCGGCACGCCGCAGACGTATCGCACGTCTACGCCGTACTCCTCGGCGACCACTTCGACGTCCCACTCCACGAAGAGTCGCTGGAGCGCATCGACGTCGGGGTAGCCGACGGTCACCTCCAACGTGACGCGCTCGACTCTCTCACCGAGGGGCAGCGACTCGAGCGCGAGCTTGACCCCTCCGGAGTAGGCACGACTCAGGCCTCCGGTGCCGAGCTTCACGCCACCGTAGTAGCGCGTGCACACCGCCACGATCTCGCCGACCTCGCCGTGGAGCAGCGCGGTAAGCATCGGGCGGCCCGCGGTCCCAGAAGGCTCACCGTCGTCGCTCATGCCCATGTGGGCTGTGTTCCCCGGCGGGCCCGCGACGAAGGCCCAGCAGTTGTGCGTGGCATCGGGAAAGTCGTCGCGAATGGTCGCGACGAAGGCGTGCGCCGCCTCGGCGTCGGGCGCGTGCGCGAGCGTCGTAATGAACCGGCTGCGCTGGATCACTTCGTCGACCCGGTGGACCCGACCCGGAATCCGATAACGGCCGGACATACTAGGGCGTACGTCCCCTACCGCAGTGCATCGGGTCGGAGTTCGTCGTCCGCGGCGTGGCCCAGATCTACGGTGATATCGGCGAGCGCGATGACGTCCTCGAGCGTCGTGCGGAAGTTCACGACGCACATGCGCAGCGCGTAGACGTCGCCGAGGACGGCGTTTGACACGAAGGCGTCCCCGCCCTTTTCCATGCGCCCCTGGATGGCTTCGTTCAGCTCGTTGAGGTACGTGCCCACGGCGGGATCAGCGCGGCGACTCGCAAGATCCGTCGGCACGTATCGGTACGTCGTAATGCTCAAGCTGTGCCCGAACACTTCGAGCTCCTCGCGCTCTTCCGCGATCTCGGAGAAACGTCGGGCCAGCTCGATATCCTCGGCGATCATCTTCGCGTATCCGGCTCGGCCCACCTGCTTGAGCTGGAGCCACACCTTGAGCGCGCGGAAGCCGCGGGAGTTCTGGATGCCGTGCTCGAAGAAGTTCTTGGCATCCTGCTGGAAGTAGTAGTAGTCCGGTCGGTACGAAAACGCTGCCAGCAGAGCGCCCGGATCCCGCACGAGTGTGCACCCGGCCTCGAGCGGGGCGTAGAGCCACTTGTGCGGATCGAGCGCCACGGAGTCTGCGAGGGACAGAGCCCTCAAGTCGTCGGGGGCGTTCTCTGCGGCGGCCGCGAACGCTCCATACGCGCCGTCGACGTGGAACCAGAGGTCGAATTCGTCGCACAGGGCACGGAGTTCGGGGAGGGGGTCGACGGCACCGGTCGAGACCGATCCACCGGTCCCCACGACCATGATGGGTCGGTCGCCCGCCGCGAGGTCCGCGACGATGCTGGCCCGAAGCGCGTCGAGGTCCATGCGGTCGTGCCCGTCGGATTCGATCCAGCGAACCGAGTCCGAGCCGAGTCCCGAGAGGTCCGCCGCCTTCTGGATCCAGGTATGCGTACCGCGCACACAGTAGACCCGGAGCGCCTTCGCGCCTGCGGCGGCCACGCCTGACACCCGCACGTCCCATCCGGCCTTGGCCGCACGGGCCGCCCAGAAGCCCAGCATATTCGCCATGTTGCCGCCGCTGACCAGGATACCGCCCCCGCCTTCCGGAAAACCGACGAGATCCGCGATCCAGCGCACGGCCTGATCTTCGATCTCGCTTGCCATCGGGGAGAGACTCCATCCACCCATGTTCGGATTCAGCGCCGAGGCCAGGAAATCTCCAAGAATGCCGATGGGCGCCGCGCCGGCGGTGATGTAGCCGAAGAAGCGCGGGTGAGCGTTGTAGACTGAATGGGTCGTCAGGAGGTCGGTGGTCTCCTTCAGAAGCGAGGCCGCATCCGTGCCCTCCTCGGGGAGGGCCGCTGATGCGTTCAGGTGAGTCCGGATCTGCTCCGGTGTCTCCCCGGGGCCGAGCGGCCGGTCGCGCATTCCTGCCAGGAGGGCGGCGACGTCATCGACGAGACGGTGGCCCATCTCCGCGAATTCCTCAGGACTCAAGTCGACGGGTGTCCGACGTCCTTCGAGCGAAAACGTGGGAGTCTGCGAGGCTGCGGTGTCACCCATCGTGCTTCTCCAACGAATTTGAGATCGGTCGCCCCCTCAGCGGAGGCCGTCGAAAAAGTCTCGTTCCCGCGCACGTCCACCGTTGACCAGACTGAACACGCGGTAGAACTCCTGCGGACCCCACAGGCCACTGTGCCGCTCCGGCGTGAGGTCGGCCAGCTTGCCGTACTGCCCGATCTGGCTCGCGTGGCACTGAACTGCGGCCCACACCGTTTCCCAATGATCGTGTGCATCGGTCGTGGTGGTCACCGCCCACTCCGGCCACGCCACGCTCCCGCGGATGACGTCGTCGACCTTCGACTGCATCACCTTGAAGACGCCTTGGTAGTGCCCCCACACCCGGTCGGTCCACGCCATGTAGTACAGCTTCTGTACCTCGTGCGGCTCATGCGCAGAGTCGGGGATTGCGCGCGCCGACGCGGCCCGCGTGATCCCACCGGCAGCGAGTTGGCTAATCGCGATGTGATCGGGATGGCCGTAGGCGCCGAACGGATCGAAGGTGAGGACCACGTGGGGTCGCAGCTCACGGATATGTCGCGCGATACGATCCACGGCCTCGCGTGGGTCGGCCTGATCGAGCTCTGCGTCCAGATAGTCGCGAAAGCGGACATGACGAACTCCCAGAATCTCGGCCGCTGCGCGGAGTTCACCCTCGCGAATCTCTCCGAGCCGGGTCGGTCCGGGGTACGGCTCGGAGCCATCTCCGTAGCGCCCTCGCTCGCCGCGCGTGCCCACGACCAGGGACGTCTCGACGCCCTCGGCGGCGTAGCGCGCCAGCGAACCGCCGAAGCCGAGGGACTCATCGTCGGGATGTGCAGAAATGCACATCAACCGGAGCGCGCCGGCTTCGGTCACCCGGCGGACATCCGGTCCATGAACTCCCGCTCCGAGATGGTCAGGCTCGACGGGCCACCCGAGTCCGCCTTGTGGACGAGGCGTTGAACCTCTTCGCGGTTCAGTTCGTGGAGGGATTCGACCGAGATTCCCTTCCAGCGTGCAAGCGCGATCCGATCACCCACGAAACCGCCTGGGGTGGCGTCGGGTCGCATCTGCTTCTGGAACGTGCGCTTTCCGGCCCCCCGCTGCCATTCCCACCACTTGAGAAACCCAAATCCGACGGCAGCCCCACCGAGGTGGGCGAAGTGCGCGATGCCCCCCCCGACGTTGCCCATGCCCGCGTACAGCGAGTAGATGACGTAGAGGGTGACGGCCAGCCAGATCTCCATGGGCAGCACGAGCATCACCAGAATCTTCTCACGCGGCCAGAAGTAGGCATAGGCCGCGAGCAGTCCGTAGATGGCACCCGACGCTCCTACCATCGGAGCGGCCGTCGAAAAGACGGTCTGGAACAACGCGCCGCCGATTCCGGAGAGGAAATACAGCCAGAGGAACGCTCGCGATCCGAGCCGAGACTCCAGGCGAGGCCCGAAGAAGAAGAGGCCGAGCATGTTGAAGAAGAGGTGCCCCATGCCCCCGTGCAGGAACATGTACGTGATCGCGGTCCAAGGCCGGAATAGCGCCGTCGGCGGGTAGAACCAAAGCTCGCGAACGAGACCCGGGCTCGACGACGTGATAAGAAACACCACCACGTTCGTGATGAGAAGTCGTTGTACCCACGGAGTCAGTGCGCCCATGTGGAAGCCCTACCCCGACCGCCCCCCGAAGTGTTTCAAGATCCCCCGCCCTTCTTGTCCTCCTCCTTGTCCTCCTCGGGAGCGGTCCAAAAGTCGTCGTTAGCAGGCGTGACCGAGGCTACGGCAGACGAATAGAGCGCGGCGTTGAAGAGCACCTTGAAGGTCCCGAAGGGCTGACCGCGCCACTGCGGCTTCATGCCGAGTAGCACGACACGTCCTTCGCCGTGCTTCACGTCGAGGGCGGCCGCGTACCCGCTGACGTGCTCTTCCCCGAGGTAGTAGCCGGACAGGAGCGGTGAGCCGTTCTCGCCGTACTTGGCCAGCACGTTGCCCTCGAAGCCCTCCTCAGTGGTGAACACCGGGCTCCCCCCGACGAACACCTTCGCCTGCGCCGGCATGCCGCTCATGACCGGGTGCGAGGGATCGACCGTCACTCCGATGACGGCTCCACCGGCGAAGAATTCGTCGCGCTCGAGGTCGCCGACCACATCGCGCACAGGCAGGTGAAGTTGCTCGATCGCAAACGTGCTCGATCCGTTCAACGTCACGAGCGTGCCGCCCGCACGAACGAAGGCGTCCAACTCACGCACCCCCTCGGCCCCGATGCCTCCGGTGTAACGCGCCGGCACGGAGCCGTTCGCGAAGCCATTCAGGATGGCGCCTCCGCCGATGTCGGCGAGCACGATGACGTCATAACGGGAGCGCAGATCGCCGGCTCGGATGTCCGCGTTGTAGACGCTCGTGAAGCCGAAGTCGTACATCTCGAACAGCCAGCGCGTCCAGCCTTCGTCCGCCGAGGCGTTCCACGGCCGGTACAGTCCGGTTCGCGGCCGCACGACCGCACTTCCGGTCACGGCGCCAGCACCCGCCCGCAGGCGGAGATCGGTAACCAGTTGGCTCCGTTGCCCGTCGGATAGCCCCGACACGATCCACGAACCCGACGTACCGGACGCACCCTCCTCGGTCGCCGCGGTTCCGGGCGCGAAGGTGACGCGTCCGCCCAGCGACCACGCCCGATTGAGCGCCTTGAAGCTGTTGTTCTGAGACGGGTCGAGAATCAGCCCTGCACCGCTTCCGGAGATCCGGCCCGCGGGTGGCACGATGGCGCGCGCGACCGGGTGGCTGTCGAAGCCGACGTCGGGCGGTGAGTCCCAAGGTTGGGCATCACCCACGGCGTTCCAGGGAAGCGGCGTCTCCGAGAGGTCTCGCAGAGCGCTCCGTACGTCGGCGCCGAGCGGCGTCCGTGCTTCGACGACGCGCAGGTCGAACTGATACGGAAGCGTCCACCCCGAAACGTCGTAAGGCTGCTCCGGAGGGCCCTCAGGATATTCGCGCAAATCGGGATAGTCCTGCACAGCGAAGAGCTGCCTCACGAAGTTCGCGTTGGGCTGATCCATGGGGATCACCCACGTTCCGGCCTCGTGCCGCACGCCATCCAACGTGACCGGCGCAGTGAGGCTCTTCACGTCGATGCCGTTGAAGGCGAGGCGGCGCAGCATCTCGGGTGCGGCCGTCGGATCGCGCTGGTCGGGAGAGATGAAGAAGCCGTAGGGAGGACCCGCGCGGTACTGCTCGGTCACGTCGCGGGCCGCGCGATAGCGGTTGAAGAGAAGGTCGTTCTTGTACTTGGCCGCGACGTCGAGGACCGAGACGGATGCGGTCAGCATATACGCCACGGCATCTCCGACCCGCCACCAGCCCCCTTCCCACGGCGACGCGTAAAGCGACTGCGGCCTCAGAGCGCGCTGGTCCTGCGGGAAGTCGTTGATGGTGTAGAAGTGCGGCGTCGCATAGCGGTAGAGCCCGGTCTCGGTCAGGAAGGACGCGATGTTGTGGAAGTTGTTCGCGTGGTCCATGAAGCCGGGATACCAGTTGTCGAAACCGCTGCCCATATGGACCGCACCCTTCTGGCCACGTTCCTCGAGCGCCTGCGCCATGGCCATGCCCATGAGGTTGACGGTCCGCCACATGAGCGGGTGCACGTTCGGGCTGATGGGCTCGGCGAACGGCGGAATCCAGATTCGCGTCGGGAAAGGCGACGATTGGTGGTGATTGTAGATGATCTGTGGTTCCCAGAACCGGTCCACGCTCGTGATGACCCGGGACTCGATCTGGTTGATCATGTAGCCGTCGCGGTTGTTGTCGTGACCGATGTACTTCTGGTACAGGAAGGGCGCGCCGGCGACCTCGAAGGGTGTGCCCAGATTCGAGTAATACCAGTCCGAGATGAGCGTTTGACCGTCCGGGTTGATGCTGAACCAAAGCACGAGAATCACGTCGTCCAGAATCGCCGCGATTTCAGGATCGGCATCCCCCGTGACGAGGTCGTACGCGAGCTGGATCGTGTGCTGAGCGTGCGCGACTTCGCTCGCGTGCATCCCGCCATCGATGTGCACGATCGCCTTGCCTTCGCGAGCGAGTGCACGCGCCCGCTCGTCCGTCAGGTCCGGCGCCGGATAGGCAAGCTGGTGCGCGATGCTCCGGTAGTGTTCGGCGTTCGCGAGGTTCTCCGCCGACGAGATGATCGCGACATACCACGGACGGCCGAAGCTGGTCGTGCCTACCTCACGGAGTTCGAGGCGGTCCGAGGCCGCATCGAGCCGCTGGAAGTAGTCGAGAGACTGCTCGTAGTTCGCCAGCTCGAAGTCCGACCCAACCCGGTAGCCGAGCACCGACTCAGGGGTCGGGATCTGGGCCGAAGCCGGTGGCGGGCCCCCAAGGAGGAGGGCGAGCGCCGTGGTGGCCGTTGCCAGGGGAAGGCGAAGAGAAAGGCGCATCGGACGAATCCGGAGGTCGAGGTTTTCCCGAAAGGTCGAGCAAAGTGCACGTCTTCCGGGGTTGGGGCCACCCCGCTCCGCAGCCTGATGCGTGCCCGCGCCTTCACCACCCTTTCGGCGCACGCTCGCGATCGGGACCCGAGTCGCGCGGCCCACGGGTGAGTCAGGCGCTCTTCCTCCCGTTAGACCGCGCAGCAGGACAGCATCTTCACGTCCTTGTCGAACGTGAGTGCCGCCAGCTTGATACCTTCCGAGTGCGTCAGGTACGGATGCAGCATCGAGGTAATATCGTCGATCGTGAGCCCGAAGCGGATGGCCATGGCAGGCTCCATGATCATTTCCCCCGCCTCGGGGGCGAGGATGTGAGCGCCCACGATACGCCGCGTCGCTGCGTCGGCGAGCAGCTTGATGAAGCCACGGGTGTCGCGGGCGGCCAGCGCACGAGGTACGTGCTCGAGGGGCAAGGTGGACACCAGCAGGGTGATCCCCCGCGCTTTCGCCTCCTCCTCGGTCAGGCCAACAAATGCGACACCCGGGTCGGTAAACGTCACCTGCGGCAGGACCGACAGGTCGAGCGAATCGTCCGCCCCCAACGCATTGTCCGCAGCTAGACTGCCCGCCTTGGCCGCGACGTATACGTGCATGGGACCCCCGGTGACATCCCCCGCTGCGAAGACCCCGGGCCTCGTCGTTCGTTGGCCGGCATCGACCACGATTTGACCGTGAGGTCCGATCTGGACGCCCGCGGCCTCGAGGCCCATGCCCGCTGTGTTGGCCCGGCGGCCGGATGCGACCAACAGCGCAACGACCTCCACAGAGTCGCTCGAGCCCGCCGCGGTGGACATCAGAATCCTCCGCCCCGTCGCTGTCCGTTCGACGGCTGTGACGGCGACACCGGTGCGTACGTCGATCCCTTCTTCGCGCAGAAAACGAGTCAGCTCCGCGCTCACATCAGGGTCCCCCTTCGACAACACGCGCGACCGCGCCAGCACCGTGACTCGGACACCGAGACGCGCGTACGCTTGCGCCAGCTCCAATCCCACGGACCCGGCGCCCAGCACCGCGAGCGAAGCCGGCAGCTCCGCGATGTCGAGCAATGCAGTGCTATCCAGAAAACCGGACTCCTCCAGGCCGGGCACGTCGGGGATCCAGGGAGAGGATCCCGTCGCGATCATGACCGCGTCGGCCCTGACCGCCGTCCCGTCGGCGAGGTGCAAGCACCCGTTTTCATTTAGGACGCCCCGCCCCTGGACAAGCGTGATCTCTGGGTAGGCGGCGAGAACGTCTTCGTATTTCGCTTTTCGAAGCGCCAACACGAGATCGTCCTTACCGGCGCGCACACGGCTCCAATCGACGGGGTCGGCAGAAACGGCGATCCCGTCGAACGGATGAAACGCACGTCGGTGCTGCGCCTCGCCCGCCCGGATGAGCGTTTTCGAAGGTACGCATCCGACATTTACGCACGTGCCGCCGATCGTGCCCTCCTGCACCATCACCACGCGTGCGCCCGATTCCACCGCGCGGATCGCGGCCGCAAACCCGGCCGACCCGCCCCCAAGGACTGCTAGCGTACGACCGGCTGGGCGCCCGTTGTCGATCGGATCCGGCGGGCCGCAGTCGCTGTAACTCACGGCTGACGACCGTCCCCGCCGCTCACTCGCACCTGTGCTGTGTACTCGGTCAACCGCTGCAGCTCCGCAATGAACGCCTCCGGCGACGTCAGCGTGCTGTCGAAGGTCACGAAGCCTTCCCCGAGCGGGTACGAAAACGTCGCATCCCGGACACCTTCAACACGTTCCACGGCCACACGGGCCGCTGTGGCACAGCCTTCTCACGTCATGCCTGTGACGTCGAGCGCCACCGTCGTGAAGTGGCCGCCCACGTCGGCCATGCTCGCCGCCATCTCGCTGTGCTCCCTCGCCGCATGATCCATGTCGGCGTCGTCGTGGCGCGGGATCTGGAGGAGGATTCCACCTCCGATCACCAGTGCCACAGCGGACCATTGTTTCCAACCCATTCGATCTCTCCTCCTTAGAAGACGAGCGTCTGCCAGCTCGGGAATGTCGCGAAGGTCACGGCGACAGCCGTCGCGACCCACAGAGTGACCTTCATGCGCTTGCGAACGGCGGGATCGGCACAAGATCTCCCCACCTCGCAGGCTGCCTTTTCCTCTCGGTCGAGCTGCCAAGAGCCGAACACCAGAAACGCTGCCGTCACAATCAGAAAATAGGGGCGTAGCGGCTCGAAGGCAGATAGGCCCGCACTAGAGACGCCCAGGCTGGCCGCAACTACCGGCCCACCGCAACACAGAGCAGAGCCAGCCGCAGCGGAGACGCCGCCTACGCTGTTCAGCGTCGTTTTCATCAGTTCCCTCACATTCACCTCCCTAGGTTCCGGCTACGACCGTTCGTCGAGCTCTTCGAGGATGGGACAGTCGCTGGTCGGCTGTCGGGCCTCGCACTTGTCGACGAGCCGGCGCAGCGAAGCACCGATCCTTTTCAGATCGACGATCTTCGCGTCCACCTGTTCCAGTTTCTCCCGCGCGCGCACTTCCACGGGGCCGCACGCCGACACTTCGTCGACCCGAAGCGCCAGCAGTTCCGCGACTTCACTCAAGGTGAAACCAAGTTCCTGCGCCCGTCGGATGAACCGGAGCCGTTGCACGGACTCCTGTGGATAACGCCGGTAACCCGCCGGTGAGCGTGGGGGGGCGTCGATGAGACCCTTGTTCTCGTAGAACCGGATCGTTTCGCGCCCCACGTCCGCAGCACCCGCTAGCGCGCCGATCGTGAGCGTCTCGTCGTGTGACATGGTCGAAAGTAAACCCTGTAGTGTGGTACAGGGTCAAGGGCCGGTGGCCGTGATGACGCCTGGGAACCGGACGGCGATCTTCCGACTTCCCCTCGCGCAGGCGCGAGCTACTTTGCCCGACCCTCTCGAGTGCGCTGACCCCCTCCCCCAATGCCCACGGAACGCAGTCCATGACCCCCACGAATCCGGAACGCATGGACGCGATCATCATCGGGACCGGTCAGGGCGGAAAGCCACTGGCAGGCGCTCTGGCAGAAGCGGGGTGGAACTGTGCGGTGATCGAGCGCGACCGGATCGGCGGGACGTGTGTGATTCGGGGTTGTACGCCCACGAAGACGATGGTCGCCAGCGCGAGGATCGCCCATCTGGCCCGAAGGGCGAGCGACTACGGCATCGGCACGGGTGAGGTCACCGTCGACCTCTCGACGGTGCGGAAACGAAAACGCGACATCGTCGACGCGTGGAGCGCGGGCAGCCGAAAGGGGCTGGAGCGTCATCCGACGCTCGATCTGATTCTCGGCACGGCGCGATTCACGGCACCTGGTACGGTCGAAGTGGATCTGAACGACGGTGGCGTGCGCACGCTCACGTCGGATCACATCTTCATCAACGTGGGCGCACGAAATCGAATCCCCGACATCGCGGGACTCGAGGCGGTCGACTTCCTCGATTCGACTTCGATCATGGAACTCGACAGCGTCCCCGGACACCTGATCGTCCTCGGAGGCGGATTCATCGGGCTCGAGTTCGGGCAGATGTTCCGCCGGTTTGGCGCCGAGGTCACCGTCGTCGACCATTCGGGCATCGCCGGGCGCGAGGACTCGGACATCTCGGAAGCGATTGAGAAGATCCTTCGAGGGGAGGGCATCGAGATCGTGTACCCCGCAGTGCCTCACACCGTGGCCTCGATCAACGGCGGCGTAGAAGTCACCGTGGAAAGCGGTGGGCAGGAGCGGGTCCTCCGGGGAAGTCACCTGCTGGTCGCCGTCGGGATCGTACCGAACAGCGACACGCTCAATCTGAGCTCGGCCGGAATCGCCGTCGGAGAACGTGGCGAGATTCTGGTGGACGACCGGTGCCAGACCAACGTTCCCGGCGTGTGGGCCCTCGGCGATGTCACGGGCGCTCCCCCCTTCACTCATACGGCGTACGACGACTACCGCATCATCGCCAATAACGTCCTCGAAGGCGGCGACGCCTCCCGGAATGGGCGAATCCTTTCCTACGCCGTCTTCATCGATCCCCAGCTGGGTCGCGTGGGCTTGTCCGAGCGCGACGCCGAGGCAGCGGGACTGAACTACCGCGTCGCGAAACTCCCCATGAGTCGCGTGGCACGCGCCATCGAGATGGACGAAACCCGAGGGTTCATGAAAGCCGTCGTGGACGCTGACACCGACGAGATCCTCGGGGCCGCGATCCTGGGGATCGAAGGCGGTGAGGTCGTCACCGTGTTACAAGTGGCGATGATGGGCGGGCTTCCCTGGACAGCCCTGCGCGATGCCATGATCGCCCACCCGACCCTTTCCGAGTCGCTGAACAATCTCTTCATGACCTTGAAGTAGCCTTGAAGCCGTCGCTGAGGATGGGAGCATGAACGCCAGCAAACTCGTGGAGTGCGTCCGGCAGACGGTCCTCATGTCCGGGTATCTCGGCTCGATCGGCTTCGCCTTTCCGGCAGCCATGGGGGCGTGGGCGGCGACTCTCGAGGATGAGCCACGCTTCAACGGCCGGCCCGTCGTGAGCATCTCCGGCGATGGAGGCTTCGGTCAGTACATGGCGGAACTCACCACCGCGGTGAAATACAACATGAACATCACGCACGTTCTGTTGAACAACGAAGAGCTGGGCAAGATCTCAAAAGAGCAGCGTTCGGCGGAGCTCGACGTGTGGCAGACATCGCTGATCAACCCGAACTTCGCGCAGTACGCGGACAACTGCGGCGCCCTGGGCATCCGCGTCGAGCGCGACGCCGACCTGGAGGGCGCGCTCGTCAAGGCTCTCTCTCACAACGGCCCTGCCCTGGTCGAGATTCTCACGGACGCAGCCCTGATCTGAAGCGCGGTTGTCGCGACTTCCTGCACGGACAGTGCCCGCCCGGGGAACCCGACCGTGCGCCCAAGGCCTTCCTCTGTGTGAACGCTGATCACGAGCCGCGAGCTAGCTACGAGGCTGGAGCCGCGGCGCAAGAGGAGTGACTCATGAACATCAACTTCGGACGGATGGCTCTCGGTGGCGTCGCAGGGACCATCGCTATGACGGTCGTGGGGCTATTTGGAGCCCCAATGATGGGCATGCCCCCCATGAATCCCGCCGAGATGTTGGCCGGGGCGATGGGTGGCAACATGGCGCTCGGCTGGGCCGGCCACTTCATGATCGGAATCACTCTCGCCGCCGCTTACGCGGCAGTGGCTGCCTCGATGATCCCCGGGCCCCCTCCCATCCGCGGTGCGGTCTTCAGTTTGGCACCTTGGCTGGCCGCCCAGCTGATGGTCATGCCCATGATGGGGATGCCGCTCTTCTCGGGTTCGATGGCGATGGCGATGGGCTCACTGGTCGGGCACATCGTATACGGCGCCGTCCTGGGAGCGATCTACGGAGAGCCTGCCGCGTCCGCAGCTGCGGCGTAGCGCCTGGTGAGGGACCGACCTCCCATAGGTGGAGGTCGGTCTCTACCGGGGCGAAGTACGCATAACCGCGGGCAGGTCTTCGCGCGCTCCCCAGTCGTGCCACGAACCATCGTAGAACTTGGTCTCGTATCCGAGCAGGCGCGCGGCGAAGTAGGTGAAGCTCGCCTCCAACCCACCATGCAGTAGGCGACGACCGTATCGCCCTCATCGGCGCCTGCTGACTCAAAGAGGTCAGCGAGGGCCGACTGCGAATGCAGCTGGGGCACAGAGGCGCTCGTGATGAACTCCTCCCAGTACATCTGGACACGGAGGAAGACACGAGGGCCGCCCCGACCCTGGGGTCGAGGCGGCCCAAGCCTTCAGACGTGACGTGAGTCAGCGACTACCACATGTCGTCGTCGTCATCGTCCGGTTCGTCGTCGTCATCGTCATCGTCATCGTCATCGTCGTCATCATCATCGTCGTCATCGTCGTCGTCCCAATCATCGTCGTCCCAGTCTTCATCATCGACTTCGTCGTCGTCGCCCATGGCAAACACTTGGGGCTCGATCTCATCTTCCTCGTACCAATCCGACCGGCTCATCTCCGTGCCTCCATGGTAGATGCCCGGGTCGCGACCGACCCGTATCGGGCCCGACCGGAGCGTGTTGTCGCGAACATATAATCCTCCTCCAACATGTCAACGGGAAAAATTCTGGGACGGCTCACAGCCCCCGCCCGAAGCGCCTCGCGTTAGCGCGTCGGAAGCTGGTAGAGCGTACGCATTTCGATCTGAAACGTGACGTGTTCAATCGAGAAGCGGCCCATCCGTTCGCGGATTTCTCCGAGAATACGTGTATGCTGAGTCACGTCGTCGATGACCCCGTGACCCGACAGCGCCACGAAGCCACTGGTCAGCGTCCAGACGTGCACATCGTGCACCTCGTCGAGCCCCTCGATCGAGCGCAGCGACGCGAGAATCGACTCCACGTCGAGGTGCGATGGCACCGATTCGAGCAGAACATCCGCGGCTTCCCGCACCAGATTCCAGGCGCTGAAGAGAATCAGGAGCGCGATCACCACAGATATGATCGGATCCGCTGCGGTCCACCCGGTGGTCAACACGACGACGCCCGCAGCGATAGCCCCTACGGATCCGAGGAGATCGCCCAGGACGTGCAGGTATGCACCGCGAACGTTGAGATTGTCGTGGGCATGGCTGTGAAGTAGCGCCGCACCCATGAGGTTCACACCCAACCCAAGCCCGGCGACGGACAGCATCACCACCCCATCGATCGCGACCGGCTCTCGCAGTCGCCCCCACGCTTCTACAATGATCAAGCCTGCGATCACGAGGAGGGTGGCGCCGTTGATCAGCGCCGCGAGGATCTCGAAGCGTGCATATCCGTAGGTGCGCCGATGGGTCGCCGGTCGCTGAGACAGGCGCATGGCGAAGACGGAAAGTGCCAGCGCGGCAACGTCGGCGAACATGTGTCCCGCGTCGGCCAGGAGCGCGAGAGAATTCGAAAGGACGCCACCGACTACCTCGGCGATCATGAAGGTGGCGGTAATGCCCAGGACCCAGAGGAGCCGCCGACTCACGGCACGACGGTCGCCCGGACCGTGCTTGTGCTCGGCACCGTCGTGCTCGTGATGGTGACGATGGTGGCTGTGGGCGATCACGCGGTTTCCCCGTCGGCGTCGGCACGAGGAGCCGCGAGGGCTCGACCGAGCAGAATGGGTCCGGCGAGGATGTTGCCGAGGATGATCGCCATCGACAGCGCGACGACGTTCGGACCGAGCTCCGGGAACCGATCGGCCACAAGAAGAGTCAAGCCGAGCGAGACTCCCCCCTGTGAGATCAGCCCCTGCCATGCATAACCCTCGAGGTGGGCGTCCCCCTGGGCGCGTCTGACACCCCTGATCGTCGCGAACCGGGTGAGGCCGACACGGGCGAAGAAGAGAAACACCGCCGCCAGACCGAATTGTGCGACAGCGCCGAGATCGAGCCCCGCGCCCGCCACCGTGAAGAAGAAGGCAAACACCACGACGGCGACCGAGCGGATGCCCTGGATCATCCGATCGCCCGCGGGGGAAAGGTTCTCGATGACGAAACCGGCGGTCACCCCTGTGAGCAGCAACTCGAAGTGAAACTCCTCGACGAGGACGACCATCAAATAGGCAAAAAGGAAGGTCGCGAACGGGGAGCGCGGGTCGGCTCCTTCACCTCCGAGGTACTGCGAGAAGACCCACCCGAGGGCGCCCCCGAGCAGGAGTGACCCGCCCACTTCCCATCCGAGGGCCAGTAGGGCCGCCGATGAAAACGACTGCGTTGGATCGAGGAGCGGAGCGACCATGGTGAGCGTGAACGTGAACAAGACGATCACCACCACGTCCTTCACGATCGTCACACCGAGGATCAACTCCGACAGTGGGCCCGTGGAGTGTTTCTCCTCGATCACGGCAACGGTGAGATCCGGGGATGAATTCGCCGACCAGATCCCCAGGAGGAGCGCGACGGCGAGCACACCCTGGAAAGGCAGCTCGGCCAGGAACGGAACGAACGGGCTGATCACAACGAGCGCGGCCGCCATCCCGATCCACACGATCCCTGTAATCATGAGGGTCGTGACCACGATCAGCTTCGCTTGAGGTCGCAGCGCGCCGACCTTCAACTCACCACCCGCGAGCATCGCGATGAGTGCGAGCGCGAATAAGTCGATCAGCCGGAGGTCGTCTACCGCCACCTGTGGGAGCAATTCGAGCGCGGACGGGCCGAGTACCATGCCGATCACGATGAACCCCGTGATCCTCGGGAGGCCGACCTCCGTTGCTAGCGAGCCTGCAACCGAGGCGGCGAGCAGAACGAAGCCCAGAAAGATCGCCAGGCGACCGTTGTCGACTTGGGCCGGAGCCACTTCGAAGGTGAGCCACGTCAGCCCGACGAGCAGCGCCAACGTCACCACCAGCCGCAACGCGGGGATGATGCCGCCGGACGATCCGGGTCGGGGGGGGACGGAACTCATACGAGTGTCGGAGCGAGGGGCGGCAACCGGATGGGCCAAGATAGACCCGGGACGGTGCCGCCTCAACGCGGGTCCCCATACCTTAGATCTTCTCTCCACGGACGTTACGAGGCCCGGAGTCCATGAACCCCGACATCAATCCGCTCCTGTCCCGAGCGTTCCGCATTCCCTTCCACCTCATTGAGGCCGGACACGTCGAGCCCGGAATCCGTGAGGCGCTTCGGCTCGCGAGCGCTGAGGTGGAGGCGGTTGCATCGGATCAAGAACCACCCACCTGGGCAAACACGATTGGTCGATTGGACCGCGCGGCCGAGGACTTTTCCGAACGAACCGGTCCGGCGGGTCATCTCATCGCCGTCGCGGAAACTCCGGAGTTACGCGATGCGTACAACGCCGTCCTCCCCGAAATCTCGGCGTTCTGGGCGAGCCTCCCGCTGCACGAAGCACTCTGGGAACGGATCAAGGCCTTCGCGGCCTCCGACGAAGCGGCCGCGCTGGCCGGAATTCAGAAACGGCATCTCGACAAGACGGTTCGCGAGTTCCAGCGGGCCGGCGCCGACCTTCCGAAGGATGTGAAGAAGCACCTGGAGTCTTTGCAGGTCGAAATCGCTCAGCTGCAGCAGAAATTCAGCGAGAACGTGTTGGACGCGACGGCTGCGTTCGAACTGTTGGTGCCGAACGAGGGTCGACTCGCCGGTGTCCCGGACGCCCCCAAACGCCGCTTTCGCGCGCGCGCGCAGGAGAAGGGCTTCGACGGGTGGCTACTCACGCTCGACTATCCTTCCGTGGAACCGATCCTGAAGCACTGCCAGGACCGTGAACTGCGTCGCGAGATTCTCGTCGCCTACTCCACTCGTTGTCGAGACGGGGACTTCGACAATCGTGGACTGCTCGCCCGGATCCTCCGCTTGCGGCACGAAGTCGCCACGCTGCTTGGATACGGCGGCTTCGCGGACTACGTGCTGGCGGATCGTATGGCGGGCAGCGGTGCTCGCGCCGTCGCGTTCGAAGCGGAGTTGGTGGAGCGCACGCGCGCGTTCTGGGAGAGGGATACCCGTGACTTGACGGAGCACGCCCGCACGCTCGGCCTCGCAGAACTCGAGCCGTGGGATGTCTCCTTCGCGATGGAGAGCCTGCGCAAGCTGCGCTACGACATCGACGACGAGATCCTGAGGCCGTACTTCCCGCTCGGCCAGGTCCTGGCCGGCATGTTCGAAATCGTGCGTCGAGCCTTCGGCTTCCGGATTCAGGAACGAACCATCGAGGAAGTGTGGCACGCCGACGTGCGCTTCTACGAGATCTTCGACGAGGCCGACGTCTTCGTCGGCGCCTTCTATACCGACTGGTTCCCTCGCAAGGAGAAACGCCAGGGAGCCTGGATGAACAACTTCCTCACCGGCGGACCGCGGGGCGACGATTTCACTCCCCATCTCGGTGTCATGTGCGGGAACTTCACGCCGCCCGAAGGAGATGACCCGGCCCTCCTGACGCACCGCGAGGTCGAGACGACGTTCCACGAGTTCGGCCACCTGCTGCATCACTGCACGTCGAGGGTCGAGGTCCCGTCGCGGGCCGGCATCAATGTCGCGTGGGACTGGGTGGAACTCCCGAGCCAGTTGATGGAGAACTGGACCTGGGAGCGGGAGGCGCTCGACCTCTTCGCCAGCCATCACGAAACGGGGGAGAGCCTCCCGTCGGAGGTATTCGATCGAATGGTCGCGGCACGACGATTCATGGGAGGCTGGGCGCAGATGCGGCAGCTCTCGCTTGGCACCGTCGACCTGGCGTTGCACGAAGAGTTGGCACCGCGTCTCAACGCGGAGGCGGGGGCATCCCCCGATGCACACGTCGATGCCCGCCAGGGCGATGAGGTCATGGAGTTCGGGGAGTCACGCTTCACGCCCTTTGCACCGGCTCCCGGTTTCGCCCGCCTGCACGGGCTGACCTCCTTCACGCATCTGTTTGCAGGAGGATACGCGGCGGGCTACTACAGCTACCTCTGGTCCGAGGTCCTTGATGCGGACGTGTTCACCCGATTCCGGGACGAGGGGATCTTCAACCGGGAGACGGGACGCAGCTACGTGGACTCCATCCTGTCGCGTGGGGATTCGGCCGATCCAGATGCGCTCTTCCTGGAATTCATGGGACGTGCGCCCGATGCCGAGGCCTTGTTGGAACGAAATCTGGGAAGTTTGATCGGCTAGAGGTGGGCGCGAGCGACACCTCCGCAGCTACCCGGCGTATAAGCGAAAGAGATGAATCAGGCGAAGCGAGGCGACATGAAGATGCACAGGGGCATTTCGACGGCGGTCACGGTGTGCGCCGTCCTTCTCTCCGTCGCGGCGTGCGGCGACAAACCCCTCAGTTATGGCGATCCGAACAGCGTCATCGCCGTTATGTCGCAAGACCAGTGGTTCGAGGTCTCCCAGGACATTTACGACGCTCTGGAACAGACCATCACGACGGTACGGGAGGAAAAGACCTTCACGGTCACCTATCAGGAGCCCTCCGCCGAGTTCTGGGACCGCCTGAGGCGGTTTCGCCAGATCCTCGCGGTTGGAAGTCGGTCGGACGCATGGGTGCAGCAGATCCTCGAGGAGTCGCGAGAGGCCATCACGGAGAACGGGGTCCATCAGGTCTACAACGTCTGGGCGAGCGGCCAGACCGTCACGCTCGTCTTGCTGGACGACGGATGGACCCAGGCTGATCTCGCCCCTCACCTGGCCGGCGTGAACGAACTCCTGGACGCTCAGTACCGCTCCTATGCACGGAACCGGATGTACATCTCAGGCAGGGACTCGGCCCTGGCCGATACCCTGTCGCTCCGGGCGGGCTTCCTCCTCTACCTGCCCGATGTCTACGAGTGGCGCCAGCGCGACTCGGTCTATGTGTTCCGGAACGACAACCCCGATCCGTCCGAACTCATCCGTCAGGTCGCGGTGACGTGGCTCACCCCGGCCCCAAGCCGCCTGAGTACCGAGGCGGTGCTCGAATGGCGCGCTCGAATCGCAGACGCGAACTACTCCGAGCCGCAGGAGGTCGTCCTCGACGGGCTCCAACAGATCACCTTCGAGCACCAGGGCAACTCCGCTTCGGAGGTCCGTAGCCAGTGGCGCAATCCTCCGGATCGAGGCTGGCCTGCGGGCGGACCGCTGATTACCCGAGTCGTCACGTGCGACAACCAGGACCGTACCTACCTTCTCGACGCCTGGCTGTACGCCCCGGGGAAAGAGAAGTACGAGTACATGATCCAGCTCGAGACCATCCTCGACACCTTCCGCTGCACGTCGTAGTGCGGGGGAGGCGTCGGTAGGCAACTCCGCGGCTGGAACACGGGGTAGGACTGGCGGATTCATCGGACAGTCGCGTCTCATTGCCGAGGATCTCCGTATGCGCTGGACCATCCGTGTCGTCGTCGTTCTCGCCCTGGCGTTTCTGGGCGTTGTCCCCGCAGTGGAGGCGCAGCCCCGACCGAGCCAGCACGGCGCCGTTACCCAGATGGTGAACTCCACCACGATCACCGTCGAATACGATCGTCCAGTGCTGAGAGGTCGGTCGTTGTTCGGTGAGCTCCTCGACTACGACGTCGTTTGGACCCCAGGCGCGAATCGCGCCACTTGGGTGGAGTTCACGGAGCCGGTCCATGTGGAGGGCGCCCCGCTACCGGCAGGTCGGTACGGTGTCTGGACGGTGCCTCACGAGTCGGCCCCATGGGAGGTCGTGTTCGTGCGCGAGTGGGACACGCATCACTCGTACTTTCCCATGGAAAGCGAAGCGCTCCGCGTCACTGCGACGGCAGAAACCGGAGCGCACATGGAGGTCCTCGCCTTCTACTTTCCGTTGGTCGGCCCCTACGAGACGACGCTCCGATTCCATTGGGGTGAGGTCGTACTTCCGCTCCGGATCACCGTTCCGCAGTAGGGGGCGACGGGCTCGACCAGCGGGCGGCGAGCCCAGCGGGCGAGCGGGCGCCCTCAACGCGGCTACTTCCGGGACAGCAGTTCCCGCAGGCCGCGATAGTCGTGGAACGCCAGCCCGGCGAACGCCGGCGCACCGATCAGATGGCGCACGATGGTGTCGGTGACCCGCTCCATGCGCTCGCGTCCGAGATTGTGGAACGACTGTTTGTCGGCGGCCACCCGAATCGGACGGCCGGCCGGCCAGTGCCTCAGGAAGCGAGCGCCGACGGTCCGCTCCCGAAGCTCCAGAAGGGCCTCCTCGCTATCGACGACCCATACCCTCGTGCGCGAGTCCTGACCCTCCTCGAGAACCACCCATCGAAGATCCCCGTGCGGCGGGAGGCCCTCTCGGATGGGGCCGAAGAAGGTGTGGAGGTCTTCATCCACCAGGCGGGTCGTCTCCACGCCGACGAAGACGTCGACACCCATCGCTTCACCCATCTCGAGTTCGTGGAGCGCATGGGCCAGCGCGCCGTCCGCACCCTCGGCGATGGTCCGATAGTCCATGATCGCGATGTCGTCTACGAGCGACATGAGGTGCTCGAGCACCCGCGCGCGCCGCCCTTGGTACACGGCCTCCATGTAGACACCTGTCTCCTCGTCGGGGGCGTCGAACCAGAAGGGAATATCGACGGCGACTGCCAATCCCCCCACTCTCGCGATGCGTGATACACCGGCGATCAGTTCGACATAGCCGTCGAGCAGCAACGAGCGACTCGGGCCCTGGAAGCCCTGGGCGAGATAGGGCTCGATATCGTAGCGCACCCCATGGAAGCGCTGCTCCTCGGGAACGGCACGATTGTGCTCCACGAGCCGTTCGACGGTGCGATAGACGCCGGCGTGGTTTTGGGGAAGCACGTAATCACGATCGCCATCGAGCGCGTACGCCAGCGTTCCGCGCGCGCGCATCTCGGCGACGAGCGGCCCGATCTCCTCACTCGAAAAGGGGATGTAGCCGGCAGACGGCGACGTGCCCTCCGCCGCGGCCAGGTACAGAAACGCTCGCGTGATGCCGCGAGCCTCGAGGAAATCCAGGAAGACCTCGCGCTCCGCCAGGTCGCGGATGAGTTCTTCTGTATTCCAAACCCAGAGCGCCGTCTGCCGTGTTTCGACCCGATCGAGCGTGGAGGAAACGGGCATCGGCGGCGGGTCCGGGTAGGTGACCCGTGGCGGGATACTCCCCTCGCGCAGGTAGTACATGCCGAGTCGGATCCCCTCGGGCGCGTAGGCGACGGAAACCCGGCCCCGCCGCACCTCCGAGGGTCCCGCGAGCCCGTAGGCACCCAGATCGACCTCGACGCTGATGAGGGGGAGCGCTTCCTGCGCGCCGCCACCGGTGGGGACGACGGCCGACGCCGCGAGGCAGAACAGCACCGGGACGGTCGAGCGCACGGCGGCTCCGACGGAGTGAGGAATCAGCACGATATGCTACACGACATCGGGGCCAAGGGTCACCCCGAACGACGGCGAAGATTGTCGTCTTCACAACAAGTCCCGTTGGATCGGCACGTCCGCCGCAACGTCCGAAATCGGCGACTGGCGCCCCTCGACGGCAGGGTTACGTTGGAGTCCAAGCCCGACCCACGCACCGCCACCGCACCTTCGTGAGCTTCGTCCACCTACATACGCACTCCGAGTACTCCCTACTCGATGGTGCCAACCGCATCGGCGACCTGGTCCGTAAGGCCAAGGCCTTCGAGATGCCCGGCCTCGCGCTCACGGATCACGGCTGCATGTTCGGCGCGTGGTCGTTTCACAAGGCGGCGAAGAAGGAAGGCCTGAAGCCGATCATCGGTATGGAGGCGTACGTCGCCCCCGGAGATCGGCGGGATCGTTCCAAGTCCGGGCAGGGCGAGCGCGCCTACTACCACCTGGTTCTCCTGGCCCGCGACATGACCGGCTACAAGAACCTGGTGAAGCTCTCCTCCATCGGCTACACGCAGGGCTTCTACCACAAGCCCAGGATCGATCGCGAGGTGCTCGCGAAGCACCATGAAGGCATCATCGTCTCCTCGGCTTGTATGGCCGGGGAAGTCGCCCGACACCTCACTGCGGGCAACCGCTCGGGAGCCCGCGAAGCCGCCGAGTGGTACGCCAACCTCTTCGACGGCAGGTACTACCTCGAAGTCCAGGCCCACGACTCGCCGGGCCAGGCCGAGCTCAACGACCAGATCTTCTCGCTCGGGGCTGAATTGGGTCTGCCCGTCGTGGTTACCAACGATTCGCACTTCCTCCAGCCCGAAGACCACGAGGCGCACGACATCCTGCTGTGCATCGGCCTCGGCAAGGATCGTGACGACCCGGCGCGCATGAGGTACGACGAAGGCCTGTACTTCAAGAGCGCGGACGAGATGGCGTCCCGCTTCCCGGATCGCCCCGACGTCGTTGAAAACACCCTGAAGATCGCGGACCAGGTCGATCTGGTGTTCGAGAAGAAATACTTCCTTCCCGAGTTCCCGCTCCCCGAAGGGCACTCCGACGAAAACGACTTCCTCGAGTACCTCGCGATCGAGGGAGCGAAGGACCGCTACGGAGATCCGCTCCCACCCGAAGTGCAGGCGCGCTTCGACTACGAGATGGGCGTCATCAAGGGAACGGGCTACGCGGGCTACTTCCTCATCACGCAGGACTTCATTCGTTGGGCGCGGGATAACGACATCCCCGTCGGACCCGGTCGTGGTTCCGCGGCGGGATCCCTGGTGGCGTATTCGCTGGGCATCACGAACCTAGATCCGCTCAAATTCGATCTGCTCTTCGAGAGGTTCCTGAATCCCGAACGGATCTCGATGCCGGACATCGACATCGACTTCTGTTACGAGCGGCGCGGTGAGGTCATCGAATACACCCGCCAGAAGTACGGCAAGGACGCGGTCGGCCAGATCATCACCTTCGGCACCATGAAGAGCCGGGCGGTCATTCGCGACGTCGGGCGCGCGCTTGGCTTCGAGCCGTCCGAAACCGACCGGATCGCCAAGCTGATTCCGAATCAGCCCGGCCAGGCGTTCACGGTTCAGGAGGCGGTGGACGGGCTCAAGGAGGTGAAGGAGCTCTACAAACTCGACGAGCGTCACAAGCAGCTCTTCGACTACTCTATCACCCTCGAAGGGCTGTCTCGTCACGCGTCCGTGCACGCGGCCGGCGTCGTCATCGCGCCAGGACCCATCGACGACTACGTGCCGGTGAGCGTCCAGACCGGGAAGAACGGCGGTGGCGAGAACGGCGACGCGATGGTCGTCACCCAGTACGACATGAACTGCCTCGACGAGGCAGGCATGCTCAAGATGGACTTCCTCGGGCTCAAGACCCTCACCGTCATCCACGACGCGGTCGTGATGTTGAAGGAGCGCTACGGGAAACTCGCGCACCCCGAGACAGGTGAGACGTACGATTCCGTCGACGACATTCCGCTCGACGATCCAGCGGTCTACAAGATGCTGGCCCGCGGCGGCAACGCGGGGATCTTCCAGTTCGAGTCGAATCTGGCGAACGACAAGCTCCGCGCCATGCGCTGCGACCGCTTCGAGGATCTCGTGGCGACGAACGCGCTCATCCGGCCGGGACCGCTCGACTCGGGCATGACCGACGTCTACATCGAGCGAAAGGTCGGACGTCAGGCCGTGACGTATCCGCACCCGGACCTTGTGAAGGTCTTGGAGCCGACCTACGGCGTCATCGTCTACCAAGAGCAGTTGATGCGGATCGCGTCCGACCTCGCCGGCTTTACACTGGGCGAGGCCGACGTTCTCCGGAAGGCGGTCGGAAAGAAGATCGCCGAGCTGATCAAGACCGAACTCGAGACCTTCGTCGAGCGAGCGGTCGAACGGGGCGTCGATCGCCGTACGGCTGCCGATCTCGCGGAGCAGATCGAGACCTTCGGTCGCTACGGCTTCAATCGAAGCCACTCGGCCGCATACTCGCTCGTCTCGTATCACACGGCATGGCTCAAGGCGCACTACCCGGCCGAGTTCATGGCCGCCCTGTTGTCTTCGGTGCTGGACACGACCGACAGCGTCGTGAAGTACATCAGTGCCTGTCGCGAGTTGCCGCGCTATCTCCCGAAGCTCGAAGAGCCCCTCGAGGTTCTGCCACCCGACGTCAACGAGTCGGGGTGGAAGTTCACGGTGACGTCGAAGGGCAGGATCCGCTTCGGCCTCGGGGCCGTAAAAGGTGTGGGGCACAGCGCGGTACAATCCGTGCTTTCGGCCCGCGCCGAGGGACGCTTCACCACGCTCTTCGACTTCCTCGATCGTATCGACATCCGAGCGTTGAACAAACGTGCGTGCGAGGCCCTGATCGCGGCCGGCGCGCTCGACGCGTTCGGGCACCGCGCCCAACTCCTGGCGGGGCTCGATTCGGCGTACGGCGAGGTCCAGGCGCGGCAGGCTGAGGTCGAGGCCGGACAACGATCACTCTTCGGTGACGCATCGGCCCTGCCCCGGTCTGCGCCGTCGCTGCCCCGACTTCCCGAGTGGTCGGAGCAGGATCGGCTGGCCCGCGAGAAGGCCGCGCTCGGGTTCTTTATTTCCGGGCACCCGCTCGACCGCTACCGAGAGGTGGTGCGGGCCTTCGGGCCTGTCACTTCCGACACCCTCGCGGAACGACCCGGGCAGGCGGTCGAATTGCCGTGTGTCGTCACGTCGGTCTCGCGTCAGATCGCCCGCCGGGACAATTCGGAGTGGGGCAAGATCACCGTCGAAGACTTCAACGGAACCGCGACCGTCCTCGCCTTCCGCGAAGCGTGGCAGACGTACAAAGAGGTCCTGCAGCAGGACGCCGTGGTCCTCGTGTGCGGCAAAGTGAGCGGGAACGAGCGAGACGAAGAGGACCCTCCGATCTTCCTCGACGCCGCGCGTCTGCTGGAAGACGTGACTGGTGCGGGCGAGCTCGCGATCCAGATCGAACTGGAGCTGGACTCCAAGGTCACGGACGCGGCGTTCGGTGAGGCCCGAAAGCTTCTCGCGGCCCATCCCGGTGCTTCACCGGTGTGGATTCAGATCGGTCAGGACAACGGTGAGCCGGCACCACGACTCCGGTCGCGCAGCCTCACGGCGACACCCGACGCGGAGACCGTGTCCGCGCTCCAGAAACTCTTCGGACTCGGGAACGTGCGGCTCGTGCGGGCCGTCATCCCACCCATCGACACCAGCGAATCGGATCGACGCCAGTTCTGGCGTGACAAAGCGAATCGAGGCTAGCAGCCCAATGGAGAGCCGTCCCACATGAACACCCGTCAGATCCTGACTTCGCTCGGCATTGAAGACGACAACCCCGGCGGTTTCGCTGGGGAATGGGTCGGGTCGGGCCCCACCCTCGAGGTCCACACTCCCGTCGACGGGAGTCGGTTGGCGAGTGTGCGCGAAGTGACCGAGGCCGAATACGACGCCATCGTCGACAAGGCGCATCAGGCCTTTCTGGTGTGGAGGAAAGTGCCAGCGCCGAAGCGCGGGGACATCGTCCGTCAGCTCGGGAATCGCCTCCGCGAGAAGAAGGTCGAGCTGGGTGCCCTGGTGACGCTCGAGATGGGCAAGATCAAGACGGAGGGTCAGGGCGAGGTCCAGGAGATGATCGACATCTGCGACTTCGCGACGGGTCTATCCCGCCAGCTGTACGGGCTGACGCTCGCCAGCGAGCGCCCCGACCATCACATGCGCGAGCAGTGGCACCCGCTCGGCGTCGTGGGGGTCGTGAGCGCCTTCAACTTTCCGGTCGCAGTCTGGAGCTGGAACGCGGCGCTCGCCGCCGTGTGCGGCGACACAACGCTGTGGAAGCCGTCGGAACGCACGCCGTTGACGGCGATCGCGGTCACGAAGATCGCCGCGGAGGTCTGTCGGGAGAACTCGGTCGACCCGGCGATCTTTTCGCTCGTTGTGGGCGAGGGCGGCACGATCGGTGAACGAATGCTGAACGACGTGCGCGTGCCCCTCGTGTCCGCGACGGGCTCGTGTCGCATGGGCCGCCGTGTCGCGGAGGTCGTCGGCAAGCGCCTCGGCCGCTCGATCCTCGAGCTCGGCGGCAACAACGCCATCGTCGTCACACCCCACGCGAACCTCGGGCTCGCGCTTCCGGCCATCGTCTTCGGCTCCGTCGGGACGGCCGGTCAGCGCTGCACGAGCACCCGCCGGATCATCGTGCACCGTTCGGTGAGAGAGAAGCTCGTGGCCCGCCTCGTGAAGGCCTACGAAGGCGTGCGGATCGGGAACCCACTCGCGGACGACACGCTCATGGGTCCGCTCCTGAACCAGGGGACGGTCGACGCGATGATGGCCGCACGCCGCAAAGTGGTCGAGGAGGGCGGCGAGATCCTCTACGGGGGCGAGATCCTCGAGGGTGACGCGTACCCGGGCGGCTTGTACGTGACCCCGTGTATCGCTCGCGCCGAGAATCAGTACTCGATCGTGCAGGACGAGACCTTCGCGCCGATCCTCTACATCATCGAGTACGGCAGCGCCGGAGCCTCGCCTGCCGAAGCGATTGAAGAGATCGAAGAAGCGGTGGCCATCCACAACGCCGTCCCGCAGGGTCTGTCGTCGTCGATCTTCACGGACAACTTCCGCGAGGCCGAGTACTTCCTTTCCCACCGCGGAAGCGACTGCGGCATCGCGAACGTGAACATTGGCACGTCAGGCGCCGAAATCGGTGGTGCGTTCGGAGGAGAGAAGGAAACCGGTGGCGGGCGTGAGTCGGGATCGGACGCATGGAAGGCCTACATGCGCCGCCAGACCAACACGGTCAATTGGAGCACCGAACTCCCGCTGGCGCAGGGGATCTCCTTCGGGTAAAGGCCAGGTCTCGGACTACCTGGCGGGCCGGGCGCTCTCCCTCGTGGGTGAGATGCGCCCCACCCTGAACGAGGTCAGCCGGTAGATGTAGTCGTTCGCAGCCGTGCGGCCCCAACGATCCGCCTGGCCCGTGCCGACGGAGATGTCCGCCAGAACCGCCCCCTCAGCGGAGTAGGCGATCGTTCCGCCACCGCGCTCCAACGCGGCGATCGAGTCACCTTCCGGCAGGAAGCCTGAGGCGACCAGATTGGACAGCTCGGATAGGATGCCCACGATCACCGTCGGGCTGGCCGCATCGCCGCCTTCGAAGCTCCAGGCGCTGTCACCACGCAGCAACGTATACGCATCACCGTCCCGCTCCACCGCGATCCGGACGACATCAGCGGTATCCGTGCGCACCATCACGCGATCCCGCCAGTCATCCACTCGCCGGATCACCTGTCCCAGGAGATCGCCGTGGAGTAGATAGACCGCGTCGTCCGCGGGCGTGCGGACATAGGCCGTTCCGAATCCGCGGCCGCGACGGCCCAGCAGCAAGGAACGGGGAGCGCCGTTCAGATCGAACGTGACCTTCACGGCCACGCCTTCGGACACACCCATGCGCTCGTGGTTGTCGGGGTTCGTGGCGATTACATCTCCGACGCGCAGGTCGGGGAGAATGGCCAGGAGGAGTTCGACGGCCTCAGGGTCTGCAGGAAAACCGTTGGCCGTCCAGCTATCCCCGTTCCGCAGCAGTGCGATCGGGCCGTCCGGTCCTTCGATGTGCACGGCGTCGACCACGTCTGCCTCGAGGCCGTCCAGGAAGTGCGTGATCTCCCCGGAGGCCGAGATGGTCCCTGCCCCGCCCGAGAAGAGCGCGGCAGCCAGCCATGCGACTACGGAAATCGCGAGTCCTCCGACCAGCAGCTTCAGCGTGCGTTCGGTCATGGCAGTACCTCACGCCAGCGCGCCTCGGCCCGACGGCGGCGGCCCGTGATCCGGACGAAACCGACCAGCACGAAGAGCAGCGGGACACCGAGCAGATTGCCCCACTTCAGGAGATCGCGGGTCATGTCCGAAGAGAACGAGAGCCCCGGGGGCGTACGGTCCTTCGACCGGATGTTGATGAGCGCCTCATCGCGCGCGAGCCAGTCGATCGCGTTCGCCAGAAAGACCAGGTTCCCTGGATTGGCCCCCAAGTACTGCGCTTCGGCGAGCGAAGCATCCCCGACGACGATGAGCCGGCCCGATGCATCGCCCGCGCCGGGAAGCACGGAAGCCGCGACGACCCGGACGCCCAGCTCTTCTTCGGTATATACCCAGTCCTGGTCCGGGGAGATGGGAGCAGCCCTGGGGTGTACGGCCCCGTTTTCGCTCGTCTGCCAAAGGGCTGTGACGCCGGTCGCTCCCGGATCGATGGCGAGAGGTGCGGCCCAGCCCAACGTGAGCGAATTGATGCCGTTCGTGACGGAGTGATCACCCGCGGGCACAACGATGGGCCAGAGCGGATAGGGCGCGATCACGCTGAACAGCCCCTGTCGACCGAGCGATACCCGTTCGCTCGAGGCAAGATCGACGACGAGTCCAGGCACAAACGTGATACCACGTGCCGCGAGCAGGTCCTCGAGTCCGGAGGAGATCGGCGTCGGGACGGGTGACTGCGCGTTCAACATGATCGGCTCTGCGAGCACCAGGACGGCGCCACCCCCGTCCATGAACGCACGAACACGTGCCTGGGCTGCGGGGTCGAGTGGCTGCATCGGGCCCGCGATGACCAGAACCTCGGTCGAGTCTCGGCCAATGTCCTCCGCAGAGTCCCCCGCGATGTCGATCGTGCGGAGTTGGTACCGGTCGGCGAGACCCTCACGAAGCCCCGGAATGTCGTTTGAGCCCTTGGCTCCGAAACCGCCCACGAAGGCGATACCCGGTCGCTCCTCCGTCGTCATGCGGTGGATCTGCGAGGCGAGGCGGAACTCGAGGTCGTCGGTCCTCTGGATGAGAGGAGTGACCTCGATATCCTCCGCGTACACCACCGCGAATCCGTAATAGCCCTGGCGAACCTCGAAGTTGTCTTCGCGGAGGACGTTGAACTCGACGGGATAGATGCCCATCGCCGCGGCCTCGGTAGCCGCGTCCGGATCGCGCTCCGGGTCGACATCACTCACCAAGAGGTTGCCGTTCGACGCCCGTCGCATGTCCGCGAGGAGGTCACGAACGTCTCGGAGCTGGAGCTGCACCTCGGGCGGGAGTTCGGACGACGCAAACAGCTTGATCTGAACGAGGTCGTCCAGATCTCGGAGTAGATCCTTCGTCCCCGAAGACAGCGTGTAGAGGTTGTCCGCGGTCAGATCGAGGCGACCTCGGACCCGACTCCCCAGCAGGTTGAGAACGATCACAAGCACCACGACGACGCCTGTGCCCCAACGTAACCGACGGTGTTCCGGTCGCACTCTACTCAGGCGTTCCCTCGCGATCGCCTGAAGGGCCAGCACCAGGAAGAGTCCGGCCGTAGATATGAAGTACAGCACGTCCCGAAGATCGATGACTCCGCGGGCGACGTTCTCGAAGTGGCCCACGACAGACAAGCGTGCGAGCAGCCCGGCCCAACTCGGCGGCAGGCCGATCTGGACGATGGGCAGTCCGATGAGAAAGAGCGTGAAGCTCATTGCCGCGGCGACGATAAACGCGGTGATCTGATTCCTGGTGAAACTCGACGACCACACGCCCACCGCCGTCAGCTGGGCCGACAGCAGCGCCGCACCGACGTATTGAGCCAGAACGATTCCCGGGTCCGCCTGCGACACGAGCAGCACTCCGATCGCGGTCGGAAGCGTGCCTGCGAGGGCGAGGAGGACGAAGGCCCAAACGCCCAGGAACTTGCCGAGCACGAGTTCCAGTTCGGTCACCGGCTGCGCCAGCAGCCAGTCGAGCGTCTTGCCGCGGCGTTCTTCTGCGAGCGTGCGCATAGTGGCGGCGGGAATGAACACCGCGAACAGCACGGGCAGCAGATCAAAAATCGGCCGCAGCGACGCAATGCTCGCGCCGTACATCATCCGAAAGGCAAGGAAGAGCGACAGGCCGAGGAAGGCGACGATGAGCACATAGGCGGTCGGCTGATCGAAGTAGCCCCGGAGCTCTCGCCTCGCGACTGTGAAGACGCGGGTTGTCATGAGCCCACCTCCACGTCGTCCGCGGTCAGATCCCGGAAGAGCTGCTCCAGGCTGGCCCTCTCGCGATGGAGTTCCCACAGCGTCCACCCTCGGTCCCGCGCCATCGCGAAGATCTCAGGTCGCAACTCGTCCTTCGCGCTCGATTCGAGCACCACCCGCACGCGGCCATCGATCGACTCCGACGTGTGTCCCGAGACCCCGCCAAGAGCCGCGAGCCCGTCGGCGACACCCTCTCCTTCGGCCTCGACGATGTAGCGTACGTGGCCCGCGGCCTGGGAGACCAGATCTCCGACGCGACCCTCGGCGGCGAGACGTCCCTGCCGCAGGATCACGAGGCGCGAGCAGGTAGCTTCAGCCTCCTGCATCACGTGTGTACTCAGCAGCACCGTTCGCTCGCGGCCCAGCGAACTGACGAGGCGACGGATCTCGACACGCTGGTTGGGGTCGAGGCCCTCCGTCGGCTCATCGAGAATCAAGAGTTCGGGCCGGTGCAGGATCGCCCCCGCGAGACCGATCCTCTGGCGATACCCTTTGGAGCATTCACCTATGGGCCGATAGAAGACCGAGGCCAAATCCGTCTCATCGACGGCGTCCGCGACGCCGGAGCGGGTCTCGGCGTCGGAGAGGCCCCTCAACTCCGCTACGTAGTCGAGGTATTCCGACACGAGGAGCTCATCGTAGAGCGGGTTGGCTTCGGGCAGATACCCGATTCGGCGTTTCGCCTCCGTGAGCCCTTCGTCGATCGGCACACCATCGAAGTGGACCGCGCCCACGTCGGGCTGCAGGGTCCCGGTGATCATCCTCATCGTCGTCGTCTTCCCCGCACCGTTCGGCCCGAGAAAGCCCACGACCTCCCCCCGTGCGACTTCGAAGGTGAGGTCGTCGACGGCGACCACGTCGCCGTATCGCTTCGTTACCCCTTCCACCTTGATCATCGGCCTCTCGAACTCAACGCGTTGCTCCTTTCAACAACATTTCAATGGCGTCAACAACATTTCAATGGCGCGCGCGGCGCGGCTTGGTCGTCACCCGGCTCGTCCCTCGAAGACTTCGCGAAACTCCGAGGCCATCCTCGGACCGGCTCCCTCATCCTCGTGCTTGAAGAACACGAACACCTTCTCCCAGGACGTTTCACGGATCTGGTCAGCCCAACGACGCAAGTCGTCGGCTTTGTAATCGGGCCTTCTCAGGCGCAGGTACCCCCACGGTGCGGTATCCACGATGGGCTCGTCCTCCGCACCCTCGTCGGCGTCCGCACACACCCACGCCATCCCTCGGGCGCGGAGAAGCCCATGAATCTCGTCATCATTCCAGCTCTCATGCCGGAACTCGAACGAGGCAGGGGTGCCCTCCGGGAGCATCTCGAGAAACGACGCGAGACGCTCGCCATCCTTCTTAAGATTCGGCGGGAGTTGGAAGAGCACGACGCCCAGCCGTTCGCCCAGTGTTTGGATGGTGGAAAGTAAATATTCCGTTGGCTCACGCGCCTCGGCTTTCATGCGGGTGAAGTGCGTAATGCGGCGTGAGGCCTTGATCGAGAATCGGAAGTCGGCCGGTACCTGGCTGGCCCAGGACTCGAGCACCGATGCTTTGGGCAAACGGTAGAACGTGTTGTTGATCTCGACCGCGTTCAGACGCTCCCCGTAGTAGACGAGCATGTCCTTGGCGGAGAGGTCCTCCGGGTAGAAGCTCCCCTTCCACTCCTTGTAGCTGTACCCGCTGGTCCCTACGAAAAGCTGCATCGGCGCTCCCTACATCTGGCAATGGGTGTTCCCGTGGCTGGGCCGAGAAGGAAGCAAACGGGTGCCCGCCGCGGACGCCAGATGCCCTGCCCTTGCTGCGGCCGCTCCCGCTTCGTACCCGTATCTCTACAACCCGTCCGTCGATAGGAGCACCGTATGAACCGCCGCCGCGGCACCGCTGTAACCATCGCCCTCGCCGCCGCGGCAGGTGCCGCGTTCGTGCCCGGCGATGAAGTCCTGGCTCAGGAGCGCCGTCTCGGCACCATCTCCTTTCCGAACTCCGGAAACCATGACGCGCAGCGGCCGTTCATCGAGGGCGTACTGCTTCTGCACTCCTTCGAATTCGAGGATGCGGCGCAGGCGTTCCGGGATGCGCAGTCGAAGGATCCCTCCTTTGCGCTGGCGTACTGGGGCGAGGCCATGACGTACAACCATCCGCTCTGGCAGCAGCAGGACAAGCCCGCCGCCATGGCGGCACTGGGTCGGTATGCCCCGACCCCCGAGGCACGGCGCGCCAAGGCACCGACGCCCCGCGAAGCAGCCTATATGGTCGCGATCGACGTGTTGTACGGGGCGGGCTCCAAGACGGAGCGCGACCTTGCCTACATGGCTGAGATGGCCCGCATCACCGCCACATACCCCAGCGACATGGAGGCCCGAGCCTTCTACTCCCTGGCGATCCTCGGAAGCACCGATGGAGAGCGAGACTTCGCCACGTACGTGAAGGCCGCGGCGGCGGCGGCGCCCGTCCTCGAGGTCAATCCGGACCACCCGGGTGGAGCCCACTACATCATTCATTCCTTCGACGACCCGATCCACGCACCGCTCGGACTGGATGCGGCCCGCGCCTACTCGGAGATCGCACCGGATGCGGGACACGCACAGCACATGACGTCGCACATCTTCGTCGCGATGGGCATGTGGGACGACGTCGTGGCGGCCAACATCCGTGCTCGTGACGTTCAGAATGCCCGTCTGGCGGAGCTCGGCCGACCCGCCAACGTGTGCGGCCACTACACGTCGTGGCTGCACTACGGGTGGCTCATGCGGGCCGACCTGTCGGACGCCGAGCGCGGCATGGCCGACTGTCGGGGGCGTGTCACCAGCGGAACCGCCCGTCCGGACGAGGTGGGCTACTACGTGAATATGAGAGCGCGACACGTCTTCGATACGCAGGATTGGGCCGCCGCAGAGCGCCTGGGGGCCGACGTCGACCACCCGGCCTACGACTTCGTGACGGGCTACGCGGCGATCAAGCAGGGTGATCGTGCCGGTGCGGAGCGGGCACTCGCGACGCTACGGACGGCGGAAATGGCAACGGACATGCCACGGCTCACCATCTCCCGCCAAGAGCTCGAGGCCCTCCTAGCGCTCGATGCCGGAGACGGTCAGCGGGCTCTCGTTCTGTTGCGTGAGGCCGCCGCGATGGAGGAGTCGCTCCCATTCGAATTCGGCCCGCCGGCCAGTTTCAAGCCTCCCCACGAACTGCTCGGAGAAGTGGCCCTCGCCTTAGGTGACCACACAACCGCGCTCGCGGCATTCCGAACGGCCTTGGACTTCACGCCCGAGCGTACGACGTCGCTCGAAGGGTTGATCACCGCGGCGCGTGCGCTGGACCAGGTTGCGGCGGCCGAAGATGCTCAGGCGAGGCTGGACGACATTCGCAAACACTCGAACTAGTCAGCCAGCCGGACACGGCAGTCGCTCAGCGGAACACGCCGGCCGCTACGTGGTGCAGCGTCGACAATAGTTTGTCATGCGGCCCCGCGCGAAACTTCCGGGGACCAAGACCCGTCCGATAGCACACGCGCGCGATGGGCAGGAACGTTCTGAGAGGCAGGCCACCTATGGGTCCAGAGATCTGGATCGCGATGGCCGCCGTGTTCGTGAGCGGCGGAGCGATCGGGTCCGCGGGGACATTCCTCGCTCAGTGGATCCTCAAGAAGCTCGATACGGGGCCAGCCCCGCAGCGGAACCTCGATGCTGTGGAGCGGGACGCCCTGCGCTCCGAAGTCGCGGAACTACACCGGCATCTCAGGAACATGGATGCCCGTCTCGACTTCACCGAGCGACTGCTGGATGGTGCCCTACCGCTGGCACCTCCGCCGGAGCGGTTATCGGCGCCCGAGATCAGCGATTCTTAGCGACGGCCAAGATTGACCATTTGAAGTCGCAAGAATAAGAAAGCCCTCGACCCAGGCAGGGGTGGGCCGAGGCACATCTGCGACTGCGATCCCGTGTCAGGACTTCTTGCGCTTCTTGGGTTTGCGGCCCTGATTCGGGTGCTCGAGGTGCTTCCAGGTCTCCCCGCGGCGGAGCATGTAAATCGTGCTCGGAGACACTCCGAGCTTACGCGCCCACTCGGCTCCCGACGCCTTCCAACGGTCGGCCTTCTCGTCCCAATCATCCAGGACGCGTTGAGCCTGCTTGATCGTCAGCTCGGCGTGGGGTGAGTTCTCACCACGGAGCCAGACGTTCGAACCGTACCAGCGATCGACCCGCTGGATGGGTCCGGCAACCTTCCGTCCCGTATGGCCCAAGCAGTAATGCCGGACCTGGTCGACGGAAAATTCGGGGGACATACGGGCGATCTCGGCGTAGAGGAATCCCTCTTCCGCCAACTTCCGCCACTTAACCACCAAAGCGCCATCTGGCTTCGGCATTTCATCTCTCCTAAGGGGGGTCCATCGGATGTGGGAGTCGCCTTATACCACTTCGGGCGAGGAAGTTCCAACCGTCAGCCAAGACCCGTCAGCTTGTGCGCGAACCGCTTACGGAACTTAGCGGCTTTGGGCTCAATGGCGACGCGACAATAGGGCTGATTCCGACTTTCGCGAAAGTACGCCGTGTGCACCTTCCGGATTCCCGCCGGGGTTCCCGAGATGGAAGAAGGCGGCGGCGGGGAGCTTCCGTCAGCGCCGCACGGTCTCGACGGTCCGGAGGATCTCCGCGGTAACGAGGCTGGGATCATCCAGGTGGACATCGTGACGGCTTCGGGACGCTGGAATGTGCCGTGCTCCCGTGATGCCCTGCAGGATCGACGCGTGGGCCTGTCGATAGCCTTCATTCACGAACCGAGCTGTCCATCCTTCCCCGTCTCGTCGAATGCCGGCAGTAATGACCGTAACCAACATCTGCGGCAGGCGCCGTCCGCGTAGTCTCTCCCCGACCTCGACTTCGGTCACCCCGTCGTCGTTCGGCGTTCTGCGCGCGTCTGCCCAGATGTTCCACTCCGCCACAGGCATCCCCGTCCTGATTCGATCGGGTAGATCTTCGTGCGCGGGGTCGACGAGAATGAGGCCCGCCAGATCCCTCGGGCGATCGATCGCGAAGAGCCGAGCGTATAGGCCACCTATGCCATGTCCGGCGACGACGTAGTCACTGTCGAAGCCCAGCGCGAGGTGAATCCGCCGGATCTCGTCGAGAAGTTCGAACCACCCTCGCGCCTCGGGGACAGGAAGGCTGCGCCCATTCCCTCGCCGATCGTACGCGCAAGCACCGATTTGCCCGTCGAGGCGCTCCAACACGGGCAGCCAGCTATCGGCGGTAGCGCCGCTCCCGTGAAGGAGGAGTGCCTGCCGACGACCGTCCGTACACAGGGCCCGGATCTTCGCGCCATCCACGTCGATCAGAATCTCGTGAACTCCGGTGGGCCCGGGTCCGGATCCGGATCCGGGCGCAATCGCGAGGGCGAGTAGCCAGTATGCCAGCGCGAGGCTCATCTAGGTGTCTGCCTCGTCGAGGATGTCGACGTCCCGAACGTCGGCCAGCGGCACGAATCCGAGGCGCTGGTAGAGCTCGTTCGAGGTCGGGTTCGACAGGTCGGTGTACAGCACACAAAACTCGAGACCTCCGTCGAGCAGCTTCTGGCAGAGGGCCGCCACACAGGCGCTCGCGTACCCCTGGCCCCGCTGCTCGCGGGGCGTGTAGACGTACCCGATCCGGCCGCCCCTGGGTGTGCGCCCCTGCGCCACCGCGATGGACATCGGAACTCCGTCCACGTCCCAGAGGTGCAGAGCGCCACTCGCGACCCAGCGGGTCACCGAAGCCCGGTCGGTCACGAACTGCGCCCCCGCATCCCGAGCGAAGGCCACCCCCCACTCCACCGCAAGATCGATGTCGGCTTCCTCCGCGGCGCGTAACCGGCCCGGGACGATCGGCGGAGGCACCACGCGACCCAACCGATAGAGCCGCTGCTTGAGACCGGGTCGCCATGAACACGAACGCAGTTCGGCCCAGGCCTCGGCGAGAAGCGTCGCGGACGTGGCAGACCCGAGTATCCCCGGAATCCGGTCGTACACTTCGGCCAGCGCAGCGGCGAGTGGCCTACCCGCATCGGGAGGCAACTCGGTAATCATCACCTTCCTGGGAGGGGTCCGAATCGCCGCTCCCACGACCGCACCTCCCTGCTCCACAGTCGCATAGAATACGTCATCGTCCGGGCTCGGCTCGACCGCCTTCACGTAGGCAAGTCCCAGAAGTACGTTGTGCTGATCTTCGGCCCGCAGGAGCCAGGATTCAGCTCGAGCCAGGAAGCCCGTCGGGCTGGCGTGTCTCACAACCGTGGTCATACCGTCCTACGCCGATCGGCCCACCTGAAGTTCCCCCGCAACGGCCCGGAAGACGTCGAGAGCGGTGAGCACATCCGCGTCCGAGATATCGCGGTGAAGAAGGGCCCGAACCCCGTGAAGACCGTTCGGCAGGACATGGACGCCCTGGGCGTGGCAGAGCGTGGCATACTGACCGGCGTCGGTAGCGACCGAAAAGCGGACGATGTTCGACTGCACACTGTCGAGGTCGACGGTGATCCCGTCGGTAGCCGCCAAGCCTTCGGCCAACACGCGGGCGTTGCGCACGTCCCGAGGGAGATCGGCACGGTTGTGATCCAACGCGTACAGCGCCGCAGCGGCGATGATGCCGGCCTGACGTATGCCTCCCCCGAGCATCTGCTTGAAACGCCGCGCCCGCTCGACCAGCGTCCGCGAGCCGGCCAGCGCGGAACCGATCGGCGCTCCCAGGCCCTTGCTGAAGCAGACGTTCACGGAATCGAAGGGTGCCGCGTAGTCGGCCTCAGCCACACCCGATGCGGCGCTGGCGTGCCACAGCCGCGCCCCGTCCAAATGAAGGGCGAGACCATGTTCCCGACCGACCGCGCACACGGCACGCAAGCGTTCGAGAGGCCACACCGTGCCACCCCCCGAGTTGCTCGTGTTCTCGACGCAGAGCAGCCGCGCGCGTGGGCTCAAGCGGTTCGCGTTGAACGGATGGGCCACACCCATCGACATGGCCACCGCGTCGGCGCTGAAGATTCCGTTGACACTGTCGAGCTGCCGCATGGTGACACCGCTCACAACGGCTCCTGCGCCTCCTTCGCTGCGAACGATGTGAGCGTTCCGGTCGAGGATGACGAGGTCCCCTGGCTCGGTCTGAGCCCGGATCGCGATCTGGTTCGACATACTTCCCGTCGGCACCAGGACGGCAGCCTCTTTTCCGAGCAGCTCCGCCACCCTTGCTTCCAGGGCGTTGGCGGTAGGATCGTCTCCATAGACGTCGTCCCCGACCTCGGCAGCCGCCATCGCGGCACGCATGGCGGGGGTCGGCTTGGTAACGGTATCACTTCGTAGGTCGATCATGCGGGGAAGCATCCGGTTCTGGGCCGATGGTGGCAACCCCATGGGTTGACGGATCGAGTCGGCCGGCTCAGATCGAGGGTCGGCGAGCGAGATGCCGGGAGCGTTCGCAACACCAACCGGAGGAGTCGGTCGTGACCTCACGCAGCAAAGAGCGCCTCATTATCGCCTTGTTGTTACCCCTTCTGGGAAGCGCGTGCCGTGGTGCCGACGACGATGCCGTACCCCCAACGGTTCGTAGTCCTCTGCTTCAGCCCCAGCGGTACGCTGAGACCGCGCCACCGACGTTCATGGTGCACCTCGAGACGACCGCGGGAGACGTCACGATTCGCGTCGATCGCGCGTGGGCGCCTCTCGGCGCGGACCGCTTCTACAACCTGGCGAAGGGCGGCTTTTACGACGACAGCCGGATCTACCGTGTTCTACCCGGCTTCATGGCGCAGTTTGGACTCAACAGCGATCCGTACGTGAGTCAGGCGTGGAAGACGCAGTTTCTCGTCGATGACCCGGTCGTCGAGTCCAACACGAGGGGGCGAGTGGCGTTCGCGAAGGGAGGGCTCCATACGCGCACGACGGAGATCTTCATCAGCTACAAAGACAACCGTGCACTGGACGGCGAAGGGTTCGCGCCGATCGGCGAGGTCGTCGAGGGAATGGACATCGTCGACGCCTTCTATTCCGGGTACGGAGACGGCCCGCCGCGGGGCGACGGGCCGTATCAGGCAATGGCAGCGGCCAGAGGCAACGAGTATCTCGACGCCGACTTTCCCGAGCTAACGCGGATCGTTCGGGCGACCGTTACGCCGCAGGCCTAGAGCCGGACCGATTCACGAGCGCGTTGAAGAAGAACTTGAACGTGCCATGAGTCTGCGCACGGTGTTGTGCGCGGAAACCCAGCATCAGGATCGAGCCCTGGCCCTTCTCCACGGCGACGATCGCCGCTCGGCTGGCAATCGCTTCCTCGCCCAACAGCCAGCCACTCTGGAGGATGTCACGATCGAGGTAGGTCGCGACCCTCTGAACGTCCGAGCTGCGGGAGCCAGCGATCGTCTCGTATACCTGTCCGCCGGCCAGGAAGGTCGCGAGCGCGTCCTTGGGCATGCCGTAGGCGAACGGGTTCGTGTTATCCACTTTGATCTTCAGCGTGGATCCTGGCGACCAGAAGTCATTGCCCGACAATCCGTCGACCGCGTCGTGAACCGGCACGCCGAGCTCGTCGAGCACGAGTTCACCGGCCTGCGCGAATGAGATGAGCGTGCCGCCGTTCTCGACGAAGGCATCGAGTGCCTCGATGCCTTCCTGGCCGAATCCGCTGCGGTAGTCCGGCGGAACGGAGTTGGCGTCATCTCCGAAGTCCCCTCCGCCCTCGGTCATCATGCGCTTCGAATCCGCTGGAAGGATGATTACGTCCCAGCGCTCGTGCAGCTGACCGCGCTGGATCTCCGCGTCCATGATGGTCGTGTACTCGAAGGAGAAGTCCTCGAGCAGCAGGCGGGTCCAGCCCTCGTCCATGTTGCCACCGTAGAAGCGCTGATACATCGCGATACGCTGCTGGGACAACGGGTACGTTGCGGCCGATGCGTCTGAGTTCAGCGCCATGAAGTCGACACCGGTCTCTTCAGCGATCCCACGAATCACGGATGCGTCCGTGTCAGCCGCGACGATGAAATCGCCCATTCGGAAGCCCTCGCCGTCCGACTCGGCTCTACGGACCCGGGCACCCGCGGCAAACAGTCGGTTCACGGCTTCGAACGAGTCGTTCAGTCGACCGCTCAAGACGTATCCCGCCGAACCGGGTGTGACGACGCCGCTCGGGTCGATCTCACTCGTGACCCTGGTCAGGGCGGTTTCGACGGCCGACGCGACCGGGTCCACTCGAACGCCCATGAACTCCGCCAGGTTGTCGGAGGACATGTCGTAGGGGCGAATGGGGTCGCCCTCGGTATCGCGAGTAAACGTGTTGTCGGGGTAGAAGGTCTGGCCCAGGAGCCAGCGGATCAGCCCACGCTTCGGCTGGGCCATGGAAACGACATAACTGCCGCTCGTGTAGACTCGGCCCTCGTGCTGGAAATCACGGGTCGCTCGGTCCAAGGTCACGCCCTGCCCCAGAAGCTTGTTCACCATCTTCTGCATGGTGAGCGCGTCGTGCTGCTCGGCGGGGATCACGTAGGCCTTTACCTCGCCCTCCAGGCCTCGTTGCGTCTGGCGAGCTGCCTTGTTGTACGCGTTACGAAGAACCGTCTCTCTGTTCTTCGCTGCCAGCTCGAGCGGCGAGAACGTCGCCACGATCTGACGATCGACGATGTCACGTACACGCCACCAGCCACCGAGCCAGGGATTCGGGAACGTCGTCTGCTCCGCGTACTCCGGGAACTGGCGAGAGCCGCCTAGCTGGTCCGGATGGACGAAGAGCGGCGTCGCGAGTCGCGCGCTGGCCGACTCCGTCAACATGCCGGCGATGTTGTGAAACGGCGTGATCCAGTGGAAACCGAAATGTCCCCACCCCGAATAAATGGCCGCTCCGATCGCACCCGACAGGTTGGCTTCGTCCATCTTGTAGGCCATGTGTGCGCCGTACCACGTCATCTCCCGCCAAACCAGCGGGTCGCCCTCGGGACGGATCGGCTCCGCATACGGGGGCAGGTAGATCCTCGCCGTGTAGGGGCCCATCTGATGGTGATCGATAAAGGCCTGGGGCACGAACTCACGGAACATGATCTGGGCGCCGTACTGAGATTCGACGGTCGCCTGCATGAACGCGTCGCGATTGTTGTCGTGCCCGATGTAGTGATGATAGAGCTCCGGTGGACCGGATCCCTCGTACTCGGTCCCCACCCACCGGTTGTACCAATCGGTGACGATGATATTGCCGTCGGGATTGAACGCCGGAATCAGAATCGAAACGGTCTCGTCGAGGATTTCCTCCATGCCGTCGTCGGTGCGCGTCGCGAACAGGTAGACCACCTCCGCCGCGGTCTGGCTCGCGGCAACTTCGGTGGAGTGGAGCGCGTACGACTGCACGAAGATGACCTTGCTGTTCTCGACCGCGGCGTCGACTTCGGCCGGAGTGTGTCCACGCGGGTCGGACAACACCGCGTTCATCCTCTTGATCTCTGCGAGATTCGCCAAATTCTCGGGCGACGACGCATAGATCACCAGGAACGGGTTCCCGAGCGTGGAGGGTCCCACGTGCTCCACCACGAGCCGATCACTCAGCGCGCCCAAGGTGTCGTAGTACGCAACCAGCCGATCCCAACGAGCGAGTTTCCGATCCGCGCCCATCTGGTGCCCAAAGAACTCCTCGGGGGAGGGGATCTGCTGGGCGTCGGTCGATCCCGCGAATACGAACGCGGCCGCCGCAATGGCGAGGGAGGTACGGATCAACGTGCGGTACGACTTCATGAGGGCTCCTCGGATCGTCGGCTGGGAGAGACAGCCTAGGAAGTGCACGCCCGCACGACAAGCCTCCAGGGGGAGGGCTCCTCGATTCGCCCTAGGTGGACTTCTCGCGGCGGACGTCCCTGCCCCTCTCGTATGAAGATACGAATGTCTCCATCGGGACCGATCCGATCGCATCGCCGATTACGTCGAGCGGCAGATCGTCCAGCTTCTTGAAGCGCACGCAGGACTTGCCGACGTCGTATCGCTTACCGGAAGCGCGGTACGCTGACTCGAAGCGGTCGCGTGCACCATCATCGGTATAGACGGCCGAGAGGTAGACTGCCATGTGGTTCTTCTGTGAGGCCAGGGCGGCGTACAGGAGTGGCTGATCGTTGTACGTGTCGGGGTAGACCGCCAAAGGCACCTGGTACGCGATCATCCCCCAGTTCATCACCTCTTCGTAGCCCGGGGGGAGCGCCTTGAGGACCACCTCGCGCACGGCCTCGATCGCCTCCCGGCGGGCCGGCGCGAGTTCGTCGAGATACTGTCGAACGGTCTTGGCTTCTGAACGCATAGTTCTCCTAACGGACACAACCAGTGCACTCGGGCGCCTCGGGAAACACGAAGAGTCGCTCGTAGGGGATCCCGCCGCCGCAGCTGGTACAAACCCCGTACGTCCCGACTTCGCAACGACGAAGTGCTTCCATCAGCTGCGCGAGGCGACCCGTCTCGCGCTCCTTCAGTCCCTGCGACATGATTTGATTCTGGAGGGAATCCATGCGGGACAAGCGCCCTACTGCGCTCTGGTCGAGTTCGACCGGACGGGCCGCCAGGTCGGTGAACTTCATGCTCCTCTCCAGTCGCTGGAGTTGGCGCTCAAGCTCTATGCGGAGCTCGGCCCGCTGAAGGTCCGAGAGCGTCGCGGTCACGGTGCCCTCCTTCGCGAGAGCCACTCGTCCACGCTGAACCGATCCCAATCGTGAGGAACGGACAACAAGAAGACGACGAGGATCAGCCTCGGCATGACATGGGCGTTGAACGCGTAGATCGGCTCCGCCATCAGGTGCCCGAAGGTCACCGTCACGAGTACACCGCCCAGGAGGATGAGCCCGGGGAGCCTCCACAAGCCCAGGAGCACGAGCGCCCCACCGATGAGTTCCGCGAAGGGCACCCCAGCACCCGCTACCCATAACGCCCACTCTGGCAGCGGTGAGTCCCCGTACGGACCGACGAAGAAGCGACGGGCGTGCTCCAAAGGACCCAGGCCGAACACTCGCCACAGCGCCCCTTGGAAGAACATCAGTCCCAAGACGAGGCGCGCGAAGAGTACACCCCACGCCCGACTCGGGCCCAGCCGTTCCATCAGCCACTCCATGGGGGCACGACTTCATTCGAACGGGCGTAGGCGATGCTCTGCCCGAGGTGCTCGTGCAGGTGAGTCACCGCCCGAATCCACACGTCCGCGACCGTTGTAGGGGTGCCGAGGACCACCTCGCGATCCAGGTCACCCGCGCTCTGTTCCATCGATGTCAGGAAGAATTCGAAGGAGGCGTCGAGCGCAGCAAGCATCTCGTCCCGGCTCATCGTGCGTTGCTGGTATGTTCGAAACGTGGTGACGTCACTGGTGATGCCGGTCGCCGCGGGGGCCTCCCATCCCATCAGCGCCGGCACGAAGAAGTTGTCCGCCGCGATGTGGATATAGACCTCCGAGACGGACCGGACTCCCTCCATCGGCCGCCACGCGAGGTCGTCCGCCGGCATCGCCGCGGCGAGCGCAGTGAACTTGTCGCGCGCCGTCTCGACGGTGCGCTGGAGATCGGCCAAGCGTAGCTCGAGCGGGGGGGCGTCGGTCGGCAGATCGCTCGAGGCGCCGCACCCCGACACCACGGCTGCGACGATGAGAACAACAACGGGCGGGCGAAAGCGTGACGGCACGGTGGACCTCCGAGATAGGGAGCTGAGCGTGCGACGAACGTTCATCGCGAGGCTCTCCTCGGCAACTACCCTGGCCTCCCCGACCCGACGACCGAGCCCCCCGCATGTCATTCCCGGGCACAAAAAAACGGGCCGTACCGGTCACCCGGGACGACCCGCTCTCTTACAGCTCGGTCGACTAGACCTGGACTACGTTCTCCGCCGCCGGGCCCTTAGCGCCCTGGACGATGTCGAACTCCACGGTAGCTCCCTCGGCGAGGGTCTTGAAACCCTCGGCCTGGATCGCGCTGTGGTGGACGAAGCAATCCTTGCTACCATCCTCCGGCGTGATGAATCCGAAGCCCTTCTGATCGTTGAACCACTTAACGGTCCCTCTGGTACGCATTACTCGTACTCCCTTGTGTTGCGATCGTTGGAGTACGGGTAACCCGCCCTTTACCGACCACATGTTTAGCGCGGAACACCCCGCGCGGGGCGCGTGGCCGACTCGGCACACGCTACTGAACGGATGCTTCACCATGAAGCACCCGGCCTACTACGCTGAAAAAACCCATCCCGATCGAAATCCGGACTGTGCAACGGTCGCATCCAAGCCACCGAGAGTCAACGTCATTCAGCATCTTTTTTTTCAATACCCGTCAGGGTGGGCCGCTCATTTCCCATCTGCAAGCAAGCGTACGGCTCGGATCCGATCCAGCTCCGGGTACTCTCGATCGAAGAACGAATTGCCCATCGAGGCGATCGAGTCCTCCCACTGCATCGGTTCATCGCCATACCCTGAGTACAGTCGATCGACCGCGTCCATTCCCTCGGATACTCGTCCAACCGGAGGAAATCCCAGGACCCCGTTCCACTCCATATCGTCGAGGTTCGAGTTGTCCGATCGATTGATGAAGATGATCGCGGACCGCGTGTCGGGTCCTCCACGAGCGAAGCTCACGGCTCCCCTCACGTTGCTCTCCCGGACCGGTTCGTCGGGCACGGCGGCCGGAACCCAAATGGAATCGAGCCCCGGGCGGCCGCTGTACCCAAACTGCGCATACCGGTCGTTGACGCGATAAATGCGTGCGCCTTCCCAGAACCTCTCCTGCGCCAATTGATAGACACGATCCACGGCCGCCGGAGACCAGGCCCGATAGAACGTCAGGGAGAAGTCACCGGCACTGGTCTCGAAGCCGACGACGAAGCTGTCCGGCGCAGCCTCGACGTTCGACGGGTCAGCGGTGCGGGCAGGGCCCGCGCACGAGCTCCCCACGACAAGGAGCAGAGCGCACGGAGTAAGCAAGGCGGCGCGGCGATGGCGTCGGTTCATCGCCAGGTGACCTCCATGGCGAAGAAGTGGTCCAAGAGTGCGTACCCGCCCCCCCCATGGGAGAACTGCGCCGCTCCGAGACGCGTGTCGCCAGCCCCGTCCAGAATGAACATCCCCGTCTTCGTGGAGTCGTGGCGAAGGTCCATGCGTACCTGCCCCGCCTCATCGACCTGGTCCTGACGGGCGCCGGTCAGCACGGGCAGGAGGCCAAATGCACCGATCAACACGATCAGGAATCGATTCGTTCGCTCGAGTCGGTGAACCCGCCCCTCCGGGGCATCGCGTTCGGGCTCCATGCTCCCTCTCTCATTCATAGGTCGCTCTGTCGTCGCGGCCGCGACGCAGCTTGACTCTGGGGATCGGCATCGCGAGAGGCAAGGCGACCCCACCCCTTTCCAATCCATCCCGATGCGGGGACAATTGCGAGTCACCCGGAAACTCCGCTCCAGAGGATACATCGTGATCGACAGCTTCATTGGCCGGACGCCGATGGTCCGACTCGAACGCGTCGTGGGCGAAGACGTCGCCGAGGTCTGGGTGAAGCTCGAACGCATGAATCCGGGGGGCTCGATCAAGGACCGCACGGCACTGGCCATGATCGAGGACGCAGAGCGGACCGGCAGGCTGTCACCGGGACAGTCGATCGTGGAGCCGACATCGGGCAACACCGGAGTGGGACTGGCCCAGGTTGCGGCCGCACGCGGCTACCCTCTGATCCTCTGTCTTCCCTCTTCGATGAGCATCGAGCGGAAGCGCACGCTCCAAGCTTACGGCGCCCGCTTGGTCCTGACGGACCCCGAACTCCGCATGGTGGCGGCAATCGAGGAGGCGCATCGAATCGAACGGGAGACGGGCGCGTTCATGCCGAACCAGTTCTCCAATCCGGCCAACCCTCGCACGCACTACGAGACCACGGCACCGGAACTCTGGAAGGACATGGCGGAATCCATCGACGCGTTCGTGTATGGCTCCGGAACGGGAGGCACGATCTCGGGAGTGGGTCGCTTCCTCAAGGAGCGCTCTCCGGCAATCACCGTGGTTGCGGTCGAACCCGGACGGAGCGCGGTGATTTCCGGCGAAGAGCGTGGGCAACACAAGTTCCAGGGGATGGGTCCCGGATTCATTCCTGACAACTTGGATCGCACGGTCATCGACCGTGTGCTGAAAGCGTGGGAAGAGGACGCGTTTCCGATGGCCCGGCGGCTGGCACAGGAAGAGGGCTTGTTCGTGGGGATGAGCAGCGGCGCCATCATCTGGGCCGCCATTGAGATCGCTAGAGAACTCGGACCGGGTCACAGGGTCGCGTGTATCGCGCCGGATTCGGCGAGTCGGTACCTGACGACCGATCTCTTCGACGACGAGCCGGCCGAACCCTAACAACTCGCGGAAGGGCTCGAGATGCGGGCTCAGCCTCCCGGTCCGGCCAAGCAGCTTACAGCGGTTGGTCGGGCCCCAACCATGTGGTTTCCGACCCCACGTTGATGGCCAGGTGTTCGCCTCCGCCGCCTGGTGCGGCGCCATGCCAATGCTCTTCGCCCGCCTCGATTACAACGACATCGCCTGGATCGAGCGTGAGTTCCGTCCCCGCCCGATCGACCACGACGCACCGCCCACCGAGCCCGAACAGCAGTTGAGCCTGGTCGTGAATGTGCCAATGCGTGCGAGCACCCTCGTCGAAGGTCACTCGATAGAGGCGCACAGCTTCGCCATCCTCTCGACCGAGTAGGCGCTGCATTCTCGCTGGCAGCACGAAGTTGTTGGCCTCGGCTCCGTCATGCGGGCGTGTCGCCTGATCGATCCGCCTCACGATTGACTCAACCGCCCTTCAACTCGACGTGCTGATCGGGATCGATCCGGTAGACGATGTACGTAATCGCCTCGGTGATCTCGCTGAAGCCATGCGCGAGACCGGCGGGAATGAAGACGATGTCCCCCGGGCCCACCACCTGGCTCGTCCCGCCGGTAATGGTACCGACGGCACTCGGGCCCGTAAGCGTGCGGACGACCGCGCCATCCGGATCGAGTTCGCGCAGGCCCGACATCTGTGCGGCTGTCACGAGAACTCCGCGCCCCGTGACGACCCGGTAGATCTCGGCCTGCGCATGGTGCTGGATCGCCGACAGCGTCGTGGTCGGGGGCCGCCGGACAACCCCCACTCCCAGGTTCATGCCGCCGGCGTCCAACATCCGAATTTGCTGATCGCTTACGCTCCCATCGGGTGCGCTGGCGATTGTTGCCTCGAGTTCGGCGGACGAGATGTATACGGCGGGCGCTGCCTGAGAGGATGCCGGGCGTGCGATAAAGAGCAGCATGAACACCGTCGTCGCCGCTACCGCCGACGGACGCCTCACCGAGCGCCCCCCGCGGCGATCGAGGCCCGGATGGCACGAGCCGTGATCTCGGCCCGATACTGCACGAGCCTGCGGCCGTTCTCGACGATCAACTCGACCGGACCCAGCTCCACGCCATTGATGCTGAACAGGCCGGCTGCGATGCGTTGCTCAGCCCGGATGCGCGTGGGATCCGTGGTCGCGATGATCGACGAGTAGTGGTAGTCGTCGTGGTATTCGTTGCGCGTCGCCACACAGTTGTCCGGCTGCTGGAAGATGCCCAACTCGTCCTTGAGGAAGTCGCAGCTGTAGATGTCTTCGGTGTAGTACTCGGGAATGAAGTGCACCCGGCTCGCTCTGGCCGACCACTCGGCGTTCAGCGCGGCCGCGACGTTCTCCATGCCCCGGACGTTGCCGCCGCTATCGCCGATGAGAATGATGTCGGTGAAGCCGTGGGCGGCGAGCGAGGCCACCACGTCCGTAAGCAGTGCCTCGAAGGTTTCCTGGCGAACGCTGATCGTGGCGTGATACTGCATGTGCCCCGACGGCGGATCGATTCGACCCTCGGGTACGAACTTCACGATGGGTGCCACGAGCGCGTTGCCCAGCTCGCGCGCGATCGCCTCGGTCGTGGCGGTCAACACGAAGTTGTGCTTGCCAGCCGCGACGTAGGGGCCGTTCTGCTCGACCCCGCCCGTTCCCACGATGGCCGTCGTCTTGCCCTCGGCCAACGCGTCGCGGACCTCCATCCACGTCATCTCTTCGATGAACACCGTGTTGATGCCCGCGATCGGTCGGGGCGCGGTAAGGTCCTGCGCAGCCGCCGGAACAACGGCAATCGCCGCCGCCAGTAGACCGAGGGTGAAGTTGGCTTTCTGCCGCATGGTGGCACCTCTCCGAAGGATCTTTGAACGACGATGGTTGCTCGGAAACTACGCCATGAAGGTATCCATCAGCTCTTCCATCTCCTGACGTAAGCGAGCGTCCGGCAAGCGGCCCATGGCGGAGCCCACGTTGTCCACGGCGTGGTGCGGCTTGGTGGTCCCGGGAATCGGGATGACCGTGCCCGGCTGTGCCATGACGTACTTGAGGAAGACCTGGGCCCACGTTTTGGCGTCGATGTCCGCGGCCCACTCGGGGAGCGGCCGATCGCCGACGGCCTCGAACATCCGGCCCCGTCCGAACGGGAGGTTCACCAAAACCGCCATCCCACGATCGTGCGCGAAGGGAATCAATCGGTCCCCCGCACTCCGGTTGCCCAAGGCAAAATCGACCTGAACGAAATCGAGGTCATGACGGCGCATGACGTCTTCGACCGCGTCGTACTGATTCTCGCTCGACGTCGTGACGCCGATGTGCCGAAACCGGCCCTGATCCTTCCAGGCCTTCATCGTTTCGAGTTGAACCTCCGTACCACGGAGGTTGTGCACCTGCATGAGGTCGAAATCGTCTCCCCCGAGCTTGACGAAGGACTCCTCCATCCGTCGAATTCCGCCCTCGCGGTCCTCGCGATCGACCTTGGTGGCGACGAAGAGGTCGTCGCGAATCCCCAGGTCGCGCAGGATGCCGCCGACCACGTCCTCTGAGTCCCCGTAGTTCGGCGAGGTATCCAGTAGGCGCCCGCCAAGTCGGTGGAAAGTGGCCAACGTCTCTCGATAGACCGAGAGCTCAGCGTCCTGGGATCGGAAGTTCCTGGTTCCGATGCCGATGGCAGGAAGCTGCTGACCACTCGATGGAATCGTCTTCATCTGCATCGCCTGACCCGGGAACTGGGCCGCGATCGGCTCCAGCCCGCCCACGGCCGCGGTCAGGCCGGCACCGGCACCCAGTTTGAGTAGGTCTCTGCGCGACAGCTTCATCTTTCTATCCCCCGGAATTGTTCGGTTGCTTGTATTCTGCCACGGTCGGCGTCAGCCGACCGGCACAGCTTCTTCTGATGCCGCCGCGAGGTCCGTCGCGAGCGTCTCTCCGCGTCGTCCGATGCGGAGTCCAACCACGGCCCACACCGCGGCCAGCGGTGCCGCAACAAGCGCGATGGATCCAATGGTCAGTCCCACGGCCGCGAACCCCGCGTACGCCCACCCGCTGACGAGATCCCCTCCGCGGTACACCGCCGCATCGATGAAGGCCTTCGATTTGTACTTCTCTTCTCGGCTCACGACCGTGAACAACACTTCTCGGGCCGGCTTGGCCAGGCCGTACCGGCCCGCCCGGTAGATCACCTGAACCACCACGAGCGTCCACAGCGTGGGATACAGGCCCAGGACCAGGAACCCCACCGCGACGGCCGCCGGCACCAGTGCGAGGGTGACCCCGACGCCGAGCCAACGAATGATTCGGGCGGTCAGATAGAGCTCGAACAGGATGGTGAGCACGTTGACCACGAGGTCGATCCGGGCCAGAAAAGCCGTGCGCTCACCGCGATCGGTCATGGCAGCATAGACGAGATCGGACTGAGCGAAGTACAGGATCGTCGACGCGAAGGTCATGAGCGCGATGAAGCCAGCGATCCCGAGAAGGTAGGGAGAGGCGAACACCGCTTTCATGCCACTCCAGGCATCGCCCGCGAGCGGTCGGTCGGCCTCGCCCACTGCCCGCACCGAACCGGTACCGAAGTTCCGGTGGAGGCTACCCGCGTACCACGACGCGATCTCCAGGGGGACGCACGAAATCAGGAGCAAGGCGAAGACCGGAACCCGGACCGCCAGATACGCCGTGACCGCCGAGCCGACGATGCCGCCCACCGAACTCCCGATGGCAATGAAGCCGAAGAGTCGTTTGCCCTGATCGTTGTTGAAACAGTCTGCGACCAAGCCCCAGAACACGGTTACGACGAAGAGCGCGAACACGCTGGTCCACACGTAAAAAACCCGGTCGATCCAGGGGCGAGAGGCTTCGGGAAGAAAGACGAGACTCGCCCAAAAGCCGATCAGGCACACGATGAAGAAGCGGTTCGCGAGCGGGACAAACACACCGCGTGAGTATCGCGAGGCGATCCAGGAATACCCCTGGACGGCGAAGATCATGACGAAGAAGACCACGGTCCAAATGATCTGAAGATTCCCTCGATCTTCCGCCGAGATCTCGTCTCGTACCGCCCGTAGGATGTAGTACGAGAACATGATGAAGAAGCCGTAGGCAGCAGCCTGAAGCATCCCCTTCGGCTCGGTATCGTCCTGGAAGTCGACGACCCATCCGAGCAGTGATCTCAGCACGCGCTACCTCCGGGAGGTGAGGCCATCATTCACCACCCGAGACACCACAAGCGGGGTAAGCGTTGATCGATCGCCGCTTCGTAATCCCACCCCTCACCCCTCCGCATGCCAGGCATCGAGCACCGCACGCTCCCGTTCACGACTCATGCCGAACCGGCGATTCTGACGCTCTTCAGCAGGGCGTTGCTTGTCCCATTCGATCGTATCGCGGGCCGTGGCCTGGATCGAACGGAACGTCAGTCCCGCCGCGACCGCGTCGCGCACATCGACGAACATCAACGGGTCGCCAGGAATCCACGAGGGCAGGTCACTCCAAGGCGCCACGCCCTGGGCTTCGAGGAAGCGCTCGGGAACCCATGTGAGCTCGTAGGGGGTGGTGACGGCTGCACCGATCTGATCGAGCATGGAGCCCATCGACAGACGCTCGCCGGGGCCGGTGCCGTTGTAGTCGCCCATAGTCCCGCTTTCGGCGAGACGAACGATCCATTCAGTCAGATCCCGTTGGTCGATGATCTGATTGGCGTGCTCCGGGTTCCCCGGCGCGAGTACTTCACCCCCCTCGTCGAGGCGGACGGGCCAGTACGTGAACCGATCGGTCGGGTCCCCGGGTCCGACGATCAGCCCGGGTCGCACCACCGTGGTCCGCCCCGGGAAGGCGGCATGGACGATGTTCTCACTGAGCGTCTTCATCAGGCCGTAGGGCGCATCGTCCCCGTCGGTCCAACCGTCAGGCGGCTCGATCCGCGCGTAGTCTTCGTCCACGAGCGGCTCTCGCATGATCTGCTCGGCCCGACCCCACCCAAAGCCCTCCAGCGCATAGGCAGAAATGGAGGAGACGAACACGTAGTGGTTCGTTGCGTCCTTGAGGAGATCGGTGCTCTTCTGTACCCAACGGTAGTCCTGGGCGTTGTTGTCCAGGACTGCGTCCCAGCGCCGTCCTTCCAGTGCCGAGTGATCGTCGTTGCGGTCACCGACCAATTGCTCGACCCCGGCCGGGACGTCGCGCTCGGAACGACCTCGCGTGAAGATGGTGACCTCATGACCTCGGTCGACGGCGTATCGAACCGTATTGGGTCCGATGAAGCCGGTGCCGCCCAGTATCAGGAGCCGCTTGGGTACCGGCCGAGTGGAAAGCGCCCCGCCGGTGTCGGGTGCGCCACACGCCACAGCCCCACCGAGCGCGAGCCCTGCTCCGGCCAGGCCGGTCGTCTTGAGAAAGTCCCTACGCGTCGGAGTCATCGTCCCTTCCCTCGCTTTCCACACAGTGGTCATCCATTCGTCGGGCGCCGTCACCATGACGGGGCCGATGCCGCTCGGCAACCCAACCTCAGCGGCGTAAGGGCACCCCGATGCGGGTAACAACTTCGAACGACCGATTTCGGACGGTCAAAAAGTCACCCGCGTGCGCGCGGCTCAGCCCCTCGAACAGTCGCGCTTCGACCTCGGCGAACACCCGCGTCGTGACCCTCGCGCCGGCGCCCAGCCCGACGGACACGCCGAAGACACTCGGCGTCTCCCGAGGAAGGATCGCGGCCGTTGCCGCGTCCATCCGACGCCGCAACAATTGGTCCACCGTCGGTCCCGCGGACATGTGGAGTCGTGCCCTGCCGATTGAAACCGCGGCTCGCGCGTGCACGGCGATGCTCAGGTAGTCCGCCCGGACACGGCCGTTCACATCCCGACCCTCGAGATCGCGCTCGATATCGCCGCCGCGCCGTGTATACGCACCTTCGGCGAGCACTGAGAGCCAACCGACCGGGGTGCTCGCTTCAGCGAACGCGCCGACCATAATTCCTCCCACGGCCGCGCCCTCCACGGCAGGCCTCCACTGCAGACTAGTCGCCGAATAGCCGGCCACGCCTCCGATGATGGTGCCTCGTTCCTGGGCCGAGATCTGCGCGGTCGCCAGCAGGGCGATTACGGTCGCGGCGGTCGCGGCTCGAACCCCGCGCGCAGGCTCTCGCACGTCTACGTCGATGGTACCAACTCCTGGCGACGGGGAACCCGATCGCAAAGAATGTGTTCGATAATTGCTCTGCTATGGTACGACGCGGCGCCCAATACGCGCACCCGTCTCGGTGCCCTGTTGGATGAAGACCCTCTGGGGACGGATGCCGACTCGGCCAACCTCCCTTATTATGTTCGCCCGAATCTCAACAAGGAGTACGCATGATCCGTAGACTTTCAATGCTGGCCTTCGCGCTCTTGATCGCCGCGCCGCTCGCCGCCCAGGCCCCGGCCGGGATGCAGATGCGCGTCGACAAGAGCACGAACGCGAACGACCCCGACGATGTGCCTGAGGTAACGATCACTTCAGTCGGTAGTGGCTTTCAAGTGAACACCGGACCGGCAGTGGTGGTTTGGAACGGCGCCAACACGGCGACGGGCGCGTACAACCTCTCGGCGACGTTTACCCTGCAGCAGCCGAGCAGTCACAACAACTACTACGGTCTCGTCTACGGTGGCGGCGCCCTCGATGGTGATTCGCAGAACTACCTGTATTTCCTGATCGGCCAGAACGGTAGCTACATCGTGAAGCACCGCGCTGGAAACGAGACCGTCCATGACATCCAGGCTCGTACGCCGAACGCGGCGATCGTCCAACCGGACGCCAGTGGCAAGTCGGTGAACCACCTGGCGGTTCGTGTGGGCGCGGACCAGACGGAGTTCGTGATCAACGGTACCGTCGTGTTCACCGCGCCGAAGTCGGGGATGGCCGCGCGGTCCGACGGCATCTACGGGGTTCGTGTGAATCACGTGATCCCGGGCGTCTTGGTCGAAGGCCTCGCCATTTCGCACTAGGTCCGAAGGTCGACAAACCCGATTGGGATCTTGTCGTGAGGGGCCCGGAGCACAGGTGTGCCCCGGGCCCCTTCCTTTTCGGTGATCGTCCGCCGTCCTCAGAGCAGCATCTGATCGAGCAGCTCCTGACTGTACCCCACCAGCAGCGCCGAACCGGTGCGTATGGAGGGGGCCCTCAACGTTCCGGACCGCCCCAGTAACAGGGCGAGCAGCTCCTCATCCGAGGGACGTTTTGCCGCCAAGTCGAGGTGCAGCACCTTCCGTCCCTGGGCGACATACAGATCGTCCACGCCATCCAGTGCTTCGAGCGCGGCTTCACCCTCGATGGGATCCCGGCCCGCACTTTGGACGAGTGTGTCGGCGATCCCGTTCTTCGCAAGAAACTCCTGCGTGCGTTTACAGCTGGTTCAGCCAGGGCGGTGATACCGCCACTCCAAGGCCTTGGTCATCGGCCACTCCCTTTTGTCGATGTTCATGGGCTCCCCGGAAGCGACCGTGCCCCGGCGAGCGGATCGCGCCCGAACTCGTTCGGGCCTTCCGTGCCCTTTGAGAATAGAAGGACGAAGCCGAGATAGAGGTTGTAGAACGGCACCATGAGCAGCCACCAGTGCCAGCTGGGCCGATCGAGGTCGTGGAGCCTCTTGATCGTGACGCAGACCGCCGCCCAGATACCCGCGACCAGGACTCCGATCCCGGGCACAACAACGAGGAGGCTCCCGGTCGCGATCCCGAGCACGAACAAGAGGATCACCGCAGTGAAAATGGCGAGGTCGTCCAAAATGATGTGCCAGATGTACCACGCCCTGTTCGCCCTCCCCTGTGTCGAGAACAGGTCGAGAAACACGTCCATGGCAGCTCCTCCCAGAGTCAGTGTTCACCCATAGTGTCGGCTCGTCGGACCGGGCGCGAGTAGAGATCGCCGACTACTCGAGAAGGTCCATTTCTTCGGGTCGAGCTAATTCAGCCCTGCGCGCGATCATGATGGCACCCGGAGCGAAGGTGCCGCCCAGGAAGCCCGTGACGAGGACCGCCCCAATGACGTCGGCAATGGTCGTGGTCGCGTCGAAGGTGCCGAGCAGGCCGAACAGAATGGGTACGGCAGCCGAACCAAGCACGCCCCACATGGCGACCCTGGGAAGTGATAGTTCGCGGAGGCGCTTACTCCCCTCGCCGAGGGTGAGCAGTCCCCCGAACCCGACGCCGGAGACGAAGCCGTAGAGGCCCATGCCGATCGCCCACTCGACGATCGGATTCGTCAGTGTCCACGCGTCGGGAAAGACCCATCCGACGGCCACACCGATCGCGGCGCCGAGCATGCCCCACAGCGCTCCCCACGTCACTCCGATCCCCAGGAGTCCCCTCAGCTTTCTCCACATACCACACCTCTCCGAAGTCACGCCGCGCTGCGATGGCGACCTTTGGCGGACTCGGGCGCGTCGCGGTACTGTGATGGCCTACCCTGCTTCCCCAAGCCGCCCCAACACCATGTCCGATCGCCGCCGCTTTCTCAAGACGACAGCCCTGGGCGCCGCACTGGGCCCCTCACTCTTGGAAGGTTGCGCACCGGCCGATCCACGGACGCCGTCGGTATCGGTGAGACCGGTGGCGCTGTCGACCTGGGAACACGGCCTCGGCGCCAACGCGGCGGCGTGGGACATTCTAAGTCGAGGGGGCGGCGCCCTCGATGCCGTGGAGGCTGGCGTGCGGGTACCGGAAGCCGACCCGTCCGTTACCACGGTCGGGTACGGCGGTTTCCCAGACCGCTTCGGCAAGGTGACCCTCGACGCCTGCATCATGGACGAGACGGGTCGCTGCGGATCGGTCGCGTTTCTCCAGGAGATCAAGCACCCGATCTCGGTGGCGCGTCGGGTCATGGAAGAGACACCCCACGTGATGCTCGTCGGTCAGGGCGCTCTGGATTTCGCCGTGGCACAGGGCTTCGAGCGGGAGAATCTGCTCACGCCCGAGGCCGAAGCCGCCTGGCTCCAATGGAAAGAGACGAACGGGGAGACGCTGCCACGAATCAACATCGAGAACCACGACACGATCGGCATGTTGACCCTCGACCAAGCTGGCAACCTCGCCGGTGCCTGCACCACAAGTGGAGCCGCCTTCAAATACCACGGGCGCGTCGGCGACTCACCCCTCATCGGAGCGGGTCTCTACGTGGACAACGAGGTGGGAGGAGCGACGTCTACGGGCTGGGGAGAGGCCGTCATTCGTGCCGTCGGTTGCTTTCTCGTAGTCGAATTCATGCGTCAGGGGTATAGCCCCGCCGCCGCTTGCGAGATGGCCGTCGACCGTGTCATCAGCAAGAATCCGGATTGGCGCGACATTCAGGTCGGGTTTCTCGCCCTCGACAAGAATGGTCAACACGGGAGCTTTTGTATCGCCCCGGGATTCAACTACGCGATCTACACACCTGAGATGGAGAACCGACTGTTCGACTCGGGCAGTCGACTCTAGAGAGACGACGAATCATGGAACGCGAACGTCGCTACACCGAAGAAGAAGTCGGGGAGATCCTCGACCGCGCGACAGAGGTCCAGTCGTCAGGACCCCATCCGGGGAGCGCGTCCGAGGGCATGACGCTGGCAGAGCTCCACGAGATCGGTCGCGAAGTCGGCATCTCGACCGATCTCATCACACGAGCCGCGTCGAGCATCGACCGTGTGCATGCCCCCGTCGTGCCGCAGAAAAGACTACTAGGCGTGACCATCGGCGTGGGGCGGACCGCACACCTGCCGCGGCCGCTCACGGACGCGGAGTGGAATCACCTCGTGGTGGACCTGCGCGAGACCTTCGATGCGCGGGGGAAAGTTCGCGAAGAGGGTGCATTCCGGCAGTGGACCAACAGCAACCTCCAGGCGCTCCTCGAGCCCACCGAGACCGGGCAAAGGCTTCGCCTGAAGACGCTCAAGGCGAACGGGCGCGCACGCCTCGCCGCCGGCTCCGTCATGGTTGGCGTGGGCACCCTGGGATATGTGGCGTCGCTCATCACCGGGCCCTTGGGGGGCTTCTCGCCTACCGAAGCAGTGACGATCGGACTGATCGGCGCGGCGATGTGGGTAAGCGCGCGCGTGACGTTGCCAAGCTGGGCTCGCACGAGGGAACAGCAAATGGAAGGTGTGATCGAACGCCTCACCGCGGCCATCGAGGCACCGGGAAACGATTGACACTGCCCTGAATCAGCCGTACCAGTGGTCCGATTCGAGGTTGCTCGCTCGCTCCACGAGGTTCGCCATGCGTAGGGTCCTGCTTCTCGCTTTGTTCGTCGCCTTAGGATCGCCTCTCGTAGCCTCGGCTCAGGTCCCGCCGATCGCCGAGCCGTTCAAGGTCGGCACCTTCGAAATCGCCGGGACCGCTCAGGTCGGCATCGTGCTTCGCGACCAGATCGTCGTCGAACTGGAAGCGGCGAATGTGGCGCTCGAGCGCGACCCGAACTATCCCGGGCTCCTGCTTCCCGCCGACATGGTTGGCCTGATCGAGCAGTACGAGTACGGCATGAAGCGCCGCTTGTACGAGATCGTGAATCACCTCGCCGCGAATAACCTGATCGACGGCACGCGGCCTGCCTACGTACATGAGGTTAGGGACGTACGTACACTTCCGCCGATCATGTACCCCGGGAAGATCCTGAACGCCGCGGTGAACTTCTACAGTCACGTAGCGGAGTCCGGTAACGAGGCGGAGCGCAACGAGGCCCGACGCCAGCGGCGCGAGAATCGAGGGGTCCCGTACCTCTTCCTCAAGCCGAGTCGGGGAGCCGTCATCGGTAACGGCGAGCCCATCGTCATCCCCTACGGCCGGGACCGGATCGACTGGGAAGTCGAGTTAGGGGCCGTAATCGGACGGACCGCGAAGTACGTGTCGGCCATTGACGCGGAGGCGCACATCTTCGGTTATACCGTCACCATCGACGTTTCCGATCGAGGAGGTCGCCCTCCGGGCGGCAACCCGCTGCAGTCCGACTGGTTCGTCGGAAAGGGGCACGACACCTTCGCCCCCCAGGGTCCGTGGATCGTCCCGAAGGAGTTCTACGGAAACCCGATGGAGATCCTCCGGCAGACCTTGAGTGTCGGGGGCACGACCATGCAGGAGGCCACGGCGGGGGACATGATCCACACGCTCTGGGAGTTGGTCGAGTACGGATCGTCCATCGTCACGCTCTTTCCCGGGGATGTGGTCAACAACGGCACCTCAGGTGGAACCGGTGTCGGGACCGCGGTTCGCGGCGAGCAGCGTTTCTTGCAGCCCGGGGAAGTGATCACCGCGACGATCGACGGGATCGGGACACTCACCATGCCGGTGGTGGGCGAGTCGGCACCGACCGGCCTCACGGGGGCACAGCTGACGCCCGTGCGGGTGTATCGGCCGGGAGGAGGCTGAGGGCTACCGCTTCCGTCTACCGACTCGCCTCGAACTCCGGAATCGACGACATACGGCCGACGAGCGGTGGCTGCCCCTCGACGACGATAGAGACCGTAGTTCCCGCACCGTTCACGAACGGATCGTTCGCGTCGATCACGATCGTGAAGGAATGTGTCTCCCCGGAGAACGCGTCTCGGAGGCGGCCGGTCAGACTCGCCCAGCCACCAGCGGTTTGGAGCAGCCCGAGCGAGGCGTCGGCCAGCACCGTCCCGGACCCCCGGTGGGTGAGGCGTACGCTCCCGCTGGGCCGGGCGGCGGCGGCGCCCTGAATCGCCTGAACGCTGACTTCCATCACTTCCGCGGCGGTCCCTGACCCGGCAGTGAGGTTGATGGTTCCGTCGAGTGCGACCCGCCGGTCCGCCGCGGTGCTCATCGCACGACTCGGCATGTTGCGACTGCGCGCCAGCGACTGCCCCGCCTGAACTCCCGTCCCTACGCCGTCGCGAAGCGCCCAGCGGCCGTTGACCATGACGTGCACGATCCCCTCTGACGCGGCGGTGGGATCCTCATACGTCGCGTGATCGATCACCGTGCGCGGATCGAAGACCACGAGGTCGGCGGCCATGCCTGGCACAAGATATCCGCGATCGACCATCCCGATCGTCGTAGCGGGCAGACCCGTCATCTTTCGTACCGCCTCCTCCCACGTCAGGACACGCTGCTCACGGACGTACCGACCCAAGACACGTGGGAAGGTGCCATAGCCGCGAGGATGACCTACGGTCGAGGTGGAGGCATCGCAGTCGCACGCGATCGAGGCCGTCGGATGCTGGAGAATACGCATCAGATCGCCCTCGCTCCCGAAGCGGAGAATCGCGCCGGGGCTGTCCACCTCGAGGAGCCGAACCACGGTCTCCCCCCCGGAGCGTAGTCCGAGCTCCGCCATCACTTCGGTCAGTTCGGTCAGCGTCTCCGGAAGGAACACGCCCGTGGGACCGCCGAAGCGAGCGTCGAGCGCTTCGTCGGCCTCCGCGATGATCCGTGCGCGGAGAGTCCGGTCGCGGAAGCGGGTAAGCATCGCATCTCGACCACCCGCCTGTGCCCACCCTGGAATGATGAGCGCCGCGAGCGAGGTCTGCCCCGCAAGATAGGGGTAGGCATCGGCCGCGACGAGCACACCCCGTTCGCTCGCCCTGGTCATCATCTCCAACACCTGGGGCGCCTGGCCTTGCTCATGGCCCTGCACCTTCATGTGGGTGATGAGCGCCGTCAGCCCTGTCGCCTCCCCTATGTCGACGGTCTCCCTCATCCCGACCTGCGAAGAGAATCCCGACTCCGGCGTGATACGATCGTGGTTCGTGAAGTAGCTCCGCCAGCGCCTCGTCTCCGACAGGACTCGGATGACCTCCTCGGTCCGTGAGAAGTAGGCGGGCTTGTAGTCGAGGCCCGCCGATACTCCCCAAGCTCCGTCCTCGAGGCCTCGCTCGATGATGCCCCGCATTTCATCGAACTGCGCCGGAGTCGGTCGCGTGTCTTCATTTCCATTGACGCTCGACCATACCGCGTTGAATCCGATGTTGGCACCGGCATTGATCGCCAAACCGGCGTCGGAAAGGCTCTCGAGTTGACTAGCCAGGTCGAGCGGACCTCCTCCATCGGCGTTCATGATCACGGTCGTGACACCCTGACCGAGCATGTTCAGAGCCGTCGGGAGAGCCGCCGGGCGATCGTGCGTGTGAAGGTTGATGAACCCGGGGGTGACGAAGAGGCCCGACACGTCGATCTCCTCCACCCCGACGCTTCCCGACAGGTCGCCGACCGAGGCGACGAATCCCCTGATGATACCGACGTCTGCCTCGTAGCGTGGCCGACCGGTTCCGTCTACGACGGTGCCATTTCGTAGGATGACGTCAAAGGGTTCCGCAGGTGCGGAGCACGCCGCCAGGACGGCCAGGCTCGGCACAAGAGCGGCTACCCTACGTGCTCGACGCAAGGGTCGGTTGCTGGTCACGTCACTATTCCCCGGAGCCCGGAGCGGGCTGATCAGTACTTGATATCGGTCCGACCGACCGTCATTCCGATGTTGCCTACCCGCTCGCCCATGGTGTAGTGCTCGCCGCTGCCTGCCATCATTCCGAAGAAGGGCACACGCGGCACGATGAGGCGGCCCGCGTCGTCCACGGCACCCTCCACGGCAGTGGTCGCGATCACTTCCGCGATGAAAATTTTGCGCATCGGGGGGACCTCGAGCGATCCGATCGTCCTGCACTCGCAGTGAATCGGCGCCTCCTCCACGGTAGGAGCGTCCACCGAGAGGGCGCGGCCACGCGTGAGACCGGCCAGAGCAAACTTGTCCGCCACTCGGCCGGAGTTCATGTCGACCGTATCGAAGGCCGTGACCATGGAAGCGGTCGGCACGTTCAATACGAATTCTGTGTGCACTTCGAGGAGTCGACGGGCGAGGTGTTCGGACGCCGCGCTGACCCCAATCTGGGGCGGGTCGCCGTTGACCACGAAGGTCCACAGAACGGAGATCTCGTCCGGATCACCCTCCGCGCCGTGGATCGTCAACAGGATCGCCGGCACCGGTGGCACCATCGGTCCAGGTGCCTGCAGGGTTCGGCGCTCGGTGCCCAGAGCAAGGTGGGTGCGCTCCCGATCGGAGCCGCTTGTGTCCTGACTCGCTTCCGGGGCACATCCCCACACCGAAGCCACGCCGGCCGCGACCGAGGCTTCGCCCAGAAAGCGGCGTCTAGACCAGGTCATCCCACCCCGATCGGAATCAGCGCCATTGGCCTTCGAGCCATGCGCTCCCTGAACATGTGCGTGTAGGCGCGGATCTCGAGGCCCTGGCTATAGACCTCCACCAGGTACAGCTCGTGCGGACTGTATACCCCGAGTTGGTCGAGACCCCCGATGACGGGGGCTTCGTCGATGAATACGCGCGGCTGCATGGAACGACCCCGCCTGAGGATGCAGAAGTTCGAAACCGCGCGCCGCCCGCAAGGAACCGGATTCACCAAAGCCTCATGCCGGAGGAACTCGATCATGTCGAACGAGGCACTCCGGACCAGTTGATCCTGCCCGAAGGCGCGGGTGGACACAGCAGCCGCATTCCGCCGCGACCGGAGTCGCGTTTGCATGAGTTCGATCCGTTGGGACACAACCGAGAGGCCTTCCAGCATGACAGGCCGCGGGGTGAGACCGAACTCGAGGGCGTCGGTGGCGCTCGCCCCGAGGGTGACGGAGATCCCCAACCCTTCAAAGCCGTACTGATCGGCGATGATCAGGTAGCTCCCGGACGGGAGCGATCCTAGTTCGAACGCGCCCAGGGAATCCGTGAGGGTACCCCGAGCCAGGCCGTCCACTCGAACGCGGGCACCCGGGAGACGAACCCCACTCTCGGCGTCGAAGACGAAGCCGTATACGCCGGTGCCCGTTCGGACCGGCGTCGACTGCTGGGCCCACGCCGGTGATCCCACCAGGAACAGCAGTGCGAGCAACGCCCGCGTCAGGGCCCTAGTCGACACTGAACTGCCTCAGATGGTGGTCGACGTGCCGATATCCATACCGGCCCCACTCGCCCCGAGACAGGCTCCCCCACACGTGGTGTGGCGCGAGCCCCCGTCCGTCCGTGTCGGCGAAGCGCTGAATGAGCGATTCCAACTCCTGGACATCCACCTCGAAGTCCGAAGGAGAGCTGCCTCCCCGTTCGGCATCCATCTCGGCGGTGGTCCTCACCCCTTTCGGCCAGGGCATCGGTGTGCTGAACGCGAGGAAGCGTGCGACCCTCACGCGGAGTCCACCGGGCCTCGGGCGGACAGGTCGATCTCCCAGAATGCCTTTGAAAGAATCCGACAAATGGCAGACAGCCTGATTGGGCGTCATCCGACCCCAGCGGCGAGCGCTGTCCGGACGCAGCGTGCGGACGCGACGCACCAACTCCTCCCTTCGGTCCTTCTTGAAGAGCGATCCCACTCCCGCCTCGGTTGCTCAGTTCGACGCGCCGCAGGGGCCGACGCGGCTCCGATGATTCTGGCGACCCTCTCGACAGTGGGCAAACCTACGATCCGTCCCCCAGCCAGCGGGGGAGCTCGCTGATACTCTCCAGAAGCACCGAATGAGGGTGCTCGCGGAGTCGATCGATGGCATGGGCCCCACCCAAGACTCCGACACTCCACCCGACTCCGGCGGCTGCCGCGGCCTGCAGATCGGCGACGGTATCGCCTGCAGCGAGAACCGCCTTGGGATCACGTTCGCCCACCAGATTCATCGCGGCGTGGATCAAATCAGGTGTAGGTCGCCCCCTCCGGACATCGTCACCAGAAATGACGCCAGCGAGCCCGAGCGTGTGCCATCCCAGGCCACTCACCAGCTGGTCCGCGGTCCCCCGATCCAGTCCCGTCGTGAGCACCACTCGGATGTCTGTGTCGATGAGCCACCGGAGCGCCCGATCCGCCCCCGGCACCGGGAGCGTCTCGGTCTTGTACCGCCGCTGAAGGCGTGCCTGGAAGTCCGCGTACACAGCGCTCGACAAGGCGACCCGGTCCTCGTGGGTCGGAAAGAGCCGGTCGACCAGGAGTGCGATTGCCTCCGTCTTCGAGCGACCCCGGATCTCGGAAATCGCCTCATCTGTCAGCGTCGCGCCGACCTCGGTAAACGCCTCTCGAAACGAGAGGGCCACCTCGTCTCCGCTCTGGACCGTGGTCCCTATCATATCGAGCACCGCAACTCGTGGCCGGATGCTCACCGAGAACCTCTGCTCACCAGACTCCCTCGCCGAGGGGTTCCGCACGACATTCCTTCCATCTCCGCCGTCTCATTCTGAATCGATCGATCTCATGCTTCAAGAACTCGTTGCTGGCCCCTTTGGCCCTCTCCTCGTCTTCGTCCTGCGCGCCACGGACGTCACAATGGCGACCATGCGCATGCTCCTGATCGTGCGAAATCACCGTATCATCGCTCCGATAATCGGGTTCTTCGAGATTCTGGTCTGGGTCGCTGCGATCGGGATCGTCGTACAGCACCTGAACAGCCCGCTCCACATCATCGGATACGCCGCTGGCTTCGCTTGTGGCAACTACCTGGGCCTGCTCCTCGAAGAACGACTGGCGCTCGGGCTCGCCACGATCCGGACCGTCGTCCGGTCGGGAGGCCCCGAACTCGCCGCGGAGCTTCGCGACGGCGGCTTCGGTGTGACCGAGATGGCCGGCCAGGGGCGCGAGGGGACGGTCGAGGTCCTGTACTCCGTGATTCCGCGGCGAAACGTCGACCGGTGCCTGGCCATCATCGATCGAGGCGCGCCGGATTCGTTCGTCGTGGTCGACGAGCCACGGCTCATCCGTCGCGGCTGGCTCTATCAGAAGCGAAAGAAGTAGGGCACACATCGGGCCGGGTCAGAACCGGACGGTAAACCCCACGGAGACGCGCGGTCCTGCTGGGTCGAAGCCCGAGGGTGCCACATAGGCGGTGACCCAGTCGTCGTGACGGATCAGCGTGCCGATTAGTGCACCCACGGCCGCCCCGCCCAAGGTCGTAGCGCCTAGCAACACGGCACATAGCTGACCGTAGTTACCGGACCCTCGGCACTGCTGGGGATTCGACAGCATTCCGGCACCCACGACCCCTCCGACGGCGAGACCGCCGATCAACGCGCCACGTACGGTATGCCCGTGTCGACCGCTCACGCGTTCGACGCTCTCGACGGATTCGACCGGGATCACGCGACGCTGGGTACCGAGCAGGACCACCAGCGAGTCCCCGTCCATCGACACCCAATTCCCCTCGACGATGGATTCCGGCGCGGAAACCGTACCCGCACCCGTTCGCCCTGGGCCATGAGCGCGCCTCCCGGCCAAAGAGCCAGTACGATCACCAGTACCGAGCGCACGATCACTGCACCCCGAGACCACCCCTGAAGATGAAAAACGCAGCAGCGCATAGACACAAGCCAGCCCAGAGGTAGTCGAGCTTGATGGGTTCCCGAAGGTACAAGATGCGATCGGGACGAATACGGTCAGCGAGATGATCGAATCTCAGCCCGTGAACACGAATTCCACGACAATGGTGGCGAGCTCCGCAAAGCTCAGGCGGAACTCCCCCTGAACACCGAAGATGGATTCGACCGCCCCGGTCGTCCGGGACCGAAGGAGGAAGTCCACGCAGTGGACCCCACCCCCGTCCTGGGTAATGACAACCACTTCGAACCGACCATCCGCGCCGGAAACGGCTGGATTCGGAACTGCACCGACTGGGTTCGTATCGATGGCACAGTCGAAATGCAGCACCCCCGTGTAGGCCTCCCCCTCCAATCGCTTCCGAATGCCATCGATCCACCCGTAACAGAGGGCTTCGTCGACCGACTCCTCCCACGTCATGCTGGGGCGACCGGTCGACTTCTTCCAATAGCCCACCCACTGCTCGTCACGATCGGCGTGCCAACGTGACAGCCACGTTCGGAAGGCCGCGGCGGACGCGAAGTGAATTACGCCTTCTGGTTCCACGCCTTCAGGACCTCCGTTCCGCGAGGGGAGAGCCGAGACCTACTCCCCCACATGGGCTATGAGCGTGCGAAGTCCATCAGTGGCCTGGTATCACCCTGGTCTGCGATCTGCAGGGCTCCGATGTAGGCCGCACGCAATTCAGAAGTGCTCGACAGACTGACGCCGCCCCACGAGAACCTCTCTCCGCCCAGGTGCCGGAGGAGCAGGTCGGCCATGAATCTGGCGTGCCTTCCATTGCCGTTTGGGTGCACATCATATCAATCAGCGCAAGTCACACGTTGACATCGTAATGCTCCAGGCATCCATCCGTGGATGACATATAGCGTTCTAGGTGAGCGACGCCGAACCGGAGGCACCGCGAAGCGGGCTGAGGATTCGGTGTCCCGAAGGGCCGGAGCGGCATGGCCGCGCAGGCGCTCACCGTTGTTAGACGACGGCGCGCGGTCGAGCCACCAAGAGATCCACCGTCAGCGTCCGGCAGAGGTGAGTGTTGAAGCCGCGTCGGAGAGTCGGCTATGGACGGCGTCATCCTCCTTCGCCAGACCTTCCACAATCTTGCTCGACGCCCAACATGTTATTACTCTTGTTATAACCAACGATCGAGGACTCTGATGCCAAAGCAGACCACTATCCGTGCCATCGGCAACTCGGCCGGTACGACCATCCCCAAGCCCATGCTCGAACGCTATCACTTGGCGGAGGGCGATACTGTGCACCTAGTTGAGACGGAAGAGGGCATCTTGATCACTCCTTTCGATCCCGATTTCCAGGAAGCCATGGAGATCTACGCCGAGGGCGCCAAGCGCTATCGAAATGCCATGCGTGAACTTGCCAAGTGACGGAGCCACGTTGGCTCTCTTCTGTGCACGTCCTCTCGATCCACGCGGATCAGATCCAAGCTCACGGTGGCTCTCTGGGTTTGCGCGACCGGAGTCTCTTCGAGTCTGCCCTTGAACGGCCCCGGAACCGGTTCCTGTATGATCCTGAGGCAGATCTCCCGGCGCTTGCCGCCGCCTATGGCTTCGGACTTTCAAGCAATCATCCGTTCGTGGACGGCAACAAACGCGTTGCCTTCCAGGCCATGTATCTGTTTCTCGGCCTGAACGGGTTCCGCATCGACGCACCCGAAGAAGATGTCGTCGCGCTCATCCTTGCTTTGGCGAGCGGCAACCTCGAAGAACCCGCCCTGGCCGACTGGCTCCGCAGCCACCTCTCACCTCGCTGACCCATCCCACTCGGCTAGGGCTTGGCGGCTAACGTTTCAAAGTTGCAGTCGCGGCCCCCAACCAGGACGGACTCGCCAAGCACCCGTGCCGGTGCCGCCCAGGTCACATCGCCGATCCGCTGTCGGGCCGTGATCCACTGGAGTGAGCGCCAGCGAACGAAAGCTGCAACTGATGGGATGGACTCCTCCCCCGACGGCACCAGCGTGCCAGCAATTAAGACGGCCCTAAAAGGCCAAGGACAGAGGGAGGAGTCTGAATGAACACTACACAGGTGGGCGTGGATGTGGCAAAGGCTGTGTTCGAAGTGGCCCTATCCGATGCACCGGGTACGGTGCGGGAACGGCATCGCCTGAGCCGCGAACGGTTCCGGCGGTTCTTCGCGACCCGCGAAGCGAGCGACGTCCTGATGGAGGCGTGCGGGTCGGCCCACTACTGGGGTCGGGAGCTGCAGGCGATGGGGCACCACGTGGTGCTCCTCCATACCGGAGACGTGGCTCGCTATCGGGATGGCAACAAGACGGATCGAGCCGACGCGAAGGCGCTTCTCGAAGCCGCCCGCAACTCGGCGATCGATCCGGTGCCGGTGAAGTCACGGGAACAGCAGGCGATTGCTGCGCTGCATCGTATACGCATGGGATACCTCCAGACTCGGACCGCACGCATCAACGCTGTCCGGGGCCATCTTCGGGAGTTCGGCGTCGTAATCCCCATGGGGCCCGGCACGTGGTGGCGCAGGCAGGAGCGGCCCTGAGCACGGAGGCGTTGCCCGACTACCTGCGCCGTGCCCTGCTGGACGCTCTCGATGAGATCGAGGCCCTCGAGACCAAGGCCGAACATTTGCGCACGGAGCTCAAGGATCTCGCCCGGGCGATGCCCGAGGCTACGGCCCTCTTGAGCGTTCCGGACGTCGGCGTACTCACGGCCACGGCGCTCGTCGCGTTCGTGGGTGACATTCATCGCTTCCGTTCGGGCCGCGACTTTGCCGCCTACCTCGGGCTGACCCCGAGAGAGCACTCCTCCGGTCCGTCGCGGCGTCTCGGTCGCATCACCAAGCGTGGCAACAGCTACCTCCGGATGATGCTCATCCACGGCGCTCGCTCAGCGCTCCGGGCTGGCTCCGTCGTCGAAGTGCCTGATGACCTCAGAACCTGGGCCCTCGACATCGCTCGTCGAAAGGGCTTCAACGTTGCCGCCGTCGCCCTCGCCAACAAACTCGCTCGCGTATGCTGGCGCGTATGGCGAGATCAAAGGCCCTTTGAACGAAGGGAGGCCGCCTAGACTTCACACGATCGAGCTGCACAGCGAAGACATCGATGGCCCACCGGTCTGACCGGCGTGGGGACGTGCCGATAACAAACGCGTCCGCTCTGGGGACGAGCAACCGATAGGCGCCCCACGCGTGACTTTCCATCGTGGCCAGGGTGTTCTGCACCCATCCTATGGGCCGGAGATACGACTGCAGTCGACCTCGGCCATCATCGCTTCGCCTTTGCATCCGCTTGCATCTACTCCGGGAGGAGTCCAGATACGCTTGTTATACGCAGTGGCGTTTCCACAATCGTGCGCCTCTCCAATCCCATCAGTCCAGGCTGACGCGTCCACCGAGGATCAGTTGACGGCACACACTCTTCATTGCGATCTTACTGGTAAGACTTAATGGAGGTTCGTATGATTCAACCAGCTACAACGAAACTGTCCTCAAAGGGACAGGTCGTCATTCCTGAAGACATCAGAAAGCGTCTGGGCCTGGAAGCCGGTGCCCAGTTTGTGGTGGTCGGAGAAGGGGACGTCGTAGTCCTCAAGGCGCTCAAGGCTCCGAAGATGGCTGACTTCAAGGCGCTCCTCGACAAAGCTCAGAAGTCGGCCGAAGCCGCTGGCCTCACGCCAGCTGATGTCGAGCGCGCCATTCGCGAGGTTCGGAAGAAGAAGTGAAAGTCGTTCTCGACACGAACGTCCTGATCTCTGGCATCTTCTTTGGTGGCCCGCCTCGCGCGACTCTCGATGCGTGGACTGCTGGGCGCTTCGAACTCATCCTTTCTCCGTCGATGGTTGATGAGTACGTACGCACCTGTGACCGCCTAGGCCTGTCCCATCCAGCACTCGATTACCAGCCCATTCTGGCTTCGGTCATCGGGCATGCTACGCTCGTTCCCGACACGACTCATCCTCAGCCGATTACGGCTGACCCGGATGATGACAAGTTCATGCTATGCGCGCACAGCAGCGATGCTCTCGTCGTTTCAGGAGACAAGCACCTTCTTGAGGCGAGTGGCTGGAAGGGTATTCAAGTGTTGAAGCCGCGCGTCTTCCTAGACTTCCTGTCAGACGAAACCGAAAGTGCCGGCTAGCCCAACTCCGGCGACTGAACCTCATTTTCGTGGGGTCCGTCCGTCAGTTCCTAGCCATTGCGTATAACGTTCAAAGTTGCCGTCGTGGCTCGCGAACGCGAGCCATGATCGTCGTAGTGAGCGTAGCGAGCGAAGCCGGAAACTGTTTAGTATGGCGGAGTCGGGGAAAAAAGAGGGCGGTTGCCTCAAGTTGGGGGATGCGGGCTTGGTGTCCCATGAAAGATTCCCAACACGAACGAGGTCAACCGCCCATGACGAACAGTACGAAGGCAGCGACACCGGTGAAAGGTTTTTCGAGCACCCCTGGGATGACGCGAGGACTACGCCGTCAGCAGGCTAAGATGCGGCGCAGGCGCGAGCAGGTTCCCACTGATGTCCTGATCGTAGGGGTGGACCTCGCGAGGGAGCGTCAGGCGATCAGTTTTGTGGCGGGAGGCGAAATGATCGGTCGGCGGCGAGTTATCTGCGAGCCCCAGGCGTTGGATCAGATCCTAGATGAAGCACATATCCTGGCAGCCAGTCGCGGGTCGTCAGGCGTCGTCGTGGCCTTCGAGCCGGCGGATCACTATTGGTGCCTCGCGGCCGAGGCCTTCGAGCGCGCCCAAGTGCCCTACATCCTGGTGCAGCCCATCAGCGTGAAGCGGGCCCGGGAGGCGTCTCGATACACACCCGAGAAGACCGATCCGCGAGATGCTGAGCTCATCGCACAACTGGCCGTTCAGGGTCGGTTCACGGACACCCGCTTGGCTGTCACTGCAGATGAGGATGCGGCCTGGCAACTCGCGCGCGAATACTTCCTCGTGCGCAAGCTCGCAGCGGCCGAGCGCACCCGTCTCCATAACTTCTGGCACCGCATGCTGCCCGAGTTCTTCACCGTACTCCGTGATCCCACCGGCAAGACCGCCCTCGCCATCAGCGCTGCCCTGGGTCCGCTTTCAGAACTCGATGCCCTGACCTCTCGGTCCTGGATCGCTCGCGTCCGTAGGGCCGCTCAGGGCGCGCCAATCCTCAAGTCTCGGGCTGCAACTCTGCTTCCGCTTCTCAAGGCCGCTCACCGTGACCCCGTCCGTCGCAGCGGCGAAGGCATGCCCCTGCGCATCCGCCAGGCAGCCGAGCGGCGACGCCTTCTCGTGGCCCAGAAGGAGCAGCTCCGCGACGAGCTCATGCGCCGCTATCTCGCGCGCCCCGAAGCAATGCTCCTCGATAGCATCCCAGGCACCAGTCCATTCTACAATGCCCTCGTCCTTGCTCTTGTCGGTGACTTCGACCGCTTCGACGACCCGCGCGCGATCGTCAAGCTCGCTGGCAGCGAGGTCAACCACTACGCCTCAGGCGACTGGAAGGGCACCTCTCGTATCAGCCACCGAGGCCGTAGCACACTCAGAGCCGCTGCTTATCAGCAGGCACGGCAGCTCGTCGCCAAGAACGAAGACTTCCGTTCCCGCTTCCATACCCTCATCCATCGGACCACCCGGCGTCCCCTCACACCCAACGCCGCCTACGTCGCCGTCATGAACAGCTATCTGCGCATCGCCCACACGCTCGTCACCCGAAACGAACTCTACCGTCCACTCGCTGAACGACAGCACGTTTTCATCACATGAGATCCTCGAGGTATGCTTTGGTGAGCCCGTCACTGCTATGGGTAGAACCCGCCTGAACAAGTTGGGCCACCGCTCCTCTTACGCTCGGCTGAGCACCCTGGGATGAACCCGTATCGACTAATGCGAGCCTGAGGAGCACACCTCGATCAATCTCCCGTTCCACCTTTCTTGCGGACTCAGCCCC
>JAQBXY010000055.1 GCA_027623325.1 Gemmatimonadota bacterium
ACGACTGGGAGATCTGAGGCGCGAGCCGGCCTCTTGCCCGCCCTCCGGCACCCGTCTCCCACCGGGCCGGCCTTCACCGCCCATCGCACCATCCTCCCGGCTCCGTTTCCCATGGCGACTTCCCCGTCCCGTCCGTTCGGTCAACGACGGCACCCCCGGCTCCCCGGTCTCCTCTCCCTCACCCCATCGTCTCCTCTCCCTCACCCCATCCCCGGTTGCTTGCACCGCCAGAACCCCCGCCCTACGTTGCCTTTCCGTTCTCGGAGGACGTTTGGATTTCCTATACCTTGCAACCGGAGAATCAGACAATGAAACGCTTCGTGTTACTCTCCCTCGCAAGCGTTTGTCTGGGCGGCTGTATGGATGCCCCGCCGCCGTTAGGGGACGGGTTCGTGGTTCATGAACTCAATGCCTCGCCATCGACTACCCACATCTCCTTCTTCGACGCCTCGCTTGAGCCAGTTCTGCGGATTGAATCGGGTGATGTCGTAAGACTGGAGACGGCAACTGGGAACCCGCGCTGGTTCGAGAACGCCGGCGTTCCCCGGGATCAAGTCCCGCCCGAGCTCTACTCAGTCTACGAAGGGTATGAGTTAGCAGGTCGAGGCGACCATACCCTCAATGGTCCCATCTTCGTGAATGGCGCCGAGCCGGGCGACGTATTGGAGATCCGTATACTGGCGGTTGACGTCAGATTGCCGATAGCGGGTCAGGGTATCGGCAGCCGGCTTTTCCCCGGGGAGATCGAGGCTGACGTGTCTCGAGTCCACTGGATCGACTTGGTGAACCGGACAGTCGAGTTTGCGCCCGGGGTGGTTGTTCCCATTAAGCCGTTTTGGGGTGTGATCGGAGTTGCGCCGCCTCCGGAAATGGGGCGGGTGGGGAGTGGCGCGCCGAACTTCTTCGGCGGCAACATGGACAATCGAGACCTCGGACCGGGCAGTATCCTGTACCTGCCGGTCCATAATCTCGGTGCGCTGCTTTCTGTCGGTGACGGGCACGCAGTGCAGGGTTATGGTGAGATTTCTGGTTCCGCCGTGGAGACTTCGCTCAGGGGTGAGATCCAGGTGTTTCTGCACAAGAACCAGGAACTCGAATGGCCTCGTGCTGAGACCCCTACCCACTACATGAGCATGGGCCTGAACCCTGATCTGGATGAGGCTGCGCGAATCGCCGCGGATGAAATGGTCGATTTCTTGGTTGAGACGAGAGGCATCGACCGCGAAACAGCGATCCTCCTGTGCAGCGTGGCAATGGATATGGTGGTGACTCAGGTTGTGGATGGAACCAAGGGAGTCCACGCCATGCTCTCGAAGAGTGTGTTCACATACTGAGGGGGTTCAAGTCATGATGGAGTTGACCTCATCCTGCTGGCGGCTATTCCGCTGTGAATGACGATGTAGCGGAAGGTCGGGTGCGGTCAGCGAGAGAGGCGAAGAAGCTCATGAACGCGATGGGCGAGCTTGCCGAATGACTGGTGAGGGAGAGTCGGTTCTAGCTTCACGACTCGAGCCTGGGGCCTTCGGCGGACCATGACTTCCAGCCGTCTACTCCGGCCGCGGCATGTGACAAGGAATTGCTGCTGCGCGGTTGAGCGGATCGGTTGGTCGCCCGACCTGATCAGATTCATGCACAACGCTCGTCGGGGCTCGCTCTTGAACCGTTGCAGCTCCGTGGCGCGTAGACTTGGTGACCCCAGGCTTGTGTACTCAAGGGCCGCGCCAGCAGAATTCCGAGTCCGTCGTTAGGAGGCGCGTCCTCGGACGCCCTGGCGGCACTCAATGGCCCTGGAACTGCCTCTTGGCTAAGGCGAGCGCAAATGAGACCTGCTCCTCCCGTCCGATTTCTCGCCATAGCCCTGTTGCTGGGAGCTCCTCGAGCTGCCCTAGCTCAGGCGACAGGCCTCGAGGAAAGAGACGCGCTTGCCGTTGCTGAAGCCGCTCTCGCGGCTGTCACCGCCGAGGATGTAGTCGCTCTGACCGACCTTATGGTCGATGAGGCGATCATCTTCACGGTGTCGGGACCGGACGGTGACCTCAGGTTCTCCATCCGCACGCGTGCCGAGCAGCGGAGCCGGGGCTTCTCCGGAGACATCATTGAGCGCGGTTTCGACCCTCGGGTTCGGGTGGCCTCAGGATTGGCGACGGTCTGGCTACCCTATGATCTCTACGTCAACGGGTCGTGGTCTCATTGTGGCGTTGATGTCTTCTCCCTGCTACGTGTCGACGGGGAGTGGCGAATCCTGACTATGGGCTGGACCGTGGAGCAGCCCCCGGCGTGCGAGAGACACCCCGACGGACCACCGACGGCCGGGCCCTGAGCCACGCGCGTTCGTTGCTGCGACACCAGAGGATAGCCGACTGATGTCCCCTAGACCCGGAATCAAGGTGCTTAGAAGCGCGCTTTCATTGCTGACGGTTCTCGCCGCCGGAGCCACTTCGGTCTCGGGCCAGGCATCATGTACCGATGCGCCCATGGCGGTTCAGGTCCTTGGTTCCGGCGGCCCCTTTGCCGGTTCGCCGCGCGCGTCGTCTGGCTACCTCGTATGGAGCCGCGGTCAGGCCGTGGCGATGGTCGATGTCGGGGGCGGAACGTTCCTGCGATTTGGCGAAGCGGGAGCGAGGCTCGACGATCTCTCGGTGATCGCGATCAGCCACCTGCACCCAGACCATGTTTCGGATCTTCCAGGTCTACTGTGGCTCAGCGACTCGGTTCGCAGCCGTTCGCTTGCGCTGGTGGGCCCGTCATCTGGCGGGCTGTTCCCGGATATTGCGACCTTCGTCGCTCGGCTCTTCGACCCCTCCACGGGGGCGTTCCCGGTGCTTGCCGGTACGCTTCGACATCCAGGTCGTGGAGCGCCCCTCGACGTTCATGTCGTCGACGCCACGGCGCCACCCTCGAGGATTCCCTTACGCGACGCTGTTTTCGAGCTGAGCGCTCTTGGCGTACCGCATGGCAGTGCCGGCGTCGCGGTCCCGGCGACACCCTCGATCGCGTACAGAATTCGTATTGGCGACCGAAGCGTGGTCTTCGGCAGCGACCAGAATGGGTCCGATGAACGGTTCGTGGAGTTCGCCGCCAGCTCGGACCTACTCGTTCTGCATCTTGCCGTCTCCGAATCGAACGACGGCCTGATTCACGCACTTCCGAGCGTGGTGGGTCGCATCGCCCGGGACGCCCGTACCAGACGGCTCCTGCTGAGTCACGTGATTGATCCGCCGGCCGGGCTCGCCAACTCCGACTCGTTCAGCGGCCCCAGGCTCGACGAGAGCGTGGCGCGCGTAAGGGCCCTATACGACGGGCCGGTGGAGGTGGCGACAGACCTTCAATGCATCACGGTTCCCTAGGTGTAGTCGTCCACTCAATTCTGGCCCACCGCGTCCTGTTCCAAAACTAGAACGAGCCTCTCATGCGGCTTGCCGGTAGTAGTGGCTTAGGATCCCGCC
>JAQBXY010000038.1 GCA_027623325.1 Gemmatimonadota bacterium
TCTTCCACGAACAGACTCCCGCAGGACCCAATTCTCACCCTCCGAACAGAATGGGACACGGCTAGGGACTGGGTCGTCTGCGTGCAATATATGAAGCTGTCCCGTCCCCAGTTGAAGGTGGTGGCTCCGGAGTGCTCGTTGATTAGCCTGCCTTCATGATTTCGGCAACGGGTTCGAGGTCGTCGAGATGGGCCTTCAGCATCCAGAGTTGGTCGTGGCCGATGATCTTGCGATAGCTCTTCTCGGTCTCGACGAACGTGGCCGCGGCCCACCGAAGTGCCATCGCTCCGTTCTTCCAGTTCGTCACCCTGCGCGTCTTCTGCCGCACGCCCGAGTGCGTGCTGTCGATCAGGTTCGTCGTCCCGAGGCATTTCCTCAGTCGCGGCGGCAGGCCGAGCCGGTTGATCGTGAACATCTCCTTGAGGCCCTCCCGCAGGCTGGCCGCGGCCGAGGGATACTCGCGTTCCAACCAGAGGGCGAGTTGCTCGAGCTTCTGCTCGCCCTCGTTCGCCTCCAGCTTCATCGCCGCGCGGAACGCCGCCTTCACCTGCGCGTGCTGATCCTTCGGCAGATGACCCACGATGTTCCGTAACTTGTGGTTTCTGCAGCGCTGGACCGGCTGGGGCCCGAAGACCTGGTCGATTGCCTTCCGGAGCGCCTTCGAGCCATCGATCACCCACAGGCGCCGACGCGCCGGATCGAGGCCGCGTGCCACCAAGTCCTCCAGCAACGCTCGGGCGACCTCGGCGTTCTCACTCGCACCCTCCCGGACACCCAGGACGTGCTTGGTGCCCTCGGTGTCCACGCCTACGGCCGCAAGCACGTGGTAGGACCCGAACTGGATCCCGTCCAGATAGACGACCAGCAGGTCCATCGCATCAAGGGGTCGCTCCATCAGATCCGCGAGCACCCGTTCCGAGGCTTCGATCGTTTCTCGACTCACCGCCGACTTGCTCACCCCCACCGTGTCGGCCATCTCCGGGATCACTTCGCCGTACCGCCGCGTGCTCACGCCAGCCAGCAGGATCTCCAGCATCCGGTCCGCCAGCGGGCCCGGTCGCCGCATCGCGAGGTAGGCCGGCACTTCGAGCTCGCCGCCCTCGCCCTGGCCCTTCGTCCGCAGGCGCGGTCGCTCCACGTGCACCTTCCGCTCCGCCAGGTACACCTGCCCGCCCTGTCGCCCATACCAGCCGGCACGTCGGTCCTCTCGCGTCTTACCCGCCTGCTTCGGGCCCGCCAGCGCTTCGGCGCTCATATCGAGCACCGCCTCGATCGTCGCCCGGCCCACGACCTCGATCACTTCGTCGATCGCCAGCTCCGCGCGTTCCACCAGCGCGACCATCGGCAAGAGGAACTGCCCCTCGTGTTTCAGGAACTCCGCGATTGCCCGCTTGTCCGCCTGCTCCGCTACCTCGTACCTTTTCCTCATCGTGGTGGTCTCCGTTGGGGTTTTGAGCTACCCGAGCCTACCGGCTCGGGTACCCCGGAGCCACCACGTTTTTCTTTCCCTATCAGGGACCTTCAACTACGCTCGGGACAGTTTCCGTACCGAGCGATCTTTGCAACATATCGCAGTGCTCCATACCGGCACAACGCTTCTTCTTTCCCCTAATTGATGACCGCCCCACGGAGTGAAATCGCGACCGATCTGAGCCTCGTGGCCCTGGCGGCCATCTGGGGGATCAACTTTTCGGTCATGAAAGTGCTGCTGGTGGAGTTGGATCCACTGGCGCTCAATGCGCTCCGCTTCCCCCTCGCGGTGGCGGCGTTGGCCCTTCTCCTGCGCGGAGATGCCCAACCTACGCTACCGGACAGGGAGGACCTTCCCCGGATCGTGCTCCTCGGGGTCCTGGGCAACGTGGTCTATCAACTCTGCTTTGTCTTCGGGATCGATGGGACCCAGGCTGGCAACGCGAGCCTGCTGCTGTCCACTACGCCAGTCTGGACCGTCCTCCTGTCCGGTCTCGCGGGACACGAACGACCGACGCCTGCGGTCGTGGTCGGCGTGCTGGGGACGGTGGTGGGGATGACCTTCGTCGTGCTGGGGCGGGGCGACGCCCTTTCCCTGACTTCGGCGACCCTGCGAGGGGACCTCCTCATGGTGCTCGCCTCGATCCTGTGGTCATTCTATACGGTCGGGGGGCGCGGGGCGGTCGCGAAATACGGCCCGGTGAGGATGACCGCATGGACGCTGTGGGTTGGGACACCGTGCCTCGTCGCGATTGGGCTCCCTTCGGTCATGCGGACCGACCTTGCTTCGCTCTCGCTCGGCACTTGGCTGGGAGTGACCTACGCCGGCCTCCTATCGATTGGCCTGGCGTACTTGATATGGTACCGGGGGGTGCAACGACTGGGGAACACCAAGACCGCAGCCTATTCGAACCTCGTTCCCGTCGCTGCGCTGATCACCGCCTGGGTCTGGCTCGGTGAGGTACCGACCCGGGTTCAACTCCTCGGGGCAACCATCATCTTGATCGGATTGACCGTCGCCCGCCTGGCTCAGTCGCCCGGTCCGAGTTCCCGCCGATGGAGAATCTCGGGAAACTCGTAGTAGATGACGCCTTCCGCCGAGATGTCCGAGCGGATCCGGAAGCCGTCGTCCATCGAGGTCAGGATCTGTTCTGCCGCCGGCAGCGCGAGGTTCAGGTCGGCGGCCACCTCCGTCACGGTCAGGGTCCCTCCCTTGGCCGCGGCCAGCTTCAGGATCTTACGCTGAATGCCGTGCATGATCGCGGTCTGGCGGGCCTGCAGGCCCTGCCAGCCCCAATAGAAGGTCAGGGAGCCTCCCCCGCCGAGCACGGATCCCACGGCAACCGCAGCCATCTCCCACTCGACGAAGCCTATCAAGACGAGCAGGCTGGCGAAGAGCACCATGGATGTGCCGAGGACACGCCGCTTCAGCCCGCTGCTCGGGAGTTTCTCGTCGGGTTCCTGCTCGATGAGACGCCGTTCGGGCTCGGGCCCGGTGACAGCCAACGCACGGGACGCGTTCTCCCAGCCGAGCCCGCACCGCGGGCAGACCAAGTGCCTGCGACGAGCCAGCCAATACACAAGGCCGCCGAACCCGTACGTGGCCAAGCTCGCAGCCACCAGCAGACCCACATGGCCCGTACGCCGGAAATACGGCATACCCTCGCCCTGGTACGTGCAGCGGGGGCAGCGACGCAGGCCGGACGGACGGGCGATTGCCATGCCCATAGGGGTAGACGTCCCGCAGGTCGGACACCTGACGGCACCGGGTTGAAGGCCCTCGCCACATGTAGAACAGCGCATCGTCATCGCCGGAAATGGTCCCCTGTCGACTTTGGTCCTTACGGTCACTTGAACCAGAAGATTCACGGCCACGCGGCCGCCAACCTCCTTACTCGATTCGGATCAACCTCATCCTCATCGCTGCCTGCGGAGCGCTGACTCCACCCGCTTCCCCGGCCACTCGAAGCGTCGTGGACCCGCCCGCCGACGGACTCACAATGTAGTACGCCGCCGCAGATGACCGCAGCGCTCCCGACCGTGAAACGTCACCGGATCCGAGATCGGGCGGAACCAACGGAAACGGATTCCCGAGAAAGCTCCGGAGATCGACTCCCGGGTACACCAAGTTGCCCGTCTCTGGACCGGGTCCATCCAAATAGACGGCCGACCACCAGTCGGACAACACATCGGGCCATTGAGTTCCCGTCTCGGCCTCCACGTTCGAGATGCCCGTCCTCGTCGTACGCGTCAAACGCCCGACGAGGTCCGTCCCGAAACGGTCGGCAAGGTACATCATGTTGAGCAGCCCTGCTCCACGCTCGGCCAAACTACCCTGTCCTGCGGAAACGATCAGGCTGACGGAGTCGGTTCCGCTGAGATACCGCCTCGAACGGTCGCGCGTCCCGTCTCGGAAGAGCTCCGTGCCAGCGGCGTCTCCGAGCCGGGAGTACTCTCGAGCGACAAGCTCTTCCGCAAACTGGGCCAGGCTCTCGGACAGCCAAATCGCCTCGTTGGACTCCGCATCCCGAACGAGCACTCGCTCGTTGAAGTGAACCATATGCTGAAACTCGTGCGCCAGGATGCCGGGGACGAGTTCAAGCAAGGCCGCCTTCGGCCGCGGGTCGGAATGCACCCCGAGAGGGTCGGGTACGAGGGTGTAGAAGATCTCGCCCCCGTTGCTGCCCTCGCGCTCCGGAAGCAGGTCGAGCCCGAAGAAGAATCCGCCCACGAAGCCGGTCGCGCCCTTTGGGGTCAACGAATTGACCTCGGGCGTTGTGAGGATCACCACGCGTTGATTGGCGTCCAAGTCGGACACCGCTCCGAATGCACCCGTTACGACTGGATGGATCACATCGTCGAAGCGTGCGGAAAACAGCTGGAGATCGCTCTTCGTGTACCCACCGGCGGGAGCGTTCCGATCGACGAAGAGAGCAACACGATCACCGACGTGCTCGGCCACCGCCGTAACCTGAGTGAATCCGCCGGAGTTACGAAAGACCTGGAAAGTCCGCTGCTCACCCTGTACCGGCGGCGCATCCATCCGGTCGACTGCCTGAGGGCCAATCGCCCCAGGCCGGCGCCGGCCGAGGGTCAAGTCGGCCTCGCGTTCCCGCAGGTGTTCGTCCCACAAGGCCTGCGCGTCGGGCGGCTCGAGAGCCAGAGGGGGGATCGTCGGCCGGAGGGAGCCCGGAGCGTGGACGGCCAAGGGAGACGTCGCGCTCAGTGCGGTGAAGGCGAAGGGGTGGCTGGCGGCGCCGACGGTGCTCGCGGAGTAGACGATGGCGAGGTATTTCGCCGACCCGTCGCCGGGAACCGTGGGGCAAGAGTATCCGCCCGCATCCGTGGCGTCGAACGTTTCGCCGACCTGTAGCGCGCGCACGGTGCCGCCCGCCGCCACCGACAGAGCCAGCGCTCCGCTCCCGACAACGCCCAGCTGAACACGGACCGCGACGTCGCGCGCGGGAAGGCACTCAGGGACCGTGACCGTCAGTTGTGTAGATGAGGCAGCCGAAACACGGCCGCGAATGCCGGAGAAGAGCACGACGTTCTGCTCGGGATCCGGGCTGAAGTTCGAACCGGTGAGCGTAATCGAGGCGCCCGGGACGGCGCTGGCCGGGGAGACCGCGTCCAGAACGGGACGATCCACGTTGAACACTCGGAATTGAGCCCGGGCCTGTTCCTGATTCTCGACGGTAGCCCGAATCGTGATCTCGCCGGTCCCGTTCCCGAGGCGGACTCTCACGGAGGAGGATCCGGTCGAGTCCGTGAGGGCCGTGCTAAGGCCAACGATCGACGCATCGCCCGATTCCACGGTCCACAGCACGGTGGTCCCCTCCTGCGGAATCTGAGTCGAGATCGCCCTTACGACCACTTGAAGCGGAGTCTGTAACGTCTGCCCGGGAGTCCCATACTGGCTGTCCCCACTCGCGACCAACGCTTCGAGAGGCGGCAACACGACGACGGACGGGCCCGGGCTGCACGCGATGGAGGCGATGGCCAGGGTACTCAGGGCGAGGGCATGCCTCACCCGCAGGCCGATCACGGCACCTCCCGCAATCTCTCGACGGCTATCAGGTCGATGATCGGCGCGCCGGTGAGGGACGAGGCCACCGTCCGAATGCGCCCGGTAACCGAAATCCGCTCCAACGGCACCAACCCTTCGACCTCTCCGAGCCGGTCCGCCGGAATCGCCACGTAGACGAAGGGGCCGTCTCCCCCACCAAAGCGGGCGAGCAGGAATGGCTCGCCCTCGAAGAAGTCGGTACGAACGGCCTCAGCGCGCTCCAGCGAGATGAACTGGATCGTCCAGGACACGACCCTCCCGGCATAGGCGTCGGGGTCGGCAATAAGGGCGGCCGGTTCGACGGCGACCGGAGCATCAGCCAGAGGGTTCGCGGAGGTCTGTTGAGTGGGCGGCATCCACATCCACCCCTCCAAGCGGACACGCACCCAGTTGCCCTCCCGACCCATCACCTCGATGTCACTCGAAGGCGATGCGAGCGCCAAAGTGTCCCCATCCGGAGCGGCGAGAATCGGCCCGCCTACTGCACCCACACTAGCAAAACCACCCGGAGCACGGGCAGACGGCCCCTCCGGTTGAGCCCGGGGCGCCGGGGCTGTGGCGCTAGACGCGGCTCCGGAAGGCGCCTGGCTCCCAAGGGAGGCGGTCCAGATCCAACCGGTCCGAGAGATGACGGCCCAGGCCGGGTTCCGCTCGACTTCCGTGAGGAGTGCACCCTCTTCGAGGCGACCCAGGATGGTCCCAGACGGACCCGAGCGGAGATTCTCCCCACCGGTAGCGGAAACGACGAGGTCAAACGCTGGGTCACTACTCGCCTGGAGAGAACGAAGCCAAACCCAGCCCTCCATCTCGACTTCGGTCCAATTCCCCTCGCTCGACAAGACGCGAAGTCCCGTGCCAGGCAGCAGCCGACTCAAGACGACCCCATTCGGTTCACGCCGGACGTTCTCTTCGATCCGGACGGTCGCGCTACCTTGCGCCCTCACGGACCCGGGGGCCGTGACGAGGCTTGCCCCCGTAAGGAGCAACGCCCAGCGGACGGACCTACATCGAAGAGTCATCGAGTCTGAAACGATCGCGGGCTGAAGGTGTTACAACGTGCGATCAGGAGCGCGCGCTGCAGGCCGACGCTCCAAATTTGCCCGGGGCGCCGAGAGGCGTCAATCACTGAAACGATATGGGAGAGGAGCAAAATCCCTCCATGCGGTTTTCCACTGTGACCTATTTCGCGGCGCCTTTCATGCTGTTGATGGTGCCTCCGACCCCGGGTCAGGCTCAGGCAATACCCTCCTCCTTCAGCTATGTGGAGCCGAAGCAGGAGATCGGGCCCTACGTGGGCCCGATGACCGCGAAGACCGGACGATTCGGATTCGGACCCTCCGGAGGAACCGCGCTCGGCGTGCGCTACGCGATCCAACTCTCCGGACCTCTGTCGTTCGAGGGCGTCGTGGGGGTGGTCGACGGGACTCGAGATGTCATCGATCCCGGTCGTGTGGAGGGCGACCGGGTGATTGGGCAGGCGGACGCCCTGATCACGACGATCGACGCTCGCTTCAAGTTCAGCTTCACCGGACAACGGGCGTGGAAGCGCCTCAGTCCCTTCATCGTCTTCGGGGGCGGAATCGCCCTCGACGCGAGCCCCACGTCGGTCCACGACGCGACCCTGTTGGCCGCCGACGTGTTCGAATTCGGCTCCAGCTTCTTTGGGACGGCCGGGGCTGGCACCCGATGGTTTGTAACCGAACGCATCGGCGTCCGTGGCGATGCGGTCTTCTCTCTGTGGAAACTCGGCACTCCGACAGGCTTTAGTGACCCGCAGCGAGCGTTCGAGAACGTACCCGAAGGCGAATGGCTGCGAGGCAGTTCGGCCACGATCACGTTGTTCTACCGTTGGTGAGTCCGCAGGACCGATGACGGAGAGCGCGCGAGCGTCCGCCTTCGAGTCCCGCTCGCCCGACTGGCTCGAGGTCGACGACGCTCGCGCACGCGTCCTGGCAGGCGCAGAGCCGCTCGAGGTCGAACAGGTGTCGCTCGAAGACGCCTCTGGGCGTGCGCTGGCCGAGGACATCGTGGCGACTGCGCAGCTACCCCCTTGGGATAACAGCGCGATGGACGGCTATGCGGTGCGTGCCGATGATGTCCGAGGTGCGACGCAGTCTTCGCCCGTCACGCTCTCCATATCGGGAGTCGTCAGAGCCGGTGGCGATGTCGCGCCACGGGTGGAGTCGGGCCAGGCCGTCCGCATCATGACGGGGGCGCCGATTCCCTCTGGAGCAGACACCGTGGTCCGCGTCGAGGACACGGACAGGGAGGAGACGGCAGGGCGTGTGCAGGTCTTCGCGGACCGGGACCGGGGCCGCCACGTCCGTGACGCGGGTCAGGACATGCGAGCTGGAGATACCTTGTTTCGGGTCGGGGACAGCATCACGCCGGGAGTTGTCGGTGTACTGGCGGCGGCGGGGCGGGCCACGGTGAGTGTCCGACGGCCTCCGACCGTTGCGCTGCTCTCGACCGGAGACGAGCTGCGCACCGCCGACCGCTACGAAGAGGTCGAGGCCGGGCGGGGCATTCCCGAATCGAACCGCCCCATGCTGTCGGCAATGCTCCGTTCGATCGGGGCACGGCCGGTGGACCTCGGGATCGCCCGCGACGAAACCGAAGACCTGCAACGGCGGATCGAAGCGGGCGCGTCCGCAGACGTCCTCATCACAGTCGGCGGCGCGTCCATGGGGGAGGCAGACCTCGTGAAGCGTGTGCTGGACGGGATGGGCTTTGAGCAGAGTTTCTGGCGTGTTCGGATGCGACCCGGCAGCCCGATCAGTTTTGGATGGCTCACCCGGGGGAACCACCGTCAGGCGGTGTTCGGCCTTCCCGGCAATCCGTCCTCGGCGTTCGTGACGTTCGAGGTCTTCGTGCGACCGTTCCTTCTTCGATTAAGTGGGCACGATCGCGTCCTTAGGCGCACGATCGTGTGTCGCGCCACCGAAGCGTTCAATGCTCCAGCCGCCCTCACATACTTTCAGCGAGTCTCGATCGTTTCGGGACCCGCCGGACCCCGCGTTCAGCTGACCGGGCCTCAGGTGTCCGGCCTTGTTCGGGGGCTCGCGCGCGCCGATGGCCTGGCCATCATTCCGCCTGACGTCGACGGACTCGAGCCAGACGACTGCGTGGAGGTCATGCTCCTCGACACGGGACCCGGCGTACACGACGCCGGTCCGATGTGATGCCGAAGTGGTGGCTCCTCACAGCCGGGCTCGTGGCCCTGCCGCTGTTCACGGGGTGCCACCTGCCTCGATGGCCGGTCGATGCCCCGATCATCTCGGGCTTCGGCGTACGGTTCCTCGGTGCTCGGCCGGACATTCATCGCGGGGTAGATCTCGACGTACCCACCGGAACACCTGTCGCCGCGATGGCCGACGCGCGGGTTCGCTTCGCCGGAGGCATGCGCGGCTTCGGTAGTGTAGTCTGGCTCGATCACGGTGGAGGTGTCCTCACCATCTACGCCCACCTCTCGGTCATCCAGGTCCGCGCAGGGGAGCGAGTGGACGCGGGTCAGGTCGTCGGGTTGAGCGGGGCGTCAGGCTCCGCCACCACGCCGCACCTCCACTTCGAGGTATGGCGCTGGGGGCGCGAGGTCGATCCGGTTCCCCTTCTGGGCGGCCCCCCACGTCGTTCGTAACCGCTCAGCGTGAGGTGGAGCGGATCGACCGGCGGCGGTGCGCGATCAGTCCCCGGCTTTCAGTCGCGCGATCTCTTCGGTGAGGCGGGGGACGACCTCGAACAGGTCTCCGACGATGCCGTAGTCCGCGACGCCGAAGATCGGTGCATCGGCGTCCCGATTGATCGCTACGATGGTTTTCGCAGTGCGCATCCCGGCCAGGTGTTGGATCGCCCCAGAAATGCCAACGGCGACATAGAGCTTCGGCGCGACGGTCTTGCCGGTTTGGCCGACCTGTTCGCCGTGAGGTCGCCACCCGGCGTCGACCACCGCACGGGAGGCGCCGAGCGCCGTACCCGATCCCATAGCGCTTCGAAGTCCCTCGAGGAGGTTCCAGTTCGACGGATCCTTCATGCCTCGCCCACCCGAGACGATGATGGACGCCTCGGACACGTCGAGCTGTCCCTCCGTCGCGGCCTTTCTTCCGACCACTCGAACGCGCCATTTCGACGGATCGATGTCCGGAGTGAAGCTGGTCACTTCCGCTTCCGTCGGTCGGTCGGCGGGCTGAAACACATTGGGCCGAATCGACACGATCGCTGGTGTCGCGTCGAGCTGGAGAGTCGCGAATGCTTTCCCAGAAAAGACGGGGCGCGTGATCGACAGCGTACCCCCGTCCACAGAGACCGCCGTCACGTCGGTCGCCAACGGCACGTCTAGAAGTGCGGCGACGCGTGGAGCGAGATCCTTGCCGAGGGTCGTTGCCCCGAAAACGACCGCGGCGTAGTCGCCGGCACGAATGTGGGCGACGACCAGGTCTACAAAGCCCTCGGGATTGTATTCGCCCAGTGCCTCGTGTTCCCCCACTCGGATCGACGCGGCGCCCACGGTCCCAAGAGCGTTCGCGCCCTCGGAAACACCCGGAGATCCAAGGACCAGGGCATGGGCACGGCCTCCCAGTGATTCCGCGATCGTCGCGGCCACGCCAACGGCTTCTCGCGCCGTGGCCCCGAGCTGTCCATCTCTCAGTTCTGCAAAGGCGAGCACGTCCGCCATATCTATCCGCTCCGGTTCTATTCTGGGAATTGCCGGGATCTTTCGACCATCGGCACAACTACAGGGCGTTCGCTTCTTCTCTGAGTAGGCGCACCAATTCGGAAACCGCGTCGGGGCCCTCGCCGACGATGCGACCCGCAGCACGTGCCGGCGGCTCCGTCAGGGTCGTGAGCCGGACACGGGAGGACACAGCCGTCGCAGGCTTCTCCTCGAGGGGTTTGCGCTTCGCGGCCATGATGCCCTTGAGCGCAGCGAGCCGCGGCTCGTTGGGGCCCTTCGTCATGCAAAGAACGGCGGGAAGGTCGACCTCGACGACTTCACTGCCCCCCTCCACTTCACGTTGGCACACCGCCTTCCCAGCGGCGACCTCGAAGCTCGAAACACCCGTCACGCAGGGTCGATCGGTCAGTACCGCAACCATCGGCCCAACCTGCTGTTGGTCATGGTCTGCGGCCTTCACGCCGAACAAGAAGAGTTGAGAGTCCGACGCCGATAGCTCGGCGGCCAGCACCTTCGCGGTCGCCAGCCCATCGAGACTCGCTTCCCCCGTCAGGAGGACCGCGCTGTCGGCCCCCATCGCGAGACCCTTCCGGAGGGTCTCTTGAGCCGAGGAGTCGCCGAAGGTGAGCAGACGGACTTCGCCCGACCCTGATGCCTCACGCAGGCGCAGGGCTGCCTCTAGGGCGAACGCGTCGTACGGGCTCACGTCGTACTTGAGTCCAGCGGGATCGACTGCCAGTCCGGACGCGTCGACCCGGATTCTGGCCTCGGTGTCAGGGACCCTTTTCACACAGACGGTGACGTTCAACTCAGATCACTCCCCTAACGTTCGGTCGTTGGTCGCGCCCAGTTACCCCCGACGTGATTCTCGGATCCTCCCCTCAGAGCCTTCGCCGGGGCTACAGCGTCGATCCCAAAACGGCAAAGCAGACGACCGCGACCGCTCCTCCGAGCAAGGCGTACGGTAGCTGGGTTCGCACGTGATCGATGTGGTCAGTGGCAGCCGCCATCGACGAGATGATCGTGGTGTCGCTAATGGGCGAACAATGGTCCCCGAAGACCCCACCCGCGAGGGAAGCAGCCACGAAGGGGGCGAGGGGCAGCCCAAGCGTCGCGGCGGCCGGAACCGCGATGGGGAGCATGATCGCGAACGTCCCCCAACTCGTTCCCGTCGAAAACGCGATGCCCCCGGACACGAGGAAGAGGAGGGGCAGGTACACGAAGTTCGGCATCGTCCCGGCTGTGACCTGTGCGACATACACGCCCGTTCCCAGGCCATCGATGACATCTCCGAGTGCCAGGGCGAGCAGCAGAATGAGAGCGAGCGGCACGAGCGCACCTGCGCCTTTCAGATTCACTTTCACCAGTTCGTCTGCGGAGAACGCTCGCTGCGCCAGAAGCATGACCCACGCGACGGCAAGGCCGAAGAGTACCGACCACAGTACGCTGGTCGAGCCTGATCCCTGTTGCAGGTCGCCTCCACCCGTGATGAGAAGCGAGATCGGCATGAAGATGACCATGGCCGCGATCGGCATGATCATGTTCCGCGCGCGCGGCGGAATACGATCCAGTGGTGGCGGAGCCAGAACGTCTTCGTCGATCATCGGCGTCGCGCCGGGCCAAAGGAGGTCGCCCTTGCGCGTCCGCTCTTCGGCCTTCTTCATCGGGCCGATGTCGAACCCCGTCAAGACGACGAACAACGTGAGCAGAACCGCGGCGATCGCATAGAAATTGTACAGGATCGACTGCAGGAAGACCCCGAGCGCATTCTCGACTCCGAGTCCCTCCAGAATGCCGAGGTTGTACGCGCCCCACGCATTCATCGGAATAAGAATGCAGATGGGAGCGGAGGTTGAATCGATGATGTACGCCAGCTTCTCGCGCGAACACTTGTAGCGGTCGCACAGCGGACGAGCGACCGACCCTGCGACGAGTACCGTGATGTTCGACTCGATGAAGATCACGACCCCGGCGATCCAGGCCAGGAGCTGCGCACGTTTCGAAGAGTTGACCCACTCGTTGTCCTCGAGCAGCGTGACGAAGCCGCGGACCCCGCCGGATGCCTCGACCGTCGCGATCAAGGCTCCGATGACGAGTGTGAACATGATCACCCTCGCGTCACCTGCGTCACCAAATACGGCGACCGCACCTTGGATCGCCGCAGCAAGTCCCGTCAGCGGATTCCATCCTGACAGTATGGTCCAGGCGAACCAGAGGCCCCCGGCGAGCGACAGATAGACCTGACGAGTCCATATCGCGAGAGCGATCGCGAGAACAGGCGGCAGGACAGAAATCCAGGTCGGATCGCTCATTCAGGTTCGCTCTCCTCGAGGTTCATCACAGCGCCCGGGCGGGACACGCCCGTCGAGCCCCGAACATAGAACCGATTGGGCCAGTTCGCTGCGGCGCTGACACCCACCCGTCCCGAGACGCCCACGCCAGTGTCCGCGATCTGCCAACCGGAAGTGAGGACTAGCGGCGCTTGCGAAAGATCATGTCCGTACAGGTCCGCGGTAATCCCGAGGGCTTCGCTCAACCTGCCCGGACCCGCCGCGAGCGGCTCGCGACCACCGCGGCGGCGGTGCATGACACCCTCACCGACCAGCGGTTCGATGCCCCGAAGCAGCACTGCCTGCGGATCTCCCACTAGACCCGTAACGACGTTCAGGCACCAGTGGACCCCGTAGCTGCGGTACACATATGCCACCCCGGCCCGACCGAACATGGCTCGATTCCGATGCGTCTCCCCCGTCCGCGTCGCGGCGTGAGACGCGGGATCCTCTGCTCCCCCGTAGGCCTCCGTCTCGACGACGACTCCCACGGTTCGTTCGGATCCGACCGTCGACACCAAGCACGCGCCCAGGAGGTCGCGCGCGACGACCAGGGCTGCTTGCTCGAAAAAGTCGGGCGGAAACGGCATCCCGACATCCACGTCCGAAAGGGACGATGGCCCATCATACCGCGGCCGAATCAGCCCCGACTCCCGCCCTTTGTGGCGGTCCGGCGCTCATAATCCGCCCGCCACGCGTCGAGCACTTGTTCCGCGCGCTTCGGAGGCACGATGCGAGAGATCGCGTCCGGATCGTCCTGCATCGTGGCGAATAGGTTGGCCCCGAGCTTCTCGACCAGGGTCTCCGCGGTCTTCTCGCCCACCCCTTTGTACCGGTGGGTCAGATATCGAACGATCGCTCCTGGATCGCTCGGAAGGCCGAGACCCGCGACGCTGGGCGCGCCATCCACGTCTGAGTTCGAAACGGTCGAGCCGTGGGCCACATCAAGCGTCTCCGCCACGACCTGCGGTGCGATTTCCTGTACCTGCAGTGCGGCTTCCTGTACCTGTGGTGCATTTTCCGTACGGGGCGTCGGGGCGCGCGGGGCGACGGTGACGCCAAAGCCATGGCCGCCAAGAAGCTCCTGCGCATCTTCTTCCCCACGCCTCCGCGTCGAGCCTCGACGGGGGCCGAGTCGCTGCCCGCCCTGGTTCGGCTCAGGCACGATATCGATCACGGTGTGGGCCACAGCGTCGTCGGACGATGATGAAGGCGAGACCGGAGAAGCTGGACGTTCCTTTGGCTCCGTCGGTGGCGCAGTCCTCACTTCTGGGCGCTCTGAATTTTGAGCGATCGAGGAAGCGATCCGTCCCGATTCCGGGAGCGACACATCGACGTTGCCGGCCTCGGTCGTGGCGAGACTGATGATGCCGTCTTCCGCAGCTTGAGCGAGGAAGCGACTGAACTTGGTGAATCCCAATTCGGTCTCGTCGAAGCTCCGATGCCGCTCGAGCATCTTGCGCTTCACGTCGGAATCTCGGACAGCGGGGCGACCTGCCTCTTTAAGGGCCTGGAGCGCCTCGGTCAGCGTGGCGTACGCAGTTTGCAGCGGATCCGCGCTCGGCGCTTGACCGTCGGACGCCCCAGCGGTGGGGGCCACAGTCGCGTCCTCGGTCGTTGCGGACTCGGAGGATGCGGCCTCGGAAGGCGCATCGGCCGCGCTCCCGGACTCATCGGAGCGGCTCGTGCGGTCCCGCCCCCCGCGGCGCCCGCCTCGACCCCGATCCCTCCTGCCGCGCCCCTCGTCACTCCGCGAAGAAGTAGTCTTGCCCTGCCCTGGCCCTACTTCGTACTGGCCGTTCTCCAGCTTCTTGAGATCCACGAGTCCTCGTGACGAGGCCTCCGTAAGGAACTTGCTGAACTTGCTGAAGCCGATCCCCCCCTCGTCGAAGGCAGGATCGATCTCCTGCATGACCTGCTTCAGGCGATCCGAGCGCATGACGTCGCCGCGCTTCACCATCTTGGCGACGGCATCCTTCACCAGTACCCAAGGGTCACTCGAATTCCGAGAGAGCTCTGTGGTCTTGGTGAGTCCGGTCAGGCTCGTGTACGAATAGTACTCGTCACAATTCTGAACGAGGATGTCGGAACTGGACTCCTGGATGCCGACACCAATCACGTACTTGCCGTACTCCTTGAGCTTCAAGACGAGACTCGAAAAGTCGGAGTCTCCCGTCAGGAGGATGTACGTCCCGATCTCGGGGCGGATGAAGATGAGCTCGAGAGCGTCGATCGCCATGCGGATGTCGGTCGCGTTCTTCTTGCTGCTTCCGTATGCAGGAGCAAAGATGAGATCGACGGAGGCCTCGGAGAGAGGCACGATGTACTGCGGATAGCGCCGCCAATCGGCGTAGGCCCGCTGTACGCTGACCTTGCCCTTGATGACGTCGGAACTCAGGAGGTTCTTGAGTTCCCTGGAAAGGTCGCTGCGCATCCCCATCGTGACGTTGTCGAAGTCGATGAGAAGTGCGGCGTGCGGGGAGTCGTACCCCGCGATTCCGGGTCCCCCTTGGTGAGGGGCCCTGGTGTACGGAACGTTCATGTCAAATGTCTCGCATACTGTATTGTCCGTTCGCGAGACCTCCCCACCTCGTCACGTCGCTTGATCGCAAGCGAGGTCGGGGAAGCCTTCGGGCGCGCCCCTAATGGGCGCCGCGGCCCCGTCAGGCCAAACGCTCCCCTGACCGCAACAAGCGGGAGAGATCAACCCGGCGTACCTGACCCGTGTCCGTTCGGGGCAACTCATCGATGAAACGCACCACGTCTGGGATCTTGTCATCCGCGAGTGTTTCGCGGCACCAGTCCACAATTTCGTGGCCCGTCACAATCGCGCCCTCTACGGGGACGATGCAGGCACAGATGGCTTCGCCGAGGAGCGCGTCGGGGATTCCGACCGCCGCAACCTCATGCACCGCGGGATGAGCCTCGATTCGAGCCTCGACTTCCCGGGGATACACATTGAAACCAGAGCGAATGATAACGTCCTTGATGCGGCCCACCAAATGAAGGAAGCCGTCTTCATCGATGAGGCCGAGATCGCCCGTCCGAAAGTACCCGTCACCATCGAACGCTTCCGAGGTGTCCTTGGGTTGCCGATAGTAGCCCAGCATGATCCCGGGACCCTTCACTCGAATCTCGCCCACGCTCTCGACCGGAAGCGGAGTACCGTCCGTCTCCACGACCTTCACGTGCGTCGTGGCGATCGGTGTACCAACCGTGAAACGTCGCTTTTCCGGCGGGTCCGAGGGTCGGGAAACGCTCACCGTCGAGGACGTCTCCGTGAGTGAGTACCCTGTCACGACGTCTACGCCCAGGTGCTCACCCATGGCCGTGACGAGATCGTCGTGCACCGGAGCACCCGCGACGACCGCGAGGCGGAGTGTGCTCAAGGGGCGTGGTCGTTCACGGAGGAGCGCGACTTCGGCCACGAAAAGTGTCGGAATCCCGTAGTGAACCGTCGCGCCGTGTCGCTCGATTCCGTCCAAGGTCGCCCCCGCCTCCGCGTCGTCTTGTAGGACGATCGATGCGCCCGACAGCAGGCTCCCAAGGAGTCCGGGAGCCAGCCCGAAGGTATGGAACAGGGCCGACACGCCGATGATGCGGTCCTCGGGCCCCAGTCCGATCGCATCGGCCGTGCCGGCCGCGGCCGATAGGAGATTCCGATGACTCAGTTCCACTCCCTTCGGCTTGCCGCTGGTACCCGAGGTGTAGACGAGAGCGAAGCATTCATCCGCGTGCGCGTCGGACGGAGCGAAGTCTCTCCCCGCACCCGCCGACAGCAGATCTTCGAATTGGAAGATGCGATCGTCGTACCAGAGATCCTCCGCCCCCACCGTGATCAGGTATTGGAGGTCCGGGAGTTGTGGCATCAACTCCTCGAACAGATGGAGGTAGTCGATGCCATTCCCCTGTTCGATGGTGACCGCACAGGCCGCCTCCGAGTGGCGCAGCATGTACTGAAGCTCCGACGTCGTAAGCCGTGGGTTCAGCGGGACCACGACCGCACCCAGCTTCGCGGCCGCGAACATGGACAGGACGAACTCAGGACACGGGGGAAGCACAATCGCCACCCGGTCCCCGGCCTGTATGCCGAGATTGGAAAGCGCGGCCGCCATCGACTCCGCTCGCGACTCGACCTCCCCGAGCGTGTGGACCTGCTCCCCGAAGCGCAAATACGCGCTCCCTGGATCCGTCGTTGCTCGGGTCGCCAGCGCAGACGCAATCGTGAAGTCGTGGAAGCGCTCGCTGAGCGCCATGGCACCTCCGGAGGGGGCTGATTCGCGTCCCATACTACGGCCGTCGTAACACTCGATCCAGCGCCTCTCGAACGATCAGGTCCGGGGCTTCGTACGTCCACCCGTCTGGCTGGGCCACCTCTCCCATTCGCTTCAGAAGCACGTAGCGAGTCCTTCCCGCCCGAGCTTTCTTGTCCAAACCCAGGTACTCGATCGCGTTCGCACCCTCGACCGAAGTGGCGTCGACGGGGAGCAAGGCCTGCAAGGTCGACTCCAGGGTGTCTCGGGTCCCCGGCGCTGTGATGTTCAGGCGTTCCCCGATCTCTGCTTCAGCCAACATGCCCAGCGCCACCGCGCTCCCGTGCCCAATAGTGTAGTCGGAAGCCGCCTCGATCACGTGCCCGATGGTGTGACCGAAGTTGAGGACCTGTCGGTACCCCCCTTCGAACTCGTCGCGACTCACAACCTCGGCTTTGATTCGTACGGAGCAGCGGATCGCCTGCTCAGCCGCCGACGGCTCCGCGTCGAGGAGCGCCGAAAGGCCCGATGCCAGGGCCTCGAAATGGTCCGCGTCGAGTATCGCCCCGTGCTTGAACGCTTCCACGAGTCCCTGCGCCCGCTCTCGCCGAGGAAGTGTGGTCAAGAGCTCAGTGTCCGCGATCACCGCCCGGGGCGGATGGAACGCCCCGACCAGATTCTTCCCCGAGCGAACGTCCACCCCAGTCTTCCCGCCCACGGACGCGTCGATCATCGCCAGGTAGCTACTCGGCACTTGAATGACCGGCACACCTCTCAAATAGGTCGCCGCCACGAAGCCCGCCAGGTCCGTGGTCACACCCCCTCCTACAGCAATCACACAGCAATCGCGACCGAGCCCGGCGTCGAGCATCTCGTCCGTCAGAATCGACCAAAACCTTCGTGTCTTCGATGACTCGCCCGCCGGAAATGTCAGATACGCGACGTCGAGCCCCGCCTCTCGACAGCCCTCGGCGAGACGTTCTCCGTGCAAGGGGCCCACGATGTCGTCCGCAATAACCACAAAACGCTCAGCGCTCGTGTAGGCTTGCGCGAGTCGAGGTACCGACTGCAATAGCCCTTGCCCGACGAAGACCGGGTACGAGCCGCTACCGGATGCGACGTCGATTCGTGACGCGTCGTGCTCGGGTAGAGCGACGTTCACCGAGCGCGCGACTCGCGCGCGGACACCGAGACCCCGGCGGGCGGCCCGATGGTGATCACGCTCGCGCTACGACCCGCGATATCGATGCGGTCCACCTGAACCTCGGTCCCCAGCGCCCTCCGTGCGCCTTCAACCGCGTCGGTGAATCGGTCCCTCGTGTCACGGTCGCTCCAGACGACGAAAGAGACGAGCGACCGAGCCCCGCCCACGCCCTCGACGAGCACGTATCGATCTCCGTCCCACCCCTTGGAAAGGAAAGCGAGATCCGGCGACACGACCTCATCCAAGAAGATCCCGAGTTCGAATCGGCCGAGGACGTCCTCGAGCACCGCCCTTCCGCCCTGCACCGTCAGTTCGAGTTCGAAGGGCGCTTCCGCCGGCCCCATCACCTGTTCCGTGGAGGAAGGTAGATTCGCTCCGAACGGAGCCACGCGTGAACCACCGACCCAGAGTCGTTGGACGTACCCCGCCCCCTCGAGGTACGGAAACAGCAACGCTTCACGAATGATGCGCGGTGCACTCGCGAGCGCCGGAAACTGGCTCAGGCCCTCGAGAGCCGGTCGAAGCTGCGCGCTGAAGTCGGGGATCTGCCCGAGATCGATGGGAGATCCGGTCATCTGCTCGGTCATGTACTCCAGCATGACGAGCGTGGCATGCCCCTCGATCGCCGCCTGAGCGGCCGCCGCACGATCGCTCCCACCCGCGGGATCGGTCAGCATCCCCAGGTCGGCGCTCTGGTCCTGAAGCGCGTGCACCAATTCATGGACCAGGAGCGCGTGGAGCGCCTCTTCCGGCTGATCGTCCAGGACGAACAGAGCGGTCGAGTCCGGTTCATAGAACCCCGCGACTTGTTCGGTATAGAGACCGAGTAGAACCGCCCGCAGGTCGAGATCGTGAGGGACGAGTCCGAGCCGGGCGTAGACGTCGACTCGGGCCTGGGCCTCCTCTTGAGGAAGGTCCTCGTCGAGCTTCGACTCGAGATAGCGGACCAACTCCTCCCGGCTCCGGACCTCGAGGCGGACGTGTGCCTTCAGCGGCAGTCCCGATCGCGTCACCAAGTCAGGAAGTAGCGACGCCGCGGCGCGAGCGAGGGCGGAGTCGGACGACACGACCATGTCCGCCCCCGACTGGCCTCCACAGCCGATCGCGAGAATCGCGAGGCCCAGTACAGCGCCGCCGAGAGAGCGGATCATTTTCATTGAACTGCCTTCCCTTTCGAGCTCACGGAAGGTGCAGCTTCGCCGTAGCTCGTACCACGGTCAAGCCAGTGGATTCGCCCACGGGTCCCGGTCGAAGCGCTTGAGGGTGCCCCACCGCGGGAGCTAGCTTCCATGCGAAGGAGCGGCGTGGCACTCCGCTTGCATCGACACGGTGCAGACCCTCCCACGGATCCGTACCATGATGGCACGCGCGACACCCAAGACGGCCGGGGCCGCCGACGGCGGCTTCAGGGTCCGACTGTTGAAGTATTGGAAGCCGAAGGAGTATCTCCTCGGCTTCGTTTTCGTCGCTGCGCTGGGGCTGGGGGGAGCTTGGGGTAGTTGGCAGAACCTGTGCGCGGGTGACGCCTGCCCGTCGATCGCCCAAATCAGCACCTTCGAGCACGAGCAGAAGAGCAAGATCCTCGCGATCGACGGGCGGCAGATTGCCGAATTCGGCTTCGAAAGCCGGACGCCCGTCTCCATCCGCGCCCTTCCGGAATACGTCGCCCAAGCCGTCGTAGCGACGGAGGACCGACGCTTCTACGAACACCGAGGCTTCGACCCGATCGGCATCGCGAGAGCCGTCGTGGGCGTCGTCACATTCAACTATGCGGGTGGCGGAAGCACCATCACTCAGCAGCTCGCGCGTAACATGTTCGACGAAATCGGCTTCGAGCGCCGTTACGTCCGCAAGTTGAAGGAAGTCCAAGTCGCTCTCGACCTCGAACGTTCCTATACGAAGGAACAGATTCTCGAGGCTTATCTCAACGAGATCTACATGGGACGCGGCTACGGCTTTCAGAACGCCGCGCGCGGGTACCTCGGCAAGAACGCGACGGATATGAATGTCGCGGAGGCCGCGCTGCTCACCGCCATCCTCAACGTTCCTGCTCGTTACGACCCGTTCCGTTTTCCGGAGCGAGCCAAAGCCCGTCGTGACCTCGTTCTGGACTTGATGGCCAGGGCGGAGTACCTGACTCTGGACGAGGCCCGGCGCTGGAAAGACTTCCCCCTCCCCGAGAGTGAGCCGGAAGGTAGCGTCACCTCGATCGCCCCCTACTTCGAGGAGTGGGTGCGTCAGATCTTGGACGACCGCTTCGGCGCCGAAGTCTACTCTGGCGGCTTTCGAGTCTACACGACGCTCGATATCGACATGCAGCGGGCAGCACAGGCGGCGATGGAGGCGGGGTGGGCAGAGATCGAGGCTGACACCATGAGCTTCCGGCACCCGCTTTATTCCGACTTCGACACCGTTACGTCGTTCCCGGGCAGCACACCCTACCTGCAGGGGGCGTTCATCGCACTCGACCCCGAGACCGGCTACGTCCTGGCCCTGATCGGGGGGCGTGACTACGGTCAGTCGAAGTTCGACAGAGCCCGCCTCGCCCAGCGGCAGGCCGGCTCATCCTTCAAGCCGTTCGTCTATACCGCAGCGATCGCTACGGGAATCCCGGCGTCCTATGTCCTGGAAGACAACGCCGTGGTGTATCCGCAAGTCAGCGGGGAAGACTGGCGTCCGTCGAACTTCACCGAAGAGTTTCGCGGACCCATGACCATCCGTGAGGGCCTGTACACCTCTACGAACATGATCGCGATCAAGCTGGGCTGGGAGGAGGTCGGCATCGAGACCGTGGCGCAGACCGCGCGGCGCATGGGGATTCACACCGTCATCGAGCGTTTCCCCTCGACCACGATCGGCGCGTCGGCGGTCATCCCGATCGAGGTAGCCGAAGCGTACTCCGCCTATCCAAACCTGGGCACCAAGGTCACACCCTTCCCCATCCTGCGGGTCGAAGACGCAAACGGAAACGTGGTCTGGGAACCGCAGCCCGAACGGACGGTCGTTCTCGACAGCCTACCTGCACGAATCATGGTCGACATGCTTCAGGACGTCGTGCGACTGGGCACCGGGTACAATGCCATCCGGGTGCGAGCGGGCCTTCCGACGGAGGTCCCGGCGGCGGGCAAGACGGGAACCACTAACGACGGTACAGATATCTGGTTTACCGGCTTCACACCGAACCTCTTGGCGACGGTCTGGTTCGGCATGGACTCGCCGGTGCCGCTGTTCCGGCTCGGACCCGGTCGGAGGCAAGCGACCGGTGGAGGGCTTGCCGCCCCCGTGTGGGGCGCCTTCATGCGCCGCGTCTATGAGGGGGTCGAGGCCGATGAGGACAATGGGACTCTAGCCGTGGCGCCGCTTCGACCGATTCCGAATGAGTGGCCGATGCTGCCCGGACTCAACGCGGTATTGGTCGATCGAAAGACGGGACAGCTCGCGTCACGCTGGTGTCCCCAGGAAGACCAGTACGTCGAGTACTACATTCCCGGAACGGAACCTACCGAGCTTTGCGACCGCTCCAGTCGCCGTTTCCGTTTCCCGCGGATCAACTGATTCTCCGGCACCGATCCGCTTCCTCCAGTTCTTAGAGGGGACGTTCGGAGCCATCGGAATGAATCCGGTGTGACACGAGGCGACGGGTCACCGCTGTCCCTCCTCGTTCGATCCGGATTGCCCCCTTGAGAAGGTCCGAGCCCATCGCGGCAGCGCCAGGATCGCGGGCGTGCACAACACCCACCAGGTCGCCGCGCGCAACGCGCGTGCCGGGCGAAGTGTGCACCTCGAAGCCGACGCCCGGGTCGACCGTCTGCTCGACCTTTGAGCGGCCACCCCCGAGGCGAACGATCCCATCACCCAGAACGCGAGCCGAAACACCGACGACAACTCCATCGAACTCTGCTCGGACTTCGGCGAGCGAGGGGGCGCTCCGAAGGCGGTCTGGGTAATCCACGATCGTCGCGTCTCCGCCCTGGGCTTCGACCATTCGCGTAAATCGCTCCAGCGCCTGCCCACC
>JAQBXY010000012.1 GCA_027623325.1 Gemmatimonadota bacterium
AGGACAACAATGGTTCCCCCTCGATCTCCGGTCGCGTCGCATTGCGGGCCCCTGCGAGGGGTGAGGTCGGCCTTTCCTACTACGGTGGCTATTACAACACCTTCGAGCTCGAGGGTGCCACCGTCGACGACCGTCGCTGGCTGGGGATCGCAGCCATGGACGCGGGCGGGACGATTGGTCCGGCCGAGGTGCGAGCAGAGGTGGCTTATGCCACCATCGATGTTCCTGCTGGACTTGTCGAACTGTTCGGCGATGCGCAGTGGGGCGCCTACCTCGACATCGTGACGCCGCTGTGGCGCCCTCGCCTGACAGGGTACGAGCAGGCGGTACTGAGCGCTGGGCTCCGATTCGAGCGGGTCGACTACAACCGGGGGACTTTTTCCTCCACGGGCCTTCCGATTCGCGACGACGTGACCGCGGTGGTAGGGGGGCTGAGCTTCCGCCCTTCGGGAGGGACTGTGCTTCGCGCGAACTACCGCCTGCAGAGTGCGCGGGACTTCCTCGGCAATCCGGCGAGTCGATCGGCTGGATTCCAAATAGGGTTCGCGACGTACTTCTAGCCGCTCCCTTGCCGCGCAGCGGTCAGCCAACGACCTCGCGGGAAGCCGCGATGAGGTCGTCGAGCCGGAACGGCTTCCGCAAAAGGACCCGCGTCCCCTGGACGCGCCAGGGACCGAAGAATGGACCGCCGCTCTTCGATTCTTCCGTCAAAACGATCAGAGGCAGGTCGGGGAAATCCCGACCGACCTCGGAAAGCGGGTCCGCTTCGCCGGGCTGAGCCTCTGGGAGGTCGGACACGAGCAAGTCGACCTTCTTTTCGCGAAGGATCGAGAGGGCCTCCGCAACGTCCCCAGCCGGGAGAACATCATACCCCTCGTCTCCGAGCACATCGCGGATCACCGAGCGGAGCTCCACCTGCTCCTCGATGACGACCACCACCGGCCGACGAGGCATCGACTCTCTCGGCTGTGAGGTGACTAGCGGGGATCGATCTCTGCGTAGACAGCCGCCTCGCCTTCCCGTGTGAACGAAAGCACCTCATAGGGTTTCGCGTTCCCGCCTTCCATACCCGGCGACCCTGTCGGCATTCCCGGCACGGCGATTCCTGCGATGTCCGGCCGCTCGGCCAGCATGCGCTTCAACTGGTCCGCCGGCACATGACCTTCGACGACGTAGCCATCCACGATCGACGTGTGGCAGGAGGACATCGAGACTGGAACGCCCCCATCTCGCTTGACACTCATGATGTCGCTGACGTTCCGGGCATCAACGGTGAAGCCGGCCGCCTGGATATGCTCGATCCAACCGTTGCAACAGCCGCACGTAGGGGTCTTGTACACCAGCACCGTCGGCAGCGGCTGGCTCGACGCAGTGACGGTCTCGAGCGAAGCGGTGCGCGAGGCGGCTTCGGCTTCGGATTCCGCTCCACAGCCCACGGAAAGGACGCTGACGATGGAAAGTGCGAAGATGCGGCGCATGGGGAGACCCCTCGTAGTTTGTATCGATCTCAACAGGTATGATTGGCGTGTCGTCTAAACATACGAGTAACGAAACGCCGGCACGAGTCCGAGCGTAGGGAATTGGCTTGGCGCGTCGGTCCTCAACCGGGAAGTTACGATGGATTGGGAAAACATTGCCCCCATGATTGTCGCGGTGGTCTTCACCCTGACTGTCGGAGGGGTCGTGATCCTGCGCCCGATCGCGAAGCGCATTTCGGAACTCCTCGAACTTTACGCCCGTGACAAACACGCGGGGGTCGAGGGCGACGTGCACCACATGCGCGATCTGCTCGAGACAATGAACGCGCGACTCCAACTTATGGAAGATCGGCAGGATTTCACCGAACGCCTTATCGGCTCGGGTGAAGCTCGTCAGGCCCAGCCCCGTGACCACGATGGAGCCGCGTAACCGGCCCTGTTTACCTCGGCGTCACCTCATCCGCAGTCCGAACGCCGGACGCCAGCGAGAGCAACACCATCAGCTGAGAGCGATCGTACCAAGTCCCGCGGGCCATCACACCGAGGGGTTGCCGGAGCAGGGACAGATCGGCTCTCGGGTCACCGTCGACGACCAGAAGATCGGCCCGGGCGCCCGTCGCGATCGTTCCGAACAGCGCTGCCGGGTCCACGTTTTCCCTGACGAAGCGTCCCGCGTTGGCCGTGGCCGCCCACAGCACGTCCTCCGTTGGAATGCCGGCAGCCTCGAGCGCCGCGAGTTCGGAGTGGAGCGAGAACCCCGGCACCATTCCCGGCAGCGGCGTGTCGGTACCGGTGAGGAGTCGGACACCCGCTTCCGACATCGCCTGCACGAGGGGTATGTGGAACGCGTACATCTCCTCGATGCGTGTTCGCTCATGGGCGGGCCGGCCGGTGTAGACCCTCGAGTCTCTCCAACTGCGGAGGATCGTTGGGGGCAGGTGGCGGGCTTCCGGTTGGACGAGTTTGTCGGCGAGCGCCTGAGGAGACGCCCATTGCTCGGCGATATTGGCAAAGTTCGACAGAGTAGGCGTCAGCCAGGTCCCCGCGGCCGCCATCTCTCGGGCCGTGCGGGTCGCCTGTCCCCGGTCGAGGGACTGGAGGCCCGTGTAAATGAGTTCCTCCGCGTGCACGACCCCTACCTGACCGTTTTGCAGAACGGCGGAGAAGGGCAGATTCCGCGGGGCGTGCCCGACCACTGCAATGCCGACTTCCTTCGCGGTGGCCGTCAAGGCGATGTATGCCGCCTCCGACAGGGTCCCGTGAACCTTCACGAAATCATAGCCTGCGTGGGCTTGGCTCGTGACGACCCTACGGGCGTCCTCGGGAGAACGAACCACTCCGTCGTGGACGAACGGTCCCGCGGTGAAGAGGGTCGGCCCCACGAAGCCGGGTCCCCGTGAACGCTCCCGGAGGGCCAGGTGTCGAGCATCGCCCTCGAGATTGAAGACTGTGGTGACCCCGTTCGCCAAGAAGAGGGGGAGCACGTCCTCGCGGGCGTCGGCCAAGTGCACGTGCGCGTCCACGAGGCCCGGAACGAGATACTGTGTGCCGTGGCCCTCCACCACTGTGGCGCCGGGGGGAACGTCGATCACACCCGCGGCTCCGATCCGGTCGACGAAACCGTTTCGGACGACGACCACCTGATTCCGGAGCAGCCCCCGCCCGTCCATCGGTAGCACGTTGAAGTCCACGAAGGCGAACGTCGGCGAGTTCTGAGCGCTCGTCGCGGCCCCGCCGGCGTCCGCAACGTTCGGCAGGTGGGTCGTACGGTGATCGCCCTCCGAGTGGACGATTACTGCTGCGAAGGTACCGGCAACCAGTGCCAATCCGAGACCGTCTTTCGTCGAGAGCCGCATGGACGTTTCTGTCGCCCTACCGAATGGTGTCGTGTGCGTCGGTGCGTGCGTTAGCCCTGTCTCGGGCTTCGAGAGCCCGGCCGACGCCCGAAGCTCCGGGGATCGGCAGTGTCGCCACGATGCTGTCCTTCTGCGCGCGGGTGAGCGTGTCGGCCGAGCTCTGGGCGTCACCGGTATCCTGCCCACATGCGGAGGCCAAGAGTCCCGTGACGAGGACGATCAAGCGTCTCTTCATGACCTCCACACTTGCCGCTTTTCGTGTTGGACGCAAGTTGCTCCCATGACGACCACCTCGGACCCCAGCACCCACGCCACGCGGTTTGGACTCGGCACGAAGATTCTCGTCGGGATGATCGTCGGTTCTGCGCTCGGTGCGGTCCTTGGCGAACGCGTCGCGGTCGTTCAACCCGTCGGAGATCTCTTCATCCGATTGCTGATCCTCGCGGCCGTCCCTCTGATCTTCTTCAACCTGCTGGCGGGGCTAACCGCGCTCTCGGATGTGCGGACGTTCGGTCGGCTGGCGGGCAAGATCATGAGCTACTACGTCGTGAGCGACGTCATCGCACTCTCTTTGGGCATGGGTGCCATGATGATCCTGCGACCAGGGGTCGGCATGGCGTTGACCGAAGAAGTCGAGGGCGCCGTGGGTGCCGTCCCGTCGATCGGAGAGGTACTCCTCGGGATGATTCCTCGGAACGTCTTTCAGTCGTTCGCCGAGGGGAACGTCGTCCAGATCGTTGTGATCGCCGTCCTGCTTGGCCTCAGCACGCTCGCCTTGCGAGGCACCACGCGTGACCGCCTCACCGAGGCATATTCTGACCTCGCGGGGCTATTTCGGAGCCTCGTCGACCTAGTCCTCCGAGTCGCTCCTGTGGGAATCGGAGCCTTGATGGCGGTCACCGTGGGTCGGTACGGGGCAGAATTGCTCGGCCCACTGGCGCGTTTCTTGTTCGGCGTCTACACCGGTCAACTGATCGTCTTTCTCGCGTACATGACCCTTCTACGCTTCTTCACTGATCGACGGCCGATCGACTTTCTGCGTCAGACCGGGGCGCTATGGGCAACGACCGCGGCCACGACTTCCAGCCTCGCGTCCCTGTCCGTGGCCCTCGAAACCGCGGAAAGAATCAAACTGCCGCGGTCGCTCTATTCGTTTACCCTGCCGCTCGGCGCACAGCTGAACAAGGATGGGACCTCGGTGATGTTGGGAGCGGTCCTGCTCTTCACGGCTCAAGCCGCTGGGGTCGAGTTTTCACCGGGGTCGTTCGTGTCCATCCTTCTTATCGGTCTGTTGCTGTCCGAAGGCTCCGGGGGGATTCCGGGAGGTGGGTTCGTGATCGCGCTCATCTACGTTCAGGCGTTCAACCTACCCATCGAAGTTGCAGCGATCGTGGGAGGCATCTATCGGCTCGTCGACATGGGGAACACGACCATCAATGTGATGGGTGACCTGGTTGGTACGTCGCTCGTCGCACACTCAGAATCCAGAAGGGAGTCCACGTGAATCCGGAATTCCGCTCGCTCTTCCCGGGAGCCCAACAGCAGATCTACCTGAACGTCGCGGCGCGCGGTCTAGTTCCCACGACCGTCCGTGACGTCGTATCGAACTACATGGACCACTGCGTGGCGGGGACGAGTGACAAGGACCGTCTGCGGGAGGAGATCGAGGAGACCCGAACCTCCTTCGCTTCCATGATCGGCGCCGACTCCGACGAGATCGCCATCACGAAGAATGTCTCCGAGGGTCTCAACCTCTTTGCGGCGAGTCTGCCGTGGAACGCCGGCGACAACGTCGTCTTCTGCCCCGCGCTCGAACATCCGAACAACATCTACCTTTGGTACAATCTCGAGCGGCTCCATGGAGTCGAGGTTCGGGCGATTCCGCCGGTCGACGGGGCCATGCCTGTCGAAGCGATGGCGGCGGCGATGGACGAGCGGACGAGGGTCGTGACCTTCCCGACCATTTCGTTCGCGCCCGGCTTCATCACCGATATCGCGCCGCTCGTCGCTCGCGCGAGGTCACTTGGGGCACTGACGCTCGCGGACGGAGCTCAGTCGATCGGCTGCATGGCGACGGACGTGCATGCGCTCGGCATCGATGCGCTCGCCGTCGCGACGCAAAAGTGCCTCATGTCCCTCTATGGATTCGGCTTTCTTTACGTCCGTCGGGAGGTGGCGGAATCGCTCGTACCGATCCATGTGGCCCGCTATGGCATCGACCTCGACGCGCACGAGACGGCCTACTCGGACGCTCCGTTGACCTATCTGCCAGGGGCGCGACGCTTCGACCTGGGGAACTACAACTACCTGGGCATGTCGGCGACGAAGGCCGCACTCGCTCTCATCCTCGACCTGGGTGTCGCAAGCATCGAGGCGCACGTGCGCGGCCTCGCGGCTCGACTGGCCTCGGACCTTCTCGACCTGGGCCTACCGGTGGTCGGTGGTCGACCGGGGCCTCATCTCGCGCACATCGTGTCGGTCGGACAGATGGGCGGAGGGCGTCACTACACTGCCGACGACCCCGAGATCAATGAGATGCATCGACACCTGGTCTCCCTGGGCGTCGTATTTTCCCTTCGCAGCGGCGTGCTTCGCTTTTCGATCGGTGCCTACAACGACGAATCCGACATCGATCGGGTCGTCGGGGCGGTCCGGGCATTCAGAGCCTCTTCCGAGGCTGTGATGTAGACGAGGGCGTGTAGAGGGACGGCGACGATCGCCACCACGATCGGCTGGATTACCGGGTCGATGAACGCGAACGGAATGAAGGCCACGGTCCAGAACACGGTTCCGAACAGGGCCATCACCCTCAGGGTTCGGGCTGGGGCGCCGCCTGCCGCGAGGACCAGGTTCACGATACCGGAGAAGAGCAGCAGGAGGCTGAACGACACGCTGTAGGCCCGGAAGACTCTCCAAAGGCTCGGGCTGAGCGGATCGCCCGACTGGGTCTGCTTCATGGCGTTCATGGCGAACTCTCTAAGGCCGACCATCCCATTCTCGAGGACGAGCGTCCAGACGTGAGCCCCCGCGTGGGCTAGACCTGCGAGGATGAGCCAACCTCCGGCAGCGTACAGCCAAACTCGTGGGCTACGAAGCACCGGGCTCTCCCGTGGCGGTGGATGTGCACCAATTCCCGATTCGATCCGCGAGTTGAAAGATCGATCGTGGCGCCGACCCCTCGGCCTTGTTGTTTGCGATCACGAACACGGGGCGCTCGGCGATGAGGGCATCGAGAACGGTCACGGTGATGCGTTCCCTCGACTCGGAGTCGTCGTCGACAATCTTGTCGAACGGCTCGTACCGTTCCTTGGCTGCAGCGTACTTGAGAGCGCCATGTAACATCCATCGAACTACGAGCGCCCGCTGATAGAACGGCGACACCACCTCGAACTGTCGGGAGAGGGGAGACATCGAGGGGTGCACATTGAAACAGTGCACCGCTCCCGTCGCCTCCAACATTTGAGCGTAGCTCTCCGTGAGGAACGCCGGGGTCCGCAGCTCGATGGAATAGAGCACACCCTTCGGCAGCGCGTCGGTGAATCGGTGCAGTCGTTCCACGAACCGGCCTCTCCCGCCGATCAGGTTGGGTGGGATCGGAGGGAATTGGAAGAGGAGCGGGCCTGCCTTGGCGCCCAGGCCCTCGACCAACGGGCCGACGACCCTATCGGCTGCATAGTTCGGATTGAGGAAGAGAGGGTTCCGCGCGCGGACGCCGTACCCGTTCGGGTCGAATGGGGACGTGGTCAGCCGGTCGGCTTTGACCAGGAAGCGGAACGAATCCGGTACGGCCTCCGCGTACTTCTTGAACTCCTCCGCCGGAATCGGACGGTAATAGGTTCGGTCGAGCCCGACGGTTCGCAGCAGCGGATGGGCGCCATACGCGGCGAGCCCGTCGCGAGCCAGCGAGGCCTCCGAGGCCCGGTGGTCGTAGACCAAGCCATTCCAGCCCGGGAAACTCCACGAAGAGGTCCCCATGCGCAGAGAGTCGGGGAGTCGCGCCGCGAGCTTGAGGGCCTGCTCACCGACGATCGCGGGGCCGACTGTGGTGCCCTTCGCAGCGCCGTTCGAAGCGGGGGTGTGAGCCCTCACTTCGTCCGGAAAAAGCCCAAGCTGGAGATCCATTCCGAGAGGGCTAGCGAATGGCTCGGCCGGATGCAAGATCCGGCACAGCTGGAGTGGCCCGAACGGCTTATCTTCCCGGCATGGAAGTTCAAATCTTCGGCGTAAAGAACGACGCCAACGTTCGGAAAGCGGAACGCTTTTTCAAGGAACGGCGCATCAAGGTCCACTTCATGGACTTCAAGCAGCGGGCGCCGTCCAAAGGTGAGCTACAGCGCTTCTTCCAGAAGTTCGGCGAGGAAGTGCTCATCGATCGCGAGTCGAAGCGCTTCCGTGCGCTCGGTCTGCAGGCGGCGTACTACGGCAACGAACGCTGGCTCGAAATCGCCTGCGACGAGCCCCTCGTGCTCCGCCAGCCGCTCGTACGAGCGGGGAGCCAGCTCTCCGTGGGCTTTGCCGAGGAGCTGTGGAAGGAGTGGCTCGCGGGCTCGTAGACCACGGTCCAGCCTCCACGCCATCCACGCTTGACCGACCCTCGATGTGATCCTATACTAAACCAGTTGGTTTACTATTGGAGAGGCACGTGGTCACCTTCTCGGACACCCTTCTCGACCGGACTTTCGCGGCGTTGGCGCACCCCACCCGGCGCGCAATCCTGACGCGACTCGCCACGGACGGGAGCGCATCGGTGAGTGATCTGGCCGAGCCGTTCGACGTCTCCCTCATGGCCGTTTCGAAGCACGTCAAGGTCATGGAGCGGGCAGGTCTGATTCGCCGAGAGAAAGACGGCCGCGTGCACCGATGCTCCTTCGATCCCGACTCGATTGAGGCGGCGAGTGACTGGATCGACATGCACCGGAAGTTCTGGACTGAACAGTTGGATTCGCTCGCAGCCTACTTGGAAGGAGGAGATCAATGAGTGTGGAAACCACGACCTCGCTTCGGATCGTTCGGACGATCCAGGCGGACCGACAGGCGGTTTGGGACGCCTGGACGAAGCCGGAGCACATGAGACGCTGGTCGTGCCCGGCCCCAGGCGGCGTCCAGGACATCCAGTCCGACTTCCGCGTGGGAGGATCGTTCACGATCTCGATGAACGTCGAGGATGAAGCGCACACCGCGTTCGGCACCTACAAGGAGATCGATGAGCCGAACCGCCTGGTCTATACGTGGGACTGGCGGGAGGAGTCACACGCCATGGGCGAGACCCTTGTCTCGGTCGAGTTCACGGAGAAGGGAGGCGCGACTGAGGTGGTCCTGGTGCACGACGGCTTCCCGGCAGTGGAAGCCAAGTCTGGTCATGAAGAGGGCTGGGGCGCGTGCCTCGCCCACTTCGAGGCGCTCTTCGCGTAGCCACGGCGGCACCGCGATACACAAGGAGGCCCGGGTACGTGGTGTGCCCGGACCTCCTTGTCTTCACCGATGGAAGCCGACTACGAAATCGGTCTCGTCTTCGGGAGTAGCTTCACCGACCAGAGCCCCGAGTTGGTATCGCTGAGGAAGACGTGACCTTTGTGCGGTTGCGCCCCCCAGACCATCGTGGCGTTCGGAGTGTACCCGACTGGCGAAGCGGACTTGAACACCGCCACCTCGCGACCCTGGGTGTAAAGGTTGCCCATCAGTTCGCCGCTGACGTCCACGACTCGGAGCCCGCCCTCGTAGTAGGCCTGATACAATTTGTCGTCCTCGACCCACATGTTGTGCGTGCCGAACTCGGGGACCTCGTAGCGCGCCACCATCTCCGGATTCTCGGGATCGGTGAAGTCGACGATCTGGATATAGCCCCGCGTGACGAGGGGAATACCGCCCGTGCCCGTCGCCGGATCGTAGCGGTCCTGGTACGAGCCCATGGATCCGGGATACCCCGCCCAGGCGAGCCCTCTCCGATTCATGATCTCGTCACCGAGGAAGAGGTAGGTCTTCCCTGTCTCTTCCTGGTAGTAGGGGAACGCGGCATGTGTTTGGCCGGACGGGGTGGCATACGACGTGACGAACACCGGCTTCTCCACGGAACCACCCCAACGCCCGTCTCCGACGTCGACGACGACGACACCCGTGCCCCACTCCGAGGAGTACGCCAACCCTTCGTTGACCCAGACGTCGTGGAGGCGACTGTCGGGATGGTTGTATTCCGATACGTAGCGGGGGTTGTAGATGTCCGTCATGTCGACGATGACGTACTTGTCGCCATTGGACAGTGCGTAGAGGTAGTCGTCTTGGGCGAACATGTTGTGCACGCCGCCGGTGATGCCGTCTTCGAAGTTCGCGGCGACGACGGGGTGCCTCGGGTCGGCCATGTCCAAGATCACCAGCCCGTCGCGGCGGTTCGTCGATCCTTCTCGGGACAGGACCGCGTACCGGCCATCCGGGGACGCCTTTACGTCGTTCACGGTCCGGGCATCGACCTGAACCGAGTCGACCTTCGTGATCGCGGCCGGATTGGTCACATCGTAGAAGAAGGCGAAGCCTCCGGAAATCTTGGAGCCGGTAATGGCGTAGTCGCGGCCGTCCACACCCTCGAAGACCCAGAGATCGGTCGTCCGGTACCAGTCCTCTAGCCCGTGTCCGACGATCTCCACTTCCTGGACGACGTCTCGAGCGGTTGCCAAGAAGGTGTGGCGAGCAGCGAGCCCGCCCGCACTGGCCGTGATCGTATGAATCCCGGGGATATCCGCGACGTAGGCACCATCGGCTCCGATCTGACCTGTGGCCGGGACACCCAGCATGCCATCGGTCGCCGTGTAGCTGTGAGACCAGCTGACCGGGACGTCGGCGCGCTGGGTGCCGGCAGCGTCGGTGACAATCGCCGCGAGGCGGATGACGTCACCCGTACGTGCTTCGGATGGCCCGCGGCTCAGCCTCAGCGCGGTGCCAGGAAACGGTTGGACCGAATACTCGATGGCCTCGCTTCGCCCCTCGAACGATGCCGTGATTGAAACCTGTCCGGGCCGTCCCCCGGTCACATTTCCGAAGGCGTCCACGGCGGCCACACGAATGTCTGAGGATGCCCAGCTCGCCGCGGGGTCCGGGCGCACCGAGCCGTCTGCGTGCGAGGCCATGACACGGTGAGCTAGCGTCGTGCCGACGAAGAGTGCCCCCGGCGCCGCATCGATGGAGAGTGCTTCGACAGCGGGCCACGACACCACGATTGGAACGGACAGCGAGATGGGTTGCAGTCCGGAGTCGGCCGGCACCACCAGCGTCGCGACGATCTGGTATTCGCCCTGGCTCAGCCCGGTCACCGCGCCGTCGTTGATCCGGACGGCGTCGCGTGGACCGGTCACGCGGAGGGTGGCGTCGACGTCCGCTCCGGAGGCGTCCACCGCACGCACTGTGAACGGAGTCTGCTGGCCGACCGCGACGGCCAGACGATCCGTGCTCGGCACCAGGCGGACGACGCGTGCCGCCTGACTCTGAGCTGCTACCGCGCCGGGGAAGCACAGCGCCACGAGCACGACGGGGAATAGGGTGCTTCGCTTCATGTCGGTTCCTTGTTTGATCCCACGGGTACCCTACGTGTCCAGAGCTTCCCTAGGCGATCGGAATCCCGCGAAGCTCGGCCACCATGGCAATCTGCGAACCATCGGGACTAACCGCGAGTCGGGACAGGACGAGGTGAAGTGCCGAGAAGTCGGCGATCGCCTCCCACCCGTCGGCGGAGCCGTTCGACCACGCGTACACGATCGACTCGTGGGCCATGAGCAGCGTCCCGTCCGGAGCCCATGCGTGGAAGTCCCCACCTTCGACCCCCTCGATGATCGGGACTGCCGCGGATCCGTCTCCCTGCAGGCGCATGATCGTACTCCCACCGCCCTCATGTCTCTGCACGTAGCTCACATCGAACGATCCCGGGATCTTCTGGATCGAGCGGCCGATGTCTTCCGCGAGGACCACGACTCGACCGGTGCGGGTGTCACCCCTTTGCAGCGTTGCCGGGCTCCCCAGGACGAACATGACGACCGTCGTTTCGTCGACCCAGGCGTGGTACCCGACAGGGGCGACGTTCGGAAGGAGCACCGAACCATTCCTGCCGTCGGGACTGAAGCGCCACAGTCGTTGCGTCGAATCGGCCTCGACTCGGATCGTGGAGATGCCTGCACCGTCCGGGAGTGGGGTCGCCGAGTACTCACTTTCCGGATTGCTCGAGGTCACCCGCGTGACCATCCGAGCGGCCAGGTCATATCGCCAAATGTCCGCTTGCCCGTCGTGTTCGTCGATGGCGGTATACCAGAACCCCGATCCATCCGTGACGAAGTGGGGCTGATTGTCGTAGCCTGGGCGCTGCGTGACGTTCTCAGGCTGCCCGATGCTGGGCGGGCCCGAAGTTTCCCAATGGAGATCCGCGATCAGGACGTCTGCGCCCTGTGGTGGCACGAACGGCGCCACCGTAGCCGTAGCTGGAGGATCGGATTCCACGGTGTCCGAGCCACAACCCACGGCGAGCAGGAGAGTCGCCGACCCGACGAGGACCCGCGCAGCAATCCTCACGATTGCAGCGAGGCGATGAGCGACGCGCAGCTCCCGGGAGCCCCACCGCTACCGAGGACGAGGCTCAGGAAACGAGGCAGGAAGCCATCCAGTTGCTGCCCTCTCGCTCCGAGTACCCCACTTTCGGCAAGATCGAAGAGCTCACGTTCGCCCGGTACGCGGACGATGGCTCGCTCGGCGCGCCGCCGCCAATCGTCGTAGGTCTGATCAGGACCGAAGACCATTTTGTGCAGGTTGATGCACGGAGCCAGCATGTTGAACGTCGCGAAATACTCCCAACGGAGGCCTCGGAGGGCGTCCTCGTTTTCCACGAGGGCGGGGACGCCTTGGAGAAGTGCCCGCGCATCTTCCGGAATGAGACCGGCCCGTGACTTCTTGGCTGCCCCCAGGGCGCCATCGCGGGCCCACCCCAGCGACTCAGCGCGGTCGGGCTCGCCGATTCTGACGTAGTATCCTTCGAGCCCATCCGCGCCCATTCGGGTGAGCTCGACACCGATCAGATTGTCCAGAAGGGTCGGCCCCTGGTCGATGAGCAGAAAGCCCGTGGAGATGAGCTCCCGCAGTGTATGTTCGGCGTCGTCGGGTTGGCCGCTCGCGACCTCGACGGCGGCCTTGGCGACCTGAGCCAAGCCCGCCGTGCGGAATGCCTGAAAGCGGGGCCAGGGCAACTCCTGGAAGGTCATCGAGTCCGGGAACGGCAGTGACCAGCGCCCGCTCACGACATCGACCATGTCGGCCCGGGCTAGGAGGTGGAACTCGGCGTGAGCGGGGTGCCCCGCCGCCTGCCGTAGGGCAGCCTGATCCTGGCTCGAGAAGTCCCTGAGCGGCCTACGCATGAGGTCGGAGGCCACAGATTCCGAAAACGGGTCGGGGAAGTCCGGGCTTGGGAACCAACCCATCTGATATGCGGTGCCCGGGGCTCGCTCCATCGGCTCTGCCCCATCCGTGAGGCCCACGAAGGCGATGTTCTGCAGAGCGGATCCGGCCTGGGCAGAGGTAACCGATCCGTCCTTCTCCACGGCGAAGCGCCTGAGTACCTCGGCGCTGCCCGCCATCTCCTGAACAGCCAGGAAGGTCGGGACGGCGATCTCTGCCAGAATCGGACCGATCGCTGTGGTGACCGCAATGGTGACCGTCGGACCAAAGGCGAGCACGAACAGCGCGACAACGATCGCCGCGCCCGTTCGGAAACGACCGCCCTCGCGACGCGTACCGGCACCGAGCGCGACGGCTTCACCCGCGGCGTCGAGTCGCTCGTTCCAGGCCTCGGATTCCGTGTGGATCCGATTGACCCCTTCCTGAGCGTTCCACTCGGTCTGGAGACCACGCACTGTCGTGTTCTGAGCAATGACGAAGAAGCCACCCCCGGCCGCCATGATCCCCATCGGTCCCATCGTCATCAACCAGATGCCTGACGGCGTGACGAACCCGCGGGCGGCGAGAAGGATCGCCACGCCGAATCCGACGACGAGCCAGATCGAAGCACCGAGAAGGAGTACCGCACCGCGGAGACGCGCACGTACGACGGAAACCTGCCGCTCTTCGTCGAGGGACCCGAAGTGCCGCTTACCCTGAATCAGGAAGCCCGTGTCACGACCAGAGTCACACAATACCTCGAGAATCGTGAGCGTGCCGTACCCCATGTCCGAGGCTCGGGCCGCTCCGTTCATGAGCATCCAGAAGTGGCCGAAGGCGAACACGATGAGCACGGCGCCGAGCGCGGCGATGCCCATTCCAAGTTCCCAGTTGTCTTCGAAGGGACCGAGACTGTAGAAAGGCTGCTCGACGGCCAGCGCCCACAGAAGCGGTAGAACAAGAATCAGACTCCCCGTCCAATTCAATCCAATGACGCGCCAGAGCTCTCCCTGCAGGCGCTCCATGCCCGGAGGAGGCCACGAGAGCGGAGGAGTGGACGTCGGAGCTGGCCGTGGAGCGTCTTCTTTGCTCATCACTCTTCCCAGGATCGGTGTGCGGCGGGGATCGCTGGCAAGATAGTACAAGATTTCGTGTCACGCGCCGGTTTTTCTGTACGGTGTCACAACGTTGTGCCCTCGCTCGTCCTTGAGATGGCAGTCCAGCAACGTGGAACACGGATGAGGAGGTGCTGTGAGTTGGCAGTCGATCGGCGCATGGAGTGTCTTGACCGCGATGGTCTTCGCCGGGTGCGGTGATTCGCTGGGGCTCGACACGCAGGAGCACCTCGCCGGTTCGTGGAATTGGGTTGAGTCATCCGGTGGTATCGCCGGTGTGACGCTCACGCCAGCGTCGACGGGCGAGACGATGACGCTTCGGTTCCCGTCGGCGGGATTGGTCGAGCTGATCAGGAACGGCGCGTTCGTGCGATCCTCGACCTACACGCTGACTCCGGTTTTGGAGGAGGACTCGTTCGGAATCGAGTACGAGCCGCCCCTTTTGGGATTCGAGACGCAGACCGGGACCCTCCTCAGGGGTGACACGCTCGTGCTCGCCGACGGCTGCTGTGATGGCTTCGTCTATCGTTGGGTGAGGGCTCGGTGAGCATCCGACCTCTTGGGGGCGCGGGCATCGTCTTCGGTGGCGCGATCCTGCTCGGTTCGTGCGGCACGCTCGGCTTGGGTTCGAGCGTCCTGGACGAACTCGAGCGCAACCAGGAGCGGTGGGAGCGCGTGGCGCCGGCTGCGTACCAGTACGCTGTGGAGAGGCTGTGCTTTTGTGGCCTCGAGGCCCGCGGCCCCGTCCGAGTCACGGTGGTGGGGAGTGCCGTCTCGTCACGCGTCTATGTCGACTCCGGCGACCCGGTGCCCGCCAACTTCGGGGAATCGTTCCCCACGGTCCCAGGCCTCTTCGACATCCTGCGCGACGCCATCGATCGCGACGCACATGAGATCCGGGTGACCTACGATCCCGAGACCGGCGTCCCGATCGACTTCTGGATCGACTACCTGGAAATGGCGATCGACGAGGAACTCGGAATCCGGGTTACGGAGGCCGTGGCTCAGCCGCTGTTCCGCTAACGGAGTGTCGTCGGAGCAACGGCTCCCGGCCGTCGATGCATCCAAGACTTCTGACAGTGATGGATGCCCAGGAGTGATACCGTGCAGGATTCCGTCGGCCTAACCGGCCTCCAACTCTCGATTCTCCGTGTTCTGTGGGAACGAGGCGAGGCGACCACTCAAGACGTGTGGGAGCGGCTGACGGAAGGCCGACCCCTCGCGCTGACCACGGTCGCCACCATCATGTCGCGACTCGAGCGCAAGCAGGTCCTCACCCACCGCCGCGAGGGTAGGCAGCACGTGTATCGCGCGACGGTCACGCGGTCCGAGGTTCGCCGCTCGAAAGTCAAAGAGCTGACCGAGAACCTGTTCGGCGGTGACCCTTCCGCACTCTTGAGTCATCTGGTCCGAGCCGACGACGTCGATGCGGGCGAGTTGAAACGGATTCGCGCTCTGATCGAGACCGCCATGGAGGACGATGACGTCGCCGATCTCTGACGTCGGGCTCGGCCTGGTTTCAGTCGTTGCTACCGGGTGGCTGCTGACCTACCTCCTGCACAGTACGGTCTTGATCGGTTGTGCGTGCCTGGTGACGCATGTCTTGGACGCGCGTGCGCAGATCGCGGACTTGATTTGGAAGACCGCACTGGTGGGCGGGGTGGTGAGCGCAACTCTGGCTCAGGCCCTGGTGCCGAGCCGCCCGTCGACGGGATGGGTCGAACGCGCGCCTGAGGTCGTCCGACGCGTGGAGGTGCTTCAGGAGACCACAAGCTCGGTGGAGCCGTCCTGGACCGGCGTCACTGCGGGTGGAGTGGTCCAGGTCGAGGCCCGACTCCTCGAGCCGAGCCCCGAATGCCGGGCGGCCCTGAGGCAGGGGGTCCTCGGCGGCGCCGATTGGATCCGCGGAGTCGACGAGTCGTGTGCCACGCCGGGCGGGCTTCGTTGGTTCCACGGGCTTCTTGCGCTCTGGCTCGGCGGTGGGGCGGTGGGATTGGCCGTTCTGGCCCAACGCCATCGAGCTCTTTCGACGGTGTTGTCCTCCCAAGAGGAGGTTCTGCCGGGGACACAGGCACTCTTGGACCAACTCCTCGAAGGCGAGAGCGGACTGGCGGTCCGGATCGGGTCGTCGGAGCGGGTAGCTGGACCCTGCGTCGTGAGCGGCGGTGTAATCGTTCTCCCGCGTAGGTGTGAAGTCGAACTGACCCGCGCCGAACTTCGCGCGGTCCTCGCGCACGAATTGGCTCACGTGGCCCGGCGCGATTTCCACTGGCTCAGCGGCATACGGGTCGGCGCCACGTTCTTGTGGCTTCAGCCTTTGAACTGGTTCGCGTGGACTCGACTCCTCTACAGCACGGAACTCTCGTGTGACCAACGGGCCGTCACGCGGACCGGTGAGCGGATGGGGCTGGCCACTGCGATCGCCCGGGTCGCCGAATGGGTTACCCCCGCGCTCGCGGTGCGAGGCGCCATATTCATGACCGGCAGGAGTCGGACCGGGCTGTCCGATCGAGTCGCGCTTATCCTCCGCCCGAGACCTTCGTCGAGCGAATCGCGATGGCTTCTCCCGGCGGTAGCCCTCCTCATGCTCGGACCGCTCCTCTTGCTTCCCGTCGTGCCGGCGCCGTCGACACAGAGGGCATCAATCACGATTCGTGAGAGCCGAGAAGTGGTTCGGCTCTCCGCAGAGACGAACGGCGCGGGACGCATCGAGTTTTCGGAGCACAGGGTCCTGGTGGCAGCCTTCGTTCCTGCGGACACACTCCCGTAGCGGGCAGCGTTCGGTAGGGAGGCGCCTCCCTCACCTCCGTGATCGCGGCCGAGCCCCTATATTGGCGGGCCGGTCGTCCAAAGGGGCAACCGGCCGTAATCTGCCAGGAGCGTCGATGGCTCGAGCATCGGATCGGCTTCGTCTCGCGACTGTGACGATCCCCGCCCCGGATCTGCGCCCCGAAAACTTCCTCCGTCACGCGGCGGGTGAAGAGCGGGGTTTTTGGGCGCATGGCCGTCGGTGGGTTGCCCACCGGGGTGTGGCGGCCGAACTGAGGGGTGGCGCCGGAGCGGAGGGTGACCGGTTCGATGAAGTCGCCGCGGCAGCCCGAGCGCTGGCTCTCCATCCGATCCTGGCCGATGGTTCTGCGCGGGCTGCCCGCGTGCGCTTCTACGGGGGATTCTCCTTCCGTCCCGATCACGAGGCGGTCGGTGTGTGGTCGGAATTTCCAGCCTGGCTCTTCCACCTGCCTGTGTTCGAACTCGAGGGAGACGACTCCGGCGATGCGTGGTTGCGTGCCCGGGCGCTGGTTCCCGAAGAAGGCGCTGCCGACGTTTTGGCACGGCTGCGGCGCCGAGCGGAAGCGCTGCGCGCCGAACTCACGACCCATGGCGAGATCACGACGGCTCCCTTTCGGGCTACGGGCCGAGCCACGGCGACAGACCGGTCGAGTTGGGAGGGTGCGGTGTCCGCCTCGCTCGTGGCGATCCGCACAGGTGTCGTGAGTAAGGCGGTTCTGGCGCGCACGCTCGACGTCGATCTAGACACGGCGATCGATCCGGTCGATGTCGTCAGCCGTTTGTGGGAGGTGAATCGAGGAAGTCACGTCTTCCTGTTCGAACCGTCGTCCGGATCCGCTCTGCTCGGTGCCGCTCCCGAAACCGTGGCCACACTGCGGGATGGAGTCTTCCACGCGACGGCGGTGGCGGGCTCGATTCGCCGGGGGGCATCACCCCGTGAGCAGACCGAACTCGCGGCGCGCCTCCTCGCGAGCGAGAAGGACCGGGCGGAACAGAGGATCGCACTCGACGACATGGTGGCGCGCCTCGAGACAGTCGCGCACCAAATTCGCACGGACCCCCAGCCCCACGTCCTGACATTGGCCGGCATCCAGCATCTCGAGACGGAAATCCGGGCAAGTGTTCCAGGCGGCGTCAGTGTGCTCGATCTGCTTCGCTTACTTCACCCGACTCCTGCGGTCTGTGGGCTACCCCGCGATGCCGCCATGGCATTTCTCGCGGAGGAGGAGCCGTTCGAGCGTGGGTGGTACGCTGGCCCCGTCGGCTGGTTCGATGCGGAGGGCAACGGAGTGTTCGCTCCCGCGTTGCGTACCGGAGTTTCCACGGGTTCGGGCTGGAGACTCTTCGCCGGAGCGGGAATCGTCGAGGGATCTGTACCCGCGCTGGAGTGGGAAGAAACAGGAATCAAGTTCGAACCGATGCTGGGTGCTCTCCGCGACAGCGGAGCCGTGCTCGACCAGGATGCCGAGGCGGGCCGGACCGAATCTTCGATCTCCGGGGAAGCATGAGCGGAGGGGTCGCCAATACTACGTGGGCGCGGACTCTCGCAGACGAATTCGCGCGGTGCGGGGTTCGCGAAGTCGTCATCGCGCCCGGCTCCCGCTCCACACCTCTCGTCATGGCGTTTGCTCGCGACGGTCGGTTCACGACGCGGGTCCATCTCGACGAGCGCTCGGCCGCGTTCTTCGCGCTTGGTGTCGGCAAGGCGAGTGGAGTGCCCGCGGTCGTCATCACGACCTCGGGGACCGCGGTGGCCAACGTGCTTCCAGCCGTCGTCGAGGCGGGTCAGAGGGGCGTCCCGCTTCTGGTGCTCTCGGCGGACCGTCCTCACCGATTGCGGGATGCGGATGCGAATCAGGCGATCAACCAGATCGGCATCTTCGGCAGCTTCGTTCGCGCCTTCTTCGAGATGGCACCGCCCACGTCCGACGACGCGGCGCTCCGGCACCTTCGGGGTGTGGCCGCTCGTGCCGTGGGCCTCTCGACAGGACCGGACCGGGGGCCGATCCATCTGAACCTTCCGTTCGACAAGCCGCTCGAGCCCCTGGAAGTGGCGGGTGGGGATGCCTCGGCGAATTCGGGGGCTGCGGGGCGGAGCGGGGGGGAGCCGTTCACCGCGCTCGTGCAGGGACTTGCCACGCTGACCACGGTCCAGACCGAGGCGCTGGTGGCGCTCTTGGGAGCAGATCGCGGAGTGATCGTTGCCGGGCCGACTGAGGACGCCGAGCGTCTCGGGCCTTCGCTCCTGGCCCTCGCCGCAGCGACGGGGTATCCGCTACTCGCGGATCCACTGTCGGGCGCCCGCTACGGGCCCAGCGCGACTCACGCTATCTCCGGCTACGACCTTTTCTTGCGTGACGAAGCTATACGCGGCGCGCTCGCCCCGGATCTCATCGTGCGAGTCGGGGCGGCGCCCACGTCGACCGCGCTCCAGCAGTGGCTTCTTCAGAACGAGGGCGTTTGTCAGATCGTTGTCGATGCCAATCACAGATGGCTCGATCACGGAGCCACGGCGACCCACTACGTCCGAGCCGATGCAGCGGAGACCGTGCAGCGGCTTGCCGGGGCGATTGATCGAGGTGGTCAGGGTCACTCGACGAGTCGAGCCACCTGGAGTGCGGCGTGGCGGACCGCCGAGAGGGCCGCAACAGGTGCGATTGAGGCCGCGCAGGGAGGGGGCGAGGAGGCTCACGAGGGACAGATCCTCGCTGCGGTTCTCGAAGCTATGCCTCCCGGTGGCAGCCTCTTCGTGTCCAGTTCGATGCCGATCCGGGATCTCGATGCCTTCGGACATGCACGACCGGAACCGCTGCGAGTGTTCGCCAATCGCGGCGCGAGCGGGATCGATGGCGTGGTCTCGACGGCGTTCGGCGTAGCCTCGCAGCGAGACGGCACCACGGTCTGCGTGATCGGCGACGTCGCCTTCTTTCATGACCAGAACGGCCTCCTTTGGAGCCGCGAGCAGGACGCATCCGTCGTCTTTGTCCTGATCGACAATGACGGTGGAGGCATTTTCCACATGCTGCCGATCGCGGGGCATGAGCCGGACTTCACGCGGTACTTCGCGACCCCCCACGGCATCGATCCCAAACACGCGGCGGCGGCGCACGGCATCGACCTCACCGAGGTCGGTGTGGCCGACCTCGCGGGCGCGCTCGCCCGCTCGATTGCTGCGGGACGAACCGCCATCCTCCGGGTTCGCACCGACCGCGAGAGCAACCATCGGCGGCACCTCGAGGTGCAGCGTTCGGTGGCCGAACGTGTGCGAACAGCGCTAGCGTAGCCTCCTTCTCCACGATCACACTGCAGAATCCATTGAGATGAATCAGCCTGACTGGAAGCAAGTAAAAGCCTACGAAGACATTACCTATCACAAGTGTGATGGTGTGGCCCGCATCGCGTTCAACCGGCCCGAAGTTCGGAACGCGTTTCGACCCGATACGCTGCTCGAGATGATCGAGGCGTTCCGCGATGCCGGAGAGGATCCGGATATCGGAGTCGTCCTGCTCACCGGGAACGGCCCTTCCAAAGACGGCAAGTGGGCCTTCTGCGCAGGGGGTGACCAAAGCGTCCGCGGCGATGCCGGATACGTGGGCAAGAGCGGAGTCCCGCGACTCAACGTCCTCGAACTGCAACGCTACATGCGCTCGATGCCCAAGCCGGTTATCGCGCTGGTGGCGGGATACGCGATTGGAGGTGGGCACGTTCTCCACGTCGTATGCGACCTCACGCTCGCAGCGGACAACGCCGTTTTCGGCCAGACCGGTCCGATCGTCGGGTCGTTCGACGGTGGCTTCGGCTCGTCCTTCCTGGCGAGACACGTCGGGCAGAAGCGTGCCCGGGAGATCTGGTACCTCTGCCGACAGTATTCGGCCGACGAGGCCTACGAGATGGGCATGGTCAACAAGGTGGTCCCGCTCGCGGAACTCGAAGCGGAAGGTTGGGCATGGGCCCAGGAGATCATGAGCAAGAGCCCGCTCGCCATTCGGCTGCTCAAGAGCGCGTTTAATGCTGATGTGGACGGCCAGGCAGGTCTCCAGGAGCTGGCTGGCAACGCGACGATGCTCTTCTACATGACGGAGCAGGGGCAGGAGGGGAAGCGCGCCTACCTGGAGAAGCGTCCGCCCAACTTCCGGCAATACCCGTGGCTTCCCTGGTGACCCGACCCAACTCGGTTCCGGCTCGGAGGACGGGTCCAGCTCTCCTCGTGGTCGGATTCCTCGTCGCCACAACAGTCGCCGCATGTGGGCAGACTTCCTACTTGTACGATCCGACGCCGGAGATGCTCGCCGCACAGGCGCCGGATTCGTTCGTGGTCGCCGTCGAAACCAGTGAAGGCACCTTCACGGTGATGATGCACCGCTCCTGGTCGCCGCTCGGCGTCGATCGGGTCTATCACTTGATGATCAACAACTTCTACGCGGGCGCGAGGTTGTACCGCGTCGTGGACGGCTTCGTGGCCCAATGGGGCTTTTCCGGTAACCCCGTACTGGACTCGGTGTGGAGGGATCACTCGCTCCCCGACGAGCCGACGGTCTCGAGCAATGTCAGGGGCGTGGTCAGCTTTGCACGTGGCGGCCCGGAGACGCGTTCGTACACGCTCTTCGTGAATCTTGCCGACAACGTGCGCCTGGATGCCGCGGAGAGCGGTGGGATCGTTGGATATCCGCCGATAGGTATCATCCGAGAGGGTCTTGGGGTGATCGACGGATTCTATTCTGCCTATTCCGACCGCACGCCGAGTCAAGACTCGATCCGCATGCTCGGCAACGAGTACCTCAGGCGCGAGTACCCTCAGCTCGACTCGATCGTCGGTACGCGCCTCGTGACTTCGTGGCGTTGAGATGATCCCGGGGTGACGACGGACGTAGCCATTTCGGCTGGGCGAGCGTGGATCCTGGCTGCTCGCCCCAAGACGCTGACGGCTGCGGTCGCGCCTGTCTTGGCAGGCACGGGGTTGGCTTCGTTTCACGATGCCCTCGCCTGGCGCCCGGCAGTCGCGGCTCTCCTCGGCGCTGTGTTGATCCAGATCGGGACCAACTTCGCCAACGACTATTATGACTTCGTCCGCGGAGGCGACACCCAAGAGCGTGTGGGCCCGATTCGGGTCACGCAGGCGGGACTCCTCGCCCCTCGGACGGTTTGGTGGGGGATGGTCGTGGCCCTCACCGCGGCGGTACTGGTGGGGAGCTACCTGGTGTGGGTCGCGGGCTGGCCGATCGTGTGGATCGGGTTGGCGTCGGTCGCGTGTGCGGTCCTCTACACGGGCGGTCCATTTCCACTCGCGTATCACGGCCTCGGGGATGTCTTCGTTTTCGTCTTCTTCGGCCTGATCGCGGTCGGCGGCACGTTCTTCGTTCAGGCCCGGGCGTGGTCTCCGGATGCCCTCCTGGCAGGGATCGGGCTTGGAGCGCTCAGCACGGCGATTCTGGTCGTCAACAACCTCAGGGACATCGAAACCGATGCGAGGGCGGGGAAGCGGACACTTGCCGTCCGGTTGGGCCCCGCGGCCACGAAGGTCGAGTACGTCGGTGCGTTCGCCGTGGCGGCTATGGTGCCGGTCGTCGGCGTTCTTGCCTTCGAGTGGCCGCTGCTCTCCCTGCTCGCCCTCGGTGTTCTGCCCCTCTGCGTCGCGCCGGTGCGAACGGTGGTCGGTTCCTCCGACCCGCGGGAGTTGATCGCCGCATTGGGTGGCACGGCGAGGGTCGTTGCGCTGTACGGAGCACTCCTGGCGATTGGACTCGGATTCGGCTGATGGTCGTGGATGTCCTCTCCGAGGCCGGAGGTCGCCGCGACGCCATCGCCTTGATCACTTCAGAGGCCTCGTTGAGCTACGGCGTGCTCCAGGAGGTCGTCGACGCCCGGGCCGAGACGCTCAGGAGTGCCGGCATGCGGGCGGGGCGGATCGAGCCGGTCGAGGTGGAGTCGGATCGCGACGGAATCGTCGAGCTCCTCGCGCTCTGGCGGATCGGCGCGGTGCCCGTTCCACTCAACCCGGCGCTGACGAAACGAGAACGAGACGACGCACGGACCCGCCTCGCGGACCCAACCGTCCCGGCGGGCACCCAGGTCGTTGTGTGGACGTCGGGCACGTCCGGTCGACCTCGTGGTGTCGCCTTGTCATGGGCGAATCTGAAGGAGAGCGCTCAAGGGACGGCTGACCGGCTGGCACTGACTTCGGATGACGTCTGGCTCGCTTCGCTCTCGATGGCGCACGTAGGCGGCCTCGCGCTCGTGGTCCGCTCGTTGATGGTGGGTGGGGGGCTTGTCGCGGCGGGTGTGTTCCGAACAGAGGTCGTGTCGAGTCTACTCGATGGCGACGGATTTCCGGGAGGGCCGGCCGGCAGGATCACCCACCTGTCGCTCGTGCCTACGCAGCTTCTTCGGCTCCTCGATCATCGGGCCGGGACTCCTCCTCCGGATACGTTCCGCTGCGCGCTCATCGGTGGTGCGCATGCCCCGGCTTCTCTCGTCGATCGGGCTCACGGCGACGGCTGGCCGCTTGGGTTGACCTACGGGGCCACCGAGATGTCGTCACAAATCGCGACGGCACCCCCCGCGTTGACCCGGAGCAAACCCGGCACCGTGGGGCTCCCGATGCCGGGCGTCGAGCTCGACGTTGAGCCGGACGGATCGATCCGCACACGTGGCCCGACGCGAGCGCTCGGTTACCTGGGCGACGTGGGTCCTCCGCTCGCTGAGGCCGGCGGGTGGTACCGGACGGGCGACCTCGGCCACATGGATGCGGATGGGCACCTCTGGATCACCGGACGCCGAGTGGATCGTATCGTGTCCGGCGGAGTCACCATCGATGCCGTTGAAGTCGAGGAGGCCCTTCGGAGCCACGCGTCCGTTGTGGATGTTTGTGTCGTCGGTCTGCCCGACGAAGAGTGGGGCGAGCGCGTCGCGGCTTGGATCGAGCCCGCGAACGACTTCGACCGCGGCCGGCTCGAGGCCTATCTGCGTGGGCTCGTCAGCCCTGCGAAGTTGCCCCGGGTCTGGCGAACGGAGGGCCAGCTTCCCCGGAACGTGAACGGCAAGGTAAATCGCGCGGAGGTCCGAGCGGTTCTAGGAGGACGTGGTCAGGCGGACCGACTCGGGTGAACCGCGGCGGGGACCATCCCTGGGATTTGGTGACCGGTCCGGAAAGGAATGGCCCCGCGCCGCGGTAGACTTTCTCGTTCAGCCGCCCCCAAGTCCCACCGCGAACCCGAGCCGAAAGCGGACGAGATTGGCCTCACTCCGATTCGGGTACAGGGTCACGCTGCCATCCGAGTTGTCGACGATATCACCCTCGGTCAGGTAGTTGGCAACTCCGTTGATGTGCCGTTCGACGCCGAAGTCCAGGTAGACGGGATGTGCCCCATCGCCCCCGAGCTTGAAACGCACCCCGCCCCCGAACTTCCAGGCAAAGACGAGGTCCGAGTAGTTGGTGGTCTGGCTATAGGATCCGTAGCCGTCATTGTCGTCGAGCGCCGACGACGTGAAGAAGTAGGACATTCCGACGGTGGAGTGCACGTAGGGCTGGACGCCACCGGTCGCGAGGACCACCTCCGGCCCGACGCCTAGGTAGGCAATACTATTCGTCGTAGTAAGGTCCGAGCCGACCCTGCAGCTGAAGTTGCAGTATTGCAGGCGTTCGTGGCCGTACACGATCATGCCCAAGTTGCCGCGGACACGCACGTGACCGTTGGCGGCTACGGGACCGGCCGCGGTCAGGTCCACTCCGAAGCCCTTGTTGACGAGGAGTCCGAGATCTCCGACGGCATCGGCTGCCACGAAGCTCAGCCCCAGGGCGCCGCCGAGGCCCTGCGGCCTCTGTGCTTGTAGATCACCAGCCAGGGCGACCAGGCTCACCAACACCGCGATCGATTCCACCGCACCGCGTCTCATGATTTGCTCCCGATGAAGGTCATACTTCGCTGAGTGCAGGAGACGTGCCGCAGCGCGGTTCTAAGAGTAAGGTGTTGGTGAGAAATGACTTATGTGGGTTGGTCGGGTGTGCACGCCTGGGCTAATGTGTCCACCCGGGAGGACGATCGAGGTCCTCCTTCGGACCCGCGGCCGGGGATCGGCCTCCCATCGCCCTCTCCGAGGCGGAGTGGCGCCGGGCCCCACGCGAGTTCATGTTCGCCGGCCATGGATCCGAAGACACCGCAGTCGCATCTGATTCCGCGCACCCGCGACGGATGGATCGCCACGATCTCGTTCGTAGCGCTCTTCATGCTCGCGATGCCTCCGGTCACCCATACCGTCCTCAACCGCGTGGAGCCCTGGGTCGGGGGATTGCCCTTCTTCTACGCAGCCCTGCTGCTGGTCTACGTCGGTCTGATCGGCATCCTGGTGTGGACTTTGCGGCGAGGCGTTTGACGTGGAAGCCTGGGTCGTCTCCACGGGCCTGATCTTCGTCTATCTGCTGATCACGATCGTTCTCGGGGCGGTTGCAAATCGGCACATGACGGTCGACATGGAGGACTTTCTCCTCTACGGCCGACGAGCCGGCTTCGTAGTCCTGTACCTGACGGTCGTCGCGACCTTCCACTCCGCCTTTGCGTTTCTGGGCTCCGGCGGCTTCTTCTACACCCACGGCATCGGATTCTGGGCCGCGGGGACGTGGACGTTGCTGGTCGGCGCGATCACCTATGTGTTGGGACCCCGCATCTGGGCTCTGGGCAAGACGTTCGGATACATCACGCCAGCAGACATGCTCGCGGACTATTACGAGTCCGAGGCGGTTCGTGTCTCGGTGGCGATCGTCTCGGTTCTGTTCACCATTCTCTACATCCAGGTCCAGGCTCAGGGGCTCGGATACATCATCAACATTGCCTCGGGCGGCAGGATCTCGTTCGAGGTCGGCACCCTGATTCTCCTGACGGTTGCCGCGGCGTATCTGATGGCGGGCGGTTTGCGGGCGGTGTACTGGACTGATGTGATCCAGGGCGTCTGGATGTACGTCGCGGTTTGGGTCGGGGCGCTCTTTCTCGCTTTCAAGCTCTTCGGCGGCCCGTTCGAACTCTGGCGTCGCGTCGCAGCCGAGCGCCCTGATCTGCTCACGCTACCGGGCCCGAACGGCTTCTTCACCCCGGGCATGTGGCTCGGAATGACGATCACGCTCTCCTTCGGCATCGTCTTCCAACCGCACATGATGATCCGCTACTACACAGCGGTGGACGCGAAGACTCTGAAGATTCTGGGTGCGACGACGCCGATCTATCTCATGACGTTGTACATCCCGGCCGCCCTCGTGGGGCTCGGGGGAGCCATCATCATGCCTGATCTGGCCGTTCCCGATCGGATTTTCCCCGAACTCCTCTTCGCATATGCCCCGCCGGTGGTGACCGGGGTCATTCTCGCGGGCGCAACCGCCGCCGCCATGTCGACGCTCGACTCGATTCTGCACGCGAACATGTGCGTCCTCACGCGCGACGTGTATCAACGATACTTCGCGCCCGAACGGTCGCAGCAGCACTACGTGTGGGTCGGGCGCGCGATCGTGATGGCGCTTCTCGTGGTCGGGTACTTCCTGTCGATTCGTACCTTCGACTTTCTCGTCGTGTTGGTCACGCTGTCCGGGTCGGGCGCGCTCCAGCTTGGGCCGATGATCGTCGGCGTCTGCTTTCCCGGCGGCCGGACGTTCACGCGCGCCGGGGTCCTCGTCGGCCTGTTTGCAGGCCTGGCGGTCCTCTACTTAACGCTACTGGTGATCCCGCATCCGCTCGGACTACACGGGGGCGTGTGGGCGCTCTTGGTGAATACGGCGGTTGTCGTGGTGGTGTCGGCGGTGACGCGGCCACCTTCGGCTGATACCATCGAACGGATCCACGGAGCGATTGAGCGCGAGGTCTACGGCTCACCATCATGAGAAAGAAGCCAGCATGACAAGACATCTGATCATCGTCGCCCGTCACGCGGTCCGACGCGCTGCATCATTCGCCGTGGTGGGTGCGCTGTTCAGTTCGGCCCTCGTAGGCACCGGGTCGGCCCAGGTCCAGCAACCCGCTCCTCCGCAGGTCGGTCCGGCCAACGGGTCGCTGGTCATCGTCGGTGGGGCTATGCGCTCCCCGGAGATCTACCAGCGCTTCATTGAGCTCGCAGGCGGCCCCGACGCCCACATCGTCCTGGTCCCCACGGCGGGAGGTGCCGAGAGCTACGACGAGTTCTATGGTGGGATGAATGCCTGGCGGGCTGCGGGCGCCCGCAACCTGACGCTGCTGCACACCACCGATCCCGCCGCGGCCGACACCGATGCCTTCATTGAGCCTCTGAAAACCGCCGGCGGCGTCTTCTTTTTCGGGGGGCGACAGTGGCGGCTAGTCGACGCGTACGGCGACACCAAGGCCGAGGTTGCGTTCCGCGAAGTGCTCGAGCGTGGTGGTGTCATTGGAGGATCGTCGGCAGGGGCGTCGATTCAGGGCTCCTTCCTCGTGCGCGGCGACACCCGTTCGAACACCGTCATGATGGGTGATCACCAACGTGGATTCGGCTACCTGAAGAATGTCGGAATCGACCAGCACGTGCTGCGCCGCAATCGTCAATTCGACATGATCGAGGTAATCGAAGCTCATCCGGAACTCCTCGGCATCGGACTCGACGAAGACACGGCGATTGTGGTTCAGGGAGACCGTTTCCGAGTTATCGGCTCCTCGTATGCTCTGATTTTCGACAACCAGTCGACCACCGGCCGGAACGGTCAGTTCTACTTCCTGGCTCCGGGTGACGGCTACGATCTGGCGACTCGCTCGGCGACGCGCCCGACACAGACGCAGAGCGCGGTGGAAGGGGTTCAGAAGAAGCCATGGGCCGGTGGCCGATGAGGGCGTTTGCCCGACTAGGTGCACTCGCGATCGTTTTCGCGGGATGTGGCGAGGGCCCGCCCGAGTCGATCCCGACGGACGAAGCAGCGCACGCCGTGGGCGTCCGCCGTTTTCATGAAGCGCGCGTAGCGGAGCTGGCCGCACCGGATTCGTGGCTTTCACTCATCGCGCTGCATTGGCTCCCCGAGGGGGAGACGACCCTGGGCTCAGATCCTGCGAGTGACCTGGTCCTTCCGGCCGCCAAGGCCGCGCCTGTCGTCGGGCGTGTTGTACGCGCGGGCTCTTCTGTCCGCTTCGTCGCCGAGCCGGGCGTGCGGGTCACTATGGGAATCGACTCCACGCTGAGCCTCACCGCTGGATCCGGTGCGTTCCCGCCCGACGATACCCGTGATCCGATCATTACCGACGAGGCGCTCGGCGAGGCGGGACCCGGAAAGTCGATCGTCTTTCGCCACGGGCCCATCAACTGGATCCTGGTGAGTCGTGGGGGAGAATTCGCTTTAAGGGTTCGCGACAACGAACACCCTGCCTATGCCGACTTCACCGGAATCGAGCGGTATCCGATCGCGGCGGAGTGGCGCGTGACGGCCCGTTGGGTCCCGCATGAGAAGACCGTTCTGGTACCCGACGTGCTCGGCGGTTCATCCGAGACCGATTCACCGGCCCACCTCGAATTCTGGGTCGATGGCGAGCGTCATCAACTGGATGTGACGGGAAGTCCCGACGCCGAGCGCTTCATGATGGTATTCGCGGATGGCACGACCGGCCGGGGGAGTTACGGAGGAGGTCGGTACGTCTGGTTCGATGCGCCCGACGCCGACCGTCGGGTCGTGATCGACTTTAACCGCGCGTATAATCCGCCCTGCGTCTGGACGGGATACGCGACCTGCCCGCTTCCCACGAGGGACAACCGACTCGATCTCGCGATCGAGGCCGGTGAAATGGATTGGAAGCACTGAGTCTCTCATCCGAAGGGCCATGACCGAACACACCTCATCTGGCTCGGGCGCGGCTGCGCCCTTGTTACCCGCAGAAGTGGTCGCGCATCGCGCAGAGTATTGGAGACGGAATCTCAGGTACGTCTCGGTCCTCCTGGGGGTCTGGTTTCTGGTTTCGTATGGTTTCGGGATCATCCTTGCGGATACGCTGAATGCCTTTCGGCTACCGGGTACGAACTACCCGCTGGGCTTCTGGTTCGCTCAGCAGGGAGCGATCTACGTGTTCGTGATCCTGATCTTCGTCTACGTCGCGCTCATGAACCGACTCGACCGTGAGTTCGACGTCGACGAGCAGGAGGACGCGTGAACGTTCAGTCGTGGACCTTTCTCTTGGTCGCCGCGTCCTTCGCTCTGTACATCGGCATCGCCATCTGGTCTCGCGCGTCGACGACGAAGGATTTCTACGTGGCGGGCACCGGCGTGTCGCCGCTCGCCAACGGAATGGCGACCGCGGCTGATTGGATGAGCGCGGCCTCCTTCATATCCATGGCGGGGCTCATCTCGTTCATGGGCTACGACGGCTCGGTCTATCTCATGGGTTGGACCGGCGGCTACGTGCTCCTCGCGCTTCTCCTCGCACCGTACCTCAGAAAATACGGAGCGTTCACGGTCCCGGACTTCGTGGGCGACCGGTACTACTCGAAGCTAGCACGCGTCGTGGCGGTGGTGTGCGCGATCTTCATTTCGTTCACCTACGTCGCCGGCCAGATGAGGGGAGTCGGGATCGTGTTCGGGCGATTCCTCGAGGTGGACATCAACACGGGTGTCTTCATCGGGATGGCGATCGTCTTCTTCTACGCCGTGCTCGGGGGCATGAAGGGGATCACGTATACCCAGGTGGCCCAGTACTGTGTGCTGATCTTCGCGTATATGGTGCCGGCCATCTACTTGTCGATTCTGATCACCGGGAATCCGATTCCGCAGCTCGGGCTCGGCGGGGTCGATCAGGCTTCGGGTGTGGCCCTGCTCGAACGGCTGAACGGGCTCCATCTGGAGCTGGGCTTCGGACCCTATACGAGTGGGACCAAGTCCACCCTCGACGTCTTCTTCATCACGGCAGCGCTGATGGTCGGTACGGCGGGGCTGCCTCACGTCATCATCAGGTTCTACACGGTCCCGAGAGTACGGGATGCCCGGATTTCTGCTGGCTGGGCGCTTCTCTTCATCTCGCTGCTGTATACGACGGCACCGGCGGTCGCGGTGTTCGCGCGCACGAACCTCATCAACAGCGTCAACAACGTGCCCTATGCGTCCGTCCCGAATTGGTTCACCAACTGGGAAGCCACCGGGCTCGTCGAATTCGATGACGTGAACGGTGACGGGCGGATCCAGTTCGTCGGCCCTGAGTCTTCGGTGACCAACGAGTTACGGGTCGACAACGACATCATGGTCCTAGCCAACCCCGAAATCGCGGGCCTGCCGGACTGGGTCGTCGGACTCGTCGCCGCAGGTGGGCTGGCCGCGGCTCTCTCCACGGCAGCCGGTCTATTGCTGGTGATCTCTTCTGCGGTAAGCCACGATCTACTCAAACGAGTTCTCGTGCCCGAGATAACCGAAAAAGGTGAGCTACTAGCGGCGCGCGTGGCGGCGGGGGTCGCCGTGCTGGTCGCCGGATACTTCGGCATGCATCCGCCGGGCTTCGTTGCTCAAGTCGTGGCGTTTGCGTTTGGACTCGCCGCCTCGTCCTTCTTCCCGGTAATCCTGCTCGGGATCTTCTCGAAGCGTACGACTCGCGAAGGGGCGATCCTGGGCATGATCTCCGGGATCTCCTTCACCGCGGCCTATATCGTCTACTTCAAGTTCATCCGCCCCGATCTGAACTCCGCGGCGCACTGGTGGTTCGGCATCAGTCCGGAGGGAATCGGGACGTTGGGTATGCTGATCAACTTCGCCATCACCGCGACCGTGTCGCGCGTCACGCCGGCGCCCCCCGTCCACGTTCAGGTCCTCGTCGATCTGATTCGTGTCCCCAGAGGCGCCGGCGAGGCGCATGAGTTGAGCGCTTAGGCGGCGGCGTTCTCGGGGTTCTGAAACCGGAAGACCGCGGTGGCTCCGAGCGAGCCGACGACGGGTCCGACGACATAGATCCATACGTTCCCGAACGACCCGTTTCCGCCCAGTGTGTCGACGATGATCGGACCGATTCCAACGGCCGGATTGAAGGCGCCTCCCGAGACGCCCCCGACGGCGAAGGCACCGGCCATGACCGTGAATCCGATGGCGAGGCCGTAGTACGAGTTACCTTCCGTGGCCTTCGCGGTTGCGACGTTCAGAATCACCAACACCAGCGCGAAGGTCACCAGCATTTCAGCCAACAAGGCCTCGACCACGCCGTAGTCGGCGCCGGGCGCGGGGGCGAAGGTGCTGCCGGTGATGAGCTGGACCGCTCCTGCCGCCAGCCAGGCGCCCAAGATCTGCGATGCGATGTAGGGTAGGATGTCGCCCTTGGCCAGCGCCCCGCGGAGGTAGACGCCGACCGTCACCGCTGGGTTGTAGTGGGCGCCCGAGATGTGCCCTCCCATATAGACCATGACCATGAGCATCGAACCGATCGCCAAGGGGGCGACGGCGCTCTCTCCGACCACGACCATCCCGATGGTGAAGACCAGGAAGAAGGTGCCAATCAGCTCGGTGACGTAACGATTCACGGGGGCTCCTCGTCAGTGTGAGTGTTCGACCGCGGTTGTTCTTCGAACCGGGCCGAGCGAAGATGTTCGCCGCCAAACAGTGGGGCTTCGACAACCGTAGCGACAGGTTGCGGCATCTACTGCTGTAGTCGAAGACCGATCAACCCTGCCGGAGCAGCCAACGATGTCACGCCTACGACCCACCCGAGCGGCGTCCGCCGCAGCCATCTTCGCCTCCTTCTCCGTTCTCGCCTGCGGTACGATTGGCGATGCGAGTGAGGGGGAGCAGGTGGCCCAGGGGTCTCTTGGAGCTCCCACTGCGACGTTCCCAGAGGACTTCGGGACCATTCAGTCGGTCCGAGAAATGTCCGACGGACGAGTCCTCGTGGCCGACCCGTTGGCAGGTTCGCTCTTCTTGGTCGATATGAACGCGGGCACCCGTTCGGTCATCGGCACGGAAGGGCAGGGCCCGGGGGAATACCGGCAACCCGACGCGGTATGGGCGCTACCCGGAGACTCCACGCTCCTGGTGGATCTCGGCAATGGCCGGATGATCTCACTCGGGCCCGACCTCACATTCGGTCCGACTTCGCCGCTCTCCTCCGGTGACCCGCGCTCGGGCATGGTCATCGCCATACCACAGGGTGTGGACGCGGCCGGGAATGTCTATTCGCGCTCCATGGGGGGGATGGGTGGTGCGCTCGCCGACTCCGGAGCCGTCCTGCGCATCGTACGCGGCAGCATGGCATTGGACACGGTAGCCAGCTTCAAGCTGGAGGGTCGGACCCAGGCGACCTCAGGGGGGGCGAATGATCGAAGCGTTCAGATCCAGGCCATACCGCTCTCCACGCAGGATAGCTGGGGTGTCGCCGCGGATGGCTCCGTCGCCATCGCTCGGTCGAGTGACTACCACGTGGAATGGTTCGGCGCGGACGGCACCATTACGCGGGGAGCACCATTCCCCGTGGACCGCATTTCGATTGGAACGGCCGAGAAAGAAGAGTGGGTGCGTTCCCAGGGGCAGTCCGGCGGTGGGCTCGGCATAAGCGTCGAGGTCAACAACGGTGCCATGAGCATGAGCTTCCAGCGCGGTGGCGGCGGCGGAGGAGGCCGTGAGATCGACCAGTATCAGTGGCCGGAGTCCAAACCCCCGTTCGATGCGACCCGCCTCCAGGTGGATGCGGGCGACCGTGTGTGGGTTCGCCGCCACGTGGCTGCCGGAGCCGACGCCACCTTCGACGTCTTCAATCGGGCGGGTGAGTACGTGACCACGTACACACTGCCGAACAACAAGCGAGTCATTGGCTTCGGCGCCCGCTCGGTTTACGTGGTCGCGTACGACGAATTCGACCTGAACTACCTCGAGCGCTACACAATGCCGAGCATGTAACGGAGACCGATCAGCGGACCTCTCTTCCCGCGATATACACCGCTTCCAGGCTGCGTGTCGCCTCGATGTCGGCGAGCGGATCTTCACCGAGGACGAGAAAATCTGCCCATTTCCCCACCTCGAGCGTGCCGATATCGGTCGCCTCGAGGCAGGAGGCCGCGACGGCCGTGGCGCTTCGGAGCGCCTCGGCCGTCGTCATTCCCGCCTCGACCATCATCCATAATTCCATGTGTTCGAAGTAACCGGGGAAGCGCCCTGCGGGACCGGCATCCGTTCCCATCGCGACCGGGAGTCCCGCGTCCGACACCGTCTTCAAGTTCGCCATCGCTTGGACGAGCGCGATTCGGTATCCGGCCGCCGCAGGACTGGCTGCCATCCGCGCCATGAAGTCGGGTTGTGAAACTCGAGCGACCTCGCCCGCGTTCGCGTGAGCCGTGAAGAACGGATCATCGAAAAACGAGGGGCGACTGCCGTACACGAAGGTGCTGACTTCCCGAGTGAGCGTGGGTACGTAACAGACGCCGGAGTCGCGAAGCTGCCCGAGAAACGCCTCGTCCACATCGGTATCTCGCACCGAGTGCGCGATCATGCCGGACCCCATGTCGAGCAGGCGCTTCGCGTCTTCGAGGTAGAAAAGATGTGTCGCGACGCGGATTCCGTATTGTGCTCCCACATCGAGCACGGCCTGCACCGCACTCCATGGCATCTTCTCGGCGGTCTGCAGGTTGTCGTCGACGCGCAGCTTCAGCCAGTCGACGTCTGCGGCTGCCAACGTCCGGGCCGAGGCACCTGCGGCTTCGGGATCGGCGTCGGCAATGACGAGACCGGCTGCGAACAACCGAGCCCGCGCGTCCGTGGGAGTGGCGCTGTTGCGCGCCTCGATGACCGGATCATCGTCGCCGAGGCTGTTGACCGTGGTTACGCCGTAGCGCGCGAATAGCTCGAGGTCCCCTCGGATACGATCGATCTCGCCTGTGACGCCATCGGGTGCCCAAAGACCGCTCACATGACCGTGAGCGTTGATCAGTCCGGGGATCACGAACTTGCCATCGAGAGCAATAACTTCGGCGCCCCGGGGTGGTGCGGCCGCCGAGCCTAGCGACGTGATTCTTCCTTCTTGGACAAGAATCGTCGCGTTTTGTACGACCGGGGCTCCCGTCCCGTCCCAAACGGTGGCGCCCGTATAGGCGGTCGTGGGGACCGTCGGGGAACAGGCGGCGTACAGGGCCACCGAGCCGAGTGCAGGGATCATCAGCAGTCTGAGTTTCATGGTTCACCTTACGTTGGACCGGACCCCCCGGAAATGGGGGGGTATACGATTCCGCTAGCCGGCCAGGAATATCGGCCCTAGTATTTGCTTGGGCACGTGTGCGAAGGTCCCGATGAATCGGGACCGGCGGGTGCGTTCGCTCAACCATGACCGCACGGAAGGCGAGGCCGAAATCGGAATGAAGACCCTCACAGCGACGCTCGCGGCGATGGGCGCGATGCTCGTGTATTCGAGCGCCGGAACGCCGAGCCTACAGCGGGCTCTGGTCGGCTCGATCCGTGCCGTCGAGGCTGAAGTGGCAGGGGCCCCTCTCACCGACGACGACCTGATCCTCGAATACTGCGTTCGCTGCCACTCCGATCGTCGCATGAGGGGGAATCTCTCGCTGGAGGATTTTTCCGCAGCGACGCCCCATGAGCAGGCCGAAATCGCCGAGAAGATGATCGTAAAACTCCGTGCGGGCATGATGCCTCCGCCCGGTGTGGCGCGGCCGGCAGGGGATTCTCTATTGCGATTGGTAGAGGGGCTCGAATCACGAATCGACGCTGTGGCGCATGCGTCGCCCGATCCCGGAGGGCGGACCTTCCAACGTCTGAATCAGGCGGAGTACCAGCGGTCCATCTACGATCTGCTCGGATTGCAGATCGACGCCAGCGAGTACCTGCCTGCCGACACGAAGAGCGAGAACTTCGACAACATTGCCGACGCCCAGATGTTGTCCCCGACGCTCCTCGACGCCTATCTGAACGCCGCGGGCGACATCAGTCGACTAGCGATCGGTGATCCGGACGCCGTTCCCAGCGCGAAGACCTATGTAGTCTCGGCGTATGGCTCGCAGACGGAGCGAGTCGAAGGCGCCCCGTTCGGGACCCGGGGAGGGAGTTCGGTCATCCACAACTTCCCCGCGGACGGTGACTACGTCTTCACCATCGTCTTCGAGCATACGACGACTGGCGCGGGCTTCGCGGGCCAACTCGCGAGGGACGAACAGGTGGAGGTCTCGATCGACGGCGAGCGGGTAGCCTTGATCGGGGTCGACTCCTGGATGACGTATTCCGACGAGTGGGGCATCACGATGCGGAGCGAACCGATTTCGGTCGGCGCGGGGCCGCGACGGGTTACGGCCGCCTTCCTCAGGACGGCGGAGGGCCCAGCCGACGACCTCATGTCGCCGCACGACTGGTCGCTTGCGGACCGTCATACCGGGATGGACGGGTACGGGCTCACGCTTCTCCCGCACCTGCGCGAATTCGTGATCCGTGGCCCGTATGATGTGACCGGGGTGTCGGATTACTCCGTGCGGGACCGGATTTTCACCTGTAAGCCAGAGGCGGGGGGCGACGGTCGAGCCTGTGCCCGTGACATCGTGACGAGGCTTGCCACAGCTGCGTACCGGCGGCCCTTGGAGGACCGTGACGTCAACGGACTGATGGGCTTCTACGACCTGGGCGTCGAGGAGGGGGGCTTCGAAATTGGGATCCGAACGGCACTCCAGGCGCTTCTGGCGAGCCCGCACTTCGTATTTCGATTCGAAGAATCCCCCTCGGGCGTTCGCCCCGGCGCTACCTATCGTCTGGGGGATGTCGATCTCGCTTCACGGATTTCGTTCTTCCTCTGGGGCCTGCCACCGGACGAGACGCTACGAGAGTTGGCCAACGGCGGTCGACTCTCGGAGGAGTCCGTACTCGAGGCGCAGGTTCTCCGCATGCTCGATGATGAGCGCGCGGAGGCGCTCGGTTCGCGGTTTGCGGCCCAGTGGCTCCGTCTTCAGGATCTCGACAAGGTGCACCCGGACTCCTACTGGTATCCGGACTTCGACAAGCAGCTCGCGAACTCCATGCGTCGTGAGACGGAGCTCTTCTTCACGCAGCTCGTACGCGAGGATCGGAGCGTATTCGAGCTTTATACCGCGAACTACACGTATGCCAATGAACGTCTCGCGCGTCACTATGGCATCGACGGTGTCACGGGGGATGACTTCCAACGGGTGGTCTATCCCGATGCGACTCGCCGGGGACTTCTAGGGCACGGGAGTGTGCTGACGCTCACCTCGCACGGTGACCGGACATCGCCGGTGCTTCGAGGCAAGTGGGTGATGGAGGTGTTGATGGGCACCCCGCCGCCGCCGCCGCCCCCCGGTGTGCCCGACCTCGAGGAGACCGAGGGTACCTCGGACGGGCGCATGCTCACCACCCGAGAACGAATGGAGCAGCATCGAGCCAATCCGACGTGCAACTCGTGCCACCGCTTCATCGACCCGATCGGGCTGGCGCTCGACAACTACGACGTGACGGGCCGGTGGCGGATCCGTGAAAACGGAATGCGGATCGATACGAGTGGCGAGCTTTATGACGGCACCCCGGTGACGAGCCCGATTGCGCTGGCGGAGGCACTCCTCAAGAGGCCGGAACCGCTGGTTCGAACCTTTACGCAGAATCTCATGGCGTACGCTCTGGGACGTCGGGTCGAATACTCCGACCAACCGACCGTGCGGGCGATCGTGGCCGGGGCCGAGGCGCGCGACTATCGGATGTCCGCGTTCGTCCTGGGCGTCGTGAAGAGTGACGCGTTTCAGATGCAGCGAGCACTGGGGATCGTGGACGATGCACGCCCAGAATCGGATCGATGAATCGACAAGGACCAGCGGAGAACTATGAGCTACATCACTGGTAGACATCTCGAGCGGCGCACGTTCCTCAAAGGAATGGGTGCTTCGGTCGCCCTTCCATTTCTGGACGCCATGGTACCCGCGGGCCGTCTCTCGGCCGCAAAGTCGGCAGAGGTGGGAGCCACACGGCTCGTGGCCATCGAGATGGTTCATGGAGCGGCGGGCTGCAACGAATGGGGTGCCACGCAGAACCTCTGGGCTCCGGCCGACGTCGGTCCCGGCTTCGACCTGACGCCGAGCGCGCTCAGCCCGCTCGAGTCATGGCGGAAGCACCTGACCATCGTGAGCAACACCGACGCGCGTATGGCGGAGGCGTTCGAGGCGCATGAGATCGGCGGAGACCACTTCCGTTCGAGCGCGGTGTTCTTGACCCAGTCGCATCCGAAACAAACACGTGGATCCGACGTGTACGCCGGAACGTCCTTCGATCAGATCTACGCGGGCCGTTTCGGGCAGGACACACCGATTCCCTCCATGCAGCTCTGTATCGAACCGGTAGACCAGTCCGGCGGATGCGCCTACGGATATTCCTGCGTCTACACGGACTCGATCAGTTGGGCGTCCCCGACGGAGCCCCTTCCGATGATACGCGACCCCAGGATCGTGTTCGACATGTTATTCGGTGCGGGCGGCACCGCCGAGGAACGGTCGAGGCGCCGCCGAACCAACAGCAGCATTCTGGACTGGATCACCGGCGAGGTCGCGCACCTGAAGCGGGAGCTGGGGCCGAACGATCTCGCTCGTTTGGACCGATATCTGGACAACGTGAGAGAGATCGAGCGCCGCATCGGTGGGATCGAAGCGCAGAATCGGACCGGTGAAGAGCGAGAGCTGCCGGGTGCTCCGGCCGGTGTCCCGGATTCCTTCGAAGATCACATGGAGTTGATGTTCGACTTGCAGGCGCTCGCCTTTGCGTCCGACGTGACGAGGGTCTTTTCGTTCAAGACGAGCCGTGATGCTTCGGGTCGTGTGTACCCCCTCAGCGGTACCGATCGGGCGTTTCATCCCGCTTCGCACCACGGAGGAAGGGAGGAGGCGATCCTGGATTTCAACAAGATCAACCAGTACCACGTGAGCATGCTCCCCTACTTCCTCCAAAAGCTGCAAGACCTGGAGGAAGGAGACTCGAACCTGCTCGACAAGACGATGATTCTCTATGGGTCGCCGATGGCCGACGGCAATCTCCACAACCATCGGAGGTGCCCATTTGTCATTATAGGTGGAGCCAACGGTCAGCTCGCCGGGAACACGCACCTGAAGGCGCCCGACGGGACCCCGATGGCCAACGTCATGCTGAGCCTTTTGCACAAGCTCGGGGTTGATGATCTGGACAGTTTCGGAGACAGCACCGGCGACTACTCGCTCGACATGCCGACCTCGGTGATGCCGGCGGGCTAACGGACACGAAGAGATGACAGGAATGAAGACGGTCACGGTGGCGTTGGCCGCCGTTGGCGGCTTGCTCGTATACCTCGCGCAGCCGGCCGGTCTGGATTGGTCCCCGACGCCGAAGGTCGGGGCCGCGGCTTCGGTCGTGGTCGAAGCTGTGGCGCTCGACGACAATGATGTGATCCAGGAGTACTGCGTACGCTGTCACTCCGACCGTCGCCTTCGAGGCAACATGTCGCTCGAAGGCTTCGACGCCGAGAGCCCAGAACTGCACGGTGACCTGGCCGAGAAGATGATCGTCAAGCTGCGCGCGGGCATGATGCCGCCCCCGGGGGTCACCCGGCCCGTCGGCGACACACTCGACATCCTCGTGGCCGCCCTCGAGCGGCGAATGGATCGCGCGGCCGAGAGAGCGCCGAATCCGGGTGGGCGCACGTTCCAGCGGCTGAATCAGAGTGAGTACGCCGCGTCGATACGGGAGCTGCTCGGGCTCGAGATCAGTGGCGCCGACTACCTGCCGCCCGATACGAAGAGCGCGAACTTCGACAACATCGCCGACGTCCAGATGTTGTCGCCGACGCTGCTCGACGCCTATTTGAACGCCGCGGCCGCGATTAGCCGGCTGGCCGTGGGGGACCCGAGCGCTACATCGACGGAGACGCAGTACAGGATCCCCCGGTGGGCCTCTCAGACGGAGCGGGTCGAGGGGGCGCCGTATGGGACCCGAGGTGGTGTGTCCGTGGTCCACACGTTCCCTGCTGACGGCGACTACGTATTCCGATTCTCCTTCCACCACGAGACCACTGGGACCGCAGTCGGGAACGGGAGTTCGGCGCTGAACACGACGCCCGAGAATCCGGAGCGGGTCGAGGTCTCGATCGACGGCGTCCGAGTGGCACTCCTCGACGTCGATCGTTGGATGCACGTCTCGAATCCGAACAGCGTCGAGATGCGCACCGACGCGATCGCGGTGCCCGCGGGATCCCATCGAGTGACTGCGGCGTTCATCGAGCAGGCCTCGGGACCGCTGCAGGACCTCATCTCGCCCCACGATTGGTCACTGGCGAGCACGGCCATTGCGGGGACATACGGGATCATGTCGCTACCGCATATGCGCGACTTCGTCGTCGTCGGTCCCCAGAACGTGACCGGGGTTTCGGACACTCCGATCCGCGCCGCGATCTTCACATGCCGTCCCACGACGCCAAATGAGGAGCGGCCGTGTGCGACCTCGATCATCGAGCGGCTGGCAGCCAAGGCATTCCGGAGAAGACTCACCGCAGACGACCGAAGTGCCCTTCTGCGTTTTTACGACTACGGAGTCGAGCAAGGAGGCTTCGAGATCGGAATACGAACCGCCCTGGAGGCGATGCTCGCCAGTCCGCATTTCGTATTCCGATTCGAGGAAGCGCCCGCGGGGGCCCAACCAGGTCGCTCATACCCGATCAACGACGAAGACCTCGCGTCACGACTCTCATTCTTCCTGTGGGGCTTGCCTCCGGACGAGGAGTTGCTCGACCTGGCGGCGCGAGACGCGCTCTCGGGCGACGATGAGCTCGAGCGACAGGTCCGCCGGATGCTGGCCGATCCTCGCTCGGAAGCGCTGGGGCCGCGATTCGCCGCCCAATGGCTGAGGCTTCAGGATTTGGACAAGGTGCACCCGGACGTGCGGCTCGAGCCCGACTTCCATCAACAGCTGGCCGACGCCATGCTCCGGGAGACCGAGCTCTTCTTCACGAGTGCGGTCCGTGAAGACCGACCGATGTTTGAGTTGTACACGGCCGACTACACCTATCTGAACGAGCGCCTGGCCCGACACTACGGAATCGAGGGAGTAACCGGCGACGAGTTTCGCCGCGTCGAATACCCGAATGAAAACCGCCGCGGCGTACTCGGGCACGCGAGCATCCTCACGCTGACTTCACACGCCGGCCGCACGTCGCCGGTACTGCGGGGCAAGTGGGTCATGGAGGTGATGATGGGGACGCCGCCGCCGCCGCCGCCGCCCGGGGTGCCTGCGCTCGAGGAGACCGAGGAAGCGGACGCAGGCCGGGTGCTCACCACGCGGGAACGCATGGAGATCCACCGAGAGAATCCTACGTGCAACGCGTGCCACCGCTTCATGGATCCGATCGGACTCGCTCTGGACAGCTACGACATCACCGGGAAGTGGCGGATACGTGAAAACGGGAATCCGCTCGACACGCAGGGCGAACTGTACGACGGGACGCCGATTACGAGTCCGATTGCGCTGCAACAGGCTCTACTCCAACGCCCGATCCCTCTGGTCCGGACCTTCACGACCAATCTGATGGCCTATGCGTTGGGCCGGAGAGTCGAGTACTACGATCAGCCGACGATTCGGCGGATCGTGCAGGACGCTGAGCGTGAGGGGTATCGCATGTCGGCGTTCTTTGTGGGTGTGGTGAAGAGCGACGCGTTCCGAATGCAGAGTGTGCCCGCGGTCGTTCAAGACCCGATGAACTGACGAAGCCTCCTACGGGGCCTGGAGATCGAAGGACATGGAATTCATCACTGGAAAGCAGTTGCCGCGGCGCACCTTCCTGCGGGGAATGGGCGCGAGCGTGGCCCTACCTCTCTTGGACGCGATGGTCCCAGCAGGTCGCTTGTGCGCTTCGGGTGCGCTCGACGAGCTGGACCCAACGCGCCTCGTTGCCATCGAGCTCGTCCACGGGGCAGCCGGGAGCAACGAATGGGGCGCGACTCAGAATCTCTGGTCTCCGGCCGACGTCGGCGCGGACTTCGATCTCACGCCCAGCGCGTTGTTACCGCTCGATCCGTGGCGAAAGCACCTCACCATCATCAGCAATACTGACGTGCGAATGGCTGAGGCCTTCCAGCCTCCCGAAATTGGGGGCGATCACTTCCGGTCGAGCGCCGTTTTCCTGACGCAGCAACATCCCAAGCAGACCGAGAGTTCCGACGTATACGTCGGTGCCTCACTCGATCAGATCTATGCGGGGCGCTTCGGCCAGAACACTCCGATCCCGTCGATGCAGCTCTGTATCGAGAACGTGGACCAAGCGGGCGGCTGTGCGTACGGATATTCCTGCGTCTACACCGACTCGATCAGCTGGGCGTCGCCGACCGAGCCGCTTCCGATGATCCGAGATCCGCGTGTCGCGTTCGATCTACTCTTCGGCGCCGGTGGAACACCGGAAGAGCGGGCGCGCCGACGCAGGACGAGCAGCAGCATCTTGGACTGGATCATCGAAGATATGGCGCGCATGCGTCGGGAGCTGGGTCCGAACGACTACGCACGACTCGACCGCTATCTCGATAACGTCCGTGAGATCGAACGGCGCATTCAAGGCGTAGAAGCCCAAAATAGAAGTGGGGATGAGCGCGAACTTCCCGGCGCGCCGGCGGGTGTTCCTGATTCCTTCACGGAACACATGCATCTGATGTTCGACCTCCAGGCGCTTGCGTTCGCTTCCGATATGACTCGGGTCTTCTCGTTCAAGACGGGGCGGGACGCTTCGTCTCGTGTCTATCCGGAGAGCGGCACGGAAACGCCCTTCCACCCGGCGTCGCATCACGGGGGTCGTGAGGCAGCGATCCTCGACTTCGCCGTCATCAACAAGTTCCACGTCAGCATGCTTCCGTATTTCATGCAGAAGCTGCAGGACATCGACGAGGGGGGCACCGACCTCCTCGAGAAGACGATGATCATCTTCGGATCGCCGATGGCTGACGGCAACGTTCACAACCATAGACGTGCGCCCCTGATCGTTCTGGGGGGTGCCAACGGGAAGCTCGAGGGTAACCTCCATCTGAAGGCCCCGGATGGCACTCCGATGGCGAACGCCATGCTGTCTCTCCTCCACAAGCTCGGCCACGACGATCTGGAGAGTTTCGGAGACAGTACCGGCGAGTTTTCGCTCGCTATGCCAACCACCACATCGCCGGCCGGTTGAGCCGACGGATACCGAGTGCAGAGAATGAGTAACCGACTTTGTGCGAACGCCGGTGTGGCGCTGCTTGTGACGATGCTCATGACCGCGTCCTCACCTCCGGAGTCTCCGGTGTCGGACGCCGCCATGCGCAACGATGTCGAGCGGGTGAGGTCCCTGCTCCTGGGAGGCGCAGATGCAAACGCGGCTCAGGGAGATGGCATGACCGCGCTGCATTGGGCAGCTGAAAACAGCAATGCCGAGTTGGCCGACATGCTCGTGTACGCCGGAGCGAACGTCGCAGGGGTTACCCGGCTCGGTGAGTTCACGCCGCTCCATCTCGCGGCCAAGAAGAGCGCAGCGGGAGTGGTCGATGTGCTTCTCGCGGCGGGGGCCGATCCGGAGGCCGTCACATCGACGGGAGGAGTCGCGCCGCTTTACTTTGCTTCAGGTGCCGGAAGTGTGCCCATCGTCCGGGCGCTCATCGCACACGGTGCGAGCGTCGATGTGCGTGAGGCCGCGTGGGGTCAGACGCCTCTCATGTTTGCCGCCGCCGCGGGCCGTGTGGACGTCTTGAACGCCCTCTTGAGCGCGGGCGCCGACCCGTCCATCAACGCTCGGGTGATGGACATGGACCAGCGGGAGAAAGAGGATCGAGCTGATCGTCAGCGTCAGGAACAAATCGCCACCGAGATCAGGGCTGCGCAGGAAGGTACCCCTGCCGCGAGGGGTGGCAGGGGAGGAGGTCAACGCGGCGGACCGCCCCAAGCGGGTCAAGGCCGCGGTGGCGCGCCGCCTGCGACGGCGGGGCAGGGAGCGCCGGCTGGAGGAGCGCGGGTAGGAGACGCCCGGCCGGCGGGGCCGAGCCGTGAAGAGCTGGATCTCCAACTGCGCGATCGGGTGCCGTCGTCTCGGTTCTCGCACGCTCAGCTGATCGGCGGCTACGGCGGACTGACGGCGCTGCACCTTGCGGCTCGCGACGGGCAGATCGGTGCGGCGATGGCGCTTCTCGACGGCGGCGCCGACATCGACCAGGTGACGACAGGAGATCACACGACCCCGTTGCTCATGGCCACGATCAACGGACATTTCGATCTGGCCCAGATGCTCTTCGAGCGTGGCGCGGACCCGAATATCACGAGTGACGCGAACGCGACGCCGCTCTACACGACGCTCAATACCCAATGGATTCCGAAGTCGCGGCATCCCCAGCCATCAGACTACATGCAGCAGGAGGTCACGTATCTCGACCTCATGAAGACCTTCCTTGACGCGGGGGTCGACGTCAACGCCCGCCTCACGAAACAACTCTGGTTTACGACGTTCGGGGACGATTATCTCCGCATCGATCGCATGGGAGCGACCGCATTTTGGCGAGCCGCCTACGCGCTCGATCTTCCCGCCATGAGGCTTCTGATCGAGTACGGCGCCGACCCGAACATCCCGACCATGAAGACCGCCGGCCGAAATTTTGGCCAGGATGCGGGTGGCCCGCCTCGAGGTGGTGGTGATGAGTCGGGAGGCGAGGATCCTTCTGGCCTACCGCCGGTGCCCGTTGGGGGACCCGGTGCATGGCCCATTCACGCGGCTTCTGGTATCGGCTACGGGGAGGGCTTCGCGGCCAATATCCACCGGGTCGTTCCCGATGGCTGGCTACCGGCGATCAGGTATCTGATCGAGGAACTGGGAGCCGACGTAAACGCTCGCGATCACAATGGCTACACGGCAATGCATCATGCGGCCGCGCGGGGTGACGACGCATTGATCCGGTATCTCGTGGAGCGGGGCGGCGACGTCACGGTTGTCGGACGGCGGGGACAAACGACGGTGGATATGGCGAACGGCCCGGTCCAGCGAATCAGCCCATTCCCGTCCACGATTTCACTGCTCGAGAGCCTTGGCGCAAAGAACAACCACAATTGCGTGGCGTGCTAGGGTAGCCCCACGGCCACGGGCGGTTGGTCGGCCGTCCCCTGCGTGGCGAGGGTCGCCAGAATCTCGTCGAACATCGCTCGCACCTCGCCGTTGAGGCTGATCGTGAGCGTGATCTCGTCGTACTCTTCCTGTGTCATTTCCTGCTCGGCGAGCACTTTGGCCACTTGGGCGACCAGCTCCTCACGAGCCCGCCGGCGCCCGTCCTCATCATGGACCCGGCCCACCTTCCCATGGAAATCGTCTCGAGCTGTCGTCAGGCCGACGTGAGCTTTCGCGAACTGTGTCAGTCGCTCTCGGTCCAGCTCTGCCTCTTGGGCCTGCACCGTGCTCGGAAGCAGCGCGCCCATCACCGCAGCAAGCGCGAGGATGGTTCCCCCAGCCACGACTGGTCTAAAACTCTTCATCGACCTTCCTTGGAAATGCGACCCGCGTTCTTGAGCGGATCCCGGTACTCTTCGCGGGTATCACAGTTGCCAGAGGTTCGATGCACTTCATACAGTTCACCGAACCGAGAATGACCCCACGATCAGGGTACCATCATACCTATCTACGAATATTCCTGCCAAGGTTGTGGACACGCATTTGAGGCGCTCGTGCGTGGTGCGGAGAAACCGCTCTGCCCGAAATGCGACAGCGGCGATTTGGAACGACACTTTTCTCTCCCCACGGTCCAGTCGAGCGGGACCCGTGCCATGTCGATGCGGGCGGCCAAGAAGCGCGATCAAAGGCAGGGCAACGAGCGCATGCATACACAAAGGGAATACGAGCTCAATCACGACGACTGAGCCCTGATTTCTCTAGCCGGCGTTTCATGGGGCTCGTATACTGATGATCCGGGCACGCACAACCTCAACGAAACCCCTCACTGAGGGGTCTATTGGGATGTGGACCTCCGAACACCAGACGACGGGATCAGCATAGGATGAAGACGCTCAGCGCGGCCATGGCAGCCTTCGGGACCGTCCTGGTCTATGCCGGTGCGGCCAGCGGGCCGATACCCTTGATCTCGTCGCCCACCCCCCGGGCGTCGACCTCCTCGACGGAGATCACCTGGAGTGCCGAGTCGGACAACGCGGTCATCCAGGAGTATTGTGTACGCTGCCACAGCGATCGCCGGTTGCGGGGCAATTTGTCGCTGGAAGCGTTCGATGCCGATGCGCCGCACGAGAACGGTGACCTCACCGAGAAGATAATCGTCAAGCTGAGGGCCGGCATGATGCCACCCCCCGGCGTGGCCCGACCCGCGGGGGATACACTCCTCCTTCTGGTCGAGTCTCTCGAACGACGGGTCGACGAGGTCGCGAGACGGAACCCGAACCCGGGTAATCGGACGTTCCAGCGCCTCAATCAGGCCGAATACGCACGCTCGGTGCGGGACCTTCTGGGGCTGGAGATCGACCCGAGCAGTCTGCTCCCGCTGGACACGAAGAGTGCCAACTTCGACAACATTGCCGATGTCCAAATGCTGTCGCCGACGCTGCTCGACGCATACCTCAACGCGGCTGCGACCATCAGTCGGTTGGCGGTCGGAGACCCCGACGCGAGTCCGAGTTCTACGACCTACACGAACTCGGGCTATGCGTCGCAATGGGAACGTGCCGATGGAGCCCCCTTCGGGACCCGCGGCGGAATTTCCGTGACACACAATTTCGTGGCCGATGGAGAGTATGAATTCCACCTGGCGTTCGAGCATACGACCACGGGTGGATATTACGGGGGTGTGACGCGGGGCGAGCAGATCGAGATTTCGATCGATGGCGATCGAGTCGCGTTGATCGAAATGGACCGGTGGATGAGCGTCGCTGACCCCAACGGCGTCAACCAGCGGTCTGAGCCCATTTTCGTGCGCGCCGGGCCTCACCGCGTCAGCGCCGTGTTCTTGAAGGCGAGCGATGGGCCGATCGACGACGTTCTTTCGCCGCACGATTGGTCTCTCTCCGATCGCCAGATCGGTGTCAGCGGGTACGGGATTACTTCTTTCGCGCACCTCAAGGACATGGTTGTCGCGGGTCCCGCCAACGCCACTGGCGTCTCGGAAACGCCGAGTCGGCAACGAATCTTCACCTGCCGTCCCACGAGCGCCGCCGAGGAGCGACCCTGCGCGCGACAGATCGTTTCGCAGCTGGGACCGCGGGCCTTCCGTCGACCTCTCACAGACGACGACGAAGCCGCCCTGATGCGCTTTTATGAGTACGGCGTAGAAGAAGGCGGTTTCGAAATCGGAGTGCGGACCGTGGTCGAGGCCATGCTCGCCAGCCCCGACTTCGTGTTCCGCTTCGAAGAGGCGCCGAGGGGTGTCGAGGTCGGGCAAAACTATCGCATCAGGGACGTCGACCTCGCGTCGCGCCTCTCTTTCTTCATTTGGGGTCTCCCTCCGGACCAGCAGCTGATGGAAGTGGCCACTTCGGGCCGACTTTCTCGCGAGGATGTCCTGGAGCAACAGGTCGCGCGAATGATCGCGGATCCGCGGTCTGAGGCACTCTCGACCCGGTTTGCGGCGCAGTGGTTGCGTCTCGACGACCTGGACAAGGTCCACCCGGATCGTCTGATGTTCCCGGACTTCCACCAGAAGCTCGCCGCCGACCTACGTCGGGAAACGGAGACCTTCTTTGGGAGTCTCGTGCGCGAGGATGCCAACGTCTTCGATCTCTACACGGCCGACTACTCGTACATGAACGAGCGAGTCGCGAAGCACTACGGCATCGACGGAGTCGTCGGCGACGAGTTTCGCCGCGTCGCGTACCCGGACGAGACCCGACGAGGATTGATCGGCCACGCCAGCATTCTGACGTTGACTTCGCACGCCGGACGCACCTCGCCCGTCCTCCGGGGCAAGTGGATCATGGAGGTTATCATGGGCACGCCACCGCCACCGCCTCCCCCGGGAGTGCCGACGCTCGAGGAAACCTCGGACGTTTCGGACGGACGGATGCTGACGACGCGGGAGCGCATGGAGCAGCATCGGGAGAACCCGACCTGCAACGCCTGCCACAGGTTCATGGACCCCATCGGGCTCGCGCTCGATCGCTACGACGTGACGGGTCAGTGGCGCATCCGCGAGAACGGGATGCCGCTGGATACGAACGGCGAATTGTACGACGGTACGCCTATTACGAGCCCCGCGGAGTTGAATGCGGCGCTCGTCGCGAGGCCGATCCCACTCGTGAGGACGTTCACGCAGAATCTCATGGCCTACGCGCTGGGTCGCCGTGTCGAGTACTACGATCAACCGACGATTCGCGCGATCGTGCGGGAGGCTGAGAAGAACGACTATCGGATGTCGTCGTTCATTCTGAACGTTGTAAAGAGTGACGCATTCCAAATGCAGAGGGCAGGGGCGGTCGCGGACGCGACGTCCCAACACTGAGACTGACGGTACGAGATCCAGGCGACCAGCCTGAGGAGATCGACGGACATGCACTTTATTACCGGAAAGCACCTCGAGCGACGGACCTTCATTCGGGGAATGGGAGCCTCACTGGCGCTGCCGTTCTTGGACGCGATGGTGCCTGCGGGGAGGCTCTCGGCTGCCAAGGCCGCCGAGGTCGATCCGACTCGCCTCGTAGCGATCGAGATGGTGCATGGTGCCGCGGGTAGCAACGAGTGGGGCGCTACCCAGAACCTGTGGGCACCCGCCGCGGTCGGCCGTGACTTCGATCTGTCGCCCAGCGCGCTCCTCCCCCTCGATCCGTGGCGTAAGTATCTGACCATCGTGAGTAACACCGATGTTCGGATGGCTGAAGCGTTCCAGGCCCCGGAGATCGGGGGTGACCACTTTCGCTCCAGCGCGGTGTTCCTGACCCAACAGCATCCCAAGCAGACCGAGGGTTCGGATGTCTATGTAGGCACGTCGCTCGATCAGCTGTACGCGCAGCGTTTCGGTCAGGACACTCCGGTTCCCTCCATGCAGTTGTGTATTGAGAACATCAATCAGTCCGGGGGCTGTGCCTACGGATACACCTGCGTGTACACCGATTCGATTTCCTGGGCGTCGCCGACGGAGCCGCTCCCCGTCATCCGCGATCCGCGGGTGGCTTTCGAGCAGTTGTTCGGTGCAGGTGGCACCGCGGATGAGCGCGCGCTTCGTCGGCGGACGTCCGCGTCCATCCTCGACTGGGTGTCGGGCCGCGTCGCTGAGTTGCAGCGGGAACTCGGACCGAACGATCGAGATCGTCTGGACCGTTACCTGCAGAATGTCCGGGAGTTGGAGCGCCGAATTCAGATGGTGGAGGCGCAGAATGCGAGTGGTGAGGAGCGAGAGTTGCCGTCCGCTCCCGCCGGCGTTCCAGATTCGTTCGAAGAGCACGTGCGGCTCATGTTCGACCTTCAGGCGTTGGCCTTCGCGTCGGATACGACCCGTGTATTCTCCTTCAAGATGGGTCGCGATTCGTCCGCCCGGGTCTTCCCCGAGAGCGGAACGGACAAGCCGTTCCATCCGGCCTCGCACCATGGCGGGCGTGAAGAGGCAGTGCTCGACTTCTACCTGCTCAACAAGTACCACGTGAGTATGCTTCCGTACTTCCTGGAGAAGCTCGACAGCCTCCAGGAAGGTGATGCGACGCTGCTCGACAAGACCCTGATCATGTACGGTTCGCCCATGGCGGACGGCAACCTGCACAATCATCGCCGGGCCCCGTTGTTCTTGGCGGGAGGGGCGAACGGGCACCTGGAGGGCAATCTTCACTTGAAGGCGCCCGACGGTACACCCATGGCCAACGTCATGCTGTCGGTCATGCACAAGCTTGGTCTCGACGACGTCGAGAGCTTCGGGGATAGCACCGGCGACTTTCCGTTGACGATGCCGAACACGTCTGCAACGCCCGCCGGCTGAGGGGAAACAAGATGAGGCGCAACGAGAATTCCCTGCGAGTCAACGTGATCCCGGCACTCTTCGCTACCATGCTCCTCTGGGCTTCGATCCCCAGTGAATCTCCGGTGGCAGATGCCGCCATGCGGGGTGACGTGGCGGTAGTGCGGGCGTTACTGCAGTCGGGATCCGACGTGAACGCTGCGCAGGGCGACGGAATGACGGCTCTGCATTGGGCAGCTGAAACGGGCGATGACGAACTCGCGCGTATGGTCGTGCACGCCGGTGCGAACCTCGAGGCTGTGACGCGTCTAGGAGACTACACGCCGCTTCACCTCGCTGCGCGCGGTGGCCGCGCCGTCGTGGTGAAGACGCTTCTCGACGGGGGCGCCGACGCATCCGCGCAGACGTCGACCGGGGCGGTCACGCCGCTTCATTTTGGGGCCGCGTCCGGGAGTCTCGATGTGGTGAACGCTTTGTTGGCGCGGGGAGCCGCGGTCGACGCGCGTGAAACCTCGCGGGGACAGACCCCCTTGATGTTCGCTTCGGCTTCGGGGCGGGCGACCGTGGTTCGGGCGCTCCTGGCGGCGGGTGCCGATGCGAATCTGCAGACGCTCGTGGTGGATATCCCGGCTCGAGAGCGCGAGGATCGTGCTGCTGGACAGGTGCGCGACAGGGTCATCCAAGCGTTCCGCGGCGAGATCCCGTCGGGCACCTCATGGCAGCCCACGCCGGCCCAAGTCCAGACGGCCGTGCGGACCGCGAACAGTGCGCGCGTTCAGGGTGCGACACCGGGGCCATCGCAGCGACGCGACGAGCCCGCTCCGGACCCCGATCTCGGCGACGTGCCCGTGAGTTCCGCGGGGCGTGCTCCGGGCGCGTATAGCAACTCCTACTCGGATCTGGTCTATGCGGAAGGCGGCCTGTCCGCGCTCCACTATGCCGTTCGTGAGGGAGAGGCCGCGACCGCATTCGCGCTGCTCGACGGGGGTGCGGATATTGATCTCGTAACGGCGGGCGACCACACGAGCCCGATGCTCATGGCGGCTGTGAACGGGCACTTCGACCTTGTGGTGGGCCTCCTCGAGCGCGGGGGCGATCCCAATATCGGTAGTCACGCGGGGACGACACCGCTGTATGCGGTCATCAACACCTACTGGGCGCCGAAGGCGCGGTACCCGCAGCAGCAGGCGTACCAGCAGCAGGCCGCTACTCATCTGGACGTAATGACGGCGCTCCTTGATGGGGGCGCCGATCCGAACGTACGTCTGACGAAGCACCTCTGGTTCATGGAGTACACCTTCGCTCAGTTGGACGTGGACACACGAGGCTCCACGCCGTTCTGGCGTGCCGCGTACGCCCTCGACCTTCCGGCCATGCGCCTCTTGATGGCACATGGCGCTGACCCGTCGATTCCCACGATGAAGGCTCCGGCGCGACGTTTCAATCCCGATGGGCCTGGCCTAAGGGATGACGTGATGGACCCCTCCGGGCTTCCGCCGGTGGACCAGGGCGGACCGGATGTCTACCCGATCCACGCGGCGACCGGGCATGCCTACGGGACAGGCTTTGCCGGCGTGTCGCACCGGCATGCGCCTGACGCGTGGCTACCTGCGCTTCGATACCTCGTCGAGGAGCTCGGGGCGGATGTGAACGCACGTGATGCGAACGGATTCGCTCCCATTCATTGGGCCGCCTCACGGGGAGACAACGAAATGATCCGTTACCTCGTCGAGAAGGGAGCCGACGCCACCGTCGTGAGCCGTCGGGGGAACACCACGGCCGATATGGCGAATGGGCCGGTGCAGCGCATCAGTCCGTTTCCTGAGACGATTGCGCTGCTCGAGAGCCTCGGATCCAAGAACAACAACAACTGCGTGTCGTGCTGATGGATTGAGGCCGGCCTAGCCTCCCGAACGCTCCATTGCACGAAGCACATTGAGATGGTAGGTCGCCTGAGCGAGGCCTGACTCCGCCTCGTGGTATCCGATCCTACCGTCTCCGTCGGCGTCGCGGCCGTAGGCCATGGCTCGAACGAGATCCGAGAGCCTGTCGACTAGTCGGTGCGCCTGCTGGGGCGTGGTGGCGCGTTGCACGCTGCGGGCCAGAGCGATCGCCGCCTCGGCGTGCTGGAGCGCGCCCGACGCCCCCCCCTTCGCTAGATCGACGTGAAGGCGCACGGCCGGTGGGATCTCCGACTCGGCTGCTACGGCGTCGAGGTGGAAGAGCATCGCCTGGGCCGAGCGCCTTACGCCGTACCCGAGGCCGAATCCGTTCCCGACCTCCGCCGGATCGATGGCGTGGAGGACGTGGGACATGCTCCGGATCATGTTGCCGAGATCCGTAGTGTCGCGGCCGGCTAACCGAACGTGGTCGGCGGCGATCGCGGCCTCGGCCATGCCTGTCTCGATGAGGCCCCAACCACCGGGCGTGTCGCCGAAGGCGTCCGTCAGAAAGGCCAGACGGTCTGCAATCTCGGCGGGGATGGGCACACCCCGGAGTCTCGCGTCGAGCATCGACGGCTCTTGAGAGGTTGTCGAGTCGGGCTCTTGGACTGGATCCGGGAGTTGTGACGCGGCCGCCAACGGTGCCAGAAACGGAAGCGTCCAGAAGATCAGGCGAACAGGGTTTGGCATGATCAGCCCGCAAATGGTGGGTCAGCCTCCGAGTCCCTCACCCCGCTTGAGGAGACCCAGGTGTTGGGTCGCCTGTGCCAGACCACCTTCACTCTCCTGCCACCCCGTCCGTCCGTCGCCGTCCGCGTCGACCCCTTCGAGGATCGTGCGGGTCAGCGTCGTCAACTCGGTCAGCATCTCTGCTGCGGCCGAAGCTTCGGTCGCTCTCTGGACCCGCTTCGCTACCCTCACGGCGGCCTCGGCGTTGCTGAGGGCGTGGGCCGCAGCCGTTGCGACGTGAATCGCGTGGGTCTTTACACCCTCGGAGGCTCCATCCGATGCGGCTGCAAGTTCGATATGCCGTGCAGCGCCCGTCGCGGCAGCGACGACACCGTAGCCGAGGCCCGGTCCGGCAGCGACTTCCGCGGGGTCCAAGGCGTGTAGTACATGCGCCATGTGCCGCTTCATGGCTTCCAGGTCGGCAGGGTCCCGACCGGCGAGAGTGGCGTGCTGATGGGCGATCTCCGCCTCGGCGACCGCGGTCGGCAGCAGCCCCCGACTCTCAGGAGTATTCCGGAAAGAATCGGCGACATGACCGACGTGGGTGTGGACCGGGTTCGTCTCCTGGGCGCTGACGGGGCCGACGAGGAACAGGCTGGTCAGCGCGAGCCCGAAAGCGCTGCGATGGATGGTCGTGGAAGGCATGATGAGCGACTCCGGTTTCGGTCGTACGGGCGTGGGGCCGAGTGGAAGTCAGTTGATCTGAACGGCCGTTGAGTCACTCACGGTGCCGTTCTGTGCTTCTGCCGTACCGACGATATCGAAACTGCCGGCAACCGGATAGGCGTGCTCGAAGTTTCCGGATGCCTCTACGGCCAGGCCATTAAACGTCAGCGAGTCCACGACGCCATCTCCCCAATTCATGATGATACCAAGCAAGCCCGTGCCGGTCGCTTGGTACGAGACGATCACGACCTCGTCGACCAGTGCGATCTGAGGATTCGCGGTGACGGCCATGGAGAGGGGACGCGTGCCAGTGATCGAATCGTCCAGGCACGCGACCGCTCCGGTACCGGCTACCAGAAGCAACGCGAAAATCCGTGTGCGTCGCATGATCACCGCCCGAAAAGGAAGGAGAGGAGGGCGATGTCGAAGGAGAAGTCGTCAACAGGCGGGCCGTCGTCCGGAGGAGATCCGATCCCGAACCCTTCGATAATCCCGAACACGATGCCGACGGCCAACGCCGAGGCGCCGGCGATCGCGAAGCCCGTTCCGACCTTGTCGAGTTCGCGTTTCTCCAGGCTCAGGATCTCACCGGTAGGTACTCGGATGGTCTGCATGAGATCGACCGTGAGGAATCCGTCCCGGCGTTCTCCCACCGACACGTTCAAGAGCAGGTCGTCATCCTCCACCCCCGCCATCGTCCCCGTTATGGTCCCGGACACGGCCCCGATTGGCGTTATCTGGGCCAACTGGGAAGCACCCTGTCGGGTCACCAGAATGCGAACCGCTTGACCCGCGGGGGCGGCGGTCACATCGGTCGCCGTGTACCGATAGCACCCCGATGCCAGGGAGGCCGCCATGATACATATCAGACCCTTCCACATTCCAGTTCTGTTCATTCGCTCGCCAATTGTGAAAGAAGCCGCGCTTCCCCCATACCTTCTCGATGATGCAATAAGATCTCGGTACTCGATGTACGCAACGGCCTCGCCGAAGGATCCCTGGGTGCGGGTCCCCAACCCGTATCGAGGTTCCCTAGCGCAGAATCCGGAAGACTCGATCGGATAGGGCCAATGTCACGGGCACGCCAAAGGCGAGGAGGCCCAAGCCAGCCGTCCGTGCCCTGTCATCCCCGTGGATCACGAGCAGGTAGCCGGCGGTCAGCGTCATTCCGGCCGCGAGGGAGGTCGGGGAGAGGCGCCCTCGGCTTCGAGTCGTCTCTCCGCCCCAACCGGCGACCATCCCGCCAGTGAATGCGGGAAAGGCGACACTCAGCACTCCGATTGCGGCGGTATTGAAGCCGTTGCAACGCGTGCGCAGGCCGAGCGAACCCACTTCGGGCGACCAGAGGCACTCTTGGGCCAGGAGTAGTGCGGCCCCCACCCCAATCGCATTGGTCACGAACGTTGTCCCGAGCACCTTGCTCCAGGGGTAGGCAGATTCCTCACCCTCCCACGCGAGCCCCGTCACGAAACGGCTGGCGTCGGCTCGTCGGACGAGCTCGCCCCGCTGCGTCTCGATGAGTAAGACGCCCTGTCCGGAGGACGTTCCGTACTGGAGTCCGGCCTGCCCGGGCGACAGCATCTCGATGCGCTCGATGTCGTTGAGTGGCAGTTGCGAGTAGATGTAGCTCGGGTTCGCGATCTGAATGCCATCGAGCACGACGGTGACCTCGCGGCAGGCGCTCCCTCCACCCGAGCGAATCGCTCGGTACTGGACGCACGTGGTAGAGCGTCCCGTGCTCGATGCCATGGTCCCGGGCATCCGGGTCTGGAGCAGCTCCGTGAGACCTATGCCCGATCGGACAGCCGCCTCGATCTGCGGTCGTCGGATCTCATTGATCCCATGCCCCGAGGAAACACGGCGCTCCTCCAGTTCGGAGCGACCCTCGATCACGAAGGGAGCCAGCTCAATCGCGGCCAGCGACATACGAATCAGAAGCGAGAGCTCGTCTCCGGCCTCCACAAGAACCACTTCCTCGTGGTCCCCGAATCCGAGGTGGCTCAGCGCGAGCCGGACCGGCCCTGCGGGCACCTCGTATACCGCGAAGAATCCCTCGGAGTCGGTCGCGGTGGGATTCGCGCCGGACAGAGTGACCAGAACCCCGGATAGCGGGCTGCCTTGAGCGGCGTCCACGACCCGTCCCGAAACGATGCCAACCTCTTGGGAGAGTAACGGAGTCGAGTCCAGCGGCCCGAAGAGCACCGCCACCACCAGGGTCCACGTGAGTCGCTTCAAGGGTATCCTTTCGACCGTATACTCTCTCCACCACCGTCCGATCTGCGGACTTCGTCCCTAGCCGCAGTTGGATTCACATACGACGAAACCACGTTTCGGTGTCCGGCCTTCGTCCAACCCGACACCTCCGAACCTATGGAACGACAATTGACGGCCCCCTCAAGGACGCAGCAAGGTGGCGACCGTTACGAGTCCGGCGCGTTCGTTTCCCGGAATCGGGCGGCCTTCGAGCGATTTCCGCACCGCGACATCGAGCACCATCGGCGTTGACCACCCTTGCTCGTGTCCACGAACCAATGACGGCAGGTCGCACCAGCGCACTGCCGGAGCCGGCTCCGGCTCGAATGCTCGAGCACTTCGGCTGCGGACAGGGCAAGAGAGGCCAAGAGCGCGAGGGGGGACGTAGCAGTCCCGAAATGCTCGACGGTGAGGACCGAGTCGGTCAGCGTCAGGCGAGTCGAAAGAGAATCGGCACTGAGGCACCGATTGATCGTCGCGAGAGTCATGGAGTCGACGGCGGCTCCCGACGACACCGCGGTGAACATTCGATTGATCGCATCGCGTAGTCGCATCGCCTCCATGACAAGGACGTGTCGATCGGGGAGGGATTTCGGAAACCCCGAAGGACTCCGATCAAGACCGTGCCGCTCGAACCAGGACTGTAGGCCTTCAGGTGTTCCGATGGCGTCGATGGGGCGAGGCCCGTCGACCATCCGTGTGTTGACGAAGTGGAGGGCGAGCGATTCATCCCCTGATCCACTCGGCATTCGAAAGCGCGTAACCATATATCAACAAAATAAAGGTGATTTCATGAAATCACCAGTGCAAAAGATTATAGCAGTTACGGCCAACCGTACGTGGTGAGATCGATACGCCCTCGGTCGTCGAAGTGCACACCCTCGGCTTCGAGCATGGCTCGCTGAATGACTTCGAAGGTCGCGCCGCCCCGTCGCGCACTGACCTCGCCGCGCGCATTCACCACGCGGTGCCACGGAACGTCGTTTTGGTCAGGCAGCGCGGCCATCGCATAGCCGACCTGCCGTGCGTGGCCGGCGAGCCCCGCCTGGTGGGCGACGGCACCGTACGTCGTGACTTGGCCGGGAGGAATTCGGCGGACGACGTCATAGAATCGCGAATAGGTCGACATCGGCGCTATCGTGCTACTTTGCCTGCTCCGTCGCAAACGGCACCTCAACCACTGCGGAAGAACATGAGTACCCAAGACCCGAGATATCCAATCGGCCCCTTCAAGTCCGTGGGTCGTGAGTTATCCGGACATGAGCGTCTGGCGCACATCGCTGCGATCGAAGCCCACCCCCGCAACATGAGGGCCGCTGTGGCCGGGCTCTCCGACACCCAGCTCGACACGACGTACCGGGATGGGGGCTGGACGTTGCGACAGGTTGTGCACCACGTGGTGGACTCCCACGTGAACTCCTATGTCCGGTTCAAGCTGGCTGTCACGCAGGACCGGCCGACGATTGGTACCTATCAAGAGGCCGCGTGGGCCGAGTTGCCCGACGCGAAATCGGCACCGATCGAGGGGTCTCTCGCGATTCTCGATGCGTTACACGCCCGGTGGGTTCGCTTCTTGAACGCTCTGTCCACGAGCGATTTCCGCCGCATCTTGATCCATCCCGAGGTGGGCGAAATCCCCGTCGACGTGCTTCTGGAGATCTATGGCTGGCACTGCCCCCACCACGAGGGACACATCACGTCGCTCCGCCAGCGCATGGAGTGGTGATTCGAAGATGAGCACTCTACTGGACGAGTACCGAGCGCGAGACCTTTTACACGACGCGACCGAAGGCGTGGCCGATCACCTGGGAGGGGCTCCGCGGACGGTGTATATCGGCTTTGACCCGACGGCTGAGAGTCTTCATCTGGGGAATCTTGTTCCGATCATGGGGCTGGTGCACGCCCAGCGCGCCGGGCATACACCCATCGCGCTCGTTGGGGGAGGGACCGGACTCATTGGCGACCCATCGGGAAAAACGGCCGAGCGGCAGCTGCTGACCAAAGACGTAGCCGCCGCGAATGCAGAGTTGATCCGGGCCCAACTCGAGCACTTTCTCGACTTCGGAGTGAAGTCGAATGCCGCGCGCATGCGCAACAACCATGATTGGCTCGGCGGCCTCGCGCTCGTCGACTTTCTGCGCGACATGGGTAAGCACTTTTCGGTCAACCAGTTGCTCGCGAAGGAGTCGGTGAAGCGCCGCCTGCAGAACGAGGAGACCGGGATTTCCTACACCGAGTTCTCGTACGCCTTGCTCCAATCGTATGACTTCCTTGAGCTGTACCGACAGGAAGGGTGCACGGTTCAGATGGGAGGGAGCGATCAGTGGGGCAACATCACGGCCGGCATCGATCTGGTGCGCAGGGTCGAAGGGGGTCGGGCCTTCGGTGTGGTCTTCCCGCTCATCACCAAGGCGGCGGGCACGAAGTTCGGAAAGTCGGAGGGGGGCTCCATCTGGCTCGATCCGGAGATGACCTCACCGTTCCGGTTCTATCAATACTGGATCAACGTGGAGGACGCCGACGCCGTCCGGTACCTGAAACTCTTCACGTTGCTGCCGCCTCCGGACATCGCGGAGCTCGCCGCCGCCGTGGAGAACGAGCCACAGCGGAGGGCGGCTCAGCGGGCTCTGGCCGACGACGTTACTTCGCGGCTGCACGGTGAAACGGGGCTCGCCGCGGCGCAGCGTGCCACTCGAGCCCTCTTCAGCGGAGAAATCGAGGGGCTCACAGCGGATGAGATTGCCGACGTGTTCGCGGATGTTCCGTCCTCCGAAATCCGTGCCGATGACCTCAGTGGTGAGGGGACATCGCTCGTCGATTTGCTCGTATCCACCGCGCTCGCGACGTCGAAAGGGGATGCCCGCCGCGTGATCGAAGGCGGAGGTGTCTATCTGAACAACGTGCGCGCAGACGACCCCGGCGCTTCCGTGCGGCCCGAGCAGGCCATCGAGGGCCGCTACATCCTTCTTCGGAAGGGGAAGAAGAGCTATCACATGGTCGCCGTCGTGCGGTAGTCACCGGCGTTCGCGGGAGGGCACCGGGCACAAAAAAAGAGAGGGTCCGGGGATTCCCCGGACCCTCTCTTTTGCGAAGACCGAGCCGTTTAGAAGCCGATCGTCCAGCCCACGTTCAATCCCCAATCCAGTCCCAACTGCGGACCCTCGTAGTCGTGGTGCATGGAGTAGACCGCCTCGACGGAGAGCCGGTTACCCGCGAAGCGAGAACCATCAGGAATCAGGAAGTTCAGGCCGATGGGGAGCATGGCGCGCTGACCCGCGAGCATGGCGCCCACATTGCCCGGATCTTCGGCCAGGTTGAGCCCCGGATCGGCACCCGACAGATGGTCCCAGCTTTGCCAACGCACACCCGCCGACCCGCTGATGTGATGATTGAACGCGTAGGCCATCCAGGCGTTGCCCTCGAAGGAGCGGATGGGAACCAGCACCGCGTGCACCCCATGATCCTCACCGTCGACGATCAGGCGGGAGAATACGGTCGCGAGTTGGCCGTGGACGGCGGCGTTGCCGATGTAGTCCTTTCCCGCACCTTCATGAGGTGTGTCTACGACGAGTTCTCGGGTCGCGTGGTCGTAGGTCGCGGTCGTCTCCAGGTCGCGCACGTTCGAGCCGTGGCCGGTCTCGGTCATCGCGTAGCATCCGGGAAGCGCCGCTGACCCGATCCGCTGCAGATACGCCTCATGGTGGCGTCGAGTGCCGAGTTGATGGACGCTGCCGCCGAAGAGCCCGAACTGTACTCCGAACTTCACGAGGACGCTGAGGTCTCCGAAGGCGAGCGTCTCGAACACGGCGACGGATGCCGCGGGGTCAGCCGAGCCGCCGTACTCTACCGGATACGCGAGTCGACCCAGGCCCTCGTCCGCCAGGCGCTGCACGGCTCCCAAAACCTGTTCGCGGTATTCCGCGTGGGGCAGGCCGCGCGCGATGGTCGTCCGATTCGCGCGCACGAGCTTAAGCGCCCGCTCCCGAAGCTTCCGATGGTCCTTTTCGAGGAAATCCTGGAGCAGCACGATATCGACCAAGCTGCCGGCCGCAGGCTCCGTCCCTATGTCGGTGGGTACGCCGAGCATTCTGCGGGCGGCTTCTCCACCCAACACACCGAGCGTTGCTTCCAGTTCGTGGAGTCGTCCGATCGCGACCGGATCCTCCCAAGGCCCGTCACCGCCCACGGAAGTCCAGGCCGCTAAGCCCAGGGCGGCAAGAGAGTCCGCAGAGCCGGTGTGCGCGGCGGGGTCGACGGCGGCGCGAATCCGTTGTTGCACGGCTCGGAGTGCTTCCGGGGTGGGCGGCGCGTCCGGGTCCATCCAGGCCTTGATCGCTGCGCGTCCGGCCTCGGAAAAATCCTCCTGTGCGTCGACATGTCCACGGAGCGCCGCGAGTTCACTGGGAGACAACACCCCGTCGCGCCATATCGACAACACCAGGGGCATGAGCGGAATCACATCGGGGCAATCGTCGGGCCACGTGGGACCGTGAGATGGGGCTGCGGTCATGCGCGGGCTGCAGAAGGCTATTGACCGCGTGCCGGACTTCCGGCAACGTGGCGGCCCTGTCCGTGGGTTCAACAGTACACATCCGCAAGGCGATGCACGATGGCACAACCCCTGGTCGGCGTTCTCATGGGCTCCAAGTCGGATTGGGAGACGATGTCTCACGCCGTGTCGACACTCGACGCGCTCGGGATCCCGAATGAAGTAAGGGTCATGTCCGCTCATCGGACACCCGACGTCGCGATTGAATACTCCGCGACGGCTGAGGACCGGGGTCTCGAAGTGATCATCGCGGCAGCCGGCGGTGCGGCGCACCTCGCGGGTGTGATTGCCGCGAAGACGACCATCCCCGTACTCGGCGTACCGATGAAGGGCTGGGCGCTTGACGGTCTGGATTCCCTCCTCTCCACGGTGCAGATGCCGCGCGGCGTCCCCGTCGGCACCCTGGCCATCGGTAAGGCAGGCGCAGTGAACGCCGCGCTGCTCGCCGGGCAGATCCTCGGACTCAAGCATCCGCAGATCCGCGACGCTGTGAAGGCGGACCGCGAAGAAAGGCGCCAACAGGTACTCGCCGAGTCCGATCCGAGGAGCTGACGAGCCCGCAGGTTGGCGGATTCGAAACTTCGATCGCTGGCCCCACGTATTTCTCATACAAAGTCGGAATTGATTCCGATCGTGACGAATATGCGTGGGGAGTGGGCATGGGTAGAGAAGGGTACCTCGGCGAATTCGAACAGATGCTTCTGCTCGCCGTCCTGCGACTGGAGGAAGACGCCTACGGCGTCCGTCTCATGGATGAGTTGGAGGCACGGGTCGGTCGCAGGGTTTCGAGAGGTTCCGTCTACGTCACCTTAGACCGCCTCGAAGAGAAGGGCTGGCTCGCGTCCGAGATGTCGGACGCGCGGCCGGAACGGGGCGGCCGCCCGCGCCGCATCGTGAGCATCACACCAGAGGGTCTTGATGCGCTGCGGAAGTCACGGGCGGCGCTACTCAATCTGTGGGCCGGACTCGAGGGAGCCCTGGACCTGCCATGAGCTCCTCTCCCCGGCCACCGCGCATCGGCACGTGGCTCATGGAGTCCGTTCTGCCTCCGACGGACCGAGGGGCCGCGGTGCTCGGAGATTTGCACGAAGAATTCGTCTCGAGGGCTTCACGTGGGCTTCATCGCGCTCGGATCTGGTACGTCCGAGAGGCGTTGGGTGTCGCGGTTCGCTACGTGGGGCAGTCGCAGAACTATCAACGAGGGCGTTCACGTCTGGACGTGGACGGCCGGGGAACATGGGAGGGGTTCATGGATGCTGTTGTGATGAATGTCCGGTTTGCCGTTCGGCGGCTCGCGAAGAGCCCGATGTTCACCATGGTTGCGATCACCTCGCTGGGCCTCGGGATCGGGGCGAATACGGCCATGTTCAGCTTGGTCAACGCGGTCATCATTCGGGACCAACCCTTCGAGGACCCCGCAGCCCTCATGGACATCTATGAGGCCGGCGAGGGATTCTCTCACGGGACGCTTTCCTATCCCGACTATGTCGACATCAAGGAAGGATCGACCGATGTCTTCGAGGACGCCGGAGGCATGCAGCTCGTCCTTCTTCAGATGGACGCAGAGAACGGCGTCGAGATGGTTCCGGCCGAGGCGGTGACCGGCAACTACTTCTCGATTCTCGGCATTCATGCAGCCCTGGGCCGTCTCTTCACGGCCGCGGACGACGTAGCACGTGGAGCCCATCCGGTCGTCGTTCTTGGGCACGGGTATTGGACGCGACGATTCGGGTCCGACCCCCTCATCGTAGGCTCGGAGCTGAGGATCGCCGGTCGGCCGTACACGGTCATTGGCGTCGCTCCGAAGGATTTCGCAGGCACGGTGCGTGGAGTCGAGCCAGTGGCCTTTGTCCCCATCACGATGTATGACGAGCTACAAGGCATGGGGGGCAACACGCTCGAGGCGCGCGGGAATCAGAGCTTCTTCGCGAAGGCACGCCTCCGGCCCGGGGCCACGGCTGCGCAGGCGGAGGCGGTCGCCGATCGAACATCTGCCTCACTGCGGGAGGCGTATCCGACGTACTGGCAGCAAACGAAGGCCTTCGTGCTGGTACCTACGGCGGAAGTGATCATGAATCCCATGGTCGATCGAGTGCTCGTTCCGGCTGCCAGCATGATCATGGTGGTGGTCGGCCTCGTCCTTTTGATCGCGTGCGCCAACCTGGCCAGCTTTCTCCTCGCTCGTGCAGCGGACAGGCGCAAGGAAATCGCCGTCCGGCTTGCGATCGGCGCACAGCGCCGGACCCTTGTCGGCCAGCTTCTCACCGAGTCGATCCTGTTGTCCATGCTGGGTGGCCTCGCCGGGGTCGCGCTTGCGGTGCAGTCCTTGAGGGCGCTCGTGGCTGCGGACCTTCCGTTGCCTCTGCCGGTCACGCTCGACTTGAGTCTGGATCCGGTCGTGTTGGGCTTCAGCCTATTCGTGTCGGTCGCTGCAGGTGTTCTCTTCGGGCTCGCTCCTGCCCTGCAGAGCGCCAACGCCGACGTCGCGTCCACGCTCAGGGATGAGAGCGCGGGCGGTGGGCGAGCCCGTGGCGCGGCTCTGCGCAACCTCCTGGTCGTAGGACAGGTGGCCGTCTCGGTCGTGCTGCTCGTGGGGGCCGGCCTCTTTCTCAGGAGCCTAGAGGCATCGCGGGACATCGATCCAGGGTTCGGGAGTGCGCCGACCGCGATTCTCAAGATCACGATTCCGGCGGATCGGTACTCCGAGTCGGAGGGTCTCGTCTACCTGACGTCCCTGACCGAACGCATCGGGTTGCTCTCCGGGGTCGAGGCGGTCGGCATCATCGACAACCTTCATCTCGAACAGCTCAACACTCAGAACGCACGGGTCATGGTCGACGGGATCGATCCCCCGGCTGGTAGCGACTTCCATCGGGTGGATTTCGCGACGGCGGATGAGGGCTTCTTTGCGGCAGCGGGAATTCCTGTGATCGCCGGTCGGGGGTTCGATCCGTCGGACCGGCCCGACACCGAGCGCGTGGTGCTCGTGAACGAGGAGTTCACGCGGAGATTCTTGCCGGGCGCTTCAGCTGTCGGGCGCAGCATCGTCGTGAACGACGAAGCGGTTCAGGTAATCGGCGTCACAGCAGATCACAAAGTGCGACAGCTCGGAGAGGCGCCTCGCCCCTTCGTTTACCTCAACCGCAACGATTCGTATTGGGCGAGTGTGACCCTTCTCGCCCGCACGACCGACGACGCTGACCGGCTGGCGCTCGATATGATGGTCGCGGCCCGCGCACTCGATCCCGAAATCATGGTGGTCCAGACGACGACCATGCGACGGCATCTTGCCGTAGTGCTCCTTGGACGGGAACTGGGCGCGATGGTCGTGGGCGGATTCGCGCTACTGGCGCTCCTGCTCGCGAGTATCGGACTCTACGGTGTCGTGAGCTTCGCGGTCGCGAGGCGCGCAAAAGAGGTAGGGATTCGTCTTTCGCTGGGCGCGGATCCGCGGTCGGTGGTTCGCATGCTCACCGGTGCCGGTATGAAGCTCGTCGCCCTCGGTGGCGCGATCGGGCTGGTGGTAGCCGCAGCGGTCGCTCGCCTTCTCTCCAGCCTCCTCTACGGCATTCCGCCACTCGATCCGGTGACCTTTGTCGGCGTGCCCGTGGTGCTCGGATTGGTTGCGTTGGCTGCCTCGTGGATTCCGGCGCACCGTGCGACGCGCATCGACCCTGTTTCCGCGCTCAGGGCGGAGTGACACCTCCGCTCTGAAACCCCTGGGCGCGCCGCCCCGTAGTGCTTTTTGATTTTGTCATAATAATCGGAGCGCGGAGCGTCGCATGGGGAAGGGCAGCCACTTGGGAGACCTGGAGGAACTGATCCTCCTCACGGTGTTGCGACTGGGTGAAGATGCGCACGGGGGGCGGGTTCGAGACGAGCTGAAGGAACTGGCTGGACGATCGGTTTCCGTTAGCACGGTATACGTCACCCTCATGCGCCTCGAAGAGAAGGGCTACGCCCGCTCCTGGAAGGGTGAGCCGACCTCTGAACGTGGTGGTAAGGCGAAGCGCCACTACGAGGTGAGTCCCGAAGGCGCCGAGGTCCTCGAAGCCGTCCGACGGGTGCGAGACCGCATATGGCAGGGCATCGAGGCTATATCGACCGAGGCAGCCGGTGCCTGAGTCCGGCCCTCCCCGTTTGGCGAGCTGGGTGCTCGAACGACGCCTGCCCGCGGAAATCGGAGAGGCCGTCTCGGGCGATCTGGAACACGAATACAGACGTCGCACCGTGCCCGGCCGCGCGCGCCTCCTGGCGGACCTCTGGTTCTGGGCACAAGTCATCGCGCTCCGGAGTGGCAGCCTCCGTCGCGCGGCACGTCGTCTCTCGGCTGCGCGACCCTCATACGAACGCAATCATCCCGGCCGAGCGGCGCGGGTGGACTCGGACCTTTGGAGCAAGATCCTCATGAATCCGCACGACCTGAAGTATGCGTTTCGGAGACTCATCCGGACCCCCGGATTCACTGCGGTTGCGGTCCTTTCCCTTGCCCTCGGGATCGGAGCCAACACGGCGATGTTCAGCGTGGTGAACGCTGTTCTGCTCCGGGGGCTACCGGTGTCGAATCCCTCGGAGTTGGTCGAAGTCTACACGTCGGACTCGGATGGCTACGTCTACGCGACCTCGTCACTCCCCGACTACCTCGACCTGAAGCCTGGCCTCGACGGCATCTTCAATGGGGTCGTGGGGACGCGCAACTTCATCACCCGTGTGGAAGCCGAGGGGGGTGATGAGCTCGTGATGGGAGAGCTCGTCTCCGGGGACTATTTCGAGGTGCTGGGCGTACCCATGGCGCTCGGCCGCGGTTTTCTGAGCGAAGAAGATGCGACGCCGGGCACGCACCCCGTGGTCATTCTCGGGCACGCAGAGTGGGTGACCCGATACGGCAGCGATCCCGGCGTGATCGGACGGACCGTACGGCTCAGCCAACTGCTCTACACTGTGGTTGGCGTGGCGCACGAGGACTTCACCGGGTCCATGCCGGTCCTCGTGGCGGGATACTATGTGCCCCTCATGATGACGGACGTCGTCATGGGACGTGACTCGAACGGCCAGATCGAACGGCGCAGTTCGAGGAGCATGTTCATGAAGGCCCGGCTCGCGCCGGGGATCTCTGTCGAGCAGGCGAATGCCGCGCTGGCCGCGTTCTCGAATGCGCTCGCCGAGGAGTATCCCGAGTCGAACGAGAACCGAGTCATGACGGCGATGCCACGGGGTGACGTGTCCATCCACCCTTTCGTCGATCGGGTGTTGACGCCAGTCGCTGGCCTCTTGCTCGGTGTCGTGGGGCTCGTTCTGCTCATCGCGTGTGCCAACCTGGCGAGCTTCCTCTTGGCGAGGGCCGAGGATCGCCGCAAGGAGATCGCCGTTCGCCTCGCTCTGGGAGCGGGTCGCTGGACGCTGATCCGTCAGCTTCTCACCGAGACGATGATGCTGGCGCTGATGGGTGGGGTGGCTGGGTTGTGGATCGCCAACTGGACCGTCGAATTGATGATGGCCTTCCAACCGCCACTTCCGGTTCCGGTGGACTTCGATGTCTCGCTCGACGCCAACGTACTCATGTTCACGCTCGGGGTCTCGACGCTTGCCGGGCTCATGTTCGGGCTGGCACCCGCGCTTCAGGCGACCAATCCGGATGTGGCGCCCACGCTCAAGGGAGATGCCGGTCGCACTGGAAAGCGGGGCCGCTTCAATCTTCGCAACATCCTCGTCATTGCCCAGGTGGGTTTTTCCTTCGTGCTCCTCATCGGAGCTGGACTGTTCGTGCGCAGCCTGCAGAAGGCCCAGCAGATCGATCCCGGCTTCGACACGGGCCCCGCCGCGATGATTTGGCCTGACACGGATCTGTCCGGGGGCATGGGGGAAGACGAGCGGCGTCTGTTCTTCGCAGCGTTCGAGGAGCGGCTCCTCGCCGATCCCGCCATCGATCGGGTGACGATGGCTGATCGGCTCCCGCTCGGAGCCGCGATTCAGACGAACTCCTTCATCCTGCCCGGCGTCCCGTCTGATACCCCGGACGGCGACCACGATATTGATGTCGCAACAGTCACGCCGTCGTATTTCGAAACGATGGGGGTGGCGATCGTGCGTGGGGAGCCGTTCGATGCGGCGACGGTGGAGGGCGAGCCAGTGATCATCGTCAGTGAAGCGTTCGTCAGCCGCTATTACCCCGGAGAAAATGTCGTCGGCCGCACCATCGACAGGGGCGAGCAGTCGGTGCGCATCGTCGGTGTCGCGAGCGACACCAAGGTCCGCACCCTCGGAGAGGCGCCCCGCCCTTACGTGTACGACCTTCAGGGCCAGGGGGAGTTCATTGGGATGCAGGTCGTCGTGAAGGGCTCGGGCACCAGCGCCGAGCTTCTTTCCGCGGCCCGCCGAGTTCTTCGCGAGGTCGACCCGAACATGGCCGTCATCGAAGCGAAGACGATGAATGAGCACCTGTCGCTTCTGCTGTTTCCTCCCCGCATGGCCGCGCTGCTACTTACGGTCTTCGGAGGACTCGCTCTGTTGCTCGCCGCGATCGGAATCTACGGGGTTGTGAGCTACGCAGTCTCCAAGCGGACCCGCGAGTTGGGAATCCGCATGTCGCTCGGGGCGTCGGCCAACGACGTCGTCCAGATGGCGATCGGCGGAGGCATGCGGCTCGTCGTGATCGGCGCGCTCGTGGGCCTGGTTCTGGCGGCGGGTGTGACGTGGGCCCTCTCGGGCTTCCTGTATGGGATCGGACCCAACGACATCGTTACCTTCGTGACTATTCCCGTTCTCTTGTCGGGTGTGGCACTCGTCGCGGCCTGGGTTCCAGCGCGACGAGCCAGCCTGGTCGATCCGGTACGAGCGTTGCGCTCGGAGTGAGCCCGCCACCGGCTGCTAGCAGCCTTGCCAGGGTAGTTCGACGCTGAGTGAAATCGGTCCCTAGCGGGCTAGCGCTTCCGCCCGGGGCTGCTTGCTCGTATCGTCTTTCCCTAGCAGCCGCCCCGGTCGGACGGGGCGGCGCTTCATTTCCGCCATGGACCCAGGCTCGACCGGGCCGGCCGGCGCTCACAGGACCCCGAGGTAGTTCCCATGTTGGAGGAGATCCAGGCCAAGCTCGAGACCGAGATCTTGAGCCTCATGCATGAGTTGAACATCGATCTCCCCGAGAGAATCAAGATCGCGAGGGAGCACGGGGATCTAAAGGAGAATTCGGAGTTCAAGGCGGCGAAGGAGCGCCAGGCGTTCGTCGAGGCGAGGTTGAATCACCTTTCGTCACGCATGTCCGAGTTGTCCAAGATCGACGTGACGGATATGGCGTACGACCGTGTAGGCTTCGGGTCGAGGGTGAAGGTTCGCGACTTGGGGATGGACGAGGTCTTCACCTTCACGATCACTGCCGGGGACTTCATCGACCTCGACGCGGGGCAGGTGTCCATGGCCTCGCCGATCGGGCGCGGGCTCCTGGGAGCCGAGCAGGGCGCCCAGGTCTCGATTCAGTTGCCGGCTGGAGCCCGCCAGTACGAGATCCTCGAGCTGGTCACCCTTCCGCAGCAGCTGGAGGATAAGAAGAGCTGAGCGGGCCGGAGGCCGCCTTCTTTTGAACAAGTTCGGGCCTTCCATCGAACTGCGCGGTCTTCGCAAAAGCTTCCGCGAGGGTGACCGCCTGCACGCGGTTCTGGACGAGGCGTCGGCGGTAGTCTCCCCGGGTGAGCGCGTCGCCATTCTCGGCCCTTCGGGATCCGGCAAGTCGACGTTGCTGAACCTCATCAGCGGCATCGAGCTGCCCGACGCGGGGACGATTCGCGTCGGAGACCGTGATATCACGGCGCTGTCCGAGCGCGAGCGGACATTATTCCGTCGCCTGCATGTCGGATTCGTCTTCCAGTTCTTCAACCTGCTTCCGACGCTCACCGTGATGGAGAATCTCCTGCTTCCGATGTAGCTCGCCTCCCAGGAGCACGACGGTGAAGACCGTGCGCGCGAATTACTCGATGCGATCGGCATGCGTGACCGGGCGACCACCTTCCCTGACCGGCTGTCGGGCGGGGAGCAGCAACGCGTTGCCGTCGCTCGCGCCCTCGTCCACCGCCCGGGGTTGCTGCTTGCGGACGAGCCCACCGGCAATTTGGATCACGAATCGAACCGTCAAGGATGGGGGACTCCTGCCAAGACGCCGTCGACTCCTTCAGGCCCGTCCTTCTACAGGCCCGTGCGCATGTATCGGCCGATCGCCTCGACCGCCCGCTCGACGTCCACTTCCATGTTGTAGAAGTGCGGAGAGAACCGGATCCCGGAGCGATCCGACCCACCCCGGGCGGCCGCGACGATGCCGTCCTCCTCGAGCGCAGCTACGACACGCCGAGGGTCGAGTTCACCGGGTCGGAAGGTCACAACCGCGGCACGCCGCTCGGGCTGCGCGGGAGTCCACATGTGCACGCCCTCGATCCGGTTCAGCCCTTCGATCAGCTGAGTAGCAAGATCACGGCTCCGCGCCTCGATCTCGTTCTGGCCAATCGACTGCAAGAACTCGATCTGTGTTCCAAAGGTGTGCAGAGCCGGTGTGTCGCGCTGGCCCATACCTTCATGGGTACGCGAGAGCCCACGCTGCCCCGTATATGCGCTGTACATCGAGGGCCAGAACGCCTCGTGCATCGAGGAGTTCACGTAAAGCACACCCGTTTCCTTGGGACCGCACGGCCACTTGTGCGAACTCCCTGAGAAGAAATCGGGCTGGATGTCGGAAAGATCGACGTCCAGGAGACCGAACGATTGGGCCCCATCCACCAGCGAGACAATGCCCCGCGAACGAGCGAGGGCGCACAGTTCCTTCGCCGGGAATAGGTCGCCTGCGGTATTGCTCAGGTGCATGAACGTCAGCACACGAGTGTTCGGCGTGATGGCGCGTTCGAAGGCCTCGAGATAGTACTCGGCACCGGGATGCGGATTCACCTGCGCGACTTCGCGTACGGTGTAACCGTGGCGCTCACCTTTCGCTTTCCACGCCTGATTGTTGCTCGGGTGATTGTCTGAAAAGATCAGAACCTCGTCGCCTGGTCCGAGGTCGAGCCCGTTCGAGACCCAGTTGTTGGCTTCGCTCGTGTTGCGCGTGATCAGGATCTCTTCCGGCGTGACCCTCAGGTAGGCTGCGAGCAAGTCGCGCGTCCGCTCTTTTGCCGCCCCGATCTCGCTGCGAAAACTTGGGAACGGTGCCCGGTCGAGGCGACTCGTGTACTCCGACAACGTTTCCAGCACGCGAGCAGGGGACGGGCAGAGATTCGCGGCGTTGAGGACGCTGACGTCCGGAGGCATCAGGAACTGCGACCGCACCTGTTGCCAATCCACGGCCCCGGGCTGGAGCGACGCCGACGTCAGCGTCGGGGCGGCAAACCCTTCGAAACTGGGGTGGCCCAGGAGGGCCGTCGACCCGCCCATGGCGAAGAGGCGTGTGAAGTCACGGCGATTCATCGACGATCGGCTCATGGTGGGTCTCCCGGCTCATGGCTCAGCGGGTGATAGCGTATCCGCCCGGCGATCGGCCAGCAACGGGGCTAGGCCCGCGGACTCGTCAGCTCCGCAACAATGCTCCTGAGCGCGCGCGCGCCTTCGATCAGCCGCGGCCCCGGTCGCCCGAGAAAGGGTTCCCCCACGCAGAACACCCGGTTGTGCGCGACGAACGGCTGCTGTTGCCAGCGTTCGTTTCGGAGGACCACATCGGGACGGTACTTGTCGGGATGAACGCCACACCACGAAAGCACGATCGCGTCGGGGGAAAGGGCAGCGACCTCTTCGTCGGTCATCGGACGACTCTTGTGGTCTTCGTGCCCCAGAAGCGCTCGGCCCCCGGCTGCGCGTACCACATCCGTCGCCCACGACTGCCTGCCTGGCGTGATGACAGGCTTCGGCCACCACTGAATCAGGATGGTCGGCGCAGCGGCAGAGGGTGGCGGCGCATCGAGCTCCCTCCGCATCTCAGCGATCAAACCTTCGGCTCGCGAACGTACCGCCATCAAGTCACCGATGTGTCGGATGTCCCGGTAGACATCCTCCAGGGAGATCGGTTCAGGGGCGACGAAGGGAAGACCTGCAGCCTCGAGTCGAGCGACGATCTTTTCGTGACCCGGAACGGTCAGCGTCGCCAGCACCAGGTCGGGCTCGAGCGCCGCGACGGCTTCGATGTCGATATCGAGGTCGGGACCGACCTTCGGAAGTGACGCCACCACCTCGGCCGGGTGGTCGGAGTGATCATCGACGCCGACCAGAAAGCCCGCACACCCCAGAGCGCACACGATTTCTGTGTTCGAACAGGCTAGGGAGACAATTCGCATGGTTCTGCGCTACCCTCAGGGGACGAGGCGGTTCATTCGACACTCGGCCCGGTTCTGCACCTCGGGCACCCCGCAGACCCAACGGGGTCCAAGCCTCTCGACCGACGTCCTGACCTTGGAGGACCCTTGGCTAGTGTCCCGTCCACCATGCTTGAACTCGGCACCCTTGCGCCGGACTTCTCCCTTCCTGAACCCGCAACCGGGGCGAGCGTCGCGCTCGCCGACTTCCGTGACGCACCGGCGCTCGTTGTCATGGTTCTGTCGAACCATTGTCCCTTCGTAAAGCACATCGCCGACGAGTTGGCGATCTTCGCGCGCGAGGTTCAGGCTAGAGGGGCGGCTGTCGTGGCCATCAACGCGAACGATCCCGAGCGCTACCCGGCCGACAGTCCCGCCCGGATGGAGGACGAAGTGCGACTGCGCGGCTACTCGTTCCCCTACCTGTTCGATGCGAGTCAGGAAGTGGTGAAGGCCTACAGAGCCGCCTGCACGCCGGACTTCTTTCTCTTCGATGCCGACCGGCGGCTGGCGTACCGTGGTCAATTCGACGGGAGCCGCCCCTCGCTGGATGTGCCCGTGACGGGGCGCGACCTGAGGGCCGCGTGCGACGCAGTGCTTGCCGGGCAGAAGCCAGCCCCCGAGCAACTACCGAGCATCGGCTGCAATATCAAGTGGAGGGCCGGAAACGCCCCCGAATGGTCCGTCGGGTAAAAAAAGACGCCACCGGTAAGAATCCGGTGGCGTCAAACCGTCTCAGCCCAGCGCGATGGCCGGGTACGGCGCGAACAGCGACTACAAGGTGCGGTCCGGCTTTAGAAGCCGTTCCGGAGATCGCTTGCCCGTGCCGGGCTGGACAGGGTACTAGGGCTAGACAAGGGATCACCTCCTGGATTCGGGTGAAACAATGGGCTCAGCACCAGCGGGTTCAGGACCCGCAGTCCTCAATCGGTGCCCTCTGGGGCGGCCGGTCGAGGCCCAGATCGAATCAACGACTCCGATCGAAGGCATCATACGACCGTCGGTGGGACTGAGGCAAGCCTTGTGTACGATTCAGCTAGGGAGGCTCGATGAGGGCACCGCATGCGGTGTCAGAGCAGTTTCCCTGGTACCGTCGGTCGTGGTAGGGCCGGGGCCCGATCAGGCGTCGCGATAGGCCCGGTGTAGAAGCCAGCCCGTGAAGACGAGGGCGATCGAGATCCATACGATTCCCCACACCGTCGCGGTGCCGATTCCGGTGACTTCAGCGAGCATGTAGGCGTCGGAGTGGAGTTCCGGCCGGTCGAGAACGTCGCTCTTGATGTCGAGGATCGCGTAGAGGGCACTGGTCAATCCCAGCGTCAGCAAGAGCCGACGGTTCATCGTCGCTCCGATCTTTCGCGACGCAACGATCATCGTGAGGCCAAAGACGACGCCGAAGACGAATCCGAAGGCGCTCCGGATGACGAAGACTGTGAGCAGGATCACCGTCACCCCGATCAAGCCGTTCACCCAGTCCGGTCGAACCCATCGTGCACGGGACGCGGAGAACATCAGGCCACCCCAGGCGAGGCTTCCCAGGTAGCCAGCGCTCAACGCGAGCAACGCGTTTCCGGACGAGAAGTATGTCGCCCCCCCCTGATAGGGATCCAAGGTGATCCGATCGACGGTACCACCGGATATCACCACGGCGATCGCGTGACTCACTTCGTGGAGAAGTACCACGAAGATCTTCAGCGGATATACGGCCGGAGTGTCCCACAGCAGCCACAACGCGGCGAAGAAGAGACCGAAACCGAACAGAAAGCGCAGCTTTCCTTTGGTAGAGTCAGGCATTCAGGCTCGTTCGAGAGGGTTCATGTCTGAGATACCGCTTCCCACCCTACGGTTGCCCACGGTCGACGGTTCCATCGGGCTGTCAGGGTTCACCGTCCTGCGCCGTGTTGGATCGGGTACGGCGAGGCGAACTGATCCGAGTGGTCGACCAACTCCGTTCGAGCGAGGCTCACACCCTGGGCGGGGTTCGACAGCGCGGCCATCGCCGCCTCGGCGGACTGTGCGGGTGAGGCGCCGTAGCGAAAACCGAACGTCGCTGCCCACAGGTAGACTTGATCCTCCCAACGGCGCTCTAGTTCTGCTCGCTCGCCGGCTGGCACCACGAGACCTCGTCGATCAGCCTCCGCGAGACCCGCCTGTCGCTGCTCATCCGCCGCTCCGCCCGTGGACGCCAGCCACGTCTCGAGGATCGCGGCCGGATCGGCGACCCGGTCCGCTACACTTCTCGCGACCACACTTCTCGCCTCCTCGAATGGAACGATCTCCCTCTGTTCAAGGCGGAGAATGTGATATCCGTATTGCGTCTCGGTCACCGGGCTGATTTCGCCGGCCTCCAGGGCCAGCGCGGCGGCCCAGAACTCACGCACCCAAGAACCGTCGCGACCGGGCGTGAGGAGCCCTTGTCTTCCTTCCGCGCCGGGCTCTTCCGAGAGTTCGGCCGCAGTTTCCGCGAAGTCTGCTCCCGCACGCAGCGCCACCATCGCACGCGCGGCTTTGTCCGCCGCTTCCTTCCGGTGATCGTCGGATCGCCATCGCTCACTGAAGAAGAGGATGTGACGAACGGTGAGCTGCCACTGGGGGTTGGTCATGTACTGAGCTTCGAGCACGTCCTCGTCGACGTCGTGGACCTCGAGCGTCAGATCCGCCGCCAAGATCTCGAGCAAACGATCCGCCGTCCACGTAGACGTGAGCGGGCTCCCGAACTCGAGCGTTGACGAATCCGAGACGGCGAGGGCGAAGGCCGTGAGGTACCCGAGGGTCCGTCGACGGTCCTGGGTGAGCCCGAGCAGCTGATCCTCCGTATAGGAGATCGCGCCTACGGTGAGCGCGGGGGTCTCGGCCTGGCCACAGGCGGAGAGCCATAGCGGCATCACGAGAACGAGGGTCGAGGGCAGGGTTCGGCGTTGCATTCTCAGAAAGTGGTCAGGAACTCCGGATGCGCGCCAGCGGTTCGGCCCCAGAGTCTCGCCGGTTGGCGGCCGGGCCGACAACAACCACTTTTCTGCGGTGTCCATACTGAGCCTACTTCAGATCGAGCCGTCGGGCGGGTTGGCCGAGGCGCTCTCGGCGAGTCCGCTCGTCGCCATGGCCGCCATGTTCGGCGCCGGCCTCCTGACGAGCCTGACGCCGTGCGTCTATCCGATGATCCCCATCACGACTGCGGTGATCGCGGGCACTACGAGGGATGATCAGCCTAGGTCCCGCACGATTGGGCTGACGCTGACGTATGCCGTCGGCCTGGCGCTGGTCTACGCCATACTCGGGGCGATCGCGGGGCTCACCGGGCAGCTATTCGGAACCGTGAGCGCCAATCCATGGGCTCTGTTTGCGATCGGCAACCTTCTCCTGGTTTTCGCACTCGCGATGCTCGACGTACTCCCGGTGCCCATCCCCCGGCGATTGCTCCAGCGGGCGAGCGAGACGGACGGGGGATCGTACGGCGCGGTCTTTCTCATGGGAGCGATGTCGGGTGTGGTCGCGGCACCCTGCGGGGCGCCAGCGTTCGCCGTGGTGCTGACATGGGTCGCGGCGACGCAGTCGGGGCTGATGGGCTTCGTCTACCTCTTCGTCTTCTCTTTGGGCATGACCGCGATCCTCGTCGGCGTGGGGCTGTTTTCGGGAACTCTGGCGCTGCTACCGCGTTCGGGAGCATGGATGGTATGGGTCAAACGCGTCGCGGCGGTGATCATGATCGCGATGGCGGAGTACTACTTCATGACCGCGGGGTACAATCTGTGAAATCCCAGGCGACAAGAGTGGGGAAGCCCATGAGCAGTACGAGTCAAAAGCGGACGCTGGCGCTACTCGCGGTGTGGGCGCTTTGCCTATCGCTCCCAATGGCGGCGGAGGCCCAGTCGGGTGGCGAAGGCTCGGTATCACTGGCCATCGGTACGGTCGGACCTTCAGCCGCGCTCGAAGACCTGGAAGGATCCGCCGTGGACCTACTCGACTACGTGGAGGCCGGCAAGCCGGCGCTGATCGAGTTCTGGGCGACGTGGTGTGAACAGTGTGAGGCGCTCCAACCGCAGCTCGACCAGATTCAGGCGCAGTACGGTGACCGGGTGAACGTCATCGCGGTGGCCGTGGGCGTGTCGCAGAGCGTGCGTCGCGTGAAACGGCACCTCGAAGGCCACGATCCGGGCTACCCCTATCTGTGGGATGCGCGCGGAGGGGCCGTTCGGGCGTACAACGCGACCACGACCTCGATCGTCGTCATGCTCGACGCGGAGGGCAACGTCGCCTACACCGGCGTCGGTCCCCAACAGCGGCTCATGGCCGCTTTGGAAGCGCTCATCGGCGGCTGACCGCGCTAGGAGGGAACCGAAAGGCCCAGTGCGGATACGTCCGCACCGGGCCCTTGGTCTTACGAAGCAGCTAAGGTTCTAGTGCTTCAGTTTCCCTCGGGTTCGGGCGTTACGCGATCCACGATCTCGGCCAGTTCTTCGTAGGCCATCGGATCGTTCTGATTGAACGCCGCGATGGTCCCCGCGATCCGGCCGTCGGGCCCGACCACGATCACCGCTCGACTGTCGACCGAGTTGTTGTCACGAAGTCCGCCCCCAAAAGCCGCGAAAGTGCGCCCTTCATTCTCGGCGTCACTCGCGAACACAAAGGGGAAGTCTGCGTCGTGAAGCCAGGAGCCCAATTCCTCAGCGGAGTCATTGGAGATCCCCATCACCACGACATTTTGTCCTGCATTAAAAAGGCTCGCGTACTGATCACGGTACGCCGTCATTTGGACTGTTCAGCCACGCGTTCGAACGCGGAAGAAGAACGCGAGGACGACCGTTTCGCCGCGGTAATCACTCAGGGTCACGGGCCGATTGAGGGTCCCGTACCGAGTAGCACCCGGAAGAGCGAAGTCGGGAGCCATCTCACCCACGGCGAGCAGTCCGCTCGCCTCCTGAGCGCCAGCGTCAAACGGTGCGACCATCGCGAACGTTCCCGCGAGAAGACCGAGGCAGATCGCTTTACGCATCTGTCTTTCTCCTGGAGGTTCGGAAGGGTCCAACTCCGCAATATCGGGTTCGGCCCGAGTGCGGGCTAGCCCTCCTCTGGCTGCGGGTCCATCGAGCATTTGCGAGAGGCGGGGTTCGAGGCAGAGATTGTGTCATGCTTTCGTCACTTCGCGTCTCCCGTTTTTCGATCGTGATCAGTGGGGTGCTCCTCCTCGGAGCGGTCCCCACGGAGTCCGCTCCCGCAGCGGGACGAAAGATCGCCTTGATCATCGCGATCTCGGACTACGGTACTCCACCGGCGCACCCGGAAACGGGTGAGCCGCTCCGGCCCTACCGCGACCTCAACGCGAAGAACGACGTACCGCTCGTGCGAGGCGCGCTGGAGGCTCAGGGCTTCACCTCCGAGAATATTCGGGTCATCGAGGACGCCGACGCGGATGCGGAGGGCATTCGGGACGCCTTCCGATGGCTCGTTCGAGAAACCGGTTCAGGCGACGTTGTGGTTCTGCACTACTCCGGGGATAGGCGTGGACGGGGGCGGTACGCTAATGGCTAGAACACCGTCACGGGCATGGTCATGAGCGCCGCATAGAGGTCGATGGCATACCACAGATTCGCTATACGGAGATTTTCGTCGGGGGCATGCTGGTTGTTGTCGTGATTCGCCACCGGAACGACGATCGCGGGCTTGCCGGCCACCTCCGTGAACAGGTAGAGCGGCAGAGTCCCCCCCATTCCTGGCGCCACGACCAAAGCGCCGTCGCCGAACGCACGATCCGCTGCCGAGTTCGCCGCCGCCAAAACTTGTTGCGCGAAGGGGTCGGCCATGGACGTCCGCGCCGCGATCGACCCATCGCGACCACCGGTCACCTTCGCGATCCGTGGGTAGCGCAGGCGCGTCTCGATATCGGGGTCTTCCTCGACGACATGGAAGCCCTGGCGTTCGATATGATCGACGATCAGCGTCCGGAGCTGCTCGGACGTGTTGCCCTTCACCATGCGAATTCCCAGCGCGGCCACCGCCATGTTGGGGATCACGTTTCGAGCGAGCGAGCCGGTGTTCCCGCTCGTGATGCCACGGACGTTCAGGGCCGGCACGAGCAGTCGCTCGGGGAGTCTCTGGGGCGCGCCCTCGGTCCAGACGAGTCCCAGCTCCCGCTTGAGCTCCTCGTCCCAATCGGGCATGCGTTCTAGGGCGTCCCGCTCTTCGGCTCCCATCGGCTCCACCGTTTCGTACCATCCCTCGATGAGGACGTTGCCGTCATCGTCTTTCATCGATGTGAGAAGGCGCGCGAGGATATTCCCGGTGTCTGGAGCCCAGTTGCCGTAATGACCCGAGTGGAGATTCCGCGTCGCTCCGTAGACTGTGACCTCCATCCCGACCGAGCCACGCACGCCGAACGTGACCTGGGGACGACCGCTCGGATGTGCAGGCCCATCGAAGAAGAGCCAGATATCAATGTCGTCCAGCGTCTCCGAGGCCATTTCCATGTAGGTGTCGAGATTGGCTGAACCTGCCTCTTCTTCGCCGTCGAACATGAAAACGAGGTTCGACGTCGGCACGACCCCGCTCTCCTGAAACGACCTCAGCACCGGCAGAATCGCCGAGATCGGAGCCTTGTCGTCGCCGGCGGACCGGGCGTAGAGCCGCCACTCCGGATCGACTTCGTCCCCGTCGGCGGGTAGGTCGATGGGGGTGCCACCGGCCTCCATGGCCGCTGTGTAGAGGGTCGGATCGAACGGATCGTGCGTCCAATTCGAAGGATCGACGGGTTGGCCGTCGTAGTGCACGTAGATCCCGAGTGTCCGCGTGGCCCCCGGTACCTTCAGGAACCCCAGGATCAACGGCGAAACCCCCTCGATCTCGAGCAACTCGGTCTCTACCCCGACCCCTCGCATCTGGTCGCGGATGTAGAGCGCCGCCTCCCGAATCTCCGGGGTGTGCGCCCGGTTGGGGTAGCTGAGCAACTCTGCGAAGTCGCGCACCAGCGATGCCTCGTTGGCTTCCCGGTAAGCCCGCGCGGCGTCGGGGCCGGACTGCGCCAGAAGCGGTCCGATGGGGAGAAGAACGCCGAGGGTGATCGCGACGAGCGCTACGGTGGGGAAGGGACACGTCTTCATCGGGGTCCGGTCGCCTTCTTCGACGCGGCTCGCTTCGCCTTTACCGGTGTCGCCTTCTTCCGAGCCTCGGCCCTCTCTTTCGCGGCCTTTTCCTTGCGCGCGGCTTCCCGGCCGCGATCGATCTCTTTCTTGGCAGCCGCCGCACCCTTCTTCACCCCGTCGGCGAGTGCGGCGGCTTGGCGGACCACCTTGCGGGCCGCTTTCTCGGCAGCCTTTCGGCGTGCCGGTGCCGCCTTCTTCGCCGCGGTGGCCGCTTTCTTGGCGGCTGTTGCGGTCTTCTTGGCGGCTGCGCTCACCGTGGTTGCGGTGGACCTCACGGTTTGGGCGGCTTCGACCGCCTTGTCGCCCACCTTCTTGGCGGTTCGGCCCGCCGCCTTCTTGGCTGAGCGGGCAAGCACGGCTCTCTCTCTGGCGCGTCGTGCCTTTTCCCGGTCACGCACCCTTTGAGCGTTCCGCTTCTCGGCCGCTTTCGCCCTCGCCGCCTTGTCCTTCACCTTCTTGGCGGCGGCCTTCTCCCTCGCGCGTTCTCGGTCGGCCTTCGTTTTGGCCTTCGCGCGCTCTGCCTTGGCCTTCGCGGCCGCCTTGCGTGCGGCTTCCGCTCTCGCTGCCTTCTCCTTTACGTCCTTCGCCTTGGCGCGCTCCTTCGCGACACGTGCGTCGGCGTCCTTCTTCGCTCGAACGGTCGCCGCTTCGGCCGCGCTCGTACGCGCCCGTTCCCGATTGAGCTTCTTGGTGGTCTTATCCGCTGCGCTGGCCATGGGATTCTCCGAGGAACGAGAAGGCACTCCACCATAAAACTACTTCGGGTGACGGCCCTTGGGCACTGGCGCAGTCAAGGCGCCAGGCTCACCTCGGGGTGCTCGCCGTTCGCCGAGACTGCGTGAGCGGATGATGACTGTGGCATCCAGGGTTATCTTCCGACATCTTGGGGAGCCCCCCCAAGGCCTCACGACGATCGTGCACGTCTTGGAGGGTACTCACATATTCTGGCAAATGGGCGATCCAACACTCCTGGTCATCGAAGACGCGCGTGATCACGCGATCCTCGTACGGGTGGCAGCCCGGCGGGCTCTGCCTGGCCTCGATGTCCGAGTCGCCGGGGACGGTCGAGAGGGAATCGCTTACCTCGCCGGGACTCCGCCGTTTCAGGATCGGCGGTCTCATCCGATCCCGAACCTGATCGTACTCGACTTGCTCATGCCGGATGTGGACGGCTTCGCGGTGCTCGAGTGGATGCTGGCGAATCGGGGCGGGTATCAGGTCCCGGTGGTGGTGCTGACGTCCTCGGAGAATCCCGAGCACGAAGAGCGGTCCCTGGCGCTCGGCGCCAAGGCCTTTTACCGAAAGCCGACCGATCTCGATGCCCTGGGCGATGTCGTCCGTAGCATCGTTGAAGAGTGGGTCGGTGGAGCGCCGATCACCGCCCCACTTCGTTCGGCCGGGTAAATTCCTCCGGCACGAAGTCACGGATGTTCACGTAGGCGACTACCGCCCACGCGGCCAACGCCAACGCAATGAGCACCAGCCCCGTTTTCAGATTGATCCGTGCGTTTCGGATCCACCCGAGCACGGTTAGGGCTCCGTCGCCGGCCGCGGGTCGCTCTTCAGGAGCGCGTTGAAGAGAAGCTTGTAGGTGCCGTGAGTCTGGCCGCGATGCTGGACGCGGAATCCGTACATGAGAATGCGGCCGGACCCATACTCCACGTCCAGAATCGCACCCTTGCCCGCAAGTCGATCCGACCCGTGGAGCATCCCACTCATCAGGACCCGGTCGGGATCGCTGGCCCACCGTCCGACCGCCTCGACTCTCCCAGCCTCGCCACCGAACCCGGTGGGCTCGTAGGCCCGACCGTTCGCCCACTTCGCGGCGACTTCGGCGGGACTACCCATCGACAACGGGTGGTCCGGGTCCAGTTCGACCCGCAGGATCGAACTGGGAAGAAAGAAGTCCTCGGCGGCGACGCCCTCGAGTGCGTCTCGGACCGGGACGTCGAACCGTTGGAGGACGAGCTCGTCCGCTCGGTCGAAGGTCACGAGGGTCCCGCCCTTACGCACGAACTGCTTGAGATTGTCGACCCCGTCCTCCCCGATTCCACCTCGGAACTCCGGAGGCGTCTCGTCCCCGGTATCCCCTTCGATGAGGTGGTTCAGGGATATCTCAGCGGGGAGAATGATGACGTCGAAGCGGTCTTCGAGGTGGGGAGTCTGTACCGCGGTATTGGTGAGCGTCTCGTACGCGAAATCGAAGTCTTCGAGAACCAGGCGGGTCCACCCCTCATCCATGGAAGCGGCCCAACCCTGATAGAGCCCGATTCGGGCCTTGGTCTGGGCGGCGACGTCGGATATCCCCTGCGGGTCGGCGGTGACGGTGATCCCGATTTCGGACGCCAATTCAGACAGAGCGGCGCGCGCGAGACGGTCTGCCGCGGGCACCAGGAATACGGGTCCACCCTCGGTTCGTGCTTTCGAGACTGAGATCCCGGCGTCCAAGAGCCGGGCCGCTACCTGATGGCTTCGCGTGACCTCCGCGCTGATCGCGTACCATTGGTTCGCCTCGGGAACCGGAGGGGCCACGATGCGCGCGGACATCGCAGGAACCATTGCACCGATCTCGTCGGCATCGATCCGCACCGCCTCGACGCCCATCTGAAGGGGCATCGTATAGGCCGCCCCATCGTAGGAGCGAACGTAGGGCCCGTTCGGCCATTCGCGTTGCAGCCTACGATTGCGGGGTTCGAGAAGATCCAGGACTGCGGCCCGGCCGGGCTGCGCTCCGAGCACGATCCACGAACCAGCCGGGAACAGCCGCTCACTTCCTTCGATAGCCTCCTCGACCTCGTCGACTTCGGCCTCCTCCAGGGAATCCGCCTCGGCTTCGGTCTCCCCTGAAGTCGCGAGCGTCCCTTCCTCGGGAGTATCCCAGACGTCGGTTTGAGGAATCGCTGAGAAGGCCGCAGTGGCTTGGTGAACCTCGAGGCCCTGGAGGATCAACTTGTCCACGAGTTCGGCTGCCGCGAGCGGATCCGCTTGGTCGATCGGGATGACGTAGGCGCCCGGGCCTTCGGTCTCACCGCGAGCGATCGTCTCCGACGCCATCTGCCAGCGTCCCATGAGGTAGTGCTCCCGGAAGCGGGCGCTCTGCTCCAGAAACGAGATGGCAGCGATCATCTGATAGTCGACGATGTCACCGAGCGTCCACTCACCCCCCATCCAAGGGTCTACGAACGCCATCTGAAAGCCGTACTCGCTCAGGCCTCGCCCGGGCGCCGCCCCGCGCTCGAGCGCCGAGAGAGCCACGGTGTCCGGGCTCGCGATCCGCGCGCTGGCCGTTTCCGTGAGCAGCGCGACGATATTGTGATAGCGGCCGGTAAGCGCTCCCTCCTGGCCCCAGATGCGATACATCGATCCGGTCACTACGCCCTGTTTCCCCGCAGACTGCAGGTCCGCCACCATACCGCCACCGATGAATCGCAGCTGCTGCCACTGCAGCGGATGGACATCCGGGTTCATCGGGTCGGGGTAGGGTGGCACGAAAATACGCGGCCCGCTGCTGCCCATCTGATGCTGGTCGAGGTAGAGCTGCGGGTACGCTTGGCGGTACATCAACTCCATCCAGTAACGCGTCTCGACCAGGTTCGCTTGGAAGAAGTCGCGATTGTCGTCATGGCCGGAGTAGTAGTGGTAGAGCCACGGCATCCGAGCCCGTTCGTACTCGGTATTCACGTTCTGACGGTACCAGTCCGTGACCATGATCTGGCCGTCTGGGTTGGCCGAGGGCACGAGTACGGTCACGACGTTGTCCAGAATTTCCCGAGTCACGTCGTCTGAGCGTGTCACCAACTCGTACACGAGCTGGACGCTCGTCTGGGACGACCCGATCTCGGTCGAATGGATGTTGTGGTTGATAAAGGCGGTAGCGGGAATACTGCTCGCGATCCGCTCGGCTTCGGCCCGCGACACGCGACCCTCGGCGATCTGCCTTGAGGCGCTCCGGATTTCTTCGAGGCGCCTGAGATTGTTCGGCGAAGATATGGTTACTGAAACGAAGTCGTTCCCCAGCGTCGTCGGACCCACGGTCGTGATCTGGACTCGATCGGATGCCGCTTCGAGCACGTGGAAATACTCGAGGATCTCGTCCCAGCGGGCGAGCTGTTTGTCGGCGCCCATGGGGTACCCGAAATGCTCTTCAGGCGTCGGGATCTGTCGGGCCGCGGCGGGTGGAGCGGCGAGCAGAAACGACAGGGCCAGGGCAGCTAGGCGAAGGGCGGAGGCTGCGTGCACGGTACTCTCCCGAAGCGGTCGGAAACCAGGATGCTGCCCGCGAATGTACCGGTGGTGCCCCCGGCGGGGCGAGAGCCGCGCCCTCGCCCCGAACCGGGAGATTCCCTAGAGCTTGATGACCAGGGAAAGGGTCAGCAAGCTGTCCACCTTCTGACTCGGATTCTGGACCGTTCCCGTCATCGTGTTGCCGGCGTCGAAGAGCGGGATGCTGGTCTTGGCGGGGTCGTTGTCGAAAAGCATCTGGTACGACGTCTTGAACGCCAGACCTTCGGTCAATGCAATCGCGATCGATGCGACCCAATCGAGGCGAAGATCCTCGGTGTCGCGGAGGTTCTCGTCGAGGACGAGGGTCGTGGTCAGATCGGTCGTGGTATTCAGCGCACGCGAACCCTCGATCGTCGCCCGTACACCTCCGAAACCTTCGTTGTCTAGAGGATCTGGCTCGACGTCCTTCTCGATGGTGTAGGTGCCACCGAGGTCGGTCTTGAATCGACCGCCTTCCCCCTCGACCCAGGTCTTTCCCATCCCCGCAACGAGCGAAACGCGGTGACTGACACCAGAAAAGGTGTTTCGCTCCCATCCGGCCCCACCGAATGCGAAGGCCCCTCCCACCGCTTGATCGTAGCGGCTTCGAGCAAAGTAGTTCTCCGCGGAGCGCTTCGAATCGACCACTTCGTTCACCACCCAGACCGTGGTCGTGCCTACCGCCGTCCTGGTCGTAATGCTCGAGGAGGCCCGAATTCCGCCAAGCTCCAGCTTGAAGCCTCTTGCCTCATTGGAGCCTACGAGGGAGGTCTTGAGTCCGAGCGTATTGGAAGACGAGTTCCCGGCCGTTGCCACATAGCTGAACTCGGTCGCGTTCTCCCACACGAAGGGGTCGGCCTGGGCGTGCACGGAGGCTGGGACGAGCGCCGCCACCACCACCATTCCAGTATATGCTGCTTTGGACATTTTCTTCTCCTGGTCTTTCTGAAACGAGGTATCGGGTCGTCGACCCGAGCGATCAGAACGACGAATACGCCTGGGACGGCCGCAGGGGTCCGCCGAATCGTCAGTGCGTGGCTCGAGCCGCGACGCGCCGGTCCAGCGCCCGTCGGACCGCGACGCGGAGCGCAGACACGCTGAACGGCTTCTGGAGCAGCCGGTCCATATCCTCGTCGAGCGCCTCCTGCAAGAAGGGATTGTCGACGTAGCCGGACATGAAGAGGACCGCGGCTTCCGGCATGAGGACGGCGAGCCTTTGGGCGAGTTTGGGGCCGCCCAGTCGAGGCATGACGACGTCGGTGAGAACAAGGTCAACGGGCCCCGTCGTCGACCGAAGGAATTCGAGGGCCTCCTGACCGTCTTTCGCTGAAACGACCACATATCCGGCCTCTCGAAGCGCCCGCGCCACGAAATCGCGCACCAGGTCCTCGTCCTCGACGACCAGGACCGTTTCATAACCGGACACCCCTGCACGGGGGGCGTCGGCCGGGGGCACGGCGTCGGAGGTACCCGCCGAGAGGGGGAACCAGATTTCGATCCGCGTGCCCTGGTCGGGTTGGCTCTGAACGGTGATGGATCCTCCGCCACGCGAAACGATTCCGTACACGGTGGAGAGTCCGAGCCCGGTACCTTCACCCATCGGCTTCGTGGTGAAGAACGGCTCGAACATGCGGAGTCGTACAGCGTCGTCCATGCCGGACCCCGTGTCAGTAACCGTAAGGGTCACGCCTGGGGTGCCTGTCCCGGTTGGCGTATCGATTCCGGCCACGGGAGCGGCGCGGGTCGCGAGGGTGACGAGGCCTCCGGCCGGCATCGAGTCGCGCGCGTTGAGCACGAGGTTGAGCACCACCTGCTCCAGGTCCCCCGGGTCAATCGAAATCTGGAAGGGGCCCGCCTCCAGGTCGGTCTGCAGGGTGGTAGACTCGCCGATCACCCTCGCCAACATCTGATCGAGCGCTCGCAACGATTCGTTCAGATCAAGCGACTGTTCGACGCGCGGCCCTTTCCGGCTGAAGGCGAGGAGTCTGCGAGTCAGCGAGGCCGCCCGACTCGTGGCCTTCGTGATCTGAGACAAGTCCGCACGGAGGGGATGCCCGGCCTGCAAATCGTCGTCGAGAAGTTCTGCGTTGCCTCCGATGACCGTGAGCAAATTGTTGAAGTCGTGGGCGATACCCCCGGCGAGCTTCCCGAGCGCTTCCATCTTCTGTGTCTGCCGCAACTCCTCTTCCGTCCGGCGTTCGGCAGTGATGTCCTGCACCACCATCTCGAACAGCGGCTCTTCGGAAGGGTCGCCGATCACTTTGCCAGCGATCCGTACCGTGATTGTCGTTCCGTCCGCTCGCAGCCAGTCGACTTCGTGCTTACGGACCTGTGCGTTCTCGATCCATTCCGTCACCAGGCGGGTCCGCACCGACGGATCGAGATAGAGCGCGTCCGGGCCGACTTCGATCAGATGCTCGGATGACTCGTACCCGAGCATCGCGACGAGCGCCGGATTGACCTCGACGAAGCTGTCGCGTGTAGCGACGTAGAGTCCGAACACCGCGTTGTCGAAGATTGACTGAAACCGCTCACGAACGGCTCGCTCCGCGCCTTCAGCCTTCTGTTGCTCTCCCAGCGAGTAGTTGAATTGATCGATCACCGCCAAGAACTCGGTCGGCGTGCCCGAGGGCGGCGGAATGACATCCCCGACCGCGGCTCTGCGGGTGCGATCGGCCAGCTCGGCCAGAGCGCCGGCGATGCGTCGATAGGCTCGCCACGCGAGCAGCACTCCCACGACCAAGACCAAGAGCGTCGCGGCTACGTGTCGCAACGCCTCTGCCCGGGCCGGGCCATAGACGATGTCTGACGGTACCCCGACGTAGACCAACCAACCGATTTCATTCTCGACCTGACCCCACGTGCGCTCCACCCCCGTGAGATCGGGTCCGTCGGCGAACGAACGTCCCGGCCCCACAACCCGATCTGCTCCTGTCTTGGCAGGCAGGGGCTGACCGAGCCAAGTCTCGGCGTCGTGCGAGCGCGCCACGACGACGTCATCGCCCGTCGCGATCGTGATGAGGTGGCCCTCGGGGCGCTGGACCCCCGAAAAGAGGCGGTTCAACTCGAGCAGGGGAACCGTGCCGACGATTGCTCCCAAGACAACGTCGTCCGGGCCCCAAAGCGGAGCCACGAGCGGAAGCACCCAACTCTTCGTGAAGTCGCCCATCACGGGTGGCCCCACCATAAAGCGAGGTTGGCGGCTGAAGTCACCGAACCAAGGCCATTCGGTCCCGGATGCGCCGGCCGGGGCGTCTTGGGCGGAGCAGAGGATTTCCCCATCGGGGGCGATCGTAAGCGCGTTCGCAAGGAACGGAAGCGTGCGCACCAGCCCCCGCATCTCCTCGGTGCACCGATCTCGGCCCGAGACCACACCCTCACGGGACTGTGCCGCGTGTGCGATCATCAGCTCCTCGGACTGAGCAAGGAACTGCCTCAGACTCAGCGAGGTCGCGTCCGCGAAGGCCAGGGCATCCGTCCATGCCCGTTCTCTCGCCCCTTCGTACGCGTTGAAACTCCACCAGGCCTGCAAGGCGAGCATCGGAACGACAAGCGCCACGACCAAAGCGACAATTTGGCTACGTAGCGAGTGGGTGCTCCGAAGCTTGGGTCCTTCCGGCACGGCACGGCCCCCTGAATTCCGCGAAGGGTTTGGTCGTCCCGGAGAAGCTAGGGCTACGGCCCGTCGCCTACCAGCAGGCTCCGGTCCCGGCTATCTTTGCCCCCGTTACGGGGCCATAGCTCAGTTGGGAGAGCGCCTGGTTTGCAAGCCCGACCCAGACCCTCGGGATTTCACAGAACTTGTGGAATCTCGGGGGTTTTCTCGTATTCGATGGGGCAGGGGAGAGGGGCGATTCACCGGGTTTGTGAGGCCGAACGTTCACACCAACGTTCACACCTCTCGGTGACTTCGACGGGCTTCCCTCCTCTGGGCTGCACGATCTGTTCTGTTCCCCTCCAAGCCACCTTTGCCCACCTCAGCCCCGGAACCCCCTTTTCGAGAACGCTGATGAAGGGGTGGGACCCATCTGAGGTGTATGTGAGGTGGTGTGGAGAACGACTTCTAGTTGTTCTGAGGGCTCCAGGGAGAGTTGCTGGGTGGAACCCGGTCTCGCGGTGGAGCCTGAGGGTTAGGCTCCGAGCGGTGTCCGCGTGGCGGTTTCCTGACCCGCGCCGCATCTTGATCGC
>JAQBXY010000039.1 GCA_027623325.1 Gemmatimonadota bacterium
CCGCCCATGGATTCGAGCTACCTGGCTCGAGACCCCGAGGGTCGATACGTAGGCCCGCCCGGTGTGGCCTTCCCGGCCGCGGGAAGTAGTCCCGAGTTCACCCTGGCACCTTACGACCAAGTCATCATTCTAAGGCAACCAGACTTCCAGATGCAGCGTTCCGTCAGGATCACCGGCGAAGTGTCGGTTCCGGGTGAGTACACCCTACTGACCAAGAACGATCGCGTTACCGATCTCATCAGACGGGCTGGCGCGATCCTCACTACTGGGTATGCCGAAGGTGCACGTCTGTACCGGTCGCAGGACGAGATGGGGCGCATCGACCTCGACCTCCCCTCAGCCCTGTCCACCCCGGGGGGGGTTGAAGACGTCGCCCTGCAACCAGGCGACTCGCTGCACATCCCCGTGTACTCCCCGACCGTCGTGGTGCAGGGCGCAGTGAACTCACCCGTCACCGTTCTCTACCGATCCGGCCAGAGCTTCGAGTACTACCTCGCGGCGGCCGGCGGCCTCAGGAACGATGCGGACAAGGGGCGTACTTCCGTCCGTTACGCCAACGGCCTCGCCCGAACCCGATCCAAATTCCTTTTCTGGTCCAGCTACCCGGAACCCGGCCCCGGTGGTGTGATCTCTGTCCCGGCCAAGGACCCGGCCGATCGGTTGGACACGCGCGGGCTGATTGCAGACATCGTGGCGGTCACTGGTTCGATTACCACGATCCTGATCATCGCCCTGAGAAGCTAGCTAGGACTGCTCTAGCTCTTCACGATCCAGCCGGAAGCGGCGTCCCCGCGTACGCGGGGCGCCACGTGGCGGGCATCAACAAGCGCGACAGCCTTCTCCGCAACCCTGGTGTAGTCGAAGTCGGTGTGATCGGTGAGGATCACGACCACGTCCGCGCCCGAAAGGGCGTCGTCCGTCAGCGCCGTCGACACCAGGTGGGCACCTTCTTCATCCAGGCGTGGGACGAACGGGTCGTGGTACGCAACGTCTGCGCCGTCCTCCAGAAGCAGACGAAGGACATCCAGAGCGGGGGACTCGCGAACGTCTTCGATATCTCTCTTGTATGCGACACCGAGCAGGAGTATCCGTGAGCCGTTCACGGCCTTCTTCCGTCGGTTGAGCGCTTCGCGGACCTTGTCCACGACAAAGTGTGGCATCTCTGAGTTGATCTCGGACGCCAGCTCGATGAAACGAGTCTTGTAGTTCAGCGTCCGCATCTTCCACGACAAATAGTGGGGGTCAACCGGAATGCAATGACCACCGAGCCCTGGGCCCGGGGTGAACTTCATGAAGCCGAAGGGCTTGGTGGCCGCCGCGTCGATAACCTCCCAAACGTCCACCCCGAGTCGATCCGAGATGAGGGCCGTCTCGTTCGCCAATCCTATGTTCACGGCCCGAAACGTGTTCTCGAGGATCTTGGTCAATTCGGCCGCTTCCGTGGACGACACCGGCACGATCGTGTCGAGGAACCGAGCGTAGAAGTCCGCGCCCGCCTGGGTGCAGGCCGAGGTGATCCCTCCCACGACCTTGGGTGTGTTCTTCGTATTCCACGTCTGGTTCCCAGGATCGACACGCTCCGGTGAGAAGCACAGGTGAAAGTCCTCTCCCACCACCAGCCCCTTCGCCTCGAGTTCAGGGAGCAACACCTCGCGAGTCGTGCCGGGGTAGGTCGTCGACTCGAGGACAACGAGCTGTCCTTTCCGCAGTCCGGCCGCAACCGCTTGGGACGCCGCGATTATGTACGAAACGTCCGGATCGCGCGTCTTGGACAGGGGTGTCGGGACACAAATCGAGACCACGTCGCACTCGGAGAGGCGAGCCATGTCGGTCGTGGCCTCCAGCAGACTCTGCTCCCGCAGCGCGGCAACCGACGTATCCGGAACATCCTGAATGTGCGAGCGACCCTCGTTGACGCTCGCTGCCACCTTCTCGCTAACGTCGAATCCAATCACGCGGATTCCACTTTTCCCGGCCTCCACCGCTAACGGAAGTCCGACGTAGCCGAGACCGATCACGCCGAAGGTCGTGGTTTCGTTGCTCTGCATTGAGCCTTTATTCATTTGAGCGACCGTGGTTTCCCGAGATGTGTTGGAAGGGCTCGCCCGCAAACCCGACCCGCGAGCCCAGAAGAATATTCAATCCGGTAGAGAAGGCCGAGCACACGCACTCGCCGGCCCCCTTCACCGATCAGCCCGCAGCCCATCCCTCAGTAGGTTCGACACCGTACGGCCCGCGGCCACGTAGTTGGGAAACTTCGGGACGGTCTTGTTGAAGCCAGGTTCAGCGCCGTCGGCGAGGGAAACCACGCCACCAGCGGCCCTGACCAAAGCCGTGCCCGCGACGACATCCCACTCACTCTTCGGAACGAGCGTCCACGTCGCATCGGCGAGACCGGCCGCCACGAGGCCCAACTTGTACGCGACCGATCCGCAGGGCGTCACTGCAAAGCGCTGGTCGTCGAAACGCTCCCACTCTCCTCGCCGGATCTCGGACCGACTCGCCAGCACGGTGATCCTTTCTCCGGCGGCAGGTTCCGACACCGCGGTCGGCATCCCGTTCAGCGTCACCCCTCCCTCGAGCGATCCAAGTATCAATTGATCGGTAACGGGGTTGAGGATGCCGCCAGCGACGGGCACCCCGTTCTCCAAGAGCCCGATCGAGATACACCATTCAGGAATTCCCTCGATGAACTCGCGGGTTCCGTCGATGGGATCGACCACCCACACGCGGTCACAAGCCAGGCGTGCGGGATCATCGACCGACTCCTCCGAGAGCCATCCTTCTCCGGCGCTGGGAAGGATGTCACGAAGAACCCTGTCCGCTGCTTCGTCTGCAGCCGTAACCGGATCTCCCCTCCCCTCCTTTCGTTCGAATGCCACATCGCCGGGCGTGAAAGGCCTCACCGCCTCCGCCGCTGCCCTCAGGCCCTCTAGAATTCGCTGAACGTCTGAAATGCGACTCACTCAGTCTCCCGTCCGGTCACGGTCGTCCTTCGCTCTCGAGAAAACGTCGGAGGGCCTCCCGCCAATCCATCATTGAGCGCCCGACGACCTCTTCCGTCGCTGCCAGGTCAACAACGGAGTACGCAGGCCGCGGTGCCGCTGCCCCCCATTGCTTCGTCGTCACCCCTTCGACCTCCACATCCAATCCCCGAATTCGAAGGGCCTCATGCGCGACATCGACCCACGTCGTTTCGCCACCGTCCGCGACATGCCAGATCCCCTCTACACCCGCGGCCATCAGGTCGAGCGTGACTTCGGCGACGTTCCGCCCCCACGTGAGTCGACCTCTCTGATCCTCGACGACCTTCAGCCCTTCGCCTCGCTCCGCGCGGCGGAGAATGGCCGAAACGAAGTTGCGGCCGCCAGCCCCGTACAACCATCCAGTTCGTACGATAAGTGGAGGAGTCCGCACCCCTGATGAGGCGGCTGCCTCCCGAAATACGGCCAGTTCACCAGCCAACTTGGTTCGCCCATATTCGGACAGTGGCCCCACTGGATCGGTCGGGAGATAGGGTGAGCGTTTCCGGCCATCGAAGACGTAATCGGTCGAGACATACACCGTGCGGGCACCTACATCCGCCCCGGCGCGGGCCACGTTCGCCGCACCATCGCGGTTCACCCGCATCGCCACCTCCGGCTCATCCTCGGCGCGATCGACCGCGGTGTAGGCGGCGCAGTGAACCACCCAGCTAGGGGCCTCCACACCAATCCGATCGGCCACAGCGCCTGCATCGCAAACGTCGAGATCCCCGCGGCCCAACGCGATGGTCTCGAAACCTCGCACGTGGGCGGCCGAAACGACCTCCGTGCCGAGCAGGCCACGGGCACCGGTGACGAGAATCTTCATGCCACCGGACGATACCTCAGCCAGAATGCACCACCGAGCGGTACAACTCACCCAACCGCTCGACGACGTTCCCCACGTCGATCTCCTCCGTCAGCTTCTCGCCGTGCGCCCGGATCTCGGCCCGGAGTTCGGCGTTCGCGGCCAGACGAACGAGGTCAGCCGCGAAGCGTTCGGGATGACCGGAGACCATGGGCAGGTTTTCCTGCAGGTCCTCCGACCAGCCACCCACACCGGACTGCATCTTCACGGTCGGCAGGCCCGCGGCGACGGCGATCAGGGCTGCCCGGGACCAGGAGGCCCACGGCGTCGCGTCGATCGCGACGTCGGCGGCGGCCCAAATGGGGCCCGACTCCGTACCTCGGCCCAGGAAGACCACGGAGTCCCCAAGTTGGAGTTCCTCCGCCTTCCAACGGGTGGAGCCCTCATAGCGTCCCGAACCGACTACGAACATGCGCATTCCGGGCCTCTCGCGCAGGGCGAGAGAGAGAGCAGTCAGGATTCGATCCATGCCCGCGCCCGAGTCAAAATTCGACAAGAGAACGAAGGCGGTCTCGTGCTCGGCGATCCCCATCAGGACTCTGGCGCCGGCTCGTGTCGTGCGAGCGACCCGGTCGAGCACTCCACCAACGTCGACCGAATTGGGCAACACCTCGATATGACCCTCGGCTGCACCGTATGCCCTTACGGCCAGCCCACGGCTACCCTCGTTGGGGACCACGAAACGAGTGGCGACACGCCCACGCGCTCGGCGCTCGAGGTGGCGGAGCATCCGCCCACGCAGATCCTTCTCGTGATTGGGAGGACGCGTGACCGAACGGACCACGGCGACGTCTTTGGGGGCGGCAAGTTGGGCAACCGCCCCACCCCACGAGCCGTATCCGTGAACCACGTCGGCTCCGACCGTCCGGATGAGGTCGCGCACTTTCGAGACCGCACGGAGCGTCCCCAGTGGCCCGACCAACCCCAGAGAGTAGGTCATCACCTTCATCTCCCGCACCCGTTCTCTCAGGTCCTCGCGGCCCCCGAGCGTAACCACCCTGGGATCGAAGCTGGAACGCGATAGCCTTCCAAGGATTGCCACGATCTCGTCACCCAAGTCGTTGGCTGCGAGAGACCCCAGAACGTACAGAACGCGCGGTCGGCTCATGGACGCCCAGTCAGTGGCGGATGGAGTGAACTCAAACGAGCGACGCGGAAACAGAACGCCAGCCCTCACGGTCCGCAACCGCACATGCCCCTGCTCTCGCTGGTCGCCTTTCGTGGCCGACCCACGCGAGCGAGCCTCCCGAGGATGACTCCCCGGGAGGCTCGCTCACTCGACGCTACGAACGCGTGCCGGCGCTTAGATCCCGGCCACCGCCATCGGCGCCGCCTTGGTGATCTTCCCGGCCGAGATGCATCGCGTGCACACCCGTACCCGCCGGCGTTCACCCGCCTCGTCCACGATCTTCACCGTCTGGAGGTTGGGAAGCCAACGACGTCGCGTCTTATTGTTCGCGTGGCTGACGCTATTACCCGACGCCGGGCCTTTTCCACACGTGTAACACAGTCGAGCCATCGGAGTGTATCCCTGATAATCGTTTCTTGATTCAGAACGCTGCTAGTTGCCGCCGCCGGTCACCCGGACAGTGGCAGCTTCCATGAAGAACGTGGCGAATTCGGCCACGATCCTGTCGTTATCGTTGATCGTCGCGGCCCCGGTCCAGACGTTCAGCGTCGAGTCGTTCATCTGGCTGACTCTGCCGACTACCGTGACGGTATCGCCTGGGGAAAGGGTCATCCCTTCGGCGAGCACGCCCTCCGACATGGACACCAGGAACGGATTCCCGCTCGGGGTCGCCAGCCAGAAACCTTGAGTGCCCAGCATGCTGGCGATACCAAACCCGGCCACGCGCACTTCGGTACCGAGGTAGGGCTGCGGATCGACCTCGAGGTCGCCGAGGGCCACCTGGGTCACCCCTGGATCCGTATCGTCCACCGCAACCGTATCTTCGACGATCTTCAGCGCGCGCTCGGCGGCTGTCTGGCCGGTCAACCAATACATGAAGCCGCCGATGACCACGAATGCGAGGATCATCAGAGGCATTCCTGTATCGACCGCGCCGCGTCGCGAAGCGTTATCCAGCATGTCGGTCCTGTCCTTTCAAGAGTCTTCGCTGATTGAGGCGGGCAACCTAGCTGATTGAGGCGGGCAACCTAATTGACCAACTCGATAAGCGACATCTCTGCTGCGTCACCCTTCCGGTTCCCCAACTTGAGGATCCGGGTGTAACCACCCGGTCGCTCGGTGAACCGGGGTCCGATGTCGTCGAACAGCTTCCCTAGAACCTGCCGGTCCTGGATCTTCTGACCCGCCAACCGCCGGGCATGGAGATCCCCGCGCCGTCCGAGCGTAATGAGGCGCTCTGCGTACGGACGGAGTTCTTTCGCCTTGGCCGTCGTTGTCTCAATACGCTCGTGACGGAAGAGCGATGTCACCAGGTTGCGAAGCGTCGCCTTGCGGTGACTACGGGTACGAGAGAGTTGCCTCCCTTTCTTGCGATGCCGCACGGTTACTCCTCGCCGCCAGCCGCGGCTTCAGCCTCGTCTTCCACGAAGAAGAGACGCCCGTCCTCTCCCTGCTCCAGTTGCATCCCGAACCGGAGGCTGTGCTCCTCCAGGAAGTCCGAGATCTCCTTGAGCGACTTCTTTCCGAAATTCTCGATCTGAAGCATCGCGTCCTCGGAGCGCTGCACGAGGTCACCCAACGTCCGGATGCTCTCCTTCTGCAGCGAGTTACGGGAACGGACCGACAATTCGGCCAAATCCTCGATAGGACGCTCGAATAGATCTTGAAGGCGCTCGGGAACCGGGGAAGCGCCGACCGGGGCAACCTCGGGAATGCCGCCCTCACCGAAATACAGCATGTACTCGAGGTGCTTACGGACGAGCTCCGCGGCATAGGCAACCGCCGCCTCGGGCTCGATCGACCCATCCGTCTCAATGCTCAGCGTGAGCCGATCAAAGTCCGTGCGCTGTCCAACGCGGGTCTCTTCGACCGCAAAGTTGGCACGGCGCACGGGGTTGTAGATCGAGTCGATACGAACCAGGTCGACCGGGGCGCCTCGAGGGATCGCATGCTGATCCGCCAATACGAAGCCGCGACCCTTGTTCACATGCAACTCCATCTGCATGGAGCGCTTCTCCTGAAGCGTGAACAGGTGGTGGTCCGCATCCATGATCTCAGCACCTGCGGCCGCCTGAATCATCCCCGCAGTGACAGCACCTGGCTTGTCGGCCTTCAGCGTGAGTACACAGTCATCGACGTCGTCATCCATCGTGACGACGAGCGACTTGAGGTTCTGGATGACCTGGTGAACGTCTTCCACGACCCCTTGAATGGTCTGATGCTCGTGTACAACGCCGTCGGTCCGAAAGGCCCAAACCGCCGAGCCGCGAAGCGACGACAGCAGCACCCTTCGCACCGAGTTTCCGAGCGTATGGCCGAAACCACGCTCGAGGGGCTCGATCACGAACTGAGCCGATCGTGCACCTTCGCGCGCATTGACGGATTCGACACGCTCCGGCAGCACGAGTCCGGTCAGATCTATCTCCACATTGTCCTCCTGAGTGCACCAGTGACGCCAACCCTCCGCAGAGGCCCGGCGAATGCATTACTTCGAGTAGAGCTCCACGATCAACTGCTCCTGTACCGGGAGCGGTATGTCGGCACGCGTAGGTGTTCGCACCATACGTCCGACACGCTGCTTCTCGTCGAGCGCCAGCCAATCAAGCAGCGTCGGGCGCGTACGCGCCTCGAGGGCGGCCTCGATCGGCAAGAGCGACTTCGACTTGGGCCTCACCGCAATCTCGTCGCCGGCCGTCACACGAAAGCTCGGTACGTCCACCGACCGTCCGTTCACCTCAATGTGACGATGTCGGACGATCTGACGGGCCTGACTACGGCTCTGAGCGAAGCCCATCCGGAAGACGATGTTGTCCAACCGGGACTCGAGCGCGATGAGCAGGTTCTCACCCGTCACGCCCGGGACGTGGTTCGCATGTTCGAAGAGGCTCCGGAACTGCCTTTCACCCAGTCCGTAAATCCTCTTCACCTTCTGCTTCTCGCGGAGCTGCACCGCGTAGCCAGACTGCTTGCGGCGACGTTGCTGTGCCGGACCGTGCTGACCGGGCGGGTACGCGCGGCGCTCGATCGGGCACTTCTCCGTGTAGCACTTCTGACCCTTCAGAAACAGCTTTCCACCTTCACGACGGCAGAGCTTGCAAACGGGTCCAGTATAACGAGCCATGTGGTTTAAACCCTGCGCTTCTTCGGCGGCCGGCAGCCGTTATGCGGAAGCGGCGTTACGTCCAAGATGGATTTGATGAAAAGTCCCGCGGAAGCCAACGCTTGAATGGCCGATTCCCGTCCCGAGCCGGGGCCCTGCACACGCACGTCGACCCTCTTGACTCCCATGCTCGCCGCCTCTCGTCCGACCTGCTCGCCGGCGACGGTAGCTGCGAAGGGGGTAGACTTCTTCGAGCCCTTGAACCCGGCCTTTCCGGCACTCGCCCAGACGAGCGTGTTGCCAGCGTTATCCGTGATGGTGATGACGGTGTTGTTGAATGTCGCCCTCACATGAGCGACACCCTCGGCCTCGACGACCTTCTTGGTCTTCTTGGGTCGGGTTGTTGGCTTAGCCACGTGTAAGAATCCTTTTCCCTTCGTAATTGCTGCGCTGTGGACCTGAACTCGGTCGAGGACGCTCCCGCACCGATCGGCGCGCGAGTGTCACCCTCCGGAGAAACTCTACTTCTTAGGCGGCGCCTTCTTGCCGGCGATGGCCCGCCGCGTACCCTTGTGGGTTCGCGCGTTCGTGTGCGTACGCTGGCCGCGAACGGGCAGGCCTCGGCGGTGTCGAAGACCGCGGTAGCACCCGATGTCCATCAAACGCTTGATGTTCATGGACCGCTCTGTTCTGAGCGCACCCTCGACCTTGAAACTGCCCTCGATCTCACGGCGCAGACGATTCACGTCGTCGTCGTCGAGATCCTGCGTCCGGCGATTGGGATCAACTCCACACGCGGCGACGATCTTCTTCGCCCTCATGTCCCCAATACCGTAGATGTACGTGAGAGCGACTTCGATACGCTTGCCTCTCGGCAAATCAACACCAGCGATACGTGCCATGACTTAACCCTGGCGCTGTTTATGCTTGGGATTACGGGAGCAGATGATGCGTACTACGCCTTTGCGGCGTACCACTTTACAGTGCTCGCAGATTGTTTTGACGCTGCTTCGGACCTTCACGTTGCCTCTCCAAATCCGTTTGTAGCAGAGCTAGAAAGTATAACTAGCCCTGTAGACCCCTTCAAGCCGTGCCCGATGTGGATGATCCCACTTCCGCGGGACGCCCGGCAGAAGTCAGGACGCGCGGCCCATCCTTGGTAATTCCCACCGAGTGTTCGAAATGAGCCGACAACGCTCGGTCTGCCGTCACCACGGTCCACCCATCATCGAGCGTCCGAATGTTCGGCGCTCCCGCCGAGAGCATCGGCTCGATCGCGAGTACCATCCCTTCCCTCAGCAGCGGGCCGTGCCCGGGCCGACCGATATTCGGAATCTGAGGCTCTTCATGCACGTCCCGGCCGACTCCGTGTCCGACGAGCTCGCGGATGATGCCGTACTCGGTCCCTTCCACCACACGGACCACCGCGGCGCCGATATCGCCCACATGGTGGCCCGGGACCGCCGCCTCGACCGCCGCGACGAGCGCACGTTCGGTAATCTCGAGCAGGGACCTCGCCCCTTCCGAGATTTCACCGACCGGAAACGTCCACGCGGAGTCGGAACACCAACCCTCGAGACGCACCCCCACGTCGATCGATACGACGTCACCTTCACTGAGAATGCGGCGGTAACTCGGGATACCGTGAACCACTTCCTCATTCACTGAGATACAAACACTTCCCGGGAACCCGTAGAGCCCCTTGAATGCCGGAACCGCACCTTCGTGTGACGTGATGAAATCCTCTGCAAAGCGATCGATCGCGCCGGTCGACACGCCTGGAACCACACGAGCGGGTAGTTCGGACAAGAGGCCGGCGATGATCGCTCCGCCGCGTCCGATCGTGTCCATCTCGCTCGAGGTGCGGAGGTTGATCACACCCCACCTCCCACGGCTGCCGCAAAGTCCACAAATACGTCGTCGACATCCCTGTCGGCGGCTACCCGAGTCATGCGCGCGCCGTGCGCGTCGTAGAAAGAAACGAGCGGCGCAGTCTGATCCAGATAGACTTGAAGTCGCCGCTTCACCGTTTCCGCCTCGTCGTCGACTCGTTGGACCAGCGTGCCCCCACACCGATCGCAGACACCTTCGGAGTCCGGAGGACTGAAATAGGTGTTGAAGACCGCACCACAGTCCGGACAGCTGCGACGGCCACTCAAGCGTTGCACCAGGGTGTCCTCGGGGGCCTCGAAAAGTACGACGGTATCGACGCTCCTTCCGACGCGCTCGAGTACGACATCGAGCCCCGTTGCCTGTGCAGTCGTCCTCGGGAAACCATCAAAGAGTACGTCAGTCGCCGCCGCAACTTCGGACAGCTGCTCACGGACCAGGTCCAAGATCAGCGAGTCCGGGACGAGTTCCCCCTTGTCCATGTACCGTTGAGCTCGCTGACCCAACTCCGTACCCTCACGGCGCGCCGCCCTCAAGAGATCGCCGGTCGAGACGTGCTCGGCTCCCATCTCATCCACCAGTCGTACCGCCTGAGTACCCTTTCCGACCCCGGGTGGCCCGAGGAGCACGACTACCATCCTTCCTACATGTACCCCTGGCGGCCGCGCATCTTGACGCGACCCTTCTTCATGAAGCCATCGTAGTGCCTCAGAAGAAGGAGCTGTTGAGCCTGCTGTACCGTGTCGAGGCCAACACCGACGACGATCAGGAGACTGGTGCCGCCAAAGAAGAAGGTCTGAATTCCGAAGAAGTCGAAGATCCAGAACGGCGTCAGGGCGATGAGCGCCAAGTAGATGGACCCTGGCAGCGTGACCCGCGTCAGCACACGGTCAATGTACTCCGCGGTGCGCGCGCCCGGCTTGACGCCCGGAATGAAGGCTCCCTGCTTCTTCAGATTCTCGGCGAGATCAACCGGATTGAAGATGATCGCCGTATAGAAGTACGTGAAGAACAGGATGAGCAGGCCGTAGGTGACGTAGTACGTCATCGTCTGCGGCTGGAATGCCTCAGCCAGCGCGGACAGGGGTCCGAGGTCGACGAACGCGGCAGCCGTGCCGGGAACGACGATGAACGACTGTGCAAAGATGATCGGCATGACGCCCGCCGAATTCACCCGCAGCGGGATGAAGCTCTTCTGCCCCTCCCGGATCCGGCCGCGCCCTACAACCTTGCGGGGAATCTGAACCGGAATTTTCCGAGACGCCATCGTCATGGAGACCACACCCGCACACACTCCGAGAACCACCACTAGGAGCGCGAACAGCGCGGGGGTGGAGATCTCGCCGAGCGTGTAGGACTCCCATGTGCGAGCAACCGCGGCAGGGAACGTCTCGATGATCGAGAAGAAGATCAGCAACGACATGCCGTTGCCGATCCCTTGCTCCGTGATCTGCTCTCCCAGCCACATCACGAACACCGATCCGGCCGTCAGAATCGTGACGGTCGTGAAGAGGAACCCAAGACCCGGCGTTGCCACAGCACCCGGGATCGACTGCAAGAACACGCCGTAGCCATACCCCTGCATGATCGACAGCGCGACGGTGGTGTAGCGCGTCCACTGCGTCAGCTTCTTGCGACCATCCTCTCCTTCCTTCTGGAGCTTCTCGATGGTTGGGAAGACCGCCGCCAGCAGCTGGAACATGATGCTCGCGGAGATATACGGCATGATCCCGAGCGCCAAGATCGTCGCACGGGACAAACCGCCACCCACGAACATGTCGTAGATGCCAAAGAAGGTGTTCTGGAGCTGCCCGAACGTCTGCCGGAGAATGTTGACGTCCAGACCTGGTACGGTGATGTGGGCACCGGTTCGGTAGACGAGCAGGATGAACAAGGTGAAGAGGATCTTCTCCTTGAGCTCCGGAACACGGAACAGATTTGCGAGGGGGTTGTTCGCCATGACTGCTCGTGCCTACGCGTCCGAGGAGCTGGGGCCGATAACGGTCACCGTTCCGCCAGCAGCCTCGATCTTCGACTTGGCGCCGGCGCTGAACTTATGCGCGGTGACAGCGAGCTTCTTGTCGATCTCGCCGACACCAAGGACCTTCACCGGCTTCCGGATCGACCCGATGAGGCCGGCGCTCTTCAGCGATTCCGGCGACACCTCGCCGTCTATGCGGTCGAGATCCCGGATGTTGACCACCTGGTACTCGACACGGTTGATGTTCGTGAATCCCCTCTTGGGGATCCGTCGGGTCAACGGCATCTGACCACCCTCGAAGCGAGGGTGCACGCTGCCACCGGAGCGGGCCTTTTGACCCTTCTCCCCTCGACCAGACGTCTTACCCGTACCCGAGCCAGGGCCGCGACCGACACGCTTGCGCGGCCGGGTGGACCCCGACGAAGGACTTAGATCGTGTAGTTCAGCCATCTATTCCTCTACCTCGGTCACTTCGATCATGAAGGAGATCTGATTGATCATCCCCGCAATCGCCGGAGTGACCTCATGGATTACGCTTTGTTGGTGACGTTTGATCCCCAGCGCGCGCAGCGTGCGGCGGTGCCCTTCCTGGCGCCCGATCACAGACCGCGTCTGAGTGATCTTCACCTTCTTGTTCTTGACCTGCGTTTTCTTAGCCACGGTGTGCCCCCAAAGCCTCAACGGAAATGCCACGCTCTTCTGCGGCCCGCTCCGCGGTCACGAGTTCGGTCAGACCATCCATCGTCGCACGAACGACGTTGATCGGATTGTTGGTCCCGAGACTTTTCGTGAGGATGTCCGATACACCGGCGGCATCGAGCACGGCGCGGACTGCGCCACCTGCGATGACCCCGGTACCCGGAGCCGCCGGGCGCATCAGCACCCGACCCGCGCCCCATCGGCCCACGATATCGTGAGGGATGGTGCCGTTCTGCATCGGGATCTTGACCATGTTCCGCCGAGCCCGCTCAAACGCCTTCCGAATGGCCTCCGCAACCTCGTTCGCCTTCGCGATCGACACACCCACGTTGCCCTTTCGGTCCCCGACCGCGACGAGCGCGGAAAAGGAGAATCGACGACCACCCTTCACGACTTTCGCCACCCGATTGATATAGATGACGTTCTCCACCATATCGCTTTCACGGCCACGACCGCCGCCACCGCCACCACTGTCGCGCTTCTTTGATTTTTTGGGATTCGGATTCGGATTTGGATTCGGATTTGTCGACATTAGAACTCCAGCCCCCCCTGTCGGGCGCCGTCAGCGAAAGCCTTCACGCGGCCATGGTATTTGTAGCCGCCGCGGTCGAAGACCACGCGGCTGATTCCTGCGCTCTTGGCCCTCTCGGCCAGAAGCTTGCCCGCGGCGAACGCGTGCTCGACTCGTCGATTCTTGCCTTCCGCCTTGAACCCTCTCAAGTCGGTGGTCAAAGTCGACATGCCTAGGAGCGTCGCGCCCGCCATGTCGTCGACCAACTGACCTTCGATGTTCTTGAGGGATCGGAACACGACGAGGCGCGGCCGCTCGGCGGTCCCCTCGACGCGGTTGCGAACGCGAAGGTGCCGGCGACGACGCTGGAGTAGTCGGCTCTGCTTAAGCTTGCTGTACTTGATCATGATCTAGGCTCCGGCCGTCTTACCGGCCTTACGCCGGACGTGCTCACCCTGGTAACGAATTCCCTTGCCCTTGTACGGCTCGGGCGGCCTGAACGACCGAATCTCTGCGGCCGTCTGCCCAACCTTCTGCTTGTCGATCCCGGACACGATGATCGTGGTCTGGTTGGGGCATTCGAGCTTCACGCCATCCGTCGCGACGTACTCGATCGTATGACTGAATCCGAGGCTCAGCTTGATCCCGGCGCCCTTTGTATCTGCTCGGTAGCCGACGCCGATGATTTCCAAGGTCTTGGAGAACCCCTGCGTCACACCCGATACCATGTTCGCGATGAGCGAACGGGTCAGCCCGTGCAACGCGCGGTGATCCTTGTGATCCGACGCGCGATCAACACGGACTTCCGCCGCATCCACGGACACCGAAATGTCGGGATGTACGCTGAGTTCTAGTCGGCCCTTGGGGCCCTTCACGCTGAGCGTGCCGTTCGTGTGCTTGACCTCGACGCCGTTCGCGATCGGGACAGGCAATCTTCCTATACGGGACATCGTCTCTCTCTAGCTCTACCAGACCAACGCGAGGACTTCGCCGCCGACACCCTTGGCCCGAGCGGTGCGGTCGGAAAGTACCCCGACGGAGGTGGACATGATCGCGATTCCGAGACCGTTTCGGACGCGCGGAATGGCGTCCTTACGGACGTAGTGCCGGCGACCCGGACGGGAAACCCGTTTGAGGTGCCGGATGACGGGCTTGCCGTCGTAGTACTTCAAATAGACGCGCAGAACGCCGAAGCGGCCGTCTTCGAGCACCTTGTGTGCATGAACGAAGTGGCTCTCCTCGAGCAGCCGAGCGATCTCGACCTTCTTGGTCGACACGGGCATATCCACCCACTTGTGCTCGGCCTTTCCGGCGTTGCGAATGCGGGTCAGCATGTCCGCGATAGGATCTGTCATCATGGTGTTGTATTCCCCTTACCAGCTTGACTTGCGCACACCCGGGATCTCGCCGCGAAGCGACATCTCCCGGAAACAGATCCGGCATATCCCGAACTTCCTCAGGAACGCACGGGGACGTCCGCACCGCTGGCAGCGGTTGCGGAGGCGCACGCCGAACTTCTGCTTGCGCTTGGACTTTTCGACGAGTGCCTTTCTGGCCATTCGAAACTCTCTCTCTCTCTTATGCGGTGGCGCCGATCTGAACCGGCACCTCACCACGGAAGGGGAAGCCCAACTCACGAAGGAGGGCGAAACCTTCGTCGTCCTTGTTGGTGGACGTTACGAACGTGAGATCCATCCCATGGATCTTCCTGACGTCGTCGAAGTTGATTTCAGGGAACATGATCTGTTCCTTGATTCCCATCGAATAATTCCCCCGGCCGTCGAACGAGCGTGTCGCAAGGCCACGGAAGTCTCGGATGCGTGGGATGGCGGTGCTGAGGAGACGGTCCAGGAAGAACCACATGCGGGCGCGACGAAGCGTCACGGACGCACCGATCGGCATTCCTTCACGAAGCTGGAAGTTCGCGATCGAGCGACGCGCACGGTTCGTGTTGGCCTTCTGCCCGGTGATGAGACCGAGTTCCTCGACAATGCTGTCGAGGAGCTTCTGATCCTTGGACGCCTCACCCATTCCGACATTCAGCACGATCTTCACGAGCCCCGGCACCTGGTGCAGGTTCGTGTACTGAAACTCCTCGAGGAGCTTCGGCCGCACGTACGTGTCGTAGTGCGTCTTCAATCTGGGCTGGATTTTACTCACTTCGCTTCCCTCTTCGCTTCCATTAGGCCGGATGCAAGACACGCATCCACAGGTAGTTACTTAGGCTTCGGTATCGGATTGCCGCTCTTCACGGAGATCCGCTCTTTGGTGCCGTCCTCTTCGACCCGTACACGAACCCGAGTCGCGGCATCGGCCGTCGCATCGACGAGCATGACGTTGGACACATGGATCGGCGCCTCGAAGCTGATGATGCCGCCATCCGGATCCTGCTGACTGGGCCGGGTGTGACGCTTGCGCATATTCACACCCTCGACCCGCACTCGGCCTTTCTCGCGCTGGACCTCGAGGACCGACCCCTCCATGTCACGATAGTTGCCGCGAATCACGCGGACGCGATCACCCTTCATGATCTGGTACTTCGGGGCCATCAGAGCACCTCCGGCGCCAGCGAGACGATCTTCATGTACTGCTTCTCACGCAGCTCACGACCCACCGGGCCAAAGATGCGGGTCCCCTTGGGCTCGCCGTTGTCATCGACGATCACCGCGGCATTGTCATCGAACCGGATGTACGTCCCGTCCCGGCGGCGTGTCTCCTTCGCCGTCCGGACCACGACCGCCTTGATCACGGTGCCCTTCTTGATGCCCGCGTTGGGGATCGCGTCCTTCACCGTGGCGACGATGAGATCTCCAATGCCCGCATACCGACGCTTGGAACCACCCAGCACCCTGATGCAGAGTGCTGCTTTGGCCCCGGTGTTGTCGGCGATTCGGAGAACCGACTCTTGTTGAATCATCTTCTGCTCTCTCTCTAGCTAGCTAAGTCGTCGTTTTCGATCGCCGGATCAGACCGGACGCTCGATCAAGTCGACGACGCGCCAACGCTTGGTCTTGGACAGCGGGCGGGTCTCTGTGATCCGCACGGTGTCACCCACCTGATAGTCGTTGTTCTCGTCGTGTGCGTGGTACTTCTTGGACCGCTTGACTGCCTTTCCGTAGAGCGGATGGAGGAACTGCCTCGCGACGGTCACTGTCACGGTCTTGTTCATCTTCGCGCTCACGACCACACCGACGCGCACCTTGCGGCGATTCCGCGCGCCGCCCTGTGAATCCGTGGTGGTCTCCGGTGTCTCGGCCTTCGCGGCGTCGATCGGCTCGTTCTCGTTTTCGCTCATGGCTTCTTCAATCAGGCGTTCTGGGCGAGCTCGCGCTCGCGAAGGACCGTCCGCAGACGCGCGATGTCGCGTCGTACCTGCCCTACCAGGGCATTGTTTTCCAACTGCATCATTGAACCGTGGAATCGGAGCTTGAACTGCTCCTCGCGGAGCTCCTTTAGACGCGCCAGAACTTCGACGTCGTCCCAGTCACGGATGTCATCTGCCTTCATCTTCTTAGCTCCGCATTCCTTAGAGTTGCTGCTCGCGCACGATGAACTTGCACTTGATCGGCAGCTTCGCCGCGGCAAGGTCCATCGCCCGCTTCGCTGTTTCCAGATCGACGCCCTCAAGTTCGAACATAATCCGACCGGGCTTCACTACGGCGACCCAGCCTTCTGGGCTGCCCTTTCCCTTACCCATTCTCGTCTCGGCCGGCTTATGCGTGATGGGCTTGTCCGGGAAAATGCGAATCCAGACCTTCCCGCCACGCTTGATGTGCCGAGTCATGGCGATACGAGCCGACTCGATCTGTCGGTTCGTGATCCACGTGGGCTCGAGCGCCTGGAGTCCGTATTCCCCGAAGGAAACCTTGCTCCCGCGGTAGGCCTGTCCGCGCATCCGCCCTTTGTGGGTCTTCCGGTGTTTTACTCGTTTCGGCGCTAGCATCGTCTATTCCTCGAATTCCTTGATCAGGCGTCCGTCGAGTAGGTGCGGCCCCGCCGCTCCTCGACAATTTCGCCCTTGAAGATCCAGCACTTCACTCCCACCACTCCATAGGTAGTGAAGGCAGGCACCTGTGCGTAATCGATGTCCGCACGAAGAGTGTGCAACGGCACACGTCCCTCGTTGTATCCCTCGGTACGCGCAATCTCGGCACCACCGAGTCGTCCCGCACATCGAATCTTGATCCCTTCCGCTCCGGCCCGCATCGAAGACTGAACCGCCCTCTTCATCGCCCGCCGAAACGAGATCCGTTGACGTAGCTGGTGGGCGATATTCTCGGCCACCAGATAGGCACTGACCTCGGGCCGCTTGATCTCTTCGACGTTCACGGAGATTTCGGACTGGGTCAGAACACCGAGCTCGTCACGGAGCTTGTCGACCTCCGCGCCTCTCTTTCCGATCACCACACCCGGACGTGCCGTATGAAGGGTGACGACAATCTTACTCGGCTTACGCTCGATCTCGATCAGCGCGAGCGCCGCGTGGGAAAGCCGGCGACGCAGGTACGTACGGATCGTCTCGTCCTCGTGGAGCAGGCGGGGGAAGTCGCGTTCGGCATACCACCGTGACGTCCAGTCCTTCGAGACTCCGAGCCTAAACCCGATCGGGTGTGTTTTCTGTCCCATATCCTCAGGCTTCCTTGCTGTCGATTACCACAGTGATGTGGCTCGTGCGTTTCCGGATCGGGGCCGCTCGCCCCTGGGCGCGGGCCCTGAACCGTCGGAGTGTGGGGCCCTCGTTGACGTAGGCCTCGCGTACCACGAGGTCGTCGATGTCGAGCAACCCACCGCCGTCTTGTGACTTGACTTGAGCGTTCGCGACCGCAGAGCGGAGGGTCTTCCCGACCGGCTCGGCGGCTCCCTTCTTCGAGAACTGAAGAAGCGCGTAGGCCTCGTTCACGGACTTGCCACGGATCTGGTCGACGACGAGGCGCACCTTCCGTGCGCTCATCCGAACGTGCCGTGCTACTGCTCTGGCTTTCATATCAACGACCCGATCGCTTGTCGGCGAGCTTGCCCGAGTGACCCCGGAAGAGGCGCGTCGGAGAGAACTCACCGAGCTTATGCCCCACCATATTTTCCGTCACATACACCGGGATGAACTTGTTTCCATTGTGCACGGCGACGGTGTGCCCAACGAAATCCGGAGAGATCGTCGACGCCCGTGACCATGTCTTCACGACCTTCTTCTCACCTCGAGAGTTCATCACCTCGATCTTGAGAAGAAGCTTGTCCTCGATAAACGGTCCCTTCTTGACGCTACGCGGCATGAATCGTTCTCCGGCCTACTGCGTGGCTTTGCCGCGCTTGCGGCCTCGCACGATGTACTTGGTGGACTCTTTCTTTTTATTGCGGGTCTTCTTGCCTTCCGGCTTGCCCCAAGGAGAGACCGGAGGACGGCCGCCAGAACTACGGCCCTCACCACCACCGAGGGGGTGATCGACCGGGTTCATCGCGACACCACGGACCTTCGGACGCTTCCCGCGCCAACGGTTGGCACCGGCTTTCCCGATCACCGTAAGTTCGTGATCCGAATTCCCAACTTCACCGATCGTAGCCATGCAGTCCTTGTGGACTCGGCGAACCTCGGTGGACGGCAACCGGAGAGTGACCATGTCACCTTCTTTCGCCACGACCTGTACGCCTGCGCCGGCCGACCGGGCCATCTGCCCACCCTTCATCGGCTTGAGCTCGACATTGTGGACCGTCGTGCCGAGGGGCACCAGCCTTAGCGGGATCGCACATCCGACGCGGACATCGGCGTTCGGTCCCGCAGTGACCTGGTCGCCCACCTGCAGTCCCTTCGGGTGCAGGATATACCGCTTCTCACCGTCAGCGTAGTGGATCAGCGCGATGTTCGCGGTCCGATTCGGGTCGTACTCGATGTGAGCGACCTTGCCCGGGACGTCGTACTTATCGCGCCGAAAGTCGATGATGCGGTACCGCTGCTTATGACCGCCACCCCGGCGACGAGCGGTAATATGACCATGGTGGTTTCGACCACCCTTCCCGCTCAGCGATTCGGTCAGCGACTTCTCGGGGCCCTTCCGCGTGAGCACGTCGTTGTCGAGAATCGTGCGCGTACGCTGGCTCGGAGTCATCGGCCTGAATTTCTTGATTCCCATCAGCCGGCCTCGTAAAGCTCGATAAAGTCACCTGCGGCGAGTTGCACCACGGCCTTCTTGAACCCGGGGCGCCGACCCGTTCCTTGATTCCGGGACATCCGGCCCAGGGAGGACCGCTTCGCCTTCCCCGGATACCGCATGGTCCGAACGTCCTTCACCGTCACATCCCAAAGCTTCTCGATGGCCTGACCGATCTCGATCTTGTTCGCATCAGTCGAAACCCGGAACGTGTAGAGGTTGCCCTCCATCTGCTCCGTAGTCTTCTCGGTCACCACCGGCGAGATGATGATGTCCCATGCCTCACGCATCGGTCGTCTCCTCGGCATCATCGTTCACGTCATCGGCAACCGGCTCCGCACTCTTCTTACCCTTGGTCTCACCCGCGGCGTCGGCCTTCTCAATCGCGCCGCGCTCGATAACGACCGTGTGAGCCCACAGGACGTCGTAGACCGACTCCTGACCGAACGGGAGAATCTCGACTTTGCCGAGATTCCTGGCCGACAAGTACAGCGTTTCGTTCAGGCCGTCGGTGAGGATCAGGGTCTTCCCCGTGACTTCCAATGCGCCCAGGAAGCTGATGAGATCGCGCGTCTTCGGCGCATCCAGCCCCGGCAAGTCGGCGATGATCACGCGATCGTGCTCCGCACGGTCGTTCAGTGCCGAGCGACGAGCGAGCGAGCGCACCTTCTTGGGAATGCGCTGGCGCCACGAGTGCGGAATCGGCGGGAAGGCGACTCCGCCACCCACCCACTGGACCGCACGGATCGTGCCCTGCCTAGCCCGACCGGTGCCCTTCTGGCGCCAGGGCTTGCGCCCCCCACCTCGGACCTCGGAGCGGGTCTTCGCAGACGCCGTTCCCTGCCGTTGATTGGAGAGATACGCCTTCACCACCTGGTGCATGGCGCTCTCGTTCACGACGCCGTCGAAGAGAGAGTCAGGCAATGCCCGAGCCTTTCCCTTCTTGCCGTCTGCTTTGTAGTAGCGTGCCTTGAACATGGCCTACTTCGAGATCAGGACGTAACTGTTACGGGCGCCCGGAACGCCGCCCTTCACGAATAGCAGATTGCGCTCACCGTCTACGCGTACGATCTGCATGTTCCGGATAGTCGAACGGTCTCCACCCATGCGACCGGGCAGCTTCTTGCCCTTGATCACGCGGGACGGATCGGTGCCCGGTCCGAGCGAACCCGGGTTACGAGACATCGGGTGGCCGTGCGACGCAGGCCTACCCGCAAATCCGTAGCGCTTCACGACACCTTGAAAACCACGACCCTTCGTACGACCCGTGACCTTCACCCGGTCACCGGCCTCGAACAAACTCACGGTGAGCTGTTGGCCCACCTCATACACTTCGCCGTCGTGAGTGCGGAACTCTCGCATCAGCTGGGGCGCCGCCTCGAGGCCCGCTGTAGCGGCGTGCCCCATTTCGGCCCGAGAAGTCCTGTTGGCCTTCTTGTCGCCGTAGCCTAGCTGGACGGCACCATAACCGTCCTGCTGCTGCGACCGCACTTTGACGACGGGGCAAGGCCCAGCTTCGATGACGGTAACGGGAATCTGTATTCCCTCTTCATCGAAGATTCGGGTCATCCCGATCTTCTTTCCGATCAATCCCGGCATATCCGGAGTTCCTCCGTCAGTCGACTTTGATCTCGACGTCGACACCAGCAGGCAGATCCAGCTTTGTCAACGCGTCGATGGTCTGGGGGCGGCTGTCCACGATGTCAATGAGTCGCTTGTGGGTGCGAAGCTCGAACTGCTCACGACTCTTCTTATCGACATGTGGCGAACGAAGAACGGTCCATCGCTGGCGCCGCGTAGGAAGAGGGATCGGACCGCGTACGGTCGCACCCGTCTTCTGAGCGGTCCGCACGATGTCGGACGCCGTTTGGTCAATCAGCCAATGGTCGAACGCTTTAAGTCGAATTCTGATTCTGTCTGCCATCGTTTTCTCGTTATGCGCGTGGGGTCGGCCGGATGGCCGAGCCACGCAGTATGATGGTTCCCGCTATTACTCGATGATTTCCGTCACGACACCCGCGCCGACCGTGCGACCGCCCTCGCGGATCGCGAAGCGCAGCTCCGGA